>CP016211.1:0-765000 GCA_001931535.1 Minicystis rosea
GATGCGACCTCGCGGCCGAGCCTGCGATCGCGCGCCAAGAACACGCGGCCCATCGCGCCCTCGCCGAGGAAGCGCACAGGCTCGTACTTGTCCCAATGTGCGACGGGGAACGCTGGGCCTGCGGCCTCGCGCAGGCCGGAGGGCGGCGCCGAAGACCGCGAGAGCGTGGCGTCGAGATCGGCCCTCTGCGGGAGCGTGGCGTCAGCGCCTGCCCGAGGATCCGCCGCGTCGAGGTGGACCTTCACGCCCATCGCACGGGCGCGAGGATAACGAAGAGGATGGTTGAGGAGGAAGCCTGCCCCGTGCGCCCTGCCGGCTTTCTTCGTCTGGGCGAGGAAGTCCCGGCTGCAGTCGTGGCTGCGGGCGCGACCGCGGGCGGGGCGAGGCGCTTCACGGAGCGCGATGTGGTGAGGTCCGCGCACGAGTCACGCCCCGTCACGCATGCTGGGCGACTGCTGCCGTCGCGCTCGTGCGCCTCCCGCGCGCGAGCGCGTAGCCAGCGCAAACGGGTTGGCAAAGTCGAGCCCAAACCAGGCCGGGATCAGGCGGCCAGTCTCCCAGTTGATCATGGCCGGGGACGGCGTCGACGGCTCCGCGGCCGTCGTGATCAGGTCTTCGAACGGCGGCATGTATCCCATCGATCAACCGGATCGAGGACTGACACTTCGCATCCATGGAGTTCGATGCCGAGCGCGCCAGTGAAGATCTGGCGTGCTGACTGCCGCAGCCAATGAGCCGCGTGCAGGACGTCACGACTGGCCCGCGAGGGCGCCCTCACCTGCACGCTGACGGGCTGGAACGTCTACGCCGACATGCGCGGCTCGACGCTCGCCTCGCGGTTCTTCGAGGAGCGCTCGCGAAGAGGGGCGCCGGCGAGCGCATAGGCACCCTCGCCGCGCTCGCGAGCTCCGCAGCCGTGTGGATGGGCGGCGGGCGGCGGCGCGCCATCGGCGCAGGCCGCGAGCGCGAGGGCCGCGATCAGAGGGCGAGCATGGATCGCGCGGGGAAGGTGACGATCATGGCGACACGACGCATGCGCGGAGGCCGGCGGCGGGGCGCCGGCAATCCTCCTCGGTCTTGCGACGGGCGGGGGGCGGGCACCATGGGATCCGCATGCCCGCGCGTGCGGCGTGCGCTGGCGGGGAGGAACCGACATGGGCGTGCGACGGGATCATCGGGAGATCGCGTGGACCGTCGGCGCGCTGCTCGGCGCGGTGGCCGCGGCGTACGCGGGGCCGCGCCGAGGGGGGCGCCGGCCTGATGCGCGCGTTCGCCGCGATGTACCGACTTCGACCGCCAACCACCGTCACGACCTGAAGGAGTCCATGACATGAGCCAGATCCTCGCCAACATTGCCGACGTTCGCATCCCCGACACCCCGTTGGTCCGCGAGGCCACCGAGCTGGTCCGGGCGGCGACCAGCGATCTCTTGTTCGACCACTCCAGCCGGGTGTTCCTCTGGGGCACGTTGAAGGGCCGCGCCCGTGGGCTGACCGCCGACCCCGAGTTGCTCTACGTGGGCGCCATGTTCCACGACCTCGGCCTGACCGAGACGTACGGGCGCAAGGACCAGAGATTCGAGATCGACGGCGCGGACGCCGCCCGCGACTTCCTCCTCGCGCACGGCTACAGCGCACAGGACGCACGGACGGTGTGGCTCTCGATCGCCCTGCACACCACCCCCGAGGTCCCCTATCACCTCGAGCCGGAGATCGCGCTGGTCACCGCCGGAGTGGAGACCGACGTCCTCGGCTTCTCACTCGAGGAGCTGACCGAGGAGCAGATCGCGCAGGTGGTCGCCGCGCATCCCCGCCCGGACTTCAAGCATCGCATCCTCGCCGCGTTCTATGCCGGGATGAAGGACCGCCCGGACACGACGTTCGGAACCATGAATGATGACGTCCTCGCCCACTTCGACCCGACCTTCGAACGCAAGGACTTCGTCGACATCATTCTCAGCTCCGCCTGGCCCGAATGATCGGCAGTACATGCGCAGGCGAAGCTCCGCGCCTTCATCGACACGGCGCTCGCCTCCTGACTTCGCAGATGCGTTTGGACTCACCATGGGGCAGGCAGTGTATGCTGGTGCCGCTGAATCGATGGCTCACGAAGGAGATCGAACACTTGTCCCAGTGTTCGGTCTGGCGCCTCCCTCGGGATGTGCCGCGCTAACGTAGTGCGTAGTCCAGGCCTGCAGCGGACCACGTCCGCTTCGCGGATCACCGAGCGAATGGCGCGCGGATCGTGATCGGTCCACTGGCTGCGTCGATGTCGTTCATCACCACCCTTGTCGCGCCTCGCGAGCGTGGGAACGAGCAGCCGGAGCGCGAGGCCTCGGCGCTTCGCTATCTCGATGAGATCTCGCGCCTGTTCGAGGCTTCAACCAGGAGCGCGGATGGGAGGTTTCGACATAGGCGTTCACCGCCTGGATCTGCGATGGATGTCGTTCCACCGGCGTGCGCGTTCGCCTGCTTGCATCGAGATGCGGCGCGCATCGCGTTCGACGATCGTGACGCGCGGCTGGAGAGACGATCGCATCGAGGAACTGGAGGCGATCGTGCGCGCGCAACAGGGGGCGTGGGGGCCTCCCTCGGCGGCGGCGCGTGATGCCACGGATGTCCTATCCGCCGCTCCCTCGTCGACGCGGTTCAAAAGCGCCGCGCAGTAGGCTACGTTTTCTGTCGCGTCCCGATGACCGAGCCTGCTTCGCTCTCGAATCGAGCCAAGCTCCTGATGATGCTGCGGCAGCGGACGGGGGCGAGCCTCGCCGCCTGCCGCGAGGCTCTCGACGAGAGCGGCGGTGACGTCGACGCAGCGACCGAGGCGCTCCGCGCGCAGCAGCCGCCTGTCACCTGGTTTCACGGCGCCGTCCGTGACGATCGGACGTTCGCGTTGCTGCTCGAGCTCGCAGGAACGCCCTCCGACGCGCACCGCCCCGAGCTCGACGCCCTCATCACCAAGGCCCTCCTGGCGGAGGACGACGAGGGCGTCGCGGCTGCGCTGAAGCACCCAGCGGTGCTGCGCTTCGTGCCCGTCCGGCTCCCTCACCACGAAGACGGCCTGGTCGCGATCGGCGTCGTCGAGCACCACGCCGCCGCGGTGGTGCTCGGCACCGTGTCGAGCGAGGTGGCGCGCTCGGAGAGCGCCGTCGACGATGCGGAGAACCACGCGTGGCGGGCGCTCCTGCGGGGCTTTCGCTTTGCCAACGTCGAGGACGTGCCCCGCGCCGGCCTCGACGCCTGGCGGGGGCGCGCGCGGGGGATCGAGGCCGACGAGCAAGCTCTGCTGCAGAGCCTCGTGCTCTCCAGGGAGCGCGAGGTCGCGAGGCGCCTCTCGTGGGACGAGAAGATGCCCCGCCGGCTGCTGGCGGTGCGGCGCCTCGACCGCGGGCGCGACACCACCATCTACTCGCTGCGAGACGTGAGCACGTGCTTTCAGCCCGGGCCGTTTGCGGTGGTGGGGCGATCCGCGAGCGCCGTCATCGGACCCGGCGCGCTCGTCGACTTCTCGCATCGCGTGCAGCGCTGGGGGGACAAATACCGCGTGCCCGCCACGTTCGTCCCCGCCGGGGTCTCGTCGAGGTGGCACGTGCTGCCGCACGACGTCCCGTTGTTCTGTGCGTTCGCCGTGGGGATCGTCGTCGCGCGGGGCTCGTGGAACGACGTCACCAAGCTCGACCGCAAAGCGTGCATCGAAGCGCGGGACGTGCTCCGCGAGCTCCCCGAGGGCGCCTGGAGCGAGCTCGCGCGCGTCCTCCCCGAGGAGCCGTGCCGCCAGCTCGTCGAGGCCCGCGACCTCGTCTACTTCGGCGCGGTGGGGCCGCTGCAAACCCATCTGGTCTTTGGCATGAAGGGGACGGACAGCGCCACACGCCGGCTCTCGGCGCAACGGGGAGGTCCATATCTGGAGTTCTACAAGGCCGGCGAGGAGCGCGACCTGCGCGCGTTCTGGCCTGGTGCGCGGGGAGAGCTGGTCGCGCTGGCCGAGGTCGGCACGACCGCCTCCGCGACCTTCGAGGACCACCCGGCGCACATGGCGCGGTCATCGCGCCTCCCGCGGATGTCCTACTATCTCGTGCCGTCGTTCGAGGTGGAGCCGGACGATCTGGTTGGATGAGGCCTCCGGAGAGGCCCTCGTCTCACAGGATGTCCTGGACCGTGATCGTCCAGACCGCCTGCGTGTTGTCGAGCCGCATGTACTGCGAGGACTGATGGGGTGCGGCGCGGCGCTGACGAGGAGCGCATGAAGCGACTCGAAACGGTGCTGACCCTGAGAGGAGAAGGAGCTGGGACAGGGGATGCTCCATCGCCGTGAACCAATATTTACGCTGCATGGTCAGAGGGCACGAAGGACGCGACGCGCGCGAGGGCACGTCGATTGCAGCGCGGCGCGGCCCATGAAGCGCTTCCTTGCTTTCGTCCTGCTCCTCCCCCTCGTCGCAATCCCCGCCGCGGAGACAGCGTGCGGCGGCTGCTTTCCAATCCACGCCACGAACGTACAGACTTCGCCTGCGTGCCTCTCGGCCGCGCCCGACCATGACCTCGACGAGTGCGTCGGCGCGCGCGTCACCGTGCGCGTCACGAACGAATGCGCGCAGCCGTTCGTCGTCGAGAGCGTTGGCGACGCCGGAGTCGATCCGATCAATCCTGGCGAGTCCGCGATCCTCGACGACCACATGGCGGTCGCGAGCGGCGACCACCGCGTCGTGAGCGGAACCGTCGGCGGAGCGCCGGCGGCGGTCGCGTGGGATCAGCAGTGACCGGAATGGCGACCGATCGACGGGCCGGGCGCTCATCCCACATGAGGACGGCACGGTGGTCCTGATCGAGCCCTCTGCGTGAGGCTCTCACAGATAGCGGCCGGTGGTGTGCGCCCCTTCGCCGGTGAGAGAGTTTCCCGGCGACGCCCGCTCTGATGATCGGCGTGCCCGCACGGGTGGTGACGCGAGGGGAGGGGTCTAGAGACCTGACCAATTAGGCCGCAACCCTGGCAAGCTGGTCGGCCACGCAGAGGTTCGAGAGCGCCGCCTGGCGCCGCAGATCGAACAGGTTCCTGCGCAGCCCTCGGTAGCGGGCGCGGTCGCCTTGGCGGTTGTGGATCGTGGCCAGGGCGTGCTCGACCCCGACGCGCTGGCGCAGCGTTGCTCTGCCTTCAGGCGTCTTGGCGTGCGCGCGGAGCTCGACGAGGAAAGGCTCGTTCGGGTGAACCGAGAGGCTGCGCCCTCGCTTGCCTGCGGCCTGCGTACATCGCACACGGAGCGGACAAGCCGCGCAGCGCGTGGCGGGGAAGTGGAGGGTTTGGCCGAGCGCAAAGGGCACCACCACGTCGTTCGGGCAGCGCACGGTGCCAGCGTCGAGATCGATGGTGAAGTCCGCTTTGGAGAAGAGCGCGCCGTTGCGCAGCGGGAACGGCTTGCAGCGCACCGCCATTCCACGGCGTCGATGCGACTCGATGCTCTCGTCGCCGAGATAGCCGCGATCGATGAACAGCTCGTGCACGTCGGCGCCCTGACGCTCGATATCCGCGAACAGCTCCGCTGCTGCGACGCGCTCCGGCTGGTTGGCCGGCGTGAGCGCGACGGCGCACACGAGCCCGGGCGTGTCGAGATCGACGGCGATGTGCCGCTTGTAGCCATCGATGCGCTTCTTCTTGCTCTTGCGGCCGTGGCGCATGTCCGCATCGCTGACGCTGATACGTCGATCCTTGGCGACGCCGTGCTTGATGCGCCGACCGCCGCCATCGTCGGGATCGGGCTCGGTATCCTGCGCGACGAGCTTCTCGACCAGCTCCCACTGCTCTTTGAGCGGAGGTGCGCCGAGGTGCTCTGCGAGCTGCTTGTTCATCCACGCGCCGAGCGCGGACACTTGTGCGAGCAGCTTCTCCAGCGCCCGCTTCTTCGCGCCGGCATCGTCCCAGTCGATGTCGAGCCCCGTCTTGATGCTCGTCGCCGTGACGACCGGGATGCCCGCGTCCTTCGCGACCTCCTCGAACGATCTGCCCGTCAGCTCGGCCGCCGTACGCACCACGTGTTTGGCCGCACGACCGATGAGATTGAACGTGTCCTCGACGCGCCCCGCGCCCCACAGCGGGCTCGCATCGAACGCCGCGCGCAGGTGCGTCGCGCTGAACCCGCCGGTCTCCCGCGCCAGCCGCACGGTCCTGTCGAACAGCTCGCGGTCGAGGTCGTGCTCGATCATGCGCTGGCGGAAGTAGAACAGCGTCCCTTGCGAAAAGAGCGGCTCCTCGGCGCTCAAACAACCGAGCACCATCTGCCAACGCCGATCCATCACCGTCAGCTCGACGACTTCGTGATCCGGCACGCCAAGCGCAGCTTGCAGCAGCGACGCCAGCGCCAACTGCACCGGCGGTACGCGGTCCGCACGCTCGTAGGCCGTGTGCAACTTCCGCTGCATCTCCTCATCGAAGATGAGGTGCCGGAGCTCCCGCAGAAACACGAAGACGCGTCGCTTCCCACAACGTTCGACGATCTTCTTTTCCAACGACGACAGCTCGACCGGCGGCTTCCAGAGCGTGGCCATGCGGCACCTCCAGTTCCGGTTTGATCAGAGGGCCGCGCCGGTGTCGATCCCGCGGTGGGTAAGGGATCGATCTTCCTTGGTTCTTAGTTGATCGGGTCTCTAGTACTACAGCAGCACATCGGTAGCCTTGCTCAGGGGGCTCGCGCGGAAGGACGATGGCGGCGGCGTCGGTAGTGACTTCGTCGCGCAGCGGCGCGCCGGTCGCGCCGCCAGAGCATCCAGACCCACGCCAGCTCGCGCGAGTAGGCCGGCAGCGGTGAGGCCAAGCCCATCAGCCGACGCGCCTCGGAGAGCGACCAGGGTGCCCTCCGCATGGCTCGGGTCGGTGGCCTGGTTATGCGGCTTTTTTCCCCGGCACGAGCTGCGCGGGTTGCTCCTCCAACGCGCAGGAAAGCGTCGAGGATGGATCGCGCAGCTTCGCGCGGATGGATGCCAGCCACGCGAGTGCCATCATCGTCAGCGTCACATGTCGATGCCAGCTCGGCCACGTGCGTACTTCGTACTGATCGAGGCCGACGTCATCCTTGGCCTCTTCGAAACACTGCTCGATCGTGTATCGACGTGAGGCCACGCGGGCGAGAGTCTCCAGTGTCGTCGCGGCCCCCGCGTTGGACAGGTAGTAGGCCACTTCGGCGGTATTTTTGATCGAGCGGCGCGCCAAGAGCCAACTCTCACGTGCAGGGCGGCGCTTGCGTCGTTCGGTCACCCGTGCGCAGGCCCAGTCGTATTCGATGGGTCCCTTCTCGCCTTGCTGAAGAGCTAAGCGGTGCCACTGCGTCGCTGGCCAAGAGGCCACAATGGTCTTGACGCTCTGGGGACGTGCGACGCCGGGCAGGAGCCAGAAGCGCGTGCGCGGCCGACCCATGCGTGGTCGGTCGGCTTCGGCTGCGGCGACGGCGTTCAGCACCGTGGCCCACGCCTTCGTGCTCGAGGAGACGCAGAGCACGTAGCGCCGCTCGGCCTTGTCGAGCGCCGCGCGGAAGGCACCATCATCGCCATACGCTTCATCGGCGGTGATCCAGGCCATCGGGACGCCTCGACGCCAGGCTCGGCGCAGCATGCGCAAGCCGAGCTCGGGCTTGGTGTGAAATCGCACGCCCTTGGGCACATGCGCGGCCTTGCGACGCGCGGCATCCTCGCACCACGACGTGGGCAGATAGAGCGCGCGGTCGAGCAACACCTGCCCGCGCTCGCTGTCGTAGCCGAGGAAGACGCCGATCTGACAATTCTCGATCTTGCCGGCCGTGCCGCTGTATTGCCGTTGCACGCCGACAGACGCGCTCCCCTTCTTGATGAAGCCGGTGTCGTCGAGGATGCCGATGCCTTCCGGATCACCGAACTGCTCGACCGAGAAATCCATCAAGCGATCACGCGCGTCGCGCGCACTCCACGTCGCGTGGCAGAGCAAGCGCTGCACGGCATCCGGCCTCCGGTCGCCCATGGCTTCGGCCATCTGCCAGCCGTTACGCCGTTCAACCGGCCCCATCAGCGTGCGCACGTACTGAACCGCCTTCCTGCGGGGCTCGCTCCGCGCGAACAGCGAGGCAAAACGTGCGTGGAAGGCGGTGAAATCCTCTCCGAAGGCATCGAGCTTCGGCAGAGGGCGCTCTGCTGGTGAGGAGGTGCTCATGGGCTGGATCCCTTGAGCCGGGAACGCTGTTGTCCAGGTGCTGCTGTAGTACTAGTGCCGCGCGCCCGAAGTTCCGTCAGGAACTCGGGCCTCGGCGCTAGGCCGCGCGAAGCGCGGCGGGGTTTGGGGCGTAGCCCCATCGAAACCGATAGTGATGCCCGAGCGCGAAGCGCCGCCGCGAAGCGGTGCCGAAGTCTGGCCAATTGTGGCCAGACTTCGGGCGGGCAGCACTAGAGCGGTTTTCGCTCGAGTGCGGTACAGCCGGTCTTCGGCGAGGCGCGAGCTCGACCAAGTGGCGTGGGCGCGCGCGATTGGACCGGGCGCGGACGAGCGCGACGACGAGGTCGTCGGATGTAGCCTTTCAGCGCGAACCAGCCCTGCGCGTCCTGCCGAAAGACCTTGTCGACCCCACGGACCATCGCGTCGTAAACCGCCGGCACGGTGCGCGGAGCTGCGGCGCGAAGGGCCTCCTTGACCTTGGAGCCGCAGTTCTCCACCGGCGACAGGTCTGGCGAATACGCGGGCAGAATCCAATAGCGAACGCCTCGAGCACGGAGCGCTTGGCGCACGCCGCGCAGGCGATGCGCGCCAAGGCCGTCGGCAATGACCACGTCTCCGCGCTTCAGCTCGGGCATGAGCACTTGGCGCACGTAGACATCGAAGTGCTCACCGTTCATCGCCCCCTTAAAGGCCCACGGTGCGACGACACCTCGCAGGCCAAGCCCCATCACCAGCGTGATGTTCGGGTCCGGGTTGGCGGGGACCTTGCCATAGGCACGCCTGCCGCGAGGCGCGCGCCCATAGCGACGCGTCATGCCGAGATGAGCGCCAAATTCGTCGACGAAGATCAGCCGTCGCGCCCCCGCCGCCAACGCTCGACGGCGGAACCTGCGGCGCGCGACTTGGACATCGGGCCTGTCTTGTTCGCTTGGACAGAGCGTCTTTTTTTTCGCGGCAAACCAAGCCGCTTCAGCGTCCGGCACATCGTCGGGCGGCTCACGCGCGCACCTGTGCGGCGCTCCAGCAGCTCGATCAGCTCATCCAGGGTTCGATCGTTCTTCTCATCCACGAGCGCCTGTAGTTGCTGTGCTCCGGCCTCGTCGATCTTCGAGACCCTTCCGCCACCGTGCGGACGAGGCGCAACGCTCCCGGTTGTCCGCTCGAGACTGAGATAGTCCTGCACAGTGCTGAGAACGACGGCGAAACGCTCCGCGATCTCTCGCATGCTTCCCTCGCCGTTGCGGTAGGCGTCAACAATCCGCTGTCGCAAGTCGACACTGTACGGTCCCATGCGCGGAGCCCGCGCAGCCCGCATGCCATCACCCTGCCGGGCGTTCTCTGCTTGTACCGAACCCGAGTGGAAACCGCTCTAGTGGGCAGGAGCGGTGCAAAGCGCGAGGAGCCGAGTCGAGGGAGAGCGTTGCGTGCCGCGTGGTGCTTGCTGCTCGACATTCGCAATCAGCGCCCTATCGCTCCTCGCTCCACCAGGAGCGCGCGCAGCTTGCGCAGCGCGCTCAGGTGCCGATTCTTGGCCGTGTTCACGTGGACCCCAGTTTCGCGGGCCACCTCGGCGAGCGTCATGCCTTTGCCGTACACGAGCTGAATCGTTGTCTGCTCATCGGGACGGAGCGTGGCCAAGGCGCTTTGCAGCGAGGCGAGCGTGGTCTGTCGTCCTTCGAGCTCGGCCACGGCCTCTTCCGGGGTCGCCTGTTGCGCTTCGAGCAAGCCGGCGAGAAAGGTCGCTGCGAGCGCGTCGGCGCAGCCGCGGCGGGCGCCGTCGAGGAGCTTCTCTTCGTCGTCGGCGAACAGATTGAGGTCCAAGGTCTGGTGGCTTTGGAAGCGGCAGAAGGCCCGCTCCATGGCGTGCTCGACGCGGGCGCGGAGCGAGAAGTGCTCGGTGCGAATGGCGTCGAGCATGCGCCCGTGCACGTGGTGCTTGGCGAAGTGGAGAAAGCTCGGGTGCCGATCCTCGCGGTAGGCGAGGGCTGCTTCGTGCAAGGCGAGGGCGCCGATCGCGAGCAGCTCTTCCGCGGTGGCGAAGTCGCGATGGCGGCGCGCGACCTCATCGGCGCAATGCTCGACCATGCGCAACCCCATCTGGACGAGCTGCTGTTGCTCGGTCGAGAGCGGCGGCAGCTTCCTCGCGGAATCGGCGCTCGATTCCTCACCATCGTTTGCCGCCGGTCGCGCGGCGATGTGCAGCTCGGGGGCCATGCTCACGCCCCCTTCACGCGGGTTGCGGCTTGGGCCTCGTCGTCTTCCGCTGCGAGCGCCACCGTTCCGCTCTGCAGAGGCTGCCCGCGATCGAGCATGTGGAGGACGCGCGCTGCCTCGGGGTGCTCGCGGTAATAGCGCTCTGCGAGCTCGCGCATCTTGGCGAGCATCGCGGGCGGGGCGACGCCCACCTAAGGCGCGACGGCGCGCTCGATCTCGGCGCGGAGTCTGGCTTCTGGATCGAGGCGTGCAGCTTCGGTCATGAAGGGGCTCGTGGGGATGCGGCGGTGCTCGCCGTGGTGGATGGAGCGTTGTGTGCTGAGGCGGGACGCGCAAGGAAATCGAGCGAGGCGACAGCTTCATTCCCCGCTCCACCAGCCAGGGAGAGGGGAGCCGCTCGGTGCAAACCGCTTGCTGTACGGGGGCAGCACCTCTCGGATAGGAAGTGTGGAATGAAGCGCGGAATGAGCTGAAGCGGGCGCTTGGGCGCGCTCGAACGTGTCGCGCCGGCGGTATCGGCCGGGGATCGCTGGGGAGCCGAAGTCCTTCCCCGTGGTGCGGAGCGCCGCGCGCCGGATGAAGTGCTCGCGCCGCTGCTGCGCGTCCCACACGATGAGCGCGCTCTCCTCCGCGATCTGCACGTGCACCCCGCGGCGGCGCGGGTGCGCACGCCGCGGGGTGCTGGGCAGTCACGATGGACGAGGCGACGGCGAGGGCAGCGATCCGCGAGGCGCGTATGGGCGGGAGCGTAACCCGTTTCAGGCTCGCTCACGCGTCGGGCGCGAGCGCGCGATCGACGGAGGCGCGGCCGCCGCCGGTGATCATCAGGGCGGCGGCCATCGCGAGGACGAGGAGGTGATACTCGAAGCCCTCGCCGGCCTGCTTGCCAAACCAATTCATGAAGAACCCGTGCTCCAGGTGGCTGGTCACGATCGCACCGATCATGACCGCGGCGAGCCCGGCTGCGGCCACGCGCGTGAACGCGCCCGCGACCAGCGCCAGCGCGCCGAACGACTCGATCACGATCACCAGAAACGCGATCGGCGCCGGGAGGTGATAGTGCCCGGTGAGGTGCCCCATCGTGGCACTGAAGCCGAAGCCGCCGAACCAGCCGAGGAGCTTCTGCGCGCCGTGTGGGAACATGACGGTGCCGAGCGCCACGCGCACGACGAGCGGCGCGGTTGCGTCCGTCGTGCGCAGCAGCGCGGCGATCCTCGTGTCCCGGCCGGGCAGCGCCGCCGCGATCTCGGCGCTCACGGCGACACCGTGAGCGGCAGGCCCGCGTCCTTCCACGCCGCCTTGCCGCCGGTGAAGACGCGCACCGACCGATAGCCGAGCGACGCCAGCCGCTCCGCGGCCACGTGCGAGTTCTTGCACGTCGGGCCCGAGCAATACACGACGACGTCCGCCGCGCGGTCCGGCAAGAGGCGCGCGGCGGTGGCATCGAGGCCGTCGAGCGGCAGGTTCACCGCGCCCGGGATGTGCCCGGAGGCGTAGTACGCGCTCGGCAGCACCTCGGCGAGGGTCAGCGGATCTCCGTTCTCCGCGCGCTCGCGGAGCTCCGGCAACGTGATGGTCTCGATCATGATGTCTCTTCTCCTCGGCGCGATGTCGAAGCGCCACGAGGCGAACATGCGTCGTCGGCCGGTGTCACTCCAACGCATGATCGTGATACTCGTCATCACCATGGCCAATATCGCGGGCACCAACCTCAACCTGCTGGTGGCCTTCGACGCGCTCATGATCGAGCGCAACGTGACGCGGGCGGCGGCGCGCGTCGGGGTCACGCAGTCGGCGGTGAGCAACGCCCTGGCGCAGCTCCGCGTGCTCTTCGACGATCCGCTCTTCCTCCGCGGCCCGCGCGGCGTCACGCCGACGCCGCGAGCGCTCGAGCTCTCGGTCCCGATCCGACAGGGGCTCGCGCTCTTCACGACCGCGCTCGCGCCCGCGGCCTTCGATCCGGCGACGAGCGAGCGCACCTTCGTCCTCGCGGCCAGCGACTTCGTGCAGCTCGTGCTCCTGCCGCCGCTGCTCCGCCGCCTCGGGGAGGAGGCGCCCGGCGTGCGCATCGAGGTGCGGGCCTGGGGCCTGCACGAGGTGCCCGACGCGCTCGCGCGCGGCGAGGTCGATCTGATGGCCGGCTTCTACGGGAAGATCCCGCCGCACCACGCGCAGTGCTTCCTCTTCGAGGAGCCTTACGTGTGCATCGTCCGCCGCGACCTCCCGCGCGTGGGCAAGCGCCTCACGCTGGCGCGCTACGTCGAGCTGTCGCACGTGCTCGTCTCCGAGCGCGCCGACAGCCCCGGGTCCGTCGATCGCGCGCTGGCCGCGCGCGGGCTCTCGCGCCGCGTGGGCGCGCGGGTCTCGCACTTTCTCCTGGTGCCCGCCCTCGTGGCCCAGACCGATCTGGTGGCCGCGGTCGGCCGCCATGTGGCCGAGGCGTTCGCGCGCACGTACCCGATTCGGATCCTGCCGCCGCCGATCCCGCTGCCCGCGGGGCGCGTCGGTCAGGTGTGGCACGAGCGAGTCGACGCCGATCCCGGGCATCGCTGGCTGCGCGCCACGATCGCGGAGGTGGCCGCCCACGTGTAGCGCCCGGTCTGAAAGCACGCAGGATTCCCGTGAGGAGAACTGGATCGTGGATCGGGTGATATTCACCATCGGGCGTTGAAGCTGTCGCCGTCGATCAAGCAGCTCGATCAAGGACAGCTGGAGCAAGGTGCCGACATCGTTTTCGGCCGCGCCGCTCTGCGCCGATGAGCTTACCGGCGTGGTGTCGCCAAGGCTTCCTCCGGCCCAGCGCGGGGAGCAGTACGAGCCGCGTGACCGCGTTGCGGAGCTCGCGTAGCAGGGGCGTGCCAGGTTGCTTGCCAGTCGTCGCTGGCCGCCCTCGACGAGCAGCACCGTTCCCCGTGCGAGACCTCCACTCACCGGTTCGGCCGTGCCGCGGGCGTCGTCGCCGTGCCGGGCGCCGGCCCCGACGCCTCTCCCATGAGCAACCACGCCCCCACGCCCGCCGCAATCAACACCGGAACCGCCATCACCAGCGCCCACACCCACCTTCGCCTCGGCACCGGCCGCGGAGCTCTGCAGCCCAGTCAGCGGCCGGTGGTGTGCGCCCCTTCGCCGGTGAGAGAGTTTCCCGGCGACGCCCGCTCTGATGATCGGCGTGCCCGCACGGGTGGTGACGCGAGGGGAGGGGTCGAGTGGGCGCAAAGGGCGAGGAGCCGAGTCGAGGGAGAGCGTTGCGTGCCGCGTGGTGCTTGCTGCTCGACATTCGCAATCAGCGCCCTATCGCTCCTCGCTCCACCAGGAGCGCGCGCAGCTTGCGCAGCGCGCGCAGGTGTCGATTCTTGGCCGTGTTCAATTGGACCCCAGCCCCGCGGGCCACCTCGGCGAGCGTCATGCCTTTGCCGTACACGAGCTGAATCGTTGTCTGCTCATCGGGATGGAGCGTGGCCAGGGCGTTTTGCAGCGAGGCGAGCGTGGTCTGTTGTCCTTCGAGCTCGGCCACGGCCTCTTCCGGGGTCGCCTGTTGTGCTTCGAGCAAGCCGGCGAGAAAGGTCGCCGCGAGCGCGTCGGCGCAGCCGCGGCGGGCGCCGTCGAGGAGCTTCTCTTCGTCGTCGGCGAACAGATTGAGGTCCAAGGTCTGGTGGCTTTGGAAGCGGCAGAAGGCCCGCTCCATGGCGTGCTCGACGCGGGCGCGGAGCGAGAAGTGCTCGGTGAGAATGGCGTCGAGCATGCGCCCGTGCACGTGGTGCTTGGCGAAGTGGAGACAGCTCGGGTGCCGATCCTCGCGGTAGGCGAGGGCGGCTTCGTGCAAGGCAAGGGCACCGATCGCGAGCAGCTCTTCCGCGGTGACGAAGTCGCGATGGCGGCGCACGACCTCATCGGCGCGATGCTCGACCATGCGCAACCCCATCTGGACGAGCTGCTGCTGCTCGGTCGAGAGCGGCGGCAGCTTCCTCGCGGAATCGGCGCTCGAAGGGGCGCTCGATTCCTCACCATCGTTTGCCGCCGGCCGCGCGGCGATGTGCAGCTCGGGGCACGGGGACGAATCCTCCGCCTTACGGTGCGTTCCAGCCCCTCGCGACCACGTCGAGCTGGACCTCGGTGAGCCGTCGTCGAGAGAGAACGTAGCCCGTCGGGTCCGATATTAAAAATAGATAAGTGGATTGGCGCGGGGGCGCTGCCTAAGTCAGCGAGCGGTTCTCGAACAACTGGAACGCTTCCGCGTCGCCTCGAGCGGGCCCGATCGCGGGCCCAGCGAGCCTCGGAGTGCTCCTTGATCGCTTTCAGCGGTGCTCGCCGCGGCAGCGCGTTGGCCGAGCATTCTTCGGGTGGAGGTTGGAAGAGCATGAAATCCTGGGCACTCTGCACGTTCATCGTCTCCGCAGTTGCGCTCGCTGCCTGCGGTTCTTCGAGTGATGGCACGGGTGGCGACGGCGGCAGCGTGGGCACGGGCGGCGCACCCGCGTGCGCGCCGAGCTTCGACGCGAGCACGCTGCACCTCGCGGCCGGCGCCTCGCTCGGCCCCGGCGAGGAGCGCACCATGTGCCTGCGCTGGACCGCGCCGGAGGACATCGACGTCAGCGGCCTCGCCGGCACGCTCGGCACCGCGGGCCACCACGCGCTGCTCGTCTCCCGCGACGGATCCACCGAGCCGGACGGCCTCTCGCCCTGCTCCGAGGCCGAGCTGATGGACGCGCAGACCAAGGGCGAGTTCCAGATGCTCACGGGCGTCTCGTACGAGAGCTCGGGCGTCCACTACGCCTTCACCGCGGTTCCCGTGCAGATCGGCCTCCGCGTCACCAAGGGCACGCAGCTCGTCTTCGACGCGCACTTCCTCAACACCGGCGCGACGCCCGCCGAGGCCTGCGCCACGCTCGATCTCGATCTCGGCAAGCCCGTGGTCGTGCCCCTCCTCTTCCGCACCGTCTTGCCGGTCGAGCAGTACGGCTTGCAGGTGCCGGCGCACGGATCGATCGACGTCGCCTACGACGAGCCCGCCGGCGGCAGCTACCGCATCGCCGCGGCCTCCTCGCACATGCACGCGGGCGGCACGCATTTCCGCCTGTCGATCAAGGAGACGGATCAGACCTTGTACGAGTCCACGCAGTGGGCCGATCCCGAGCCCAAGCTCTTCGACACGACCAAGATCGTCGTCGAGGACGGTCAGACGTTCCACCTCGAGTGCTCGTTCCAGAACGACGGCGCCTCGCCGCAGAGCTTCCCGAGCCAGATGTGCGTGGGCGCGATGTACCTGCTCTCGTGCGACTTCCCGGGCGCCTGCTGACGACGCGCCT
The DNA here is from genome assembly GCA_001931535.1 of Minicystis rosea. GTDB lineage: Bacteria > Myxococcota_A > Polyangia > Polyangiales > Polyangiaceae > Minicystis > Minicystis rosea. Next base: position 15,690 of record CP016211.1, read on the forward strand.
CGATGAGGCCGGCGGGCCTGCGGGGCAGCAGCAGCGGGGGCGCTCGGCTGCACGCGCGTCGCCCGTGACGCCGACGTCGACCGGAGACGAACGACGCTTCACCGTCCTCTTCTTCGCTTGCTCGGGCATGGTGTTGGTATCGAACGAGAAGAGGCCTCGAGCCGCTTCGCGCAATGCGCCGTTCGGGCCAAGTCGTGTACCCCGATAATCGGGGGGCCCGAGGTGGGGTATTGGAGCCCCGAGGTCCCATTGGACCGGGAGCTCGAGCGACGTCGCATGGGGCTCGCCTCGCGTGGATGCCAGTCGCCGCTCCAGCGTCAGCAGTTCGGTGTTCGCAGAGCGGCACGCTGCCAACTCCTCCTTTCCGTGCCGACTCGCTCTGCGGCACGCGCCTCGAGCACAACGACGTGATCCAGCATGGGAGCGCGATCTTCTTCGTGAGCAACGACCCCTCGGGCGACACCCGCATCGAGGAATCGGTGATGACGAGCACAATCGTGTGTTACCGTCGAAGCATGAACTATCGTAATAAGAGCTTACTCATTGCCACGATCCTGACGTCCCCTCTGGTCCTCTGGCTCTCGCCGGGTTGCGGCGGCGGCCAGCCGCCTTCGGGGAGCGGGGGAGCCGGCGGCACTGGTTCAACCGCGACCTCCACCGCGTCGTCCGTCACGGGGTCGGGCGACGCGTCGAGCAGCTCGACGGCCAACTCCGCGACGGCGTCGAGCTCTTCGTCGACGAGCGCGAGCGCGAGCTCGTCCTCGGCAAGCTCGAGCTCGAGCAGCGGTATGTGCTCGCCGGTAGGAGAAGAGACCTGCGCCGACAATCTCGACGAGGACTGCGACGGAAAGGAATGCGGCCTGTGGGGTCGGCTGTATGGCGACGCGGCGGATCAATCGCCGAGGGCCCTCGAGGTCGCGCCGAACGGCGACATCTACGTGATCGGTGAGCTCGGGACGCCCGGCAACGGTATCAACTTCAAGGCCCAGACGATCCAGGCGGACGCGGCGAATGGCTACTTCCTCGCGAAGCTGTCGGCGAGCGGCCAGGAGCTCTGGATCAAGAAGCTTCCGTCGCAGCCGCAGAACACCGGCAACCCCTACCGCATCATCGGGGCGAGCGACACCGGCGTGATCATCACCACGATTCTCACGCAGACCCTCGATTTCGGCGGGGGCGCGCTCTCGTCGGACGGCTGGGGAGACGCGGTGTTCGTCGCGTTCGACGGCGACGGCGTCTATCAGTGGGGAACGACGCTCACCGCTCCGGGCAACGGCGGGACGACGTTCTATGCGTACGGTCTCTCCCCGCTGAACGAGGTCGTTATCGCCGGTCACGCCGCGCCGGGCGCCGTCTACGACGGTCAGGTCATCGCGGATCCGGCGAGCTCGAAGGATCGCGTCTGGTACGGGCTCGCGCTCGACGCCGCCACGGGCTCGCTCGTCTGGCACCACGAGTGGGTGGTCGACGAGCTCGAGAACAACGACACGCTTCGCAGCCTCGCCTTCGACGCGCAGGGGCACATCTTCATCACCGGCTCCGTCGCCAGCCCGATCAGCTTCGGCGGGCCGACGCTCACGCCGGTCGACTGGACGCAGGGGTTCATGGCGCATCTCGACCCCGACGGGAAATGGGTGGACGGCGCTCTCTTCTGCAACAACTGCTACCCGGAGGAGCTCGCGATCGGCCCGGCGGGCGAGCTCATCCTGTCCAGCTACATCGACTTCTACAAGCTCGGGGACCTCCCCGTCCCCCCGGTGGCACCTGGTCCGTCTTCAGGCTCTCCGAGCAATACCAGCCGGTCTGGGTTCAGCTCATGAGCGAGGTCCCCAGCATCGATGTGGGCAACAGCGGCGAGATTGGCTTCTTGCTCGGAGACAACGCCACGATCTCGGTCGGCGGAGCCAGCTTCCCGAGCGTGGGCAACATCGATCTTGTCGCAGGCAAGATCGCGGCGGACGGCACGATGAAGTGGTATCGCCGGTTCGGCGCGGCCGGCGCGACCATCGACGACATCAGCCCTAGAAAGACGTTTGGGCTCCAGCCGGACGGCAAGGCCATCGTCCTCTTCCACGGGAGCGGTGCGGCCGTGGATTTCGGGTTCGGGCCTCTCGCGCCCAAAAACCTCGACATCGGCATCGTGCAGCTCGCCCCCTGAAGATGTGTCGATAATTGCGTCGCGAGCGCCCCGCCGTCAGGGCGGCCGACCGAGGAATCCTCGGCGATTTTGAGGGAGGAAAGCCGACGCGGCGGGGCGCGTAGCAGCAATCATCGACACATCTTGAGCCGATCGAGGGGTCCGGCTCCAGCGAACCTCCGTCGCTGGCCGCGCCATGCTGGGTCCGCCGTCGATCCCACGATTCGACGAAAGGACCTCTCCGTGACCGAAAGAGTCGATCTGCCGCGCTCGGCTACGGGATCCCGAACGATATCGATCTCGCAACCCGAGGCGTCGTGCTCCTCCGGCCGGCAACGTCGACCAGCTCGGCGCGCGGCTCGACGGCGTTCATGAGCTCGGGATCGAGGACGTACACGCATCTGACGGAGGATCAGGCGCCGAGGGGCGATGCGGACGAATCCGGCTCGCCTCGACGTGGCGTCGAGCTGGGCCTCGTGCTTGCCGGACTCGACGCTCGCTCCTCGTGCCGGCGCGGGCCTTCCTCGGCCCGCCGCGACGCACGGGGAGGATACCGCGCATTCTCGCGCCTTCGGGGGGGCCACGGGGGAAGATCACTCGCCTGATGCACCTCGGGCTGGATCGAGGGAAGACCTCCGCATGGAGGCGGGAGTGGTACGCCGCGATGAGATCGGCGAGGGACTCGGCACTTGCAGCCGGTGCAACGGTTGCCCCCGAGGTCCCCGCCCATTCGACGCCCGCCGCGTGACGTGTGCGATCGAGCGTGCGCGCACGCTCGTGGCGGCGTGCAGGCCCGGCTTTCTCGTGGATCTGTGGCCCTCCGGCCCCGGCACGACCGCTGCAACCGCTGCAATGGACGCATCCGCCCCATCGAGGGCTCGAAGGAAGGACGATTCCCATGTTCCGCACCACCGCCAGGTTGCTCGGCTCCGCTGCTGTCATCACGCTCACTGCCGCCGAGGCCACGGCCTATTCGAACGAGCTCGTGATCCGGGATAGCGCCACCGAGAACAGCGCAACGGACCAAGGCCAGGCGCCTTTGCGCGTACGCACGACCGTGCGGATCTCCCAAGCGGGCGGAGGCTCCGGCGGCGACCCCGGCGTCCCGAACCATGGGCTCCGCGTCCGCTCCGCCGTCGACAGTGCGCAGGCCTGAGCACCGCCCGACATGAGCCCTGCGATCGACGAGAGCGCGTGGGAAGCGGCGGCGCGCTCGCGGTCGCCGTCCATCACGACAGGATCGCCGTCTTCCTGCGGTTCGCAGGACGAGCTCCCGAGGCGGCTCTGGGCTACGCACGCGCAGAGGGGATCCGCCGCGCGAACGGTGAGCCCACCCCGTCCACGTGCTTCCACAACCTCGCGGGGCTCGCGTGCGCGGATGGGGATTTCGACGCGGCCGAGCGGCACGCGCGCGCCGCCGTCTCGCTGTCGTCGCAGGCGCTCGGCGACGACGGCCTGAGCCTCGGCGGCGATCTCTGCGGGCTCGGCGACGCGCTTTCGGAGCAAGGCCGATCCGCCGAGGCCGAAGCCTGTTATCGCCGGGCGCTCGAGCTCCATGCGCGCTCCGCGCGCCCCGATCACCCCGAGATTGCGTACGCGCTCCACAACCTGGGTGACGCGCAATGCGCGCTCGGGCGCACGGCCGACGCCGAGGCCAGCTATCGGGAATCCATCGTTCGCAAGACGTGCCTCTTCGGTGAACGCCACCACGAAATCGCCGGCACGCTCGCGAACCTCGGGGCGATGCTCTTCGAAAGCGGGCGCCGGGACGAAGGGCGCGCCTCGGTCCAACAGGCGCTGTCCATCGCGCGCGAGGTGCTGCCCCTGGAGCCCCCATCCGCGCAGCCTGCGAGTCGCTCGCATCATCCATGGGTGCTCCAAACCTCCCAACGCTCCGCTCCGCACTGCGGTAGCAAGGTACTCCAGCCCCCCTTCCGCCGCTCCGCACTGCGGAGGGTGATCGGCGACGAGCTCGCTCCCGCGCTCGCGCTGACCACGGAGCGCCGCTGACGCGGCGATGCTGGACGGTCCTGTCGCGTCGGCTCGTGCGGAGCGCCCTCGATCGTGGGGACGGTGGTAGAACGCGCCCGATGTCGATCCAGTGGTACCCGGGGCACATGACCAAGGCGCGGCGCGAGCTCGCCGCGGCCATGCCGTCGCAGGACGTGATCATCGAGGTGCTCGACGCGCGCCTCCCCCGGGCGAGCGAGAACCCTGTCGTGGCCGAGCTCCGCCGGCAGAAGCCCTGCCTCAAGGTGCTGAGCAAGAGCGATCTCGCCGACCCGCAGATCACCGAAGACTGGCTCCGTCACTTCGCGTCCGGGCGCGTCGGCGAAGGGGGCGCGGTGCTCGCGGTCGCGCTCCGCAGCGACCGCGCCGCGGAGGCGCGGACCCGAGTCCTCGAGCTGAGCAAGCGCCTTTGCCCGCGCGAGGCAACCTCGGCCCAGCCCATGCGCGCGATGATCGTGGGCGTGCCGAACGTGGGCAAGTCGACGCTGATCAACACGCTGATGAGCCGCGCCGTCGCCGCGGTCGGCGACAAGCCCGCTGTCACCAAGGCCCAACAGCAGGTCGTCTTGAAGAGCGGAATGGTGCTCTTCGACAGCCCCGGGATCATGTGGCCAAAGATCGAGGACGAGGCGGCCGCGCTGCGGCTCGCGCTGGCCGGCTCGATCCCCGACACCGCGATTGAACATGCGAGCGTCGCCGCGTTCGGCGCGCGGTTCTTCCTGGAGCGCTATCCCGACCGTCTGCGCGCGTGCTTCAAGCTCGCCGAGATGCCGCCGGAGCCGGAGGAGCTCATCGCGGCGATCGGGCGGCGGCGGGGGTGTTTGCGGAGCGGCGGCGCGGTCGATCTCCACAAGGCGTCGGAGATCCTGATCCACGCGTTTCGCTCGGGCGGGCTCGGGCGAATCAGCCTCGAGTCTCCATGAATCCTGGCGCCGGGATCGCGCTCACGGAGGAGGAGCGCGGTCGCATCCAGGCGTGCGTGGACACGGCGACCCTCGACCGGTGGGTCGGCAACGCTTTTGGTGCGAAGACCGCCGCCGACGTGCTCTCGTGATGCGGCCCAGGAATGGCCTCCTGTCGACGCCGAAGTACCCTCGGCACCGATGAGCACGCCGTCTCGCCTCCGGATAGCCATCCCCTGGACGCTGGTCCTCCTCCGCCCCGCGTTCGTGGCCGGCCTCGCGACCGGGACGCTCGGCGATCGCTTCGTGCTCGCCGCGTGCGTCGCCGCATTCTGGACCGACTACTTCGACGGCGCCCTGGCGCGCCGATGAGGCACGGTGACGCCCGCGCTGCCGACAGCTTCGCGGACACGCTCTTCCATCTCACGCTCGCCGTCGTGACCTACCGTCTCCACGCGGACGCGCTCCGCGCCCACGCCACGGCGCTCACGCTCTGTGGGTCGGCTCCTTGGTGGATTTCGAGCTCGGCGGCACGACGTGATGGTGTCGAAGCAGGACGCGTCGCACCCGCTGTGACAAGTGGGCCCGGTGAGGGCCTCGCAGACGGCCTTCGGGCTGGAAAGGCTGGACGCGGCTCCTCGTCCCGTGGAGCTCGATCGAGGCCTCGATGGACGGTTCGGGTTCGAGCACCATTGGCGAGGAGATTGGCAATCGCCCCACCATGGATGAGGCGTGTGGCGTAAACGTGCTCACGGCCCGCGCCCGTTTGCCTTCCGCATCTCCGCGAGGCGGGCTCCGGAGAGCGCATGTGTGCGATCTCGTTCCGGTGCTCCTCCGCCTCGCGGTCGATGGATGGCGGCGCCTCGAACCCGCCACGCATCTTCCATGAGCCGATGGCGTTCGACCCTCGCCCTCTCTCTCCTGCTCGCGCCTGCAGCTTGCTCTTCGGGCGCAGAGTCCACCGATCCGCCACCGCTGGTTGCCGAGGCCGGTTATCTCGAAGTCCCGGCGCAGCAGGGCGCCGCCGCCGTCCCGGCGCGCATGTTCTATTCGTTCCAACCCGCCGACGAGCGGCCCGAGGACGCGCCTCTGCTCGTCTTCTTCAACGGTGGTCCCGGCGCGGCCACGACGGGTGTTCTCTTTCCGTTCGGCACTGGACCCCACACGCTCGACGCCTCCGATCTGGACAAGGGGCCCGCTCCGAACCCCGACTCGTATACGCGTTTTGCCAACCTGCTCTACCTCGACGAGCGTGACGCCGGCTTCTCCTACGAGCTCGGCGTGGCCTGCGAGGGATCCGCGAACTACGTCAGCGACGCGGGCGACTTCATTCATGCGCTCCTCGACTTCCTCGACGGACACCCAGCCCTCATCGCCGCGCCCGTGGTGCTGGTCGGCGAGAGCTACGGCGGCACGCGCGCGCCGGCGATGCTCCATGCGCTCCAGCACTATGTCGAGGCCGAGGCCGAGTCGGCCTTGATCCCGTGGCTCACCGATCGCGTGCAAACCCATTTCGATCGCGCCTTCCCGGAGCGTGCCGGGCTGCCGCTCGGGGCCGACTTGGTCGCCGCCCAGTTCGGTTGGGAGGTCCTGATCCAGCCGAACTTCCTCGGCCTGTACCAGATCGAAAAACAGAGAGACCTCATCGCGCAGGATCCATTGTTCGCAGACTTCACGGCCCATCCCGAGAACCACGATGCCGACGACATTCGCCGCTCCGTGGAGGAGGGGCAGGCCATTTCCGCGCGCGCCGCCGAGATGGTGCGCGATCCCGACGCGCTCACCACCTTGCTCGGGGTCCCGCTGGCGTCGATTCACGGCCTCGCCGCCGCCGACCGCGTCGGGGCCACGCGTGTTCTGATGGGGGAGGACGTGGACGAGATCGTGGCTGGCGAGCACCTTTTGCGCGAGAGGCTCGGCGAGCTTCCCTCCGGCGACGCGTACTGGCTCCGCATGGTGACGCCGCATTGCGGCTACTTCCTCGGCGACGCGAGCAGCGCCAACGCCTTGCTCGAAGGGCTCTCACGCACACATGCGTTCATGACCAATGCTCGATACGACGCCGTCGTCTACTCGCCCGCCATTCCCTTCCTCCTCCGGAGCGGCGGCATTCAGGCCACCGTCGACGAGAGCGCCCCCGCGGGCGCTGCGCGCCCCGGCGTCCTCGAGCTCACCCTGAGCACGGGTGAGCGTCACAGCATTCGCTTCCCACCCTACGAGTCCGGCCACGAGGTGACCACGAGCGCCGCCGCGGAGCTCCGCGCGGACGTGGAGCTCTGGCTGCGCGAGACGGGTGCTCTCGTCACGACAGCCGCCCGTCGACGATAGGCACGCTCATCGAACCAGCTCGATGGCGAAGGCCAATGTGGAGCAACCGTCCGGCGCCTCGCCGTGGGATAGCCTCACCGGGCGCGCGTCGTGGGCTTGTCCTCCGTGGAGCCGTAGCGAATTCGCACGCCGGCGAGCAGGCTCGCGTCGGGTCGACCGCCCACCACGTCGGAGCTCCAGGCCCATTCCAGGTGTCCGCGGAGCTCGAACGACACCGGCCGCCACTTTTCGGCCAATGGCGAGAAGGTGAGCGCGCTCGTGGCGCCGACGTGGTGGAGCCGCCCGCTGACCGGTCTCCCGAAGAGCGGAGTGTAGAGCAGCTCGAGCTCCGTACCGATCCAGGGGCGCGGCGCGATCGCGCGAACGCGTAGACCCGTGCTCGGCCCCACGGCCGCGAACCGGTCGACAGTCTTGTATGCGTTCGACATCCAGCGCGGTACGAACGTCAGGCCTCCAATCCCTTCCAGGACCAGCGGGCCGCGGACGTTGCCGGCGATGGCCAGGAGCGCCAGCGTGTCGAGGCGAATCGTGGCGAGCCCCGCCCTGCTGCCGCTATCGAGGTGCGATCGTCCGATGAAGCCGACAGGCAAGCTCTGGCGCGGATAACCGCCCGCGTCGAGATCCATGGCAAACGACCTCGCCCGCTGGCCAGCCCCCAGATCCACGCCCAGCGTCACGTAGCCAGGGTCTTCGTGCTTGAGCAGCGCGAAAAACGGAACGGTCCCGGGCAGGACGCCGAGGAACAACGTCATCGCAATGAGGGCCCCTTCCGCCCCCTCCTCCGTCGCCGCGGCTCGGCTCGAGAGAGCGAGGCAGGACACGCCCAGCAGCAGGGCGCATCCGCGTCTGAAATGGGTGCTCGACCTCGGAGCGCTGGCCCTGTTCATGACGCTCCAAGCTAACCCACACCGCGCGTCGTCCCACTTAGCTCTTTTTAAACGTGGAGTTCGCGGCCCTCCCAGCCCAGTCCGAACAAGAGCATCGTTGCCGGCTTCAGTGGCTCGATTTCACCGCTGTCCCTCGTCGGGCGTGCTCTTGCGGCACACTTCCCCCTCACCCCCTCACCCCCTCACCCCCTCACCCCCTCACCCCCTCACCCCCTCACCCCCTCACCCCCTCACCCCCTCACCCCCTCACCCCCTCACCCCCGCGCCGGCGTTCGGCCGGTGCGGCCCCCGGAGGCATCGGCGCGGCCGCTGGGCGCGGCGGGATCAGCACTTGTCGCTGAATATCAGCTTGAGCCGGAAGCTCGGCGAGACGCCCTCGGGCGGGTGCGCCTGCCACTTCGGTAGGTTCTGCTCGAGACAGCGCCACACCACCTCCGGCTCGTGCCGGATGGCGTTCTCGATCAGCTCGACGCCGATCACCTTCCCGTCGGACGCGAGCGTCATGTCGACCGTCACCGAGCCCTTTCGCATCTCGGCGCAGCCTCGCTTGTAGACCAGCCCGCTGCAGTTGAGAGTGCGGTTCGCGTTCTGGGCCTCGAAGATCCACGCTTCGGGATACGGTGCAGCGTCACGGGCGGCGCAGAGGCGACCGCCGTGGGCGCGGCCGGTAGCGCCGGCGGCAAGACGGCGGAGGATGCGGCCGGCGCAGGCGACGCGCCGGGTGGCGCGGGCCCCTCGGGCGGGGGCGCCGAGACCGCGCAGGCGACGTGCGGGAGGGCGCAGAATAGGAGCCAGTACAGTGTTCGCATTCTGGATCTTTCATGGAAGGAAATGGCGCTTCGAACGGAGGAGGCGAGTCGGTGTCCCGTGCAGGCTCTGCCGGTGCTCCGCAACGCGGCCTATCGCGGAAGGTTCCAGGAGTGTGACCGTCGTTCACCGGGGTTGGGGCACATGGCCGGTCTTGCCCAGCAGCACCGACGGCAGCTTTCCCAGATACCGCGGTTGGATGGGCGAGATGTGACGCGTGCGTTCCTCGCGCGTCTTTCAGCGAAACGGCTCGTCGTCTGGCGTGGGCCCGAGGACCATGCGATCGAGCAGCTCGCGGCGCTCGTCGAGCTGATCGACGGCGGCCGTTGGCGCGGCGCCGATGACGTGCTTCGCGTCCTCGAAGAGGATCCCGGACCGCCGTAACACCCCGCGCCGCCCCGTCGTGACGTAGCCCTCGATTGCCCATCTCCTCGCGCGTGCGCGTGAAGAGGCGATGACGACGAAGACGGTTGAGGAGATTCGGGCTGCGCCGGTGCGGAACAACGTCGGGTTTGGGCGCCCTTGCGACGGCGAGCGGGTGATCCCGCAGCGCGGCGGACTCTACGGCGGCTGGATCACCTCGGAGGTGACCAGCCCGTTCAAGGGGATCCCGGCAGGAGCAGCAACTTCCCACTCGCCTTGCCGCTCATGCTGATCTCCATCGCCTCGCGCCACTGCTCGAGCGGGAAGGTGCGGGCGATGGGAATGCTGAACTTCCCGGCCGCTGCAGCCTGCGCCATCTCGCCGAACGTCTCGTAGCGCAGCGGAAGCCCTGCGTCGTAGTTACCGCGCACGCCGAGCTGCAGGGCGGAGCGATCGGCGATGGAGAGCACCCGCTTCGGATCGCCGTCGACGATGCGGATCAGATCGGGCAGCGCGCCGCCGACGGTGTCGAGCACGAGGTCGACGGGGCCGAGCGCTTTCACCCGTTCGACCATGCCGTCGCCGTACGCGGTCACCGTCGCGCCGAAGCCGCGCAGCTTGTCCGCGTAGGTGGAGCCGGCGGTGGTGAAGACCTCGATGCCGCGCGCGCGAGCGATCTGCACCGCGCTGAAGCCCATCATCGAGCCGCCGCCGTGGATCAACAGCGTCTGCCCGCTCTTCACGCCGAGGGCGTCGAGCGCGTGATGACCGATGATCGCGGCCATGGGCAACGCCGCCGCGAGATTCATGTCGAGACCGGCGGGCACCTTCGCCCAGTGATCGAGCACGGCGACGTCGGATGCGCCGGCGCTGGGGTAGTTGGCGAAGTCGGCGAAGCCGAGCACCTTGTCGCCCACGGCGACGTCGGTCACGCCTTCGCCGACGGCATCGACGGTGCCGGACACGTCGATGCCGATCCCGCGCGGCAGGTCCATGTTGTACAGCCTGCGGCACAGCGCCCAGTCCGCCGGGTTCAACCCGCAGGCGTGGACGACGACCCGGATGCGGTTCGCGCCCGGACTGGGGACGGGCGCTTCTTCGAGACGGAGCACCTCGCCGGGCTCTCCATAACCATGGAAGCGGAGGGTGCGGATGGTCGAACGAGCGGCGGTGGGAGCGGTCATGTCAGTCACCGAGCACCTCTCTCCTGAAGCTTGTCGAGCGCGTCTTGCACAACCAAGCGAGACGACCCGACGTGGATCGATAGTCGGCTACCTATATCGGAAGCCGGCTACCGAATGTCAAGCCGTCGTCGTTTAGCCGCGGAGGTTCGCGTCGACTCGCTCGAGCAACGCGAGGAGTTGGGTTCGCTCTGCGTTCGAAAATTCTGCGAACGCCTGCTCTTCCACCTGCCGTAGTAGCCGTGGGAGGTGTGTACGAAGTCGTGCACCGGCCGGTGTCAGGTGGATCGCGATCTGGCGTCCGTCGGTCGGATGTCTCTTGCGGACCACGATCCCGGCCGCCGCCATTCTTTGGAGCGCGCGGACGACCGTGGGGCCCTCTACGCCGATCGCTTCCGCAATTTCTCCCGGCGTCTGACCGTCTCGCTCCCAGAGGCGCTCGAGGATGAAGTTTTGGCCTGCGTGAACGCCATGGCGCTCGAGCGGCACCTGGATCGACGCCTTGAGCGCTCGTGAGACACGGGCCATCACGTGAAGAAGGGATGGAACGGTCGCCTGTTTCAGCGGGCGGGTGCTCATCGGAGACGTCTTACAACGTCCAGGACCCCAGCGGAGCGATGTATCCGTCCGGCCGTGGACGTCTCGAGCCTTGGGCCCCCGCCGCCGACGCTCGCGACCGGAGGCGTTCATGGGTCGATTCAAGGGGCGTGCGTTCTGGGAGCGGGTCGTCGCCGACGTCGATGGTGGCATGTCGCAGGTCGAGGCCGCGCGGCGGCATCGTGTGAGCCAGTCGGGCCCCGGCTATGGCTCGTGGAGCAGCGGAGTCCTCCGGGCACGCGGGTGTACGAAGCGATTCGCGACCTGACCAACCGCTGGAGTCGTCATCGGTCCACCAAGGCAGCCTACCGCGCGGGCGGTGGCGCGCGGCTATCGTGCTAATTGTGCCCCGAGTCGCAGTTGCGGCCCTCGTCGGTGACCTTTCCGTGCTCGTCGAGGATCTGGGACCAACTCCGCTCGCCGCCTCCGGCGATGTGACCGTGGTATGCGCGGGCCAGCAACGTCCCGTCGGGACGATAGCTGTCGCACCAGTAGTGATAATCCAGGCGCGCGCCGGGTGGGTCACCGACGCAGGGGAGAACCTTCTGCACGAGCTTGCGAAGCTCGGCCTTGGCCTTGTCTCGCGGGCGACCTCCCTTCGCCGGGGGAGTCTCATACGGGTGGGGGCGCAAGGGGCCGGGGAGCAAGCAGAGGTTGAGCAGGCTCGGACACGTCGCCGGGACGTTGGTCTCTTCACATGAGACACCGCCGCCTTGCTCCGTTTGAACGTACGTGGATCGGGTGAGACGGCCCGTGCCCCGACAGTCTGCTTGAATGAAGCAGATGTCGTGTACCAGCGCCGTCGCGGGCCCGACGGGGACCAGATGATCATCGTCCGGATCCGCAGTACCCGCGTCACCCGCGTCAGGAGCGACGGCCGATGCGCCCGCTTCCACAGGGCTCCCGCCGTCGCCGGGCGCCACCGGAGGCGCCGCGCTCTCCGCCGTGGGTTGGACATGGTCGACCGTCGGCCGATGACAGGCCGCGACGAGGAGAAGGAGCCAGTACCATGTTCGCATTCTGGATCTTTCGTGGAAGGAAACGGCGCTTCGAGCGGAGGAGGCGAATGGCGCTCCGCCGCGCGGCCTATCGCGGAAGGTTCAAGGAATGTGACCGGCGCTCACCACGGTCCCGGCACTTGGCCGGTCTTGCCCGGCGGCACCGACGGCAGCTTTCTCAGGGCGCGGCGGAGCGCCTCGTCGTCATCGAGCGCGACCTCGGCTGTGAGCTTGAACGTATCGCGGAACCAGCGCTCGTCCCGCGCCGTGAGATATCGCCGGTCGATGATGTGGAGCCGGGCCGTAGGGAACTGCTCTGATTCTGCCTTGACCCCCTTGATCCAGAGGAGCCACCCGTCTGCGTAGACCGTGATCTCGGACACGTTCCCCTCGCCCACACCCCTCGCGAGCGTGATGACGCCGAGCACCGCCTTTGGAAACAGGATCGGCCCCTTGAACGTATCCCTGAGGTCCGGATCGCTGTCGACGTCGTAGCGGTGCCTGCCGGTGATGGTGTCGTAGTCGCCGAGCGCGACGACCGATGTGCGTCCACCCGCGCCGCAGCGCGTGTCGATCTCGCGGTGGTAGAGCCGACCCAAGCGCGTGGAGGTGTCGCGCGTGCAAGGCGCTCCGAGCTCGGTGAAGAACGGTGGCAACGGCGTCGCCGGTGGTCCGAGCGGCACCTTCACCCGCGGGGCGGCAGCCGAGCACCCCGCGAGCACGAGGCCCACCAGACAGGAGCAAACAACAGGGGGCGCGACGCGCGACATGTAACATCCCTCCGGCGCCGCCGGACTCTCGTCGAACCCGCGATGGCGCGCCAAGTACCTTCGGCCGGACCATGGGCACGTCCCATGACCGCACGTGACCTTCGGACGCTACGGCTCCTTCTCACGGTCGTGCGCGCCGGCACGCGGGAAACGCTGATCGAAGACGGCCTTCGAGCCCGCCATGATCGGGCCGACCTCGCCGGTCACGGTATCAACGATCCAGATGTGCTCGACGCCGAACGTGAAGACCACATGACGGCATGTCGGCGAGAAGCTGTAGTCGTCGATCGTTTTCTTGGTGTCGTGTTCCCCATGGTGGACGCGCACGCGTCCCTTCACGGTGACGAGCGCGCGCGTCTTTCCGTTCGGCTCCTCCAACTCGAGCCCTTCGTCGCCGCCGAAGCCGCGCGTGCTCACCTCGCTCCCCGTGGATGGGCAATGCACGGGCAGGAAGCGCGAATGGTCGCCGCGGAGCCGGCCTTCCGGGAAATCCGCGACGCTCTGCCGCGCGCCCGTCGCGACGTCGATCCGCTGCGCCCACAGGGCGGAGAGCGTGGTGAGCTCGAGCCAGATCGTGGAGCCGTCGAGCGACCACGCCAGGCGCGTGGGGCGGTCGTGGCTCGATGGGGGAATGGTGCGCACGCTCCGGGTCGCGACGTCGATCAAGTAGAGCGTGTCGTCCACCGTCTTGGGCGACTCCGTCACTGGCATCGTCCAGTCCCAAGATCGCGTGACCGCGAGGGTGCGGCCGTCGGGCGAGAAGGCGGCGTCGCTGACGCGACCGTCGAGCCCGGGAACGGAGACCCTCGTCACGGCGCCCGTGGGATCTCCGAGGTAGAGGTCGCTGGAAAGCCCTTTGACCAGCACCAGCAGGGCGCCGTCGGGGGACGGGTCGAGCAGCTTCATCATCCTGGGGAACACGACACGGCGATTCCGGCCGTCGAGATCGACGTGCACGATGCCCTCCTGCGTGCTCACGTAGAGCCCGCCGGATTCCCGGACGAACGAGGCATCGGGCCGGGCATCGACGATGAAGCCCATCGAATGGCGGGCCACCGTGTCGCGGGCGAGGGCTCCCATGGCCAGGAGCTCGGTGCATCCCGTCAGGAGGAAGATTGCGAGCGGCCAGAAGAGCAGCCTGGGGAGCACGGAGCGCTGCTGGGGGAGGACGAGAGGCACCATGGGCGGCAGATTCTGGCGTGCGTCGGGGGCTCTGACGGGGACGGGCTGGCCTATCAACATGAGTCCTCACTCCACTGGCCTTCAGTCGGCGAACGGCTCCAGGCGGGGTATCGATCGGCGCGTGCTGATCGTGACAGCTTCCGCGTATGAGGCCGACGGGGAACAAGGCGGAGTTGGAGCGACGACGACGCGTCGACGTGGCCGCGCGTCGCGCGGACATGCTGCGGCACGCCTGGTCGCAGCACGACTTAACGATATTTATTCGCGACGACGATGAAGCTCGCGACGATCGGATAGAGCCCGTAGTGCGCGAGCGTGTTGTCGAAGACAACCTCGGCGCCGTGAAGGTGACCTTCACCCCGGACGAGGTCGCCGCGCTCGGATTCCAGCGCCGAAAACGGCGCTGAATGCCGTGTTCCAGTGCATGCCTTTCACTTCGTCGCTGTTGCGGGCCGTTGGCGCCATCTGCTGCAGCATGCTGAGGCCGACCGGTTCAGGCCTCATGGCTGGGGGACGACCTCGCTCGTGGGGTTGCCGTCGATGTCGCCGACCACGTTGTTGGACCAATCCGCGTACGTGCACGTCGCGCACGCCGTCGTGGCACCCCAGTGGCTCGGGCCAAAGACGTTGTTGCGCAGGATCATGTCCTCGCCGTCCTCGGGGTAGAAGTCATAGGCGCCGAGCGAGACGAAGTTATCGTGGACAGCGTAGTTCTGCAGCGTCGAGCCATCGACGCTCTGGGTGAAGAGCACGGCCGTGATGGCTTGCCAGTAATTCGGCACTTCCTTGCCCGTGGCGGCGTCGACGCCCGGCTCGAGTCGGTTGTGGCTGATTTCGAGCGGCCCGCTGCCCCCGTACGGGAAGACACCGCCCGTATGCGCAAGAGAGGGATCCGCCAGGTGCGCGATGTAGTTATCGTGCAACCAGCTCTGCTCGACGGTGGTGTTTTGGCCGCAAAGGCACATGCCACCGGTATTGGCCACGTCCACCCGGGTAAAGTGGATGGTGCACGTCGGACAAGCGTTCACCGCATGCTCGGTGAGGGGAACGTTCATACCTCCAAGACCGACCGGCTCGGGGCGAATGGTGGTATCGCTGATGTTCAACGCGAGCGGCGCGGAATCATCGGCGTTGACCAGAATGGCACGGTTCGTCGAGCCGGGCGGCGGCGCGATGATCGAATTGGTGATGTTGACCGTGCCGTGGCAGCCGGTGCCGATGTAAATGAACGCGTGGAAATACATGTGGTCCAGATTGACCGTGCCGTCGCAATCGTAGAGATCCCATTCTTTGCTTTGGTCGTCGCTGGGCCACACTTCCGTGTACCCGGGCGGCACCGGGAGCTGGGGATCGGATTGGGCGTAGTGGCCCACGCCGGGGGCGCCGACGGTGAAGCGATTGGGGTAGCCGTTGGTGCTTGGCGCGCCGCCGCTTCCTGCTCCACCACCGCTTCCTGCGCCACCGCCGCTTCCGCCGCTCGTGCCTCCGCTGCCGCCGGTGCCTGAAGACGCGGCTGAGGAGCCGTCACCGCACCCTGCGAGGAGGGCGATCAGCAAGACCACCTTCGGCAAACTCGGTTGGAGGCCGGTTGCAAGACGGTTGATCGCTCTCTTCATGGGATCTCCTTTGGTTCCGGCGGACGTGCGGGTAGTGAAAACAAGCGGGCTCGTGAAGTCAACGCCTCCCTGCTGCGCCCCTGGAGTGAACGTGCTCCGCGGTTCTTTGGCGATGATCTTGCTGTAATTTTGGTGAAAAGGCGCATCGCAGGGGCGATTGTCTCATGCCCACTCGCTGCGCCACGCGCATGACAACGGATGGCCGCCCTACCACTCGTGTGGTGGTGAGCCATCACGATGAATCACGATGTCGACCCCGCCCCTCCAAACGCTGCTCCTGACACGATGGTGTCAGCGTGAGCGCTGGGCTCGGCAATTGGCGACCGATTGTCGAGGTCGTCGGTGCGACCTGCCTCGACGAGGTGCACGGCGCTCGCCCGCATCACGCTCTACCCCGCCGGCCCAGCCCACGGAAGGTGGAGATGCGACGGCTCGGATGCAGTGGGCGTGCGCGCGAATGCGCACTTGAGCAAAGGGCTACACACTGCGCGGCCCCGGAGCGCGCGAATCGACGCGGAACGACGCTTGCTAACGTCGCTGCGTGCTCAATCCTACGTCCTTCCGCCGTCGCCTCGCCCTCCGCCTCGTCGCCGCGGTGATGCCGCCGATGGCCGCGCTCGCCGCGTCCGGATGCTGCTCCGAAGACCACACCACCGCCAGCATCCCCTGGCCCGCGGACGAGCCGTGTCCGCCGCCGGAAAAGGCCTTCGAAGTGCCGGACGGCGACACGTGTCATGCGCACCTCACCTCGGTCGACGGCGAAGGCGTGCGCGAGGGCGACCAGTGCACGTATCCGATCACCTACGAGATTTGCGATTGCCACGCGGGATTCGGCCGCCCGTACCGCGAGGCCGAGGCCGTGATCACCGCGCCTTCGTCACCCGGCGCGGCGTGGGTGGACGGCGGCGGCGGCCCGGACGTGGCGTCGCTCTCCGCCGACGAGCGCCGCACCCTCGCTGCCCGCTTTCGGCGGCAAGCGCTCCTCGAGCACGCGTCGATCGCGTCCTTCTCACGCGCCGCCATCGCGCTCATGGCCGCGGGCGCGCCGCCTGATCTCGTCGCCGGCGCCCACCGCGCCGCGCTCGACGAGGTGGAGCATGCGCGCCTCTGCTTCGCGCTGGCGAGCGCCTTTGCGGGCGCGCCCGAAGGGCCCGGACGGTTCCCGGTCATGGCCGGCGTCGCGGCTCCGGGAGACCTCGTGCAGCTCGCGGCCGACACCGCGCGTGACGGCTGCGTCGAGGAGACGCTGTCGACGATCGAGGCCGCGGAGGCGCTCGACGACGCCCTCGATCCCGCGGTGCGCGCCGTGCTCGAGCGCATCGTGCGCGACGAGGCGGGCCACGCCGAGCTGGCATGGCGCACGGTGGCGTGGGCGATCGGCGCCGGCGGGCCGGAGGCGGCGCGCGCGGTCGCCGAGGTGTTCGCCGAGGAGCGACGGAGCCTGCGCGGCCCGAGCCGCCGGCGCGCCTTCGACGAGGTGGTGCTGCCGGCGGCGCGGGCGCTGCTCGAGCCGAGCTCGGCGCGCGCCTGATATCACTCCTTCGGCAGGCTCTTCACCGCGACCGGCGTCGGGTTCTCGACCTTGTTGACCTCATCGATGCCGAGCTGGCCGCCGAGATCGTCGCCCCAGCACATCACTGGGCCGCTCGCGAGGATCGCGCAGGTGTGCCAGGCCCCCGCCGTGATCGCCACGGCGTCGCTGATCCCCGTCACCTCGACGGGGCTCTGCTGGTCGTCCGACGATCCGTCACCGAGCTCGCCCTTGCTGTTGTAGCCCCAGCAGGCGATGCCGCCGCCCGCGTGCCGCGCGCAGGTGTGGTAGCGGCCGAGGGCGAGCTCTACCGCGTCGCTCACGCCGTCGACGTCGATGGGCGACGAGGCCCGCGTCGGCTGCTTCGACCCATTGCCGATCTGGCCGAAGTAGTTGTAGCCCCAGCACTGGATCGCGCCGCTCTGGCGACGCGCGCAGGTGTGCTCGCCGCCGGCGGCGATCTCCACGGCGTCCGTCACGCCGTCGACCTCGACGGGCATGGTTTCGTTGGGCGTGACCTCGCCGCTCCCGACCTGGCCGTTCTCGTTCTTGCCCCAGCACATCACCTTGCCCGGAGATCCGATGAGCGCGCAGGTGTGCGCGTCGCCCGCGGCGACCTGGGTCGCGCCCTCTACGCCGGCCACGGGCGTGGGCGTCATTTGCGCCATCAGCGTCGCGTTCCCGAGCTGCCCGGCGGCGTTGTCACCCCAGCACGACACCGTCCCGTCGGGGAGCAGTGCGCAGGCGTGATCCTGCCCGAGGGCGATGCCCCGAGCGTCGTCGATGCCGCTCACGATCTGCGGCACCGGGGCGCAGACCGAGTCGATCTCCGCGTCTCCGCAGGGCTTGGTGTCGGGCCCGCCGAGCTGCCCGGCCTGGTCTTCGCCCCAACAGAACAGCGTCTTGTCCGCGCGCCGCGCGCACGTGAAGCGCCCGCCACAGTGGACGTCGGTGGCGTCGTCGATGACCAGCGCCTTCGTGGGGAGACCCCTGTAGCTCCCGTCGTTGCCGAGCGCGCCATACGCGCCTTGCCCGAAGCAGTAGACGGCGCCGCTCTTCATGGAGAAGCAGGTGTGATAGCGGCCGGCATCGATGGAGGTGACGTTGCCAGTCGGCTGCGGTGTCCCGCTCCCGGTCGAGCCGTTCGCGCCGCCGCCAGTGCCATCCCCGGACGATCCGCAGCCGGACGAGGACAAGAAGAGGATCACCATCGCGATCGAGGCGCTCGTGGATCGGCTCATGACCGCCACCTCCTGTGTCCACCTCAGCCGAACGGCGCGCGGGCGGCAAGCCCTGGGCGAGGCGGGGGTCGCCGCGCCGGACAACAACAACGCATTGTTCGGTGAGAATCTCGCCAGGGAGCTCATCATGAACAGGAACGACGAAGCCTCGAAGACCCGCGGATGGAGTCCTCCGTGACCAACGCCAGCATGATCGACGACGCCACCGTGATGTCGGTGATCGATGGAATCATCGCGCGCGAAAGTGCGTCGAGCGCGCCCTACCTCGACGTGCGCATCGACGCTGCCATCGAGCGCGACCTCGCCGCGCTGCTCGGGCTGGGGGTGGGATCCATCCTCGAACGACGGTTCGGTGACTACGTGGTCCTCATGGGATCCAGCAGGCTGCGTGCGCTCGCGGACGACTTCAGGGTGATGCGGGCGCTCGAGATCGGCGCCGCCCCGGAGCTGGTGGCGCTTCGCCCGTTCGGCGAAGGGCACCTGCTGATCGCCCGATACTGGGCGTGCCCCGGTGAGCGACTGCAGATGGTCGATGAGACGAGTGAGATCTCGGCGGTGGCGGCGGAGCGGTTCCAGCGCGACATGCGCGTGCTCGCGGAGCACGACATGCTGCACCCGTACGTGGGGCGCGGCTACAATGCGTGGCTGCTCGCCGAACGCTCCGGCACGATCGCGCTCTACGCGTGGCACTCGCGCCGGCAGCTGTCGGAGCACGAACGCGAGGAAGCGCTCGAAGGCGTCGATTCGCTGCTCGCACGGCTGCCGCGGCGGCCCTGAAACGACGGGCCCATGGACACCATCTCGAACGTCATCGATGCTGTGAAAGTGGCGGTTGCGCGCGAGATGTGCTCGCGAGGGCCGTCGAAGTGAACGGCTCGCCGTAACTCGAAGCTGTGTCTCGTGCTCGCGTGGATCCGTGGTCGCGAGCGGCTTTCCACCCACTCGGGGCGGCGAGAGCGACTCCGCCGTCGATCGTGTCAGGGCGTGGTGAGACGCGTCTTCAAGCGGTCGATCACCGCGAGGAAGGCAGGCCGATAGGCAAAGTCGGGCTGGGCGCTGTCGGAGACCTGCGCCGGGCAGACCGACGCGGGGATACCCTGCGGCCCGAGCGCTTTCACCACTGCGAGCTCGCGAATGCCCGGAGACGCCTTGGCGCGGACCTGCAGGGTGCGTGTCGTGGTCGGGTTCGCGAGGTCGGTGGGCTCGCAGAGCGGGTTGTCGTTGTTCGGGTCGGCGCAGTCGCACGAGACGAGGGCGCTCGCGCAGTCGCGCGGCTGCGACAGCGGGAAGATGCACGCGTACTCGAGGCTGTCGGAGGCGGTGTGCTCGTGCCCGTTGATCGCGTTCGGGCCTGGGCCGGGCGCGGTCGACGGCGGCGCGATGGAGTCGCCCGTGAATGGGCTCGACCCGGAGCGCGGCGAACGTGACTCGATCATGTGAGGATCGGACGGCGCCACGTAGCTCGCCGGATTGCCGATCACGTAATCCCACGTCGTCTTGCCATTCGCGTCGGGCATGACCAGCTCCGCGGCCGATTTGTAGCCCTTCTTCAGGTCGGTCGGATCCTTCGCGAGAGCCTGCCACGGCACGCCGACGATGCTGGTGAAGAACACGTCCGCCGCCGCGCGGATCTTCATGTCACCGTCGTTGGGATCGAGATCCGAGAAGATCGGGTTCGGCACCATGTCACCCACGCGATTCGGAACCATCGGCTGCGTGAGGCCGGTGATGTAGCGATCGATGGGATAGAGGAAGTCGATGCCGAAGCGACGTTTCTGATCCCAGCAGCGCAGACTCGGGCTGTCGTCCTCGGGAGCGAGCGTGCCCGTGCATGTCGGATCCGGCGGGCAGCCTGTCTGATCCAGACCGCACGAGATGCAACAGGGATCGCCTGGGTTGGTGGCGCACTCGCTGCGTGGCTTGGGCAGGTAGAAGGCCTTGTTCGGGTTCGCTGGATCGCGCTGCTGAAGGGCGAAGTGGTTGGTGCCATATTCCCGGATGGAACAATCGTTCTCGTCCGAGAGCAGGATGATGGCGAGCACCGAGCTCGGTCGGAGGAAATCTTTGCGCTGCTGGAGCAGGACCGCGTCGGTGCCCTGCGGCGTGGCGAGGTTGCTCGCGTCGAGCACGAGAGATTGATACGGCTCCGGATCGACGAGGAAGCGATACCAGCTCTCGAGCTGCGACTCGTATCCACAGCCGATCTCCCCGACACCGAGCGCCAGATCCTTGAGGCTCGGCACGAGGCCCGGCGCGATCGTGGTCACCGTGCCGTCGGGGTTGGCCGTGACCGCGATCTCGCCGACGGCGGCCTCGCCGGGCGGCGTGAGCGTGCCCTGCGGATCCCACGCGAGGAACCCCTTACCCTGGTACGTCGGCAAAGCGGTTTGCTGGCAAGGGGCCTGACGCGACACGAGATGACCCTTGTCGTCCACGGTGTCGTTGGTCGCGCCGCCGGGGCACGAGGTCGTCTCGGGGCGGCACGAGTCCGAGGCGTGGCCGCCGAGGCTCGACGTGATGACGCCGATGTGGATGTCGGTGAGCGGCGCGAATTCGCGCTTCGCGCTCGGGTCTGGGCAAGGATCGGTTGGCGCGCTTGGCTGCTGGGGAGATGGAGTCTCCGTGCTTGGATCGACGCACAGCGGATTCACCAGACGGCGCAGGAGATGAGGCAGCTCGACGGCGAACAGGAGCTGCTTGTCGGCCATCGCCCGCGAGTTGTCGATTTCGATCAAGAGGTCCAGCTTGGTCGTGTCGACAGGGGGCGCACCGCCGCCGCCGCTACCGCTGCTCGTCGTGGTGGATCCGCCGCCGCCGCCCGCGCTGCCGCTGCTCGTCGTGGTGGATCCGCCGCTGCCGCTGCTCGCGCTGGTGGATCCGCCGCTGCCGCCCGTCCCCGAGCAACCTTCGCAGTCGCCATGACCGCTCCCGTCGTTCTTGCAGCGCTGAATGCCCACGCCGCCTCCCGGACACGCACACTCGGCCTGTGTGTTCGGTGTGCAGACCTGCTCGTCGCCGCCGCAACCCATGTTTGCAGCCGGGATGACGAGCGCACCCGCAAGGGCCAAACGTAGGACACTCCTTCGCATGTCGAACCTCCGCGCCGAGCTCGGTTGCACGTGATGCCATGAGGCGCCCAGGGCACGGAGCATGTCAATTCGCATCCACGGCGACTCACGTCGTGATCGTGCTCGGGGCCTGCGCGACACGGCAGCTGTGCTCCGACGAGCGAGCATGTGAGTGAGCTCTCCGCGGTGAGCACGTGGCCCGCGGTCGTCGCCCGCGTCGTGATCGCGGCCCAGCGGAGATGCCGCCGAGTCCGAGGTCGCCGTCCCGCGAAGGGCCCGAGCCGTGCGGGAGATCCCGGCGCGGCGCACTGCGGGGTCCAGGTGCCCTCGATGTCAGCGCAGGTCGGTCTGGCTGACCCTCTCACCGCACGCCGCCCCGAGATCCTCGATGCACGACGAAACTACCGTCCACCGCAGAGCCCCTGCGGCGTGCCCCCCACGTCGAGCCACGAACCCACCGAACCACGACGGATCGCTGCGGACTGTCACCATTAAGTTCCGTTAAGCGGCACCCGTGCCTCCGCTGGTTAGGCTCCCTGCGTGATCGCGACGACGACGCACGACAGGGATCCCCGATGAGCGCCGCGCGCCGTTTCACGGCTTTGGCGCTCGCCGCCGCCTGCATCACGGGCGCCCAGCGGTCCGCGCGCGCGCAGACCGGGCCTTCCGCGCAGCCGCCGCCCCCGATGCCGGCGAGCGCTCCCAAGCGCTGGTACGGGTGGCAGATCCTGCTGGTCGACAGCGTTGGTCTCGGGGCCATGACGGCCGGCGGTGTCAGCATCGCCAAAACGAACAGCCCAGTCGGCGCCGCGTTCTTTTACCCGGGGTTCGTGATCAGCAATTTCTCCGGCCCGGTGGTCCATGCGTTCCACTTGGGGAAAGACGAAGACCCAGCGTTGAAGGTCGGCCTCACGTACGCCATGCGTGTCCTGTTGCCCATCACCGGCCTCGTCTCGGGCTGGTACATCGGGACACGGCTTCACTGCGACCCGAGACAGCACTGTTCGACGGGCATGATCGCCGGGACGACCGTCGGCTCGTACGTCGCTTCGATCATCGATGTGACGGCCGTCGCGTGGGAGAAGGTTCCGTCGAAGCCGGCGGCGCAACGGCCCGCCCTACGCGCGGCGCCGGTGCTCGTGCCCGAACGCGGCGGGTTCGTCGCCGGGCTCTCCGGCACGTTCTAATCCTGTGGGATCGACCTGGATGACAGGCCTGTTCGCGCTGGCTGAGAGGCGACGCGGGATGCCGCGTGGTGAGCACCGCCGCGCACCTCGTCGACCGCTCCCGCCGTGCCCGTGCTCATGCGCCCCGCGACGGGCGCCGCGTGTCGATCATGCGATCACCACCGGGATCCGCCGCGCTCCGAAGCGCTCTGCCCGCGCCGCGTACCGTCCCGCGAGCCGCGTTCCGCAGCCGCGGCACTGCCCCGTCTCGTCGAGCCGGTAGGCGAGGATCTGGTACCAGTCCCGCTCGATGCACGCCGCGCCGCACGAGGGGCAGTACGTCGTGTCGCCCTCCAGGTCGTGCACGTTGCCGGTGTACACGTACCGGAGGCCTGCCTCCATCCCGATCGCCCGCGCGCGCCGCAGCGTCTCCGGCGGTGTGCCCGGCACGTCGAGCATCCGGTAGTCCGGATGGAACGCGGTGAAGTGCAGCGGAACATCCGGCCCGAGCTCGCGCATCACCCAGGAAGACAGCTCGCGGATCTCCTGGTCCGAGTCGTTGCGGTCGGGGATGAGGAGCGTCGTGATCTCCGTCCACACCTTCGTCTCGTGCACGAGGTACTGGAGCGTGTCGAGCACCGGCCGGAGGTGGGCCGCGGTGAGCTTGAAGTAGAAGTCCTCCGTGAAGGCTTTCAGATCGACGTTCGCAGCATCCATCTTCGCGTAGAGCTCGCGGCGCGGGGCAGCGTGCATGTATCCGGCGGTCACGGCCACCGTGTCGATGCCGAGCGCGTGACAGGCATCGGCCGTGTCGAGCGCGTACTCGAAGAAGACGACCGGATCGTTGTACGTGAAGGCCACGCTGCGGCAGCCCCTCGCGTGCGCCGCCTCCGCGATCGCCATGGGCGTGGCCTGGTCGGCGAGGCGGTCCATCTCGCGCGACTTGGAGATGTCCCAGTTCTGGCAGAACTTGCACGAGAGGTTGCAGCCCGCGGTCCCGAACGAGAGCACGCTCGATCCCGGGTAGTAGTGGTGGAGTGGCTTCTTCTCGATGGGATCGACGCAGAAGCCGGATGAGCGGCCGTAGGTAGTGAGCACCATGGCGTCGCCCTCGCGCGCGCGCACGAAGCAGAGGCCGCGCTGGCCCTCCTGCAAGGCGCAGTCGCGCGGGCAGATGTCGCACTGAACGCGCCCGTCGTCGCGCCGGTGCCAGTGGCGCGCGGGGTGCTGCGATGAGGTGGTCATCGGGACCTCGGGAAGCCGCGCGCGAGCACGCCCGCGCCAGCCGCTCTACTCTGGCTCGCGGACACGGATCGCTTCCACCTCGCCGGCTCGAAAATCACGCTGTCGGCTGGCGGAGGATCTCGTCCTCGTGGATCACCGTCCGTCGAGGTCGCCGGTCTCCTCGTGGAACGCGAACGAGCCATACCCGACGACCTGATCGCGTGAGCCTTCGGTGTCACCGCTGTTCCGCAGATCGAGCTGCACGGGTCTCAGCCCGCGTCGCCGCGCGGCCAGGATCAGGCCGTTCACCGGCGTCGCGCCGCACGCCTCGTCGTGGTGCAGCGGCGTTTCGGAGAGCGCGACGATGCGCGCCGCCGTTGCCTCGTCGATGCGGCGCGCCTCCTCGTACGGCAGGTAGTGCGACAGATCGGAGCTGATGATGATCAGCGTCTCCGGCCCGCCCCAGAGGGCGTCGAGCAGGCCTTCGACCTCCTCGCCTTCGGCGTCGCCCGCGACGATCGGCACGGCGCCGAAGCGCGGCAGCAGCCGCACCAGGAAGGGGAGCTGCACCTCGAGCGCGTGCTCGAACGCATGGGGTGCCGCCCTCCGCGGCACGAAGGGGACGCTCGCCGCGGCCTCGGCGTCGATCGCCACGGCGCCGAGCGGCGTGTCGAACGCCGCCGCCTCCGGCAGGGCGATGCCCCGGAAGGCGACGCGATGCGAAGGGCCTACCAGGACGACGCGTTGGATGCGCTCGGCGGACGGCGACAGCAGCGCGTACGCGCTGGCGGCGACCGGACCCGAGTAGCGATACCCCGCGTGCGGGACGATGAGCGCCTTCGGCGGCCGGCCCGTCACGGGGGGCGCGGAGGCGGCGGCCTCGTGCAGGAGGGCGTCGACCTCGGCGCGCAGCGCCGGCGGGGAGGCAGGGTAGAAGCTGCCCGCGACGGCAGCGGGGCGGAGGCTCGAGGGCATGAGGGCCGGGCGTGCATCGGTCAGACCAGCCTTCACGTGGTCGCCACGATCGTCATCACCGATGTCGATTGGGTTGTGCCGAGCAGCGTCGGATCTCGACTCTGGATCTCTGTAGGGGACACAGGACGCGCCGGAGATCTCCCAGTGTTTGGGCGATCTCCGTGTCCATCCGGGCCCGTCCGCGGATCCGGCGCGCGCACCCGAGGAGAACAGGAAAGAGAGCAGCGTCATGGGCATCAAGACGTCACCGAAGTGGCGCGTCGCGCTGAGCACACAGACCCTGACCGATGCCGCGCGGGCGGGCATCGTCACGGGGATCGAGAAGGTGTCGAAGCAGAGCGCGCTCCTTCAGGTTCCCGCAATCGCGACGAGCTTCGCGTCGCTCACCACCAAGGCCTCTGCGCTGGCGACCAGCGTGGCGGACGTCACCGCCACCGAGAAGCAGCTCAACTCGAGCGTCAGCCAGCGCGACAACGCGCGCGACGCGTTCGATCGCGAGCTCGTCAGCCTGAAGACGCTCGTGGAGAACAACGCCGCGAGCAGAGGCGACGTGACGAGCATGGGCTTCTCGCTCCTCGTCACCACCAAGGCGAGCAAGACGCCGCCAGTCCCGCCGGCGGGGCTCGTGGTCAAGCTCGGCAAAGCGCACGGCAAGGCCCGCGTGTCGGTGGTGGGCAATGGCGACCGCGGCCGCTACTTGGCCGAGGTGTCGCCGGATCCCGCCGGCGATGGCACGTGGTCGCCGCTGCCGGGGACGGGCCGCGAGCGCCGCTTGGAGGGGTACGCGAGCGGCACCAAGCTGTGGGTGCGGTTCGCGACGGTGCGGTACGCGATGCAGAGCGACTGGTGCACGCCGGTGCTGGTGACGATCCCATGAGCCGAAGCGACGCCGGAGCGGCGGGCGGATTGGCCCGCTGCTCCGGCGGGGAGCGCGTGCAGCCTCGAATGGGATGCGGGGAAGAGCGCCTCGCCAAGCTCGAAGAGGTCGTGACGAGCCGGCATGCGCGTGGTGGTAACCCGCTGGTAACGGTGCGGCGCGTGGACCGAGCGTGGGTGGTAACGCGGCGTCGCACGCCCTTTTCGAAGTGCAAAATGCGCGGCATTTCGAGCGCCCGCCGCGCTTGGCGCGGGCGTTGCTCAGCGTCGCGGCATGCTCAAGAAGACCTATACGATTCTTGCCGTTGCGCTCACCGCCACCGCTTGTGGAGGCGTGGTCGAAACCGAACCCAAGTCGAATGAAGGACAGATCTCCGGAGCTCAGGTCGAGCAGGAGCAGGAGCCGACGCCCGCGTGCGACCTGGAGGCGCTCAACGAGGAGCTCTCGTACGGGTCGCTCGAAGACGCCGTCGCGAAACACGCGCACTTCCGGTGCCTGTGCGACGACGAGGGCTACCCGCTCGTCGGCAACATCAACGGCAAGGTCATCGCGACGGCGAGCGAGTTCTGCGGCGAGCTCCGGGAGAAGGACCTCTTGTGACCGAGTTCAGTCTCGAAGCGATGGGTGGTCTCTGGGCCCGGCGCCTCGACAAGCGCCGCGCTGGGCTCGAGGAGATCGATTGGAGCGAGATCGCGCGCGAGGCGGACCCAGCGATCGTCGAGACCGCGCGGGAGGTCTGGACGCGGAGCGCGTTCAGCGAATATGCGAGCGGCGCGGCCTTCGCGGAGATCGCCGCGCACCTGCTCGCCGCGAGAGCGCCCATCGATCTCGTCGCGGCCGCCGGTGACTTCGTGGGCGACGAGATGTTCCACGCCGAGCTCGCGTCGCGCGTCACGATGGCGCTCGGCGGCGCGCGTCCCCTCGACGTGAACTACGAGAAGCTCGTTCGCCCGCCCAAAGCGGGCGGCGCGCTTCGCCGCGCTGCCGAGCTCGTGGTGCGTTCGTGCTGCGTGGGGGAGACGTTGACGGTCCCGATGCTGAAGCAATCACGCCGCGCCGCGGGATCGCGTACCATCGAAGCCGTGATCTCGCGCATCCTGCGCGACGAAGCGCAACACGCCGAGCTCGGTTGGTGCTTTCTGGATTGGGCCGAGCTCACGGACGACGACCGCGCGCACCTCGCCGTCGTCGCCGGCGCGACCATCCGCTCGTTCACCGTGCTGTTCGAGCGCGAGTGCTCTGGGAACGAGGGCCTGGGCGCGCTCCCCTGTGCGCGCTTCGACGGGACGTTCCTCGATGCGGTCACGCACGACGTCGTCCAGCCTCTCGCCAAGCGCGGCATCGTCGTCCCCGACGCAGACGTGGCCGATCTCCAGAGCGCGGTCTCGCGCGCGTAGCGCCGCCGCAGCGCGGTGCCGAGGTCTGGCCGGGGTTCATCCCCGCAAGACGAAGAACACGCTTCTCCACGAGGACCCGATCCTTCGAAGACCTGACGTGCGAGATCACAGTCTCTCGGGCCTCGACGGGCAGCCTGTGATCAAGGCCTCGAGCCGCGCCGGCAGCACGCTCTCACCGCGTTCTCATTCATGGAGAGCGGGCCGGACAGCGCTTCTCCGTGACACCGATGTCACTCTGATCGTGGCGGCCTGGGCGATTTTTCCCATCTCTCGCGATCGGGCACACAACCTGCAGTCGGCCGGCGCATGGACATCACTTCCCTTCGTCTTTTCCTTCCCCTCCTGGCCGCGCTCGCCCTGCTCCCAGGCACGGGGTGCGGCTCGTATCAATGCACCGCGGACGCGCGCACGTCGGTGGACGTCACCATCGTCGACGGCAACGCGACCGGGATCACCGACGCCGTCGTCAAGTACAGCGTGGATGGTGGCCCCCAGAAGGACTGCGAGAGATTTGTCGCCGAGGGATCCGTGTACTCCTGCGGAACGGAGGAGGCCGGGCACTTCGTCATCACGGCCTCGCACGCCGGCGCGACGCAGACCAAGGAGCTCGACGTGGAGAGCGATGAGTGCCACGTCATCGGCGTCGACCTGACGCTCACGTTTCCGTGAGCATCGATGAGCGGGGCGTGCAGCACTAGTGCCGCGCGCCCGAAGCTCCGCCGGGAATTCGGGCCTCGGGGCGGGGGTCGCGCGAAGCGCGGCGGGGTTTGGGGCGGAGCCCCATCGAAACCGATAGGGGTGCACGAGCGCGAAGCGCCGCACTAGGAGGCCCTCTTCGAAGGGGCCTTGGTGATGCCCAGGCCGCGGAGCACGCCTTCGTTGACCAGCATCTCGGCGGAGAGCCGCGAGGTCGACAGGACGAGGCAGCGGAAGGGCCGCTGCGTGAGGATCTCGGCCGCCTCGTCGTGGAAGGCCCTGCAGATCACCGTGCACTCGGGGCGAGGTCCCGCACGCGATCCACGCGTACGAGGTTCTTGCCGAGGTCGTCGTCGGCGAGGACGATCAGGTCGGCCTGCGCGACGCCCGCCTTCTGCAGCGCCGCCACGTCCTCGGTCGCGGCGGCGAGCTCGCAGGCGATCTTCTCGGCGGCGAGCGCCTCCATCACGCGGCGGCCGACGTTGTTCTGCCCGAGGACGACCGCGCGGCGCGTCCCTGCCTTCTGCGCGTGGCCGAGGATGAAGCGCGCGGCGACCCTCGAGGTCGAGAGCACGCGCGCGGTGTACGCCTTGGCGAAGACCTGACCGACGTCGTCGTCGGAGCAGCGGACGACGAGCTTGCACGTGGGATTCGCGCCGCGGACGATGCGACACGCGACCGCGGCGGTCTCGAGATCGTCGGTCGCGATGAGCACGACCTCGGCGCGCTCCACGCGGGCCGCGCGGAGCGTCGCGGGCTCCTGCGCGCTTCCGATCACGAGGGGCTCCTCGCCGCGGACGAGCTCGTCGACGAGGGCGCGGTCCTCGTCGACGACGACGACCGGCGCGCCCGCTGCCAGCGCCATCGCGCGGATGCGCTTGCCGAGGTTGGTGTAGCCGATGACGAGGAGGTGATGATTCGCCTGCTCGGCGAGGGCGGCGCATGTCGCCTCGGGCCGGTAACGCCGCGTGGCGTTGGCGGCGATCACCGAGGCGACGGCGCCGAAGACGACGATCTCCGTGAACGACGCATAGAATCGGCCCCACGAGCCCTCGGCCTTGTGGACGCACAGCGCGGTGAGCGCGGCGTCCTTCCAGGGCAGGTGGAGGAGATTTGCGAAGATCAGGCCATTGGCGACGAGCCATGCCGTGATGAAGGCGAGCGCCGCCCAGTTCTGTCGCACCGTGACGGCGATCCGAATCCAGACCCGCTTTGCTGGGCTCGACATGGCCGGAGTCTAAATCAACGAGCGAGATCCTCGAACGACATCAAGCCGCCTGATGACGAGGCCGACCCGTGTGACGCGGTGCCGGACGTGGCCATCGAGGTGTGCTCGCGAGCGTCATCGAGTACTCCACGACGAGCGAATCGGGGCCCCTCCCAGCCGATTCGGAGTACACATGTCCATGCCGGGGTCCTTGCACATGCCAATGCTGTCTCGCCCAATCCCTCCCTTGCTGGTGCTCGTCCTCCCCCTGCTTCGCGCCGGCGTCGTCCTGGCGGATGAGCCGCCCACCCTCCAGGTACCGGCGCCCGCACCGCCCGCTCCAGCCCTGCGGACCGGGGTGGTTCCCCCGCCTCCGGCGGTGATCGTCCATGACACCGGGTGGCGGACGACGTCCGTGATTGGCTTCGAGGGCGGCGCCGCGTTCGTGCCGGGCCGCTCGCCCGGTGGGGTCGGCCGCTTCATCCTCAATGGGCGTGAACACGACGCCAAAGGGGTCTCCATCTTGAGCTTCGGCTGGATGATGGCAGTGGAGGCGTGGCGCGCGAAGAACGCGGGCGGCGGCGCGCTCCCACTCATCTTCCACATGGGGTACGATTCCCGAACGGTGTTCGGGGCACTGGACTTCGGCATCAACGTCTGCAACTTCGACATACTCGATGGCAAGTCCGGCGGTGGCGTGTTTTCCCCGCGCACCGGTGCCCACCTCGGGGTGCGCATCGCCAATGTCTACGTGGCGCTCAACGCCAGCGTGCAGCGCCGGGTGATGTGGAAGCTCGACGACATCACCCTGTTCACCGCCGGCTTCTCCTTCGGGTTCGTCTATCGCGAGAAGATGAGCGACTGGCCCAAACTCACTTGAGCGTCGCACGGAGGGCGTGGCTTCTGATCCCGCCCGGCGCGCGCCCACACCGCGAATACTTGGAGCCTCGGTTCGAGCTTCGCACTTTGGGGCCATGAGAAATCGCGAGATCTCCCGGGGGTTCGTGCATCGCCTGTTTTGCTCACTTCTGGCAAATCGAGGCACACGGGCCGGAGATTGGCAGTCTCCGACGCTGCGGCTCTGAAGGTGAGATTGGCCAGGTTTGCGCCGACTTCGAGCGCTCTCATCGCAGCGTCGGCGTTTTGGCAGGGCACCGGGCTCCGGCCGGAAACCAGCAGCGCCTCTGCATGCTCATTCGCCGAGCGCCCTCGTTCGGGGCGCCGGCCCGCCGCACTTCGTTGTGGACTTGCTCGTCGACGCCGTGCGATCGGCTGTGATCCGGCGGCCGACCGATGCCAGCGTTTGCAGGGGGCCGAGGCAAGATTCCCTGTTTCGCCATTCGGGGCTTCTTTCACCTACGCGCTCCTGTCGACAACCGCGTTCTCTCGCCCAACGATGCAGATGGCCGCATTGGAGCGGGGGGAGGAAATTGGCGACAATCGTCTCCATTGTCGGCGGAGTCGGCCTTTTCCTTCTCGGCATGGCCGTGATGACCGACGGGCTCAAGGCGCTTGCCGGCACCGCTTTGAAGGGCGTGTTGGAAAGAGCGGCGGCGACACCGCTGCTCGGAACGTTCTGGGGCGCGGTCATCACGCTCCTCGTGCAGTCGTCGAGCGCCACGACCATGACCACCATCGGGCTGGTCAGCGCGGGGCTTTTGACCTTTCCGCAAGGCCTGAGCCTGGTCTTCGGCTCGAACATCGGCACGACCGGGACCGGCTGGCTGATAGCGGCTTTCGGCGTCAGGGTCTCGCTCACCGCCGCCGCTCTGCCGATCGTCTTCGTCGGCGCGCTGCTCAAGGTGGTCGGTCGCGGACGATTGGCGGCGGCGGGCAGCGCCATCGCCGGTTTTGCGCTCATCCTGGTCGGGCTGTCGACCCTTCAGGAGGGCATGAGCGGGCTCGCCGAGCGGCTGCACCCCTCGGATCTTCCCACCGTCATGAATTCGTCCGGCAGCCTCACCGTGTCAGGCCTCGTTCGCGTGTTGCTGCTGACGGCGGCCGGCGCCCTGATGACGACCCTCATGCAGTCTTCGACAGCCTCGATCGCCGTGACGCTCTCGGCGCTCCACGCCGGCGCGATCGGCCTCGATCAGGGCCTTTCGTTGGTCATCGGCCAGAACATCGGCACAGCCACCAGCTCGGCGGTCGCCGCGATCGGCGCCTCCAGCACCGCCAAGCGATTGGCCGTGGCCTATGTCGCCTTCAAGCTGTTCGCCGCGCTGATCGCGCTGGGTCTCTTTCCACTCGTCACGCCGCTCATCGTGCGTGCGTCGCAGTCGATCGATTCGACGGCCCTGCTCGCCGCCTATCACACCGCCTACAACGTGGTCGGCGTCGCCGTCCTGCTGCCGCTGATGGGCCCCTTCACGCGCATGATCGAACGCCTCGTGCCGGAGCGAGGCTCTCCATTGACCAAGTACCTCGATCCGGCGTCCCTGGCGTCGCCGACCGTCGCGGTCGAGGCGGTGCGCCGGACGGTGAAGCGTGTCCTCCAAACGCTCTGCGCGTCGGTCGCCACCGGCCTCGACGGCGCCGCGCTTGGCGCGACGCTCCGCCCGGCCATCGACGACGCCACCTTGGGTCACGCGTCCGAGGCGTTGCGACAGGCGAGCGACTTTCTATCGAAGGTCGAATTGCCTCCTTCGCCGGAAGGTCACGCGTGGTTCACCAGCACGCTGCACGCCCTCGACCATGCGCGTCGGCTCTGCGGCGCTGTCGGCAAGATGGCGACGTCGGGGCTCGCGATCGAGGGGCCCGTCGAAGCGCGGGCCGCGACGCTTTGTGGAAACGCCATGCGAGACGCGGCCGGCGCCGCCGGTCGTCTCGCGGCCTCCGCTGGGCCGGCGCACGCCTCGGAGGACCCATCGGCGACGAGCGCGTACCGCACCCTCGCGAAGGAAGCCGCCAAGGTGCTTGCCCAGCCCAGCCATGAGGCCGTCGCGGACCTCGAGCGCAGCGCCGAGGCGCTGGCCGAGCTCGCCGTGACGCATCGCCGCGCCACGCTCGACATGGTCGCGTCCGGCACGCTCACCGCGAGTGCAGCGATTGGTCGTGTCGACACGGTCGCGCTCCTCTGCCGGGGCACACACCACGCGTGGCGTGCGGTCGCCCATCTCGAGCGCGCCATCGCATCACGCACGGAGCCGGAGCCATGAGCAGAGCAGAACCGACCCCTTGGCACTCCCTCACCGCGGAGGACGCCGTCGAGCGCCTCGGCAGCAGCGTGACGACGGGCCTCGACGACGCCGAAGCCTCCCGCCGTCAGGCGGAACATGGCCTCAACCTTCTGCCGACCGCACGCAGGCGCGGCCCGTTCATGCGCTTCCTGGAGCAGTTCCACAACATCCTCGTCTACGTCCTGCTCGTGGCCGGCTTCATCAAGCTGATGATGGGGTTGTGGATCGACGCGTCGATCATTCTGGGCGTCGTCGTCATCAACGCGTTGCTCGGATTCTTCCAGGAAGGCAGGGCGGAGAAGTCGCTCGACTCCATCCGCAACATGCTCTCGACGGAGGCGAGAGCCCTGCGCAACGGGAAGAGCGCCCTGATTCCGGCGGAGCAGCTCGTGCCCGGCGACGTCGTCTTCCTCGAATCCGGCGACAAGATCCCGGCCGATCTCCGGCTCTTCGAGGTGAAGAATCTGCGGACGGAGGAGGCGGCGCTCACGGGCGAGTCGGTGCCTTCGGACAAATCGATCCTCCCCGTCGCGGCCAACGCGACCGTCGGCGATCGCGCCTCCATGGCCTACTCCGGCACTCTGGTCGTTTCCGGTCGCGCGACTGGCATCGTCGTCGGCACGGGAAGCGAAACCGAATTGGGGCGGGTCAATCAGATGCTCGCCGGCGTCAGCACGCTGGAGACACCGCTGCTGCTTCAGATCAAGAAGTTCGGTTATGCGATCACCGCCGTCATCCTGATCATCAGCGCCATCACGTTCGTCTATGGGCGTCTCATCCGCCGGATTCCTTTCACGGAGATGTTCCAGGCCGTGACCGGGATCGCGGTGTCGATGATCCCGGAAGGGCTGCCGGCCCTGATCACCATCACGCTGGCGGTCGGCGTGCAGCGCATGGCGAGCCGCAACGCCATCGTTCGCCGCTTGCCGGCGGTCGAAACGCTCGGGTCGGTGGCGCGGATCTGCTCCGACAAGACCGGGACGCTGACGCTGATGGAGATGATGGTCGTCTCGGCCGTGACCGCGGACGCGGAGGTTCAGGTCACGGGCGAAGGCTACGACGCCGAGGGTGAGGTGCGGAGGGATGGCGCGTCCGTCGGCAAGGACCCGGTCCTCGCGCTCATGGGTCGCGTGTCGGCGCTCTGCAACGACGCCGAGCTGCAGAGCGTGGACGGTGTGTGGAAGGTGGAGGGCGATCCGACCGAGGGCGCGCTCTATCCCTTCGCGGCCAAGCTCGGCGTCGAGCGTGGGAGGGAGCGGGCCGCTTATCCACGCATCGACGCCATCCCGTTCGAATCGGAGCACCGCTTCATGGCGACGTTGCACAGCACGCCCGAGGGCGGCGAGATCCTTCTCGTCAAAGGCGCGCCCGAGGTGATCCTCGACCATTGCGATCGGCAAGAGGACGCGGCCGGAAGGCGCCCGCCGATCGATCGCGTCCATTTCGAGCAGGCGTCCGATGCGCTCGCCGCGCAGGGGGAGCGCGTGCTCGCTCTGGCGTGGCTCCCCGATCCCGGCCTCGATGCCGGGAGCCTCGGTCCGGCCGATCTGCCGAAGAATCTCGTCTTGCTGGGCCTCGTCGGTCTCCTCGACCCGCCGCGCAAGGAAGCCATCGAGGCGGTGAAGGAGTGCCACGCCGGCGGCATCCGGGTGACGATGATCACCGGCGATCACAAGATCACCGCCGCCGCCATCGCCAAGATGCTCGACATCGGTGACGGCAAGACGAGCGTCACCGGGGCCGAGGTCGGGGAGATGGACATGGCGACGCTCCAAGAAACGGTCCGCGACGTCGACGTGTTCGCGCGCGCGAGCCCCGAGCACAAGCTGCGCCTCGTGAAGGCGATTCAGGCCAACAAGCAGATCGTGGCCATGACGGGCGACGGCGTGAATGACGCCCCGGCGCTCAAGAAAGCCGACATCGGCGTCGCGATGGGAATCAAGGGTACCGAGGTCACCAAGGAGGCGGCCGAGATGGTGCTCGCCGACGACAACTTCGCGTCCATCTCGGCGGCGGTGAAAGAGGGCCGCACCGTCTACAACAACATCGAGAAGGCGATCCTCTTCATGTTGCCGACGAACGTCGCCCAGGCGCTCGTCATCCTGGTCGCGATCTTCGCCGGCTTCACCGCGCCGATCACCGCGCCTCAGATTCTTTGGGTCAACATGGTGACCTCGGTCGCGCTCGGGCTCGCCATCTCGTTCGAGCCGCACGAGCGTGACGTGATGCAGAGGCCGCCACGCGCGGTCGATCGCCCGATCGTCGATGCCTTCGGTCTCTGGCGCGTCGGCTTCGTCGGCCTTTTGCTGCTCATCCTGACGCTGTCGGCGTTCTTCTGGATGAAGTCGCAGGGCGCTTCCGACCCGCTCGCGCGGACCGTCGCGGTCAACGCCCTGGTGATCGGTCAGATCGCTTATCTCCTGAACAGCCGCTTCAAGGTCGATTCGTCCCTGTCCCCGATGGCGCATCTCGGCAACCCGTACCTGCCGGCGGGCATCGGCGCGGTCGTCATTCTGCAGCTCCTCTACACCTACGCGTCGCCGCTGCAGCGCTTGTTCGAAACCGAGGCTGTCCCCCGAGCATCTGGCCACGGCTCTTCCTCGGCGGGTTGGCGTTCTTCTTCTTCGTCGAGGCAGAGAAGGCGATGATCCGCGCGATGCGTTCGCGCAACGCCGCCGTCCCAGCGGTCCGCCTGCGGAGGAGGCCCGCGTGATCAGGCCTTCTCTTCGACGAAGCGCATGCCCTCGAGCGTCGCCTCATCGTCGTAGGCGTCTTTCATCGAGCGCTTGGGGAGCTTGACCTCGGCGCGAGGCGCGGGCTCATGGGGAATGACGTCGAGCAGGTGGTGAATGCAATTCAGGCGCGCCCTCCGCTTGTCGTCCGAGCGGACGATGAACCATGGCGCGAACGGCGTGTCGGTCGCCTTGAACATGATGTCTCGGGCCCGGGAGTACTCGAACCACCTGCTCCTCGAGCAGAGGTCGATCGGGCTCAGCTTCCACTGGCGCAGCGGATCCTTGATGCGCGCCTCGAAGCGGCGTTTCTGCTCCGCGTCGCTCACCTCCAGCCACAATTTCACGAGCAGGATGCCGTCATCGACGATGACGTGCTCGAACTCGGGGCAGAGCGCGAGGAACGTGCGGTGCTGCGCTTCCGTGCAGAACCCCATCACGTATTCGACGCCGGCCCGGTTGTACCAACTTCGATCGAAGATCACGATTTCGCCGGCCGCGGGGAAATGGCGCACGAATCGCTGCAAGTAGAGCTGCGACTTCTCGCGGTCGGAGGGCGCCGGCAGCGCCACGACCCGGAACACGCGCGGGCTCACCCGCTCGCTGATGGCCTTGATCACGCCGCCCTTGCCAGCGGCGTCTCGTCCCTCGAAGACGACGATGACGCGCAAACCCTTGTGCTTGACCCATTCCTGGAGGCCGCAGAGCTCGGCTTGCAGCGCGCGCAGCGCCTTTTCGTAGTCTCTGCGCTTCATCGGCTCTTTGACGGTGCTCATGGATTGCGCTCGTTTGGGGGTGAGGTCGTTCGCAGCAGCTCCCGTGCCATTGGCATTGCGAGCGAACGTGCTCAGGCCGGCTTGCCGAGCTTCATGTCGACGTGGTCGATGTCCACCTCGACCCGAGGATCGGACGCGACTGGATACTCGCGGGCCGGTGAGAACCAGAAGCTCTACCTGGCTGGCATGCTCGACGTCCGCACCGGGATCGCAACCACCGCTGCAAGACGATGCGAGCCCTGCTCGCCAACGCCCGTGCCTACCTCGATGGCTACGTCTGGCGCCGCGTCACCGGCGCCGCACCTACAATCAGGCAGGCAGCGTGATGTCGTACGCGAATGGTGCTCGTTGATTCAGCGCCACAATTGCCATCGTACACTTGTCCTTGGACACGCGTCCCCGCGTACTCCGTCACTCGCTATTTGCTTTCTTCGGCGCGAGCTTCTTTGCAACCTCGATTGTCGGGCGCGCAACCAAGCTTCTTTGCGACCCGTCGGATCGTCAGCGCAGCGCGATGCAGCGCTACGCTCACGCGTCGCCCCAACTCCGCCTTGCCTCCGGTCGGCCTCCTGCACCGAAGAGATCACGATCGGCACGTGCTCGTCGATCCCTCGATGATCCGTTCGCTGGCTGAAACGTGAGTACGCCGCGCGAACAGCCGGATGATGACGTCTCCAGCAGCGTACCCGCCGATACGATTGACCGCGCTTTTACGACGATTATCAACACGTGCCTTGCGAAGCGCATCGTTCCGGGCTACGGTGTGCTTTCTCGCGAACGTCACTGGCCCTACGACACGATGCTTCCGTTCTCCTCCCGTGGAGGAGACTTCAGCTCGCGCGGATGACTGGACGACGCACCGTGTGCTTGCGGAATACTCCGTTCAGCACGACTCCGTTCGATCCGCTACGGCTTCATCGAATGGCCTGCCGAGAGCGCAATCGCGCAGTCTCTAGCCGTGGAAGCATGTGTCATGGGCAATCGTCTTTACGTCGGAAATCTCTCCTTCGGCACGAGCCGTGAGTCGCTGGAAGCGCTTTTCGCCTCGGCCGGTCAGGTCCGCGACATCGCGATGCCGACCGATCGCGAGACTGGCCAGCCGCGCGGATTCGCCTTCGTCACCATGGGCTCGACCCAGGACGCGAGCACCGCCATCTCCCAGCTCAACGGAGTATCGCTCGACGGACGTTCGCTCCGCGTCAACGAGGCGCAGGAGCGCCCGGCCGGCGGGAACGGTGGGGGGCGCGGCGGATACGGCGGCGGACGCCATTGAGTTGGAGATTCTCTCCGGCGGCGGGATGGCGCGGGAGGAACGCGCAATGAAAGACTCCCGGGTCGCCATTTTTCGCAAGACA
Source organism: Minicystis rosea (assembly GCA_001931535.1). Lineage (GTDB taxonomy): Bacteria > Myxococcota_A > Polyangia > Polyangiales > Polyangiaceae > Minicystis > Minicystis rosea. Next base: position 52,892 of record CP016211.1, read on the forward strand.
CTCGAAAGCCTCCTCGACTCGCTCGATGCCACGCTTCGTGTCGGGCGGTGGGCCGGCCCAGAAGCCGTCCCTGAACCGCTCAAGCAGAGCGCCAGAGATCTCCTTGCGCGGCTCGGGGCTGCAAACCGGCTCGCCGCGAGCCGGTTCTCGGGCTCGACCGCCGACGTGGAGCGCGTCAATTCCATCGCGGACGCCATCCGTCGCCTCGACGCCGCGTACGTCGTCTATTGCCGGGAACGTGAGGGGGACCCGCGGGCTTGGGAGCTCGCGGCGCAGACGCTCGACGCTGAAATCCACGAGATCAAGACGACGCTGTAACCGGTGCACCGGCGGCCGTCCCCGGCCACGAAGAACACGAGGCTCCGGCGCACCGGGGCTCGAGCACCCCGGAGGGACCGCGGCATGGGCGAGGGACTGATACGGGTCGTGGACGGCGTGGAAGAGCTGCTCTGTTGGCGCTTTGCCGTGTCCGGCAGAGCCGAGGCCGTCTACGAGCCGGCGAACACCCAGCTCGGGCCCCTCGATCCTGATCGCCGGCGGCGCCTACGGCGCGGCGAGATGTTTCAGCGCCTCAGCCCCTCGGGGCACTCGTACGTGTACCAGGGGCTCTCTTGGCGTCCGAAGAGCTCGATCTCGCTCGAACGCACTTGATCCGCGAGGCCGCGAAGGACATCCAAGAATGAACGCCACTCTCCTTCTGTCCCGGATCGACGCGGCGGCGCAGCAGCTCGTCCACACCGAGCAGGCGCTCGCAGCGGTCATCCGCGAGCACGCCGGCGTCCCGCGCGCCAACAAGACGATCACGACCCGGCTCATCGAGAACGCGCTCGACCGAGTGAAGGTATCACGCGAGCAGCTACACGAGCTCTTGCTCCTCGCCGCGCCGGTGGAGGGCTCATGTTGAGCCACAAGCGAAAAAGCGAGCGTGCCCAGCAAGCCGCCGATCGACGCCGGCGCGAGGACGAGGCGCCGCGCCTGCGCGCGGAGGTCCCCAACCTCACGCGCCTCTCGCTCGTCATCGTCGAGCGCACCGCGGGCGGCGTCGGCTCCGGCCCGGAGCACATCCGTCGCATCGTCGTCGAGCGGGCTTCGGCGCTGTTCGTCGTGCCGTGCAGCGCGTCCGGCTGCAACGGTGGTGTCCACGACATCACCCCCCTGGTCCTGCGCGAGCTCCGCCGGAATGCGGCCCGCTTCGAGGGCGAGACCGGCTGCGACGGTTGCGGGTGCGTCCTCTCCCACGTGGGGAGCGCGGAATACTGAGGCATTGGGAAACACCTCTCGGCAAATGCATCCATGTTCGTCGATGCAGGGGACGTCGCGGGGCGCCGAGTCATCATACGGGTACGCTGTGGCTCGGGGGCCCACGTCGAGCACCGCCGCACGCTACCTGCGACCCGCAGCTTCGATTCGTCGGGAACGACCGCCCGCACGAACACGAACCGCCAAGCGAGCAAGCCGCCATTCGCACAGGCGCTCGCATGGTATCCACCTTTTGAACACGGAACTGAATGATCCAAGCACTCGACCCGTCCACGTCTCTCTTCAGCTGCTCCCTGCCGCCCGCCCGGCACATGGCGAGGAGCCTCCGTGCTCTCGCCCTCGACCTCGGCGAGCCCCGCTTCACGTGCCTATCGACGGACGGCGCTCAGCGCCTCTCGTCCGCCTGCAACGGCTTCGCCGAGCTGATCGTTGCTGGGGAGAACGCCCCCGGCGTGGGCATGAACCTCCGCTCGGGAGCCTATTTTCTTCTCAGCGCTCTCGCTGCGGTGCGGGCCCACGAGGGCCCGTCTTGTCTGGCTGATTCGGATGAGAGGTGGATGATTGCGGAGGTCGAGTCCGAGCTCGACGTGGCGCGCGCGCTCTTCGAGGCGCGCACCGGAAAGCCGCACAGGCCCACGTCGGCGCGATGCGGATGAGGAACGACCGGACGCCGCAGCGCTGAGGCGGCCCCCTCCGATCCGGACGTGTGGGACCACCGCATCCGACTCTTCGGTCACGGGTTTGCTGCTCGAGACAGGTGGATGAGCGAGAGGCTCGGCTGTGGAAGCGAGCAACGCTTCAACAGGTCGTGTTCCGCGCCCCATTTACGCGTGCGCGTTGCGAGCGGCGGTCAAGTCATCTCCGCCACAGCCGCGTCTGCTCCGGATGCAGCGTCAGGCGACGGTTGCCAAATCGCTTCGGCAGCACGGCCATCTCCCGGCGCGCGTCCCGCTCGTGCGCGAAGAGGGGCACGACATCATCCGTGTAGCGGACGCGTTGTGCTCGTCCCGACATGTGTGGCTCGACCTCGCGGTCGAGCCACACATCGAGAGCTTCGTGCAGATGGATGTTCTGCCAACATCGGCGAAACCGCTCCGCCCTGCGGGCTGCCCGCGTCAGGGGACGTGGTGCGTGGTCCTCGAGCACACCCGCAGCAAGCCACTTGTCGATGAGGCGCAGCAGCACCCTATCGAGCACCCTGCGACGCGGAGTCTCCCGCAGGCGTACATGAACCAGCGTATCGAAGAGCTCGCGCACGTCGATATCGAGGATTCACCCGCCCGTATCCTATCGTACGGTGTCTCTGGGCGTGATCCCTGGGTGTACATCTACGGGTGGTGAGAGAATCGGGATGAAGGACGCTCGTTGAGCATCATGGTCGACCTCGTCAACATCGCCTCGATGTCGCGGGGGAGGGGACTTCTGGGGGCCTTTGCGCTCTGCCTCGGGGTGACCGGCTGCGGCGGTTTCGATCCCCATTTCGAGCTCGAGAGCGTGCGGGATGGGGACGTCGATCAGGTCGTCTACGACGAGATGATCCGCCAGAGGATCGTGGGTTTGGGGCTTTCGGTCGTGGTCGATGGCAAGCCCGTTTACGCCCGCGGTTACGGTCGCGAGGACTGGGAGCAAAAGACGCCGGTCGATCCGGCGAAGACGCTGTTTCGCTGGGCTTCGGTCTCGAAGACGGTGACCGGCAGCTTGGGGGCGCTGCTCGCCTCGCGCGGCGAGCTCGATCTCGACGCCGAGGTTCGAGCCACCTACCCGCGGTATGAGAAGCCGAAGGTCACCCTCCGTCAGTTGCTCGGACACACCTCCGGAGCGATGCACTACGACAACGGCAGCGTCGATCCGGAGCCATCGAATTCGCAGGTGAACGACCCGAGCATCAACACTGGTATCGAATGGGCGCTCGACGAATGGATTGACGAACCGCTGCTCTTCCCCCCGGGAGACCGGTTCAGCTATTCGACCTTCGGTTTCAACTTGGCCGGCGTCACCATCGAGAAGGCCATTCCCGACGCGCGCTCTTTCTGGGAGCTCGTGCGTGACGAGATCGCGAATCCGTTCGGCATGACGGCCTTCCAGCCGGACTACGGATGGGAGGCGATTCCCCGGCGTAGCAAGGGCTATGTGCGTCCGGATCCCGAGTCCGAAGTCGTCTACGAGGACGACGATGACGACGTGAGTTGGAAGCTTCCCGGCGGTGGCTTCATGTCGACGACGGAGGACATGGCCCGGTATTGCGCGGGGCTCTTCGATCCCGCGCGCTTCCCCCAAGGCGCGCGTGACCTCGCTTGGACACGGGGCCACACCAACGATGGTGCCGAGACGGGGTACGGGTTGGGCTTCCGCGTCGGCAACAAACGGGTCAGTCATTCAGGACGCCAGCAAAAGGCCGAATCGCTGGTCTGGATCTATCCCGAAGAGCGGATGTGCTTCGCCGCGCTCAGCAACACGTGCGACGAAGATTCCGAGGATGACGGCGTCGTCCTGGATCGGATCCTCGACGCGGTCGAGGGGATCGTGCGCACGCGTCTGGCGGCGGGGAGCGCGCCGATCATCGAGTAGGGATTGGCCACCTCGCGCGCTCTCTTGGCAGGAAGGTGGGCGGCGCCGTGAGCGGGCGCAGAGGTTCAGCGCAGCGAGCGAGCCCTGCACTTGCGGGCCGCGTTGATTTTGATCCCCATACCGTTGGGGCTCTGCAGCTTCGGCGGCTGGTCGTGAAACCGAACGACCCAGCTCCCAGGCTCGTGGTACGTGTCGGCGTACGCGAAGGGGCTTTGGAGATCGTGCTCGCTCGCGTCGTCGAGCTGCGCGGCGCAGGCGCGGGCCGCGTCGATGGCCTCGCGCTCGCTCAGCTCGACGGCGATGAGCTGGCAGTCGAGCCTCTCGACCAAGTCTCCCCATTCGCCCGCATGAGCAGGCGCCGTGTGGTGGTGCGACGAGCCGACCACGCGGAAGACGACGATGACGCCGCCCGGAGGCGGCGCGAATGCGGGAGCGTTGCTGAACGTGATGAATTCGATCTGCGAGCGCCCTGGGCTCATCCGCCGTTTGACCGCGAGGGTGTGCTCGTCGTGGACCTCGACGATGCCACGCACGAGGTCTCCGATCTTCAGCGCACCTTCGTACGTGGCTGGGGTGGGCGTGGGGGCTCTGGAGGCGCGGCGCCACAGGCGGGAGTGAGGAAGGCGAAGGCCAGTATCGAAGCGCGGAGGGGCGGCATCGGGGGGTGAGACGAGCGACGTAGCAAAGGCTTTGCGCCGACGCACGCGTCGCCGGGCTCCTCACGCGCGGAGATCGCTGCCCTCGGGCCCGGCGAGGCGCCTCCGGGGCTTCCGGGGCTCCAGCCCGAGCACTCGAGCCCAGGGCGCCTGACAACCATTGTCGATCCGTCCCAGCAGCGATGTCGTGTGCGCAGAGCCATCGCATGGTAGCCGTCGCAAGGCACAGGCTCCCGCGGGCGCGGGCGCGGGCGCGAGCGTGGCTCTCCCTTGCCCGCCGCGCCCGACACGCATAGCGTGGGCACGATGCAGGGGGAGACGATTGAGCGTCGCTATCGAGGCCCGCTCCCCGACCGCCGGATGCTCCCGCTGTCACGCCCTCGCGCCGCATTGGCCGGTTTGTTCGTGGCGCTCGTGGCGCTCGCGACACCGAGCGCGCGCGCCCAGTCGGCCGCTCCGCCGGCCACGAAAGCGCAGAAGTCGAACGCTTCGGAAGCGCAACGGAAGGATGAAGCGCGCGACCACTTCCAGCGCGGGATTGCGCTCTTCGACGAAGAGTCCTGGGATGCGGCGTTCGTCGAGTTCGAGCGCGCGCGCGCGCTCTACCCGAGCCGCGCGGCCACGAAGAACGCCGCGCTCTGCCTGCGGCTCATGAAGCGCTACGAAGAGGCGCTCGCCACGTTCGAGGACCTGGTCGCGATGCCGAACCTCACCAAGGAGGACCAGGAGCTGGGCGAGAAAGAGATCATCGCGCTCCGCCGGCTCGTCGGCACCATCGAGGTCGCCAGCGCGGAGCCGAACGCGACGGTCCTCGTCGATCGCCGCGTCCGCGGCAAGACGCCTCTCGCCCGCGTCCGCGTCGCGGTCGGGACGCACGAGGTGCGCGTCGTCAAGGATGGATTCGAGCCCTATGCGACGCGCATCTACGTGCCCGGGGGCGAGTCCGTGCGCGTGTCTCCTCTCTTCGTGCGGCCGGGCATGCAGGCGACGCCCGTCCCCGCCGCGCCGCCCGTGAAGCAGCGTGATCTCCTGACGCCCGCGGCCATCACGCTCGGGCTCGGCGGCCTCAGCCTCGGTGTCGGCGCCGTCTTCGGTGGGCTGACAGTGGGCAAGGTCTCTGCGATTCGCGATCACTGCGCGAGCGACGTCTGCCCGAAAACGCAGCTCGCCGCGTCCCAGTCCGCGAGGACGATGGCCACGACTTCCACCATCGGCTTCGTGGTCGGAGGCGCGCTCGCGACCACGGGCCTGACGCTGTTGGTGCTCCGGTCCGTGACGCGCAAGTCGTCCGCGAGCGTGGTGATCGGACCGACCTCCGTACTCGCCCAGGGGGCCTTCTGATGAGCGCACGATCCTCGCTTCATCGCGTCGTCACGCGCGTCGTCGCGGCGACGTGTGTCGTCGTCGGCGTCGCCTGCAACCTCGTCGTCTCCCTGGACGACCTCCGGTTCGAGGACACGGACTGCGTCGAGCCCTGCGACGACCGCGATCCTTGCACGCAACACGACTGCGTCGTCGCCGGCGAATGCGTCGGACAGCCGGCGCCGGAGCGCAGCGCGTGCGTCCTCGCGGATGTCGAGGGAGTCTGCCTCGCGGGCAAGTGCCAGGCGACCTGCGCCACCGACGCTGCCTGCGACGACGGGAACCCCTGCACGGTCGATGTCTGCGATGCGACGACGTTGATGTGCGCGCACACGAAGCTGGACGGGACGCCCGACCCTCCGCTGCCGCAGGTCCAGGGTGATTGTCACTTGCGTGTCTGTGTGGGCGGCGTCGACACGGACCTCGTCAATGACGAGGACGTGCCGGCCTCGAACAACCCATGTGTCTGGCACCTCTGCACGGACGGGGTCCCCTCGACGCCGATCCGCCCCAATTATCCGTGCGGGATGAGCGGCCAGAAATGCAACGACATGGGGCTGTGCGGCTGCACGACGAACGATGATTGCACCCCTCCCGATACGTGCGGAGGTGGAGATCCGGGCACGCCGGGCACCTGCGGTTGCACGAAGACGGCCTGCGCTGCGCTCGGCAAGACGTGCGGCTACCTGCTCGAGCAAGACGGCTGCGGTGGGCCCCTGGACTGCAATGATCTCACCGCCAACCCCAACGAGACGGACGTGGATTGCGGCGGCGATTCGTCCAGGTGCTCGACCCGCTGCCCCCAGGGCAACAAGTGCGTGCTCGACACCGACTGCGCCACGGGCCTGTCATGCGCCGATGGCGTCTGCTGCAACGAGCCCTGCGAAGGGGCGTGCAGGGCATGCAACCTCCCTGGCAAGGTCGGCAAGTGCACGATGATCGCCGTCGACCAGACTGACCCGTCTTGCAAAGGCACGAGGCGGTGCGATGGCAATGGGGCGTGCAAGCACGCGGATGGCCAGCCGTGCACGTTGCACGCCCAATGCGTCCACAGTTGCAAGAACATGGTGTGTCAATGAGTGGTGAGACCGCTCTCGTCCTGGTTTACGCAATGACGGCGCGATATCGGCGCTCGCTTGGATGATGCCGTACGCCGGCACCGTCATGTCGCGGAGACGTGGGCCGCCGAGCGCTCGGTGAAGGCCGCGCTGGGTCGGCTCTCTTCCGTTCGGGGACGCCTGCGTCGTGTACGACGAGCGTGAGCCTTGCGTGCTCCCCGGTGAGCTCAGGTATCCCAGCGTGCACGATGTCGCGCTCACGCCCGATCGATCCCAGCTCTACGTTGCGATCGGGGCGGCCCCCCGGCGGACACAACGACCCTGTCCGCCTCCATGCGGGGGTGTATTGGCTCCCGCGAGGCGTCCTCTCCACCCACGAACATGGAGCGAGCACGTGATCCTCGATGGCGGAGAGGCCTTTGCCCCGAGGTGCCCAGTCACGACACAGACGCCCTTCGACTTCCGGAGCCCGTTGGCTCGCGCTATCCGCTCCGGCCCCGCACCGCGCGCGCCAGGCCCGCGAGCTGCTGTGCGCCGATGCGTTCCGCCAGGCGCTTCAGGATCGGCCGGACCAACGGCGCGAGCGCGCCATCCCATCGCTCGACGGAGCGGACGCGCGTGCCGCCCGCGCCGTTCGGCTCGAAGAGGAAGCGATGCTCGGCGGCCAGCACGCCGCGCGGGCCGCCGCGCCAGGTGATCTCGCGCGCGCGATCGACGACGCTCACCACGATCGGCGTGGGCATGGGCCCGTGCGCGATGCGAACGAGGATGCGATCACCGGCCCGCAAGGTGCCGTGCGTGGGCCCGACGGGCACGAAGGTGCGCGGCATCCACGCCGCCCATCCGGCGTGGTCGGCGAGCGCGTCGAAGGCGATCTCCGGAGAGACGGAGAGGTCGATGGAGGTCTCGGCGAGGAAGGACACCCGCCGACGATGGTCGGGCCGCGTCGCGGCGGCAATGGCGAGATCCGAAGAACGCCGTCACGCACCTCCGCGCGAGCTCACCCGTTTGTACGATGTGATCGTACTTCACTGCCCTTCATCCCCGAAGGGGCTCGAGAAAGCCGGGGTCTCGGTGAAGCCGGTATCGGTCAGCGACTCCAGAAAGGCGACCACGTCGTCGATCTCGCCTTCCGTGATCTGGAAGCCGCGCACGAGCCCCGATTTGAGCGGGTTCTTGCGGCCGTCGCCCGCGTAGGGCCCCGACTCGATCACCCGTCCTCCCGCCGCGTAGTGCTTGATGACGTCACGCAGCGTCGCGATGCTCCCGTCGTGCATGTAAGGCGCGGTGAGCGCCACATTGCGCAGGCTCTGCGGCCGGAAGAGCCCGCGGTCCTTCGGATCGAGCGTCACCTCGTACAGACCTTGATCATAGGCAGGATAGCCTCCGTCATCGCCGACGTTGTAGAGCCCATTGTTGAAGAACGGGTACTTGGCGTTCTCCGGCGTCGTGTGGATGTCGTGATACGACACCGTGAGGTTCGTCCCGCTGTGACAATGGAAGCATTCCAGACGCTCTCCATTGAACAACGCGAGCCCTCGACGCTGTTGGTCCGTCAGCGCGGACTTGTCACCGCCGATGTAACGATCGTATGGACTGTCTGCCGACACGAGCGTTCGGCAGAAGCTCGCGAGCGCGAAGACGATCTTGTTGATCGTGGCGCCGCTCGGGCTCTCCGGATACGCATCGGCGAGCATGCGCACGTAGGCCGAATCGGCATCGAACCGGGCAAGCACCTCTTGCTGGAGCCCGTCGGACACGCCGAGCTCCACCGGGTCGTCGCCGCGAATGGGCACGGGAATTTGCGACTCCAACGTCAAAAGCCCGTCGTTCGCCCAGGTCAGGGTGGCGTGATAGAAGGCGTTGGCGAGACCAGGACTGTTGCGCACGAGCACGTCGCCGGTCGAGCCGGTGGGCGTCTGCTTGCCGTCGGCGAAACCGAGCTTCTGCTCATGGCAGCTCGCGCACGACTGCGTCTGGTTTCCGGAGAGGCGCTTATCGTAGAAGAGATGCCGTCCGAGCGCGATCTTCGCTCGGGTGGGTTGGTTGTAGTCGGGGACTGCCGGCACTTCGAGGCGCGCTGGAATCCCAAGGATGGCCCGCAGCTCGGCTCCGTCGTCCGATCCGGGCGGCGCCGGAGCCGTGTCGCCACAGCCGGTGAGGAACAGCCACCCTGCGAGCAGCATCCCGATTCGTGGGTACGTGCGCATCACCAGGTCACTTCCTCGAGAAGAGCTCGTTCGCCTTCGCGTCCGCTCGACCCGTTGGCATGTCGAGGCCGAAGCGCGAGAAGATCGACGGGCAGTCGGGCTGCATGGGCGAAGAGTGGCACTCCACGCCGGTGCCTTCCCCGATGACCTCGAACGTCGTCGTATCGTAGATGGGAGAGATGAAATCGAGACCCCCGAGCAAGGGCGGCAGCTCGACGCGCACGGTGTCCGTCGCGAGATCGAAGGTCGAGAGCAACACCGCGGGTGTGTTGACGAAGTCGCAGGACGCGCGGTCCTCGAGCGCGAGGCCATCGGCTGGGCCACAGTCACGACTACCGATGTGCACGTAGCCGTCGCCGGCGTGGCCGTTTCCGTCGTCCACCGTGAAGTTCATCACGAAATGCCGGTAGCCGGTGGCCCACGACCAATACATCTCGTTGAGCGGTGACGGTGCACCCTCGAGCGTGTTGTTGGCGATCGTCTCCTTCATCACGGCTTGGGGAACCCCGATGTCGAACGCCACGGACGCGACGTGCTCGACCACGGTCTTTCCCGTGATGACGGTGTTCGTGCGCGCCGTTCCCTCGGCGAAGGCAACGCCGGAGTCACCGCAGGTCCCCTCGGCGTTGCCGGTCAGATCGACGAGCGCGACCGACCCCGCCCCGCTCGTGTACTGGAAATCGTTTCTATCGAGCGTGAGGGCGACCGACTGTCCATCGGCGTCCGTGAAGCGGATGTTGCTGACGTAGAACCGCAGGTCGCTCAGCCCGATGCTGTGCTTGCCTTCGGGACCGAGCCCAGTGAGCGTGTCGGTACAACCGACCTCATTCCCATTCGCGGTCACCGCGAACCGCAGTGCGAAGGCGCTCGGCTCGGGCTCCGCGCAGCCGGAGAGGACGAGAGCTGAAGATAGCAAGGCAGGCAGTAGAGCCGTGGTGGAGGAGCTCATGGACGTTCCTTCTGGGGCGCTCCCGAGATCTCGAGAAGACCCCTTCGCCTCTCGGGAAAGCTGTTCGAACGGAGACGTTAGCGTACGAGCGAGAAACACGTATGCGTCATGTTGTCGCGCTCGCCGTGTGGATGGTGGCGACACGACGCTTCGTGCAGTCCATAGGCTTCTCTTGGGGCGCTTTTCAAAGCACGGATACACCTCACGCCCTGTCGATGCGGACTCGGTGCGTACCTCATACAGGCACGAGCACGGCAGGCGTGCGGCATCGTGACGCATTTCATTCCGTCTGCGTTGTGGCAGATGACTCGCGCGCGTCGCTCCGACCTCGACGTGCAGGGGCTCGCGATGGTCACGCCCGTGGGCGACTCGCTGTCGCGCTCACCATCATAGATGCGGTCGCGTCCTCGTCGTCATCGGATGGGGAAGGAAGGAAGCGTGCAGTGTTGTTGCCCATCTGTGACATGCGACGCAGTGTTCGACACGAAGGCTCCAAAGCCATGCGTCTCCTCCGATTCGGCATGGGAGCTGTGATCGCCTCGTTCGCCATCGGCTGCGCCGGCGAGACGACCGGGGAGCAGGGCGGTGCGGAAGTTTTTCCCGCGACGCCGCTCATGAAGGTCACGAGTGATGAGGGCGCGCTCGAGCTCGAGGTTCGGACCGCTCCGGCGCAGCCCCCACACCGTGGGGTATCGACGATGGAGCTTCGCATCACGTCACCTGATGGGACGCCGGTGGATGGCCTCGATATCGATGTCGTGCCGTGGATGCCGACGATGGGGCATGGCTCATCGATTCGCCCCGCAACCGAGGCGAAGGGCGGCGGACGCTATGTCGTCTCGAATGTGGCGCTGTTCATGTCGGCCCGCTGGGACCTGCGCACGATCATCTCCGGCGCGGTGAGCGATCGAGCGCTCATCACCGTCCAGATTCAGTAGCTCCGTGTGGCTGTTCTCGTGATGCGGATTGCGCGGGCCACCGGCCGCTCTCGCGGGCCGGCGGCCCTGCGCTACATCTCTACATCCGGATCGCGAACCAGTTGCTGTTCGAGCGCGGCAACACCATCGCGAGGCCGGTGAGCGCATCGAAGTAGAGCCGCCGGTACACGTAGGCGCTGTTCTGCGGCGGCGAGCCGGCCATCACCGTCCGCTTCTGGGCGAGGCGCCACGGATCGGTCTTGGTCCCCGTGCCGCCCGTCGGCTCGAGGTCGAGCTCGAACATCGCGTTCAGGTCCTGCATTCGGTAGTTCCACCGGTAGATCTTGTGCTGCTTCGTGTGCAGGAACGCGGGCACCGTCTCCTGGGTCGTCGACTCGGTGAAGATGGCGGGGTCGCCTTCGACCACGAGATATTCGACCGCCTGAGAGTCGATGTTGTAGCGCCAGCCGTCATCCATCGACGTCGTGCCGCCCTCGGCGTTCTTCTTGTTGAACCCGTAGATCCAACGGTCGACTTTGACGAGGCTGATGCTGTTGGTCATCGGCACCTCGGTCATCGGCGTCTCGATCTCGAGGGTCTCGGGTTGGATCCGCATCAGGTGCGAGCGCCACCCGCCGCCGGCGTCGCCGGGGTTCAGCGTGACGAAGAATCGATCCGTGACGTCGTCGTAGAGCGCGACGGTGCCTTGTTGCAGCGGGACGTCGCCGTAGTGGAAATCGATGGCGAGGAGCTGCGGCCCGAACGGGTTCGCGTCGAAGTGACTCCACTTCTTCGCCGCGATGTCGAGCTCGGCATAGCCGAGGTAGAAGTAGCTGATGACGCCCTTCCGGATGGCGTGGGCCGCGTATTGGTGCGTGGAGGGGCGCGCGTCGAAGGGCGCCTTGTACGGGAGATCGAGCGGATCGGTGACCGTGGAGGAGAAGTATCCGGGCGCGAGGCCGCTCGGATACACGAGCGGGCCGGGCGCCGTCCCGGGCCCGTCCGCGGCGTAGCTCGGCGGGTACGCGGAGACCGGCGTCGGATCCATGGCGAGGCGCCATTTCAGCGCGTGCAGGTCGAACTCCAAAACGGCGTTGCACGTTCCATCGCCGTGGCCCCCGCCGAAGAAGTAGGCCTTCATCGTCTCCGGGTCGAGCTCGGGGTCGGCATACGCATCGACGATGGACGAGATGGGGCCAGTGCCGTTGTACCCCTGCGCCGGGATGTTGGCGTTCGCCCAGGCCAGGTATTCGGTGTTGGGTAGCTCGACCCAGGTCCGCAGCGGGATCGCGGCTGCCCAGGCCGGCACGTTCGGATCGGTTCCGCCCGTTCCCACGTTGCCGCCGCCGCCATGGTTGCCGCCGGTACCACCGCCGCCCGAGCCACCTTGCGACATGCCGGTGCTGGTGCTGGTGCCCCCGGTGCCGGTGCTCGTGGCGTTCGAGGAGGAGCACCCGGCGATGCCGAGCGTGAGGAGAAGCAGCTTCGAGAACAGACGATGCATGACGGGGGACCTCTCGACTTCAGCGCGATGTTCGATGCGCGGCGATCGCGGTGCGGCGTGGAGCGCTCGGCGGCACGACACTGAGACAAGGCACAATGGGCGGCCAGCCTCATGGCAACGCGCGCGCCACGAGACGGCGCGCGGGAGCTCCGCGTGCAGGCGGCCGCGACGGGACATGCGTGTCCCGTCGAAAGGGAGAGGTTGGGACGTCGATGTCCCATCGTTCTGCGGTGCCGCGAGGCCGTCGAGTCGTCGCTTGCGTCCGGGAGGACGAGGCCGAGATACGCTGGTGAGCCCCATGCATCTCGACGACGCGGAGGGACAGCCGACCGGACGTGGTCAGGGAAGGCAAGCCCGGCGCTCTCGGCTCTCCTGATGGTTCCATCCCGATCTGCGGCGGACCCGACGGACCTTCCGCGACGAGTTGGAAAAAAGATCGAACCCCCTGTCGATCCCAGCCGCCCTCGTTTGTCGTGGGGGACAGGGCGGCGCCGATCAGGGCGCCGCGTGACCCAGGAGACCAGACCCGATGCAGTACATGATCCTCATCTATGACGACGAGTCCGTGTGGGCGAACATGCCCGAGGCCCAGTCGGGGCAGCTCTTCGGCGAGTACCGGACCTACACGGAGGAGATGGCGAAGGCCGGCGTCCTCCGCAGCGGGGACGCGCTGAAGCCCGTCGCCACGGCCACCACGGTGCGCGTGCGGGAAGGGAAGACGCTGACGACCGACGGGCCCTTCGCCGAGACCAAGGAGCAGCTCGGCGGCTACTACCTCATCGACGTCCCGAACCTGGAGGAGGCGCTCAAGTGGGCCGCGAAGTGCCCGAGCGCCAAGATCGGGTCCATCGAGGTGCGGCCGGTGATGGTGTTCTCGTGACGGAGGCCTGGAGCCCGGCCGACACGGGTCGGGCTCCGGGCACCTCCCGCCCGTGACGGGGTCGGGGCCGGCGCGCGCGGGCGCGGTGGTCTCGGCTCCCGGCGTGGTACGGTCGCCCGCGGCGCGCGATGGTGCGCGCGCGCCGTGGGAGACATGCGACCCGAGGCAGCCATCGAGCGGGTGTTCCGACACGAGGGCGGCCGCGTCCTCGCAAGTTTGATCCGGCGCTGCGGGGGCGACTTCGAGCTGGCACAGGACGCCTTGCAGGACGCGTACGCCCAGGCGCTCGCGGTTTGGCCCGCGTCCGGCATGCCGGAGCGGCCCGCGGCGTGGCTCACCACGACGGCGCACAACCGGCTGCGCAACCTCGTGCGGAGGCAGGGCGCATCGCCGGTCGTCGCGCAGGAGCTGCCGGACGTCGCGGCGCCCGAGGGGACCGGCCTCGAAGAGATGCTCGCCGCGCTGCACCTGCCCGACGATCGCCTGCGGCTCATCTTCACCTGCTGTCACCCCGCGCTCTCCCGCGAGGCGCAGGTGGCGCTCGCCCTGCGCACGCTCTCGGGCCTGTCGACGGCCGAGATCGCGCGGGCCTTCCTGGAGAGCGAGGCGACGACGGCGCAGCGCCTCGTGCGCGCCAAGCGCAAGATCCGGGAGGCGAAGATCCCCTACGCCGTGCCCGCGCCCGAGGACCTGCCCGAGCGGCTCGAAGGCGTGCTCGCGGTGGTGTACCTCGTGTTCAACGAAGGGTACGTGGCCTCCTCGGGAGAGGGCCTGGTGCGCGCGGACCTCGCGTCGGAGGCGGTGGCGCTCGGCCGGCTCCTCGTGGAGCTGCTGCCCGAGGAAGGGGAGGTGCTCGGCCTCGCCGCGTTGATGCTGCTCCACGACGCGCGGCGCGCGGCGCGCACCGGCCCCGACGGGGAGCTGGTGACGCTGGAGGATCAGGATCGATCGCGCTGGGATCGAGCCGCCATCGCCGAGGGGCTCGCGCTCCTCGACCGGGCGATGGCGCTGCGGAGGGCACACGGCGCCGCGTCGCCGGAGGGCGCGCGGGCGCCGATGCCGGCGGCGCCATACCAGATCCAGGCGGCGATCGCGGCCCTCCACGCTCAGGCCCCGACCGCGCAGGCCACGGACTGGCGCCAGATCGCGGCGCTCTACGCGGCGCTCCTGCGGGTGGCTCGCACGCCCGTGGTGGAGCTGAACGCCGCTGCCGCCGTGGCCATGGCCGGAGCGATGGAGCAGGGCCTGGCCTGGCTCGAACGGCTGGCGCAACGGCCGGAGCTCGAGGGGTACCACCTCTTGCCCGCGGCGCGGGCGGACCTGCTGCGGCGCGCGCAGCGGTGGGACGAGGCCAGGGAGGCTTACCGGGCGGCGATCGCGCTCACGACGAACGCACAGGAGAGCGCGTACCTGACGCGGCGGTTGCGGGAGCTGCCGCCGGTGGGAGGATGAGATCGTCGATCCTCGGGAGCGCTCGTTGGCACGGGTGAACATGAAGCTCGGCGCGCGCTCGGTCGCGGAGACCGCGAGCGAGGCGCGCCGCGCGGGTTCATCGATGGTTTGGGATCACGGGTCCGCGGAGCTGAGCTGGCTGCCAGTGTCGTAGCAGCTCACGGCGTCGTAGTCGGTCCCCGAGGTGCCGAGGAGGCGTTGGCGCGCGAACCCCGACGGGCAGGCGAAGGTGCCTGTCACGGGATCCGGCACGGGCGCGCCGTCCACATAGCCGAACATGCCGCCGAAGCGGAGCGACGTCCCAAGGGCCGAGTGCGTGCGATAGCAGACGTGCATCGCCCGATCCACGTTGATCGTGTCGAGGACGCGCTGATCGATGTACCCCGAGGGGCAAGACATGGTCCCGGTGATGGGGTTGTTGGCGTGCACGCCGCCGTCGACGTAGCCGTAGCCGCCGCCGTAGTCGTAGAGCGGATCGCGGCCGGCGACGTGCGGGCGATAGCAATACCACACCGGCCAATCGCTGTTGGTGGTGCCGAGGACCTGATACGATTGATATCCGCTCGGGCAGGAGAGCGCGCTCGTGGCGGGATTGACCGCCGGAGCGCCGCCGTCGACGTAGCCGTACGCGCCGCCGAAATCGAGCTCTTTGCCCATGCCCACGCAGGCGTAAAGCTCGTAGTCGAGGCCCGAGGTGCCGAGGAGCTTGGTGGTGCGGTATCCGGCCGGGCACGCGGACGTGCCGGTGAGCGGGTTCGACGTGGGCGCGGCGTTCACCCAACCGAACATGCCTCCGAATTGATATTCCGGCTCCTGCCCGAGCGTGTGCTGCTTGTAACAAACGTGTACGGGAGCGTCGACATTGCTCGTGCCCAGCACCCTTTGATCGATGTAGCCCGCGGGGCACGAGGCCTGGTTGGTGATGGGGTTCTTGAGGGTCGTGGTGCTGTTGATCGTGCCGTAGGCGCCGCCGTAATCGAGGGCGGGATCACGGCCCGGCTGGTGCGGGCGATAGCAATACCAGATCGACCAATCGCTGTTGGTGGTGCCGAGGACCAGATGCGCTTGATATCCGCTCGGGCAGGAGAGCGCGCCCGTGGCGGGATTGACCACCTGGACGCCGTTGTCGACGTAGCCAAATGCTCCGCCGAAATCGAGAGACGTGGTCGTGGTGTCGGCGAGGCGCTTCAGCGCTGCGCCGGGCTGGTTGAAGTTCTCGTTGGCCCACACCACGCCGCCGAGCGAAACGGCAATCCCGCGCGGCTCGGATTGCCCAGTGGCGATCACGGAGAGTGGATTGAGAGGCTCCTTCTTCACCACCGTGCCCAGGCCCGCGTCGGTCCAGTACACGGCGAGCGGGCCGACCGCGATGTCGACCGCGTTGGCCTGGTTTCCGGCCACCAGCGTGACTTGCCACGTGCCGCCGCTCTTCGTCGCGCGCTTGATGTCCTTGGTGACGAGATCGGTGAAGTAGACCTCTCCGGGGGCGATGGCCACGGCCGTCGGGGAGGTGCCGGTGGCATCGTAGATGGGCTCCACCGTGCCTTGCAGCGAGGCCTTGGTCACGTGACCCACGCTCGGGGAAGCGCTTCTCGATGTCCAATAGACGCCCGAGGCGTCGGCGGCGAGGCCGGAGTTGAAGCTCTGTTGCGATGCGATCACGACGGGCGTGCCGGAGCCACCGGGCAACCCGATCAAGCTGCCGTCACCCACGTTGGTCCAATACACGTGGTGGTTCGTCGGGTCGACCGCGATGCGGGTCGGCTGACTCTGGGTCTGCGCGAGCGTCACCGTGCTCCCGCCCGCGATGGGGACCTTGCGCACCACACCGGAGTCGTACGAGGCCCAGTAAACCGCGGTGTCGTCGACAGCGAGGTAGTAGACGCCCGTCTGGCCCGACGCGAGGAGCGTCGGTGATCCGCCGGCCACCGGTTGTTTCCACACCGACTGGGTCGGGGAGCCGGATGCGTAATACACGTTGACGGTGTCGGCGGTGAAGGCGACCCACGGCGTGAGGCCGCCCATCAGCGTGGTGGGAGTGGGAGGCGCCGGGGCCGGGGGGGCGAGCGCGTTGAAGAAGGTCCAGAGGTACTGCGCGGTCGACTTCTGCGCAGCGACGAGGGCCAAGCCCGTCACCGGACCGACGTCGTATTCGCTGTTTTTGGTGGCCCAGCACGTGTTGGCTTCCATGGCGATTTCCCAATAGGGGAGATCCATCGTCCAGCTCGGCTCCCAACAACAGGCCTCTCTCCAGCAGGATGTGGTCGCTTTCGATACGAGGAGATCGCTGAGCGGTTTGGCGTACTCGGCCGCGGTGTGGAGGACCGTTGCGGCGCCGTCGGCGGCGACCGGATTCGCCGCCGGATACCCGAGCGCCCGGCTGTCGCACGACGCGTCCCAGTCCGCGCAGCCGTATCCAGACTGGATGGCCATGACGTGCGTTTCGTAACGCGAATGATAGAGGATCGGAATGTTCTCTCCCGTGAAGTTCGCCGCGTGCATCGGCTGCGTGGCGTCGGTCATGTAGTGAAGGGAGAGGCCGAGCTCGTAGCATGCCGACGTGACGCATCCGCCGCTGCCCGCGGGGTGATTCTGGCACTCGCTCGAGCTCGGGTTGGACCAGTTGCCGTGGGTCGCGTACTCCACCGCGTTGTTGAAATGAGCGATGGCTTCGGTGAGGGCCGTAGGCGAGGTCTCACCCTTGTAGTTCTCGCCCGTGTCCGGATCGTAGAAGTGCGACTTCCATCCATCGCTGAAGGTGCCTCCGTTGTCGTAGATGGAGAGCCAGTCCGCGTCGTAGAGCCCTTGTTGCCAGAGGCTGCGGCAGGGGTCCGACTGGAACATGGGGAGATATGCGAGGGTGGAGGCGTCGCGCGGCTCGGTCGGGCTCTGGTGACGCGCGAGGATGCCGAGCGCCTGATTGACGATCCAGAGGTGGGTGCTGTCGTTTTGGTCCGTCACCGACTCGGCGTCCCACTGCGGCTCCACCTCCGGCGCCGCAGGGAGCTCGACGTCGTCCCCGGGCGCTTGCCCGCATCCTACGAAGACTCCCGTGACGACCCCGCAGAGCGCGAGTCTCGTCTTCATCGATCGTTTCATGTGGTTCGACTCCTGGAGCAGAGCTCCGGCCTCCCGGGTTCGGGCCATCGACGCGCGCACGCGTCCGGCCACCGCGTCGGTGGAGGTCCCCGCGCGGTACGAGGGAGACCGTAGCGATCACGCGGAGTGACTTCCTTCGACAATGTTCGTGATCGGTTGCGAGATAGTTTGGGGGAGGACCCAAACTAGTTTGAGATCACGAGTCGTGGCCGACCGGCGCTCACGGGGCGGAGAGCGGATTGAGCCCTGAAGTCCACGCTTCTGCCTCTGCCGGAGTGGCGAAGGAGGTGTGCGCGCGATCGAGGCGTGCACATCCACGGATGTCGTCTTGGGGGCGTCAGTCGACGAAGCCCATGCGGTGCGCGTAGCTCACGATCTCGGCGATGGAGTGGGCGCCGAGCTTGGTCTTCACCCGCTGGAGGTGGCCGCTCACGGTGCCGGCGGTGAGATTCAGCTCGGCCGCGATCTCCGAGACCGTGCTCCCGTGCACGACGAGCGTGAAGATCTGGTATTCGCGCGCGGTCAGCGTCTCGTGAGGCAGCTTGTCGGGCGCGCGCAGCACCTGCTCCGCGACGGTGGCGGTGACGTAGGTGCCGCCGCTCGCGGCCTTGCGGATCGCGGCCATGAGCTCGTTACCAGGGCGGTCCTTCGAGAGGTACGCGGCCGCGCCCGCGCGCATGACCGGGACCGCGTATTGCTCTTCGGCGTACATCGAGAGGACCACGATGGCGAGCCTGGGCCAGCGCTCTCGGATGCGCCGGAGCGCCTCGAGGCCGCTCACGCGCGGGAGCGACAGATCCAGGATCAGCACGTCCCAACCGCCGGTCTCCGCCGCGACGAGCAGCTCGCGACCGTCGATCGCCTCGCCGGCGAGCTCCATGTCGCCGGAGGACTCGATGAGCTGGCGCAGACCATGTCGGACGATCGCGTGATCGTCGGCGATGAAGACCTTGATCATCGAGCTGTCTCCCTGGTGAGCACGGGCGCGTCCAGCGGGAGGCGCACGTCGACCGTCGTCCCGCGACCGGGGCTGCTGTCGAGCCGGAGCACGCCGCCCAGCGCGTCGACGCGCTCTCGGATGCCGAGCAGGCCCATGCCCCCTTTGCCGGGCAGCCGCTGCACCGGCCCCTCGGGGAGGCCCACGCCGTCGTCGTGCACACGCAGCCGGAGCTCGCGATCGTGCACGACCACGGCGACGTCGACCTGGCTGGCCTGCGCGTGGCGGACGACGTTGGTGAGCGACTCTTGGAGGATGCGGAAGGCCGCGATGGAGATGTCGGCGTCGACATCGAGCGAGCGGCACGAGGTCTCGAGCCGGCACCGGAGGCCGCCGCGTTCCTCGGTCCGCTGCACGAGCCACTCGACGCCGGCGTCGAGGCCCAGATCGTCGAGGATGCGCGGGCGCAGATCGGTGATGAGCTTGCGGGTCGTGGTCGCCGTGCGCGCGAGGAGCGAGTCGAGCTCCCCGAGGTTTCCGCGGATGCTACCGGGATCGCGCTCGAAGCGCTGCCGGGTGAACGTGAGCGCGTAGCGGAGCGCGGTGAGCTCCTGCCCGAGCTCGTCGTGGAGCTCGCGCGCGACGTGGGCGCGCTCCCGCTCGCGCGCCCCCTCGAGGTGGGACGTGAGGAGGCGAAGCTCCTGCGTCTGCTCGCGCACCCGCTGCTCGAGCGTGCGATTCAAGGCCTCGAGCGTGCGCGCCGCGCGATCGCGCTGGCGACCGCTGTGGAACGCGCGCCGCACCAGGCGGTAGATGGCCTCGCCTGCGAGCAGCGCCGCGACCGTGATGAAGGCGAGGAACGTGAGGGCCGCCGCGACCATCGGATCCGTGATCCCGAGCGGGCGCGCGGCCGCGAAGCCGGCGCACAGCGATCCCGAGAGCGCGATCCCATACGCGGCGCGGTGTCCGAGCGGCACCATCGGGAGGACGATGCCGACCACCGCGACGTACGTGAAGTGGAACCAGGGCGCGGCCAGGCCACCGATCGAGCCGGTCCCGATACCGAGGATGGCGGCCGCGATCGCGACGAAGGCGAGCGGCGCCGCGACGATGGCGCGCGGCGAAGGCGAGCCTCGCATCGCGAGGTAGAAGAGCGCGCCGCTCGCCGCGTGCGCGAGGCGCATCGCCAGGAGAGGGCGGGCGATCTCGGGCGATCCGCGGAAGAGCACGCGATCGAGCACCACGCACACGAGCGCCGCCACCGTGACCCCGAGCGCGGTGAGCCGCGCGTTCCGCAACGTGAGCGCCCGCGCGTGGGCGAGAAACGCCTCGTCATCGGGCGCTTCGAGCGACGCGTCGGCGGCCGGGTGGAGCTCGAAGAGGGCTCGAAGTCGTCTCCACCGCATCGTGTCTCTCGACGGCGACGCCCCGGACCATCTCGCGAGCGCGCCGCGGATGCAAGCGCGTCCCGTCGTTCACGGCGCTTGTGCGGGCTTGGTTGGACGACATCGCGTGGCTCGATCCGCGACATGTCGGTGGAGCACGTCGATGACCGGCTCGGACGCGTGGATGCGTCGGTGCGGCTTGGTTCTCCGTGTATCCATGATCTCGTCGACCAGCTCATGCGATCGGTGCGCGAGGAGGATGGGGGCGCCCGTCGTGCGGCAGCGATCCGTCGAGGAGGGAAGCATCACGACGCGATGACGACGGACGTCGACGCGTCGTGATGCGGGGTTCTCGATGGCCGTGCCCTCGGTGCGAGCGTATGGACTGCGCATGGAGTCGTCCGAATTCTCGCTCATGCCGACGAGCGCCCTCGTCGATCGCCTGAAGAGCAGCGGCTTCGACGTACCCGTGGAGCTCGCGGACGAGATCGTTCGTCGCGGGCGCGACGCCATCGAGCCGCTTTCGGCGCTCGTCCGCGACGACGCGCTCTGGGACGCCACGACGGATCGCGAAGGGGTCGTGCCCATCCATGCGGTCCACCTCCTCGGCGCGATCGGTGACGCCGCGTGCACGCCCGTCCTCGTCGATGCGGTGAAGACGCGCGACTGGGGCGACTTCCTGACCGAGAGCGCGCGCGCGATCCTCGGCGCGCTCGACCCCGCCGCGATCCCCCAGCTCCGGGAGGCGGCGCTCGATGCCACGCTGGATCTTTATGTGCGATGCGCGTTCGCGGGTGGGCTCTTCGGCATCGGGGCGCGCCATCCGCCGCACCGCGCCGAGGTCGCGGACTTCTTCACGCGCATCCTTGGCGATCCCGATGACGAGCTCGTTTCACTTCTGGTCGACGAGGCGTGCATGGTCGACGACCCCGCGGTGCAGGCGGCGGTGGACGCGGCGTTCGACGAGGGACGCGTGGACCCGATGTTCTTCCAGAAGAGCGACATCGAAGAGCTGCGAGCCGAGCCTCGCTGGAGCCTCCCGCCGGATATCTACGATCCCATGACCTACTTCCGGAGCGGGCTCCTCGGCCAGATGAAGCGGAATGTCGAGGAAGAGGAGCGGCGGCGCGCTACTCCGACGCGCCCGCTCGGTCCTCAGAAGATCGGTCGCAACGAGCCTTGTCCCTGCGGGAGCGGGAAGAAGTACAAGAAGTGCTGCCTGCGATGACGACGCGCACCCCGTAGGATACTCGCGGCCCTTCACGGGCGGATGGCGAGCAACGCCGCCGTCTTTCCCGGAGCGGCGGCCGTCATCATGTCGATCAGCATGCGGGGCTCGGCGGTGCCGAGCTCGCCGAGCTCGCGCAGCATGCGCGTGCGGCTCATGGCCCAGAGGACAGCCTGGATGATGGACCGAGGCAGCCGGCTCAGCGTGCGCAGGGCCGAGGGCGCGATGGTGTGGCCGAGCTCGCGCACGATGCGAAAGGCGATCTCCATCGCCTCCGCGTATGTGCTTGCCTCGCGCCACGAGATGCCCGCGCGACGCTCGGCGACGACCGTGCCGATCGCCATGAGCGGAATGACGAGCGCGGCGTGGGAGCGCAGCCAGGCGTGCATGTCCTCGTCGACCACGGTGGGGATGCCCGCGTCGGTGAACGTCTTCGCCCACGACGCGTCCCCCACCGTCGTGCCGGCGCGGATCTGCGGCGCGATCTTGCCGTCGCGAAGGAGCGTGAAGACGCCGCCCGGGAAGCCGAAGACGAAGCGCTCGGCGCCCACCGCATCGCGGAGCGGATCGAGCGGCTCGAAGGTGTTGAACATGAACATCACGGCGCGGGCGGCGCTCGCGCGCAAGGTGGGCAGCACCGTGCCCACCTGCGGCGCGAGCACCGTCACGAGGACGAGATCGTAGGCGATGGTCGTGTCGAGCGCGGCGTGCACCTCCACCGTGGCCCGCTCGCCCGATGCGAGCACGATGGCGCGGTCACGCTGGAGCTGATCGAGCCGCGCGCCGCGCGCGATCACGGTGACGGTGTGGCCGGCTTTCGCGAGCTTGTAGGCGAACGTGCTGCCGATGGCGCCCGTTCCGACGATGGCGATGTGCATGCGCGGACTGTGGGGATCCACCGCGCGACCTTCCATTTGCAAGAACGCCAAGCTGCTTTGCGTGGAGGAGAAACGCGTGGAGCGACGCGGCGCGCGCCGGTGTGGTCTCATCCGTCGTCCATGCAGACCGAGTCACCTCCGTGGGACGACCTGCGCATCCTGCTTGCCGTGCACCGACACGGCAGCTTCCTCGCGGCGGGGAGGGCGTTGAGCGTGGCCACGTCCACGGTCGCGCGGCGCATCGAGGCGCTCGAGCGGGTGCTCGATCGGCCGCTGGTGCATCGAGGGAGCGCAGGCACCGAGCTGGATCCCGGCGCGCGCGAGCTGGTGTCGCTCGCCGAGCAGATGGAGCATGGGCTCGCGGCCATGCGCCGCGACGCGGGGCAGGCGCCCGTGTCCGGCGTCGTGCGCATCTCCGCCAGCGAGGGCGTGATGCGCGGCGCGGCGCAGCTCCTCGGCAA
Source organism: Minicystis rosea (assembly GCA_001931535.1). Taxonomy (GTDB): domain Bacteria; phylum Myxococcota_A; class Polyangia; order Polyangiales; family Polyangiaceae; genus Minicystis; species Minicystis rosea. The sequence goes on from CP016211.1 coordinate 75,696, forward strand.
GCTCTCCGTCGAGCACCCGGCGCTCGAGTTCGAGGTGATCTCCGAGTCGCGCGTCGCGGACATCGCGCGCCGCGAGGCGGACATCGGCATCCGCACCACGCGCTCGTCGTCGCCCGCGTTGATCGAGAAGCCGGTGGGCCGCGCGCGGATCGCGCTGTTCGCGTCGCGCGGTTACGTGAAGCGCCGGCTGCCCGATGGGCATCTCCGCCGCAGCGCGGCCGGCGAGCACGACTACGTCGGCTTCGATCACGCGCTCAGCCACATGGCGCCCGAGCAATGGATGCGGGACTACGGCGCGCGCCGCTACGTCTTTCGATCCAACTCCAGCGCCGCCATCGAGGAGGCCGTGAAGGTCGGGCTCGGCATCGGCAACCTGGGCGAGATCCAAGGCAACGCCATCGATGGGCTCGTTCGTCTCGAGGTCGACGCGCCGCTCCCCTCGGTGCCCGTGTACGTCGTCTTTCACCGCGAGTCGCGGAAGACACCGCGCATCCGCGTCGTGGTGCACGCCTTCGAGGCGGCCCTGCGGCGCGCGTTCGCGTGAGCATGGATCGATATGGCGCCGTGGGCCGGCGCGGTCGAGCCCCGTGCGTCAGCGGAGGAGCTTGGGGATGAAGGGATCGATGGGCACGTGCACCACGGAGGGCACGCCGCCGGCGAACGCCGCTTCGAGGATCGGCCCGAGATCGTCGGCCCCCGTGACGCGGCTGAACGACAGGCCGTAGCCGCGGGCGATGCCCTCGAAGTCCACACCGGGCAGGTCGAGGCCGGGCACGCCCCGCAGACGTTGGAAGCGTTCGAACGATTTGAGGATCGCGTACTCCTCGTTGTCGAGCACGATGAAGGTGACGGGCACGCGGTAGCGCGCCGCCGTCCACAGACCTTGGATGGTGTACTGCGCGGAGCCATCGCCCAGGATCGAGACGACGGGCCGATCGGGCTGCGCCAACGCGATGCCGACGGCGGCGGGGAGGGCGAAGCCGAGGCTGCCGCTGGCGCTGGCGTAGAAGCTCCCCGGATCGCGGAGGCGCACGTGCTCGAGGAGATGCCGCTGCCAAGAGGGCGCTTCGGCCGCGAGGATCGCGTTCTTCGGCAGCGCTTTGGCCAGCGTGCCGAACACCGTGTCGGGATCGAGGCGGCGCGACGCGCGACCGGCCTTGGGGCTCCGCCGCAGCGGCGCATGACGAGGGCTCACGCGGACGAGATCCAAGAGCCCGCGAACGGCGAGGGCGACATCGCCGACGACGCTCGATCCCACGAGCGCGCGTGACGCCATCGAAGGATCGTTGGTGAGCTGCACGAGCTGCGTTCCGGCGTGCACCGGCGGGCCGGGCACGTAGGGGTAGTAGGCGAAGACGGGCGCGCCGACGACCAACACGGTGTCGTAGGGGCGCAGCCGATCGGCGAGCGGCTTCGCGGCCGGCGGCAACATGCCTTGATAGAGTGGGTGATTGGTGGGGAAGCCGATCCGATAGATCTCGGGCGCGAGGAAGACCGCGGCCCGGAGACGCTCGGCGAGCGCGACGAGATCGGTCGTGGCCGACGCGGCGTCGGCCTGGGATCCGACGACGATGGCGAAGCGCTTGCCGCGATCGAGCACGGCGGCGGCGCGGGCGAGGGCGCTTGGATCCGGCGCGGTGCGCGACGACACTTCGCGCGGCACGACGGGCGGGCACGAATCCTGGAGGCCATCCATCGGGATGGAGACGAAGACCGGACCGCGCGGCTCGCTCATGGCGAGGTGATAGGCGCGCTCGAGGACCTCGGGCACATCGACGGAGCGCGTGACCTCGACGCTCCACTTGACGTAGGGCCGGGCGAATTCGACGTGTTTTCCCGAGAGGAACGGCTCGCTCCGCAGCATGCGCCGGTCCTGCTCGCCGGCGGTGATCACGAGCGGCGCCTGCGCGTGCCACGCGGTGGCGATCATGCCCATCGCGTTGCCCGTGCCGACGAACGTGTGGATGTTGACCGCGGCCGCGCCGTCGCTCGCGAGGGCGTACCCGATGGCCATCGCGGTGACCCCGGCTTCCTGGAGGCCGAGGACGTAGCGGAAGTCGCGGGGGAAGTCGGCGAGGAGAGGGATCTCCGTGGACCCTGGATTGCCGAACATGGTGGTGACGCCGTGGGCGCGGAGGACCTCGAAGGCACGTTCGCGGACGGTGCTCATGAGACGTGTGTGGAGCCCGGCACCGGGGATCCGCAACCACGCCACGGACGTCGCCGCGCTGTCAAAGGATCCACGAAACAACGGGACGCGAGCGGATCGAGCGCTTTGCAGGCGACGCATGCAAACCCGGTGTCCCCGTCGTTCTCGATGCGCGCACGTTTCCGTGGAGTCGTGCTCGTCGCTCGACAGACGTGCTTCCTACGCTGGAAAACAAGCCTTCTGAGCATGTGGTGCTCCAGCGCTTCTGCGGCATCGAGGTCCCTCTCGAAGGCGCGCTGCTCGCGGGATGGCCTCTCGGGCGCTTCGATGCGGGCTCCCGCACGTTCACCACCCGCTCCAGCCCGCGCCCATGTAGCATCGCCCCTTCGACGAAGATGCCCGTGCCGACCGGCTCGCGAACGATGGACCTCCGCACGTGCTCGATGTCGTCGCACGCCGGTGGTCGGATTCCATCGGGCCCGGGGACGGTGCCGACGAGGACCGATGTTTCGCATCCATGAGCATCAGATCCAGCACTTCGCGCGCAAGATGCGGGCGGACTTCGAGGGCCGCATGTGCGGTTACCTGAAGGACGCTTATGGGGACTGGCTCGACGGCATGGAGGATGACGCGATCGCCGTCTGGGTCTCCGCCGCCGTCGACAAGGCCATCCGGTACGGGGTGAAGACGGAGCCCGAGATCGCCTCGTTGATGCTGTTTCTGCTCGTGGCCGGCCTCGACGTGGACGAGACGACGCCGTGGGCGCGCGAGGTCCTCGCCGATCGCGGGATGATCCCCGAAGGGAAGGTCGAAAGGCTCATCGAGCTCGCGCGCGAGCATCGACTTCCGAACATCGAGGCCATCGCGTTCGAGGATCCCGCGACCGAAGGCGAGGCCGAGACGTAGGAGGCGACAGGATGACCGTTCAAGCTCCGCAGGCTCCACGCAGGGCGCAATCCCCGGCACGTCCTCCGTCTCCACCGGTGAACCCGAACCGCAACGTCGTCGGCGCGACGCAGCAGTGCGACGCGCGCTCGATCACGCCGTGCGATCCGACGGCGCTCCTCGTGCGGACGCAGTACCTGACGAAGGATGGGGTGGAGCGCCGCCTCGGCACGGTCAGGCGGCTCCGCGGCGGGCCGGTCCCGCGCAACAATCGCAAGATCGACGCGGAGACGCGGCAGCTCCTCCAATCGTACGATCTCGTGCTCGACGCCATCGCCGGCTACCCGTCGAGCGAGCAGGGCAACCCGAGCGCGAAGCTGCGCGTCAACGTGGCCACGGCCCTTCACGGGCGCTGCTGTCGCGCGCAGCACCCGCGCCTCGTGGCCACGCCGAGCGCCGGGCCCGAGCCGCAGTACATCCGCACCCAGCTCCAGATGGGGCCGATCGATTACCACGCGATCCCCTCGCGCTTCGATACGTTCGGAGGCCGCGGCATCTTCGGCTTCTGGGCCTTCCTCATGTTGTTCATGCCGAGGCGCGATCCGAAGCTCATCGTGATCCGCACCCAGGGCTGCGGCCGGCGCGCGCCCGGCGCCGGAGCGGCCGTCGGCGAGCTGAACGCGGTCGTGCGTCTCTTCCGCGCCGGCGAGTGGAAGCTCAAGCTCACGCTGCCGGCGATCTCCCCCATGTCGTGCACACGCGGCGGCACCGCGAAGGAGCGCGCGGCCCGCGCCGCGGCGCGCGCGACACCTCCGCCGCCCGAGCAGTCGCGCGGCTGGAAGGCCGAGGAGTACCGCGAGCGCGTGCGCAAGGACCTCGAGGTCAAGCTCGAGCGCAACGGCATGGAGCTCCAAGGCGCGCAGCGGATCACGCGCCTCCTCGACTCGATCATCGAGTTCCGCGAGACGCTGAAGGCGATCCTCGCGGCGATGCGGCGCTGCCCGCAGTTCGGGTGGCGTTTCGAGGGCAAGTTCAACGTCCTCGTCGGCAGCCTCGAGCTCTCCTGGGGGCCGGAGGCGCTGACCACGCCCGAGCTCAATGGCCGCTACCTGCCGGTGCGCACGAAGATGGGGCTCAAGGCGAGCCTGAAGTTCATCGACGTCGAGCTCGAGCTCTCGTTCGGCATCCTGGCGGAGTGCGAGACGTTGAAGTCGCGGGTCGAGACGCGCGTCATCGGCACGCTCCGCGCGCACGTCGGGATCGAGGTCAACGTCCCGCTCCTCGGCCGCGACACGGCGGTCCAGATTCCCGTCGTGATCCGCGGCGAGATCGAGGGGAGCGCGCGGGCGAACGCCACCGTGGCGGGCGTCAACATCATCGACGGCCGGTTCTCGGTCCACACCGCGCTCCGCGGCGAGCGCGCCATGGTGAACGTCGGGAAGGAAGGCATCCGCGGCGAGGGCATCGTCAAGATGGAGGCCGTCGAGGTAGAGGCCGAGATCCAGGTCGGCATCCTCCCCAAGTACAAGGCGAAGATCGAAGTGCTGGAAGAGCGCGAGGTCATGAGGTTCCGATGAGCACGCCCGAGGTCGTCTACCTCCACCTCGACACGCACGGCGTGACCGCCGAGCTCTTCTTGAACGGCTTCCCGCTGGTCCGGAGCACGTGGCTGCCCGAGGGCAACGCCGAGCTGTGCGCGCATCCCTTCCTCGTGCCCGGCGAGAACGAGATCGTGCTGCGCATCGAGCCCGGCTCGCGCCCCGCGCTCGCCGCGACGGAGAGCCGCGTGCTCGCGCGCGAAGGCGCGAGCGCCGTGGCCCAGCTCGTCCGCTATCCCGTCGGCACCGACGTCCTCCCCGAGAACGGCACCGTCCTCGGCAAGATCGCGTGGACCGCGAGCAGCGCGGGCAGCGAGGTCTTCCCGATCGAGCAACGCGGTCAGGTCTACGTCGGCGCCGCCTACGGCCGCTGGTCGTGGCAGGACGCGCCCGTGTTGACCCTCGACGAATCGCTGCTCGCCGAGGCGCGCGCCGTGATCGAGGCCTATGGTCACGCGCTCTGCTACGGGACCACCGCCGAGCTCGCGAGCCTGATGCGCATCAGCCTCGCCGATCAAGCGCGCGCCTTCCCCGACTGGCCCGTGGACGAGCAGGACAAGATGCTCGACCGTCTCGTCGCCTACTATCACAAGGCGCCCGAGCCTCGATTTTCGCTGGATCCCGAGCGTCACGACTTTCGGCTCGTCGCCTCTGGGCGCGTGCTCCAGTGTGTCGACGACGACTTCAAGGGCAGCCTGCGCCTCCGCGATCCCGACGGTGGCCGCGACGTCCGCATGCCCATCTGCCTCGCGCGCATCGACGGTGTCCTGCGGCCCGTCCGCTGACGATCGGGGCGAGCGCGGCCAGCGAAATTCTCGGGAATCCCGGACCGGGCGTTTGACAAGGTGGGGGCCGTACGCTACGGCCTCGCGCATTCGTATCTCGTCCCGCCTCAGCGTTCCCGGACCCGGCATCACGTTCTCGATGCATGACGCCCGCTCGCGCGCCGCACGCCTGATCACGATGGGGCGGCACGCGGCCCCAAACCACACGCCGGCAGCGCTGGCGTGGATCGCGTCGGGCTTTTGAGCGCGTTGCTCGGTCGCCTTCGATCCGCGTCGCGCGCTTCGTGCGGCCCCATGGCCGCGCCGATGCGCCGGCGCGAGCGAGCCGCCTGCCTGCGCAAAGTCGCCGGGTGGGGCTTGTGCTGAGGCCCTTCTCCCGACAATCTGCACGCCCCATGTCCCTCGAAACCAGCTCCGAGCAGCCGGGCGCCGCGGCGCCGGCAAAGGTCACCGTTCGCGACGTCCTCGGCGACGTCTTGGCCAAGGATCCGAGCATCGTCGGCGCCCGCGTCGACGGCCGCCTCCTCGACATCCACACGCCCTTCGCCCGCACGGAGACCACGAAGATCGAGCCCGTCCGCGGCAACGATCCCGACGGGCTGCGCATCATCCGGCACTCGGCCGCGCACGTGATGGCGGACGCGGTGCAGCGGCTCTTCCCCGGCACCAAGGTGACCTTCGGGCCGGCGACGGCGCAGGGCTTCTACTACGACTTCGACAAGCCGGGCGGCCCCTTCACCGACGAAGATCTCGCGAAGATCGAGAACGAGATGCGCGAGATCATCAAGAAGGGCCTGCCCTTCCGGCGCGAGCCGATCGCGCGCGCGGAGGCCGAGAAGCTCTTCTCGGGGATGGGCGAGACGTACAAGCGCGAGCACATCGACTCCATCCCCAAGGACGAGGAGATCTCGCTCTACCGTCACGGCTCCGTCGACGGCGAGTGGCTCGACCTCTGCGAGGGCCCGCACGTCCCCACCACGAAGCAGCTCGGCGCGGTGAAGCTCATCAGCGTGGCCGGCGCGTACTGGCGCGGTGACGAGCGCAACCCGATGCTCCAGCGCGTCTACGGCACCGCGTTCCCCTCGCAGAAGGCGCTCGACGCCTGGCTGAAGCAGCTCGAGGAAGCGAAGGCCCGCGACCACCGCAAGCTCGGCAAAGAGCTCGAGCTCTTCATGTTCCACGAGTGGGCGCCGGCGATGCCCTTCCTCCTGCCGAAGGGCGCGTTCATCTACAACGGCCTCGTCGAGTACGTGCGCGACCAGTACCGCACCGAGGGCTACGAGGAGGTGATGACGCCGCAGATCTTCGACAAGCGCCTCTTCGAGACGAGCGGCCACTGGGCGCACTACGTCGACAACATGTTCTTCGGCACGACCCAGGATCGTCTGGAAGAGCTGTTCGCCGACCCGACGTTCGCCCCGCGGGTGGAGAAGTTCCTGGCCGCCAAGAAGTCCGGCGACGAGAAGACGGCGTCCGAGCTCATCAAATCGTTCGTCGACCTCGCGCAGAAGCCGATGAACTGCCCGAGCCACTGTCTGATGTTCAAGCACCGCCGGCGCAGCTATCGCGAGCTCCCCTGGCGCGTCGCCGACTTCGGCCGCCTGCACCGCTACGAGCGCGGCGGCGTGGTTCATGGCATGGCCCGCGTGCGCAGCTTCTGCCAAGACGACGCGCACGTCTTCAGCCCCGCCTCGCAGCTCGAAGACGAGATCGATCGGTTCATCAAGTTCTTCTACGGCGTCTATTCGGCGCTCGGCTTCCAGAAGATCGACATCAAGCTCGCCACGCGGCCCGACGATCGCATCGGCACCGACGAGCAGTGGGACAACGCCGAGGGCGCGCTCGAGGCCGTGCTCAAGAAGCAAGGCCTCCCGTTCACCTTCTCGCCGAAGGAGGGCGCGTTCTACGGCCCGAAGTACGAGTTCCACGTCGAGGACGCGCTCGGCCGTTCGTGGCAGCTCGGCACCTGTCAGATCGATTACGGCCTGCCCGATCGCTTCGAGCTCGAGTACATCGGCGCCGACGGCGCGGCCCACCGGCCGGTCATGCTCCACCGCGCCATCTACGGCTCGCTGGAGCGCTTCTTCTCGGTCTACATCGAGCACACGGGCGGGACGTTCCCGGTGTGGCTGGCCCCGGAGCAGGCCGTGATCATCACGGTCAGCGACAGGCAGGACGAGTACGCCAAGGAGGTGGTCGCCCACCTGGCGAGCCTCGGCCTCCGGTCCCGCGCCGATCTCAGCTCGGACAAGCTCGGCGCCAAGAAGCGCAACGCTCGCCTCCTGCGCGTGCCGTACATCGTGGTGGTGGGCGATCGCGAGGCGGAGAACCGGCAGGTCGCGCCTTGGTCCCGCGAGCAGAACGCCGACCTGGGCGCGATGCCGCTCGAGGATTTCGCGGCTCGTCTGGCCGCCGAAGCCCGGCCTCCGCGGCTGGGAAAGAAGGCGTCCTGAGCGGCGAACCGACCGGCTTCGAGGGGTGGGGGAGGTCTCCCCGGACGTTTTCCCGTCCTGGGAGGCTCTCTCCGCCGTTGCTTGCCGGCAAAAGTCAGGCGACATTTGGCCGCGGGTGGAAGGCCCAGCGTCGCGCAGCGCATGGTGCGCGCGCGTACGCCGTCGGTCGAACACCGCGCATTTCGTAGTACGCAGTACATGGGCCCGGGGTCGTCCCGGGCGCGAAGGAGGCACCGGAACATCACATGGCGATGAGACGCTTCGATCCTCGGGGTGGCCCTCAGCGGGGCCCGCAGATTCGTATCAACCAGCGCATCAGGGTCCCCGAGGTTCGGGTGATCGGCGACACCGGCGAGATGCTGGGCATCCTGCCGACGCAGGAAGCGCTGCGCCGCGCGCAGGAGAAGGGCCTCGATCTCGTCGAGGTCAACCCGAAGGCCGAGCCGCCCGTCTGCAAGATCCTCGACTTCGGCAAGTTCAAATACGACGAGAAGAAGAAGGCCCGCGAGGCCAAGCGCAAGCAGAGCGTCGTCGAGATCAAGGAGATCAAGCTCCGCCCGAAGACGGACGATCACGATCTCGCCTTCAAGGCGCGCGCTGCTCTCCGCTTCCTCGAGGCTGGTCACAAGGTCAAGTTCACCGTGCGCTTCCGTGGCCGTGAGATCACGCACCCCGAGAAGGCGCAGGAGCAGCTCGACTGGATCGTCAAGGAGTGCGACGAGATCGCCAACGTCGAGGTGCGCCCCGCGATGGAGCAGCGCACGATGACGCTGTTGATGGCGCCCAAGCCCGCCATCATGCAGAAGGTCGCGCAGGCCAAGGTCGCCGCCGAGAAGGCTCGGCAGCGCGCCAAGGAAGAGGAGCTCGAGAAGCTCGAACGCGAGCTCGAAGAGCGCGACGGGGACGACGAGGACGACGAGGACGACGAGGACGAGGATCAGGCCGAGGCCTGATCGAGATGGGGCCGCAAGCGGCTCCAAACCCAGGCCGGACGAGCCGGCCGCTCGCACGCAGCCCGGGGCACCGGCCCCGGGCAACCGCGCGCGTCACGCTCGGTGCGCAACGAACCACGACATCCAAGGGAGCTGATGCCGCGCGGCCCGAAAGGGATCGAGCAGCTCGGCTCGCGGGAGAGACGAGCGCGCCTCTCTCCTCGGCTTGGATCAACGGCCGGCTCGTCCGGCCTGGGGTTTGGGGCCGCAAGCGGCCCCATCGTGATCAATGCGGGATGAGCCCGCCGAACCACGCGCCCGCCGCCACCACCGCGGCGACGACCAGCACCACCACCGCCGTCATCGAGCTCTTGCCCTTCGCCGGCGGAGGTGCGGGCTCGTCGCTCTCTTCGGCGCGCTCGATCGTGGACGACGGCGGAGCCTTCGTGCTCTCGGGAGCTGCGGAGGCCTTGGCCGGCTCCGCCTTCGTCGCCTTCGGCGCCGCCGCTTCCGGCGCGCTCTCCTCCGCAGCGGGAGCCTTCTTCGTCACGCTCGGCGAACGCACCGACATCGCGGGCGCCGCCAGCTCGTCGGCCCAGCTCCCGATGTCCTCGAAGCCGACCTTGAGCGGCTCGTCGGGCCTGGCCGCGGGCGCGGTCGGGTTCTTGTCGTCCTGGAGCGAGGTGAACTCGAGCAGCGCTTCTTCGATCAGCTTGTCGATGATCGAGCTCTTTTCTGGCTGCGATTTGCGGCGTTGTGCGACGACGGTGCGCACCAGCTCGGCGATGTCGTACGCCGTCACCGGGTGGCCGTGGCGGAAGAGGAACGCCGTCAAATCGCGGCCGAAATCACGCGCCGTCGCGTAGCGCTTGTCGGGCTCGCGCGCGAGCGCGCGGGCGATGATCTTCTCGAGCTCGGCGGGCACCGCGGGGTTGAGCTCGCGGAGGCTCGGGATCACGGCCTCCCGCACGAGCTTCACGGTGGCGAAGTCGGTGTCGCCGGAGAAGAGGCGCCGGCCCGAGAGCATCTCCCAGAGGATGATGCCCACCGCGAAGATGTCGGTGCGATGATCGATCGCCTGCCCCTGCGCTGCCTCCGGCGAGAGGTAGCCGTACTTGCCCTTGATGACGCCGGCCTCGCTCTTTTCGAGCTGGCTCGTCGCCTTGGCGAGACCGAAGTCGACGATCTTCACCTCGCCGTGCTTGGTGATGAGCACGTTCGGCGGCGACATGTCGCGATGGATGATCTCGAGCGGCTTGCCGTCGCCGCCGCGAAGCTCGTGCGCGTACGTGAGTCCCTCGCAGAGCCGCTCCGCGATGTAGCACGCGTGCTCGATGGGGAAGACGCGGCCGCCCCTGCGGAGGTGCTCGATGACGGCCTTGAGATCGGCGCCGTCGACGTACTCCATCACGATGAAGTACGCGTTGTCGCCCACGCCGATGTCGAAGACCTGCGCGACGTTCGAGTGCGTGAGGTTCGCGGAGAGGCGCGCCTCGTCGAGGAACATCGCGATGAAGCGCTTCTTCTCGCTGAGCGAGGGGAGGACGCGCTTGATCGCGACCTGCTTCTTGAAGCCCTCGATCCCGGCGCTCTCCGCGATGAAGACCTCCGCCATGCCGCCGGAGGCGAGCCGCTCGACGACGCGGTAACGCTGCTGCTGGTGGCCTTCGTTCAAGGAATCCTCGCTTGGCTCGGTTCGCGCGCGCCCGCGCTGCGCGGACGCGCGGGCTCGTCTCCACCTCGCTTGGATCTACCGCAACTCGCCGCGCCTCGTTGGGGAAAGAGCAGGCCCGCGCCGCGCCCGTGAGCATCGCGCGCGCCCCACCGGGCGAAGTCCCGAGGAATCTCGCTCGCGAATCCCGTCAGCGAAGCCTTCGGCCCGGCCCGATGATGCCGCGGCGAACCGGCGGCGGACCACGCGGTGTGGGCGGCCCTGCGTCGGCGTCGTTCGTGACCGGCACCGGCGGCGGGCTTACAGGACGCGGCGGCGGGGCAGGTGGAGGCAACGTGCTCGTGCGCTTCGGCGGTGGCAACGCAAACGCAGGCGGCGCCGCGTGCGTGGGCGCAGGGACCGCATAGGCTCCCGGCGGCATCCGAGGCGCAGGCATCGGGGGAGCGGGCGCACGCATCGGCGGCGGATGAGGAGGCGCATGCGGCGCCGTCGCTCGATAGAGCGGCAGCGTCAGGGTGACCTCGGTCACGCTGATGCTCACGAGATCCTCTGCATCGAGCGGCTCGTCGCTCTCGGGCAGCTCGTACGACAGCTCCAGCGCCGGAGGCGGGGGACGCTGCTCGCTCGGCTCACGGGCCGCGCGCTCCGCCGTCGCCATGGCCCACGCCCGCGCGGCCTGCGCCGGATCCGACCACGAAGCGCCGCTCGGTTGCGCATGTCCCGGCAACGGATACGTGGCCGTCGGATCCACATGCGCCGTCGTCGTCTGCGCCGGCAACGGATACGTGGCCGTCGGATCCGCATGCGCCGCTGCATACGAAGGCAACGGCGCGGCGCTCACGGGCACCGCGGCTGCCGCTTGCGGCAACGGGAACGTGGCCGTCGGATCCGCATGCGCGGGCGCTCTGGGCAGCGGCGCCGGCAGCGCCGGAGGCGGCGGTGTCGCTTGCGTGGAGGGCACCTGCGGTGCGGCCTTCTCGACCGCTGCCTCGCGGCTCGACGCGACCTCGCGATGCGCCTCCACCTCTTGTTCCGTGCGGGCTCGGTACTCGACGTCTTCGATGGGCATCGTGCGCAGCAGCACGAACTTCCCATTCTCGCGATGCACGAAGAGCGCGGACGCACCGAGGCGCAGCTCTCCGACGAGGCCGCCGGGCGCGCTCAAATCGAGGCAGGCCACGAATTGCGCGCCGACGCAGCGATCCGTGCCTTGCGCCGCTTGTCCCGGGGACAGCGTCCAGACGCAGATGCCTTCGTCGTCGAGCAGGTACGTGCACGTCCTCGTGTGGACGGCGTAAGTCATGTCGGCCATGCGCGCTCGCTGCCGATCATGAAACAGGAAGTTGGCGAGACGGCGAGCTTTTTCGTCACGCGGCCGCGAAGCGGACCGTCGGCTCGGAGAGGAGCGCCCGGCGGCGCGACGCCGGCGCGGCGGCCCGGCGGCGATCGTCGATCTCGGCGGTCAGCATCTCGCGCACGAGCTCCAAGAACGCGGGGAAGCTCTCCACGCGCTCGACGATCTCGTTGACCCACACCACCACTTCGAGCTCGCCGTCCTCGCTCGCGCCGGCGCGATCCCAGGCGAAGATCGTCTCACCGGTCGCATCGATGCCGAAGGGCACGAGGTCCGAGCCGCTCACGCCGGGCGCATCGATCACCATGCGCGTCAGATCCACGTACGTTCCACGCGCGAGCGGCTTCGTCCCGAGCAGGCTCGCGCCGTGATAGAGCTGCGGCACGCCGTCGTGCACCTCGAGCAGCTCGCGGTAGCTCGGCGGCAGCGCTCGGCCCAGGCGACGCTCCACGGCTTCGATGGCGCGCGGCGCCGCCCCGAGGGGCGGCAGGACCGGCATGCCGGCGCGCGGATCGAGCCGCGCGAGATCGAGCTTGAGCCCGCGGATCTCTTGGAGGAGGGACAGCCAACGCATGCGCGGAACCTACGCGCCGAGGCCCTCCGCTACCAAGAAACGGGCATGCGATAGGTGGCACCAGGTAGGACCTCGATCAGGGACGCGCCTCGATCGCAGCCAAGCCGATCCCCACCCACAGCGAATCGACGTAACGCGATCGCGGCCTCGCGAAGATCACGCGCGTCGTCAGGCCACGTTCGGTAAGCGCGCGCACGGCTTCTGCAGACAGCGCCTCCGTGGTGATCAGCGCGCCGTGAGGCCCGACCCGCGACGCCGCATCCGCGAGCGACGCTGGATCCAAGGCTTGGATCACGGTGCGCCCCGGCGCGCCCTCGCTGATCATGCGCCCGAGCTCCGCGGTGATCACGGGCATGCCCTCGTTCGCGTCGCGCAAATGCTCCACGATCGCGGCCGCCGGTGAGTGCTCTCGATGCGCCCGCGCGAGCGCGGCACCGTCGATCATCCATGGCACGCCGATGAGCGCGACCGCCGCGATCGTGATGCGCGGCGACCACTGCGCGAGCACGCACGCGCCCGCTGCCAGCGTGACGATGACGAGCGGCGCGAGCGGCAGGAAGTGCCGCGGCTTGTAGGCCGTGTTCTGCCCGAGCACGGCCCACACGAAGTACGCCGCCGCTGCCACCGCGATCTCCGGTTGTCGCATCGCCGCCGCGCGGATCCGCGCGCTCGCCAACACGAGCAGCACGACGATCGCGGGCGCCGCGATCCACCGAACGGAAGCCGCATCGATCCACGGGCCCGCGAGCACGTTGGCCCAGAGCCCCCACACCACGCCGTAGAGGCGCGTGGCCGGTGACGAGACTGTGATCGCCGAGCCTCCCCATTTCGTGAAATGCCCAGCGCCCTGGATCAGCATGGTCCTCACGAGCGCGTGCGTGCCGCCGATGACGACCAGCGGCACGAGCCACGGCACCACGCCGCACAAGAGATCGCGCGTTCGCGCCATCCACGCGCGCCCGCCTCCTTCATCGCGCGCGATCACCGCGAGGCACGCGAGCGCGATGGGAAAATACGAGAGCCGCACCCCGAGCCCCACGCCGAGCAGCACCAGCGCCGCCGTGCGCAGCGTCGCCGCATTCTCCGGCACCCTTCGCGCCCGCGCGCACAGCCACAGCGCGGCCGTGAACGTCAGCGCGCCCATCGTGTCGCTGAGCAGCTTCTCCGACGTCAGCCAGAGGAACGGCGACGCCAGCGCCAGCGCTCCTGCGACGAGCGCCGCGCGCCGCCCGAGCATCTCGCGGGCGAGCAGCGCCGTGATCACGACCAGCGCCGCGCCCCAGATCGCGCCCGTGATCGCGAGCGCGCCGCGTCCCGACGCGCCGAGCCCCATCACGAGCTTCGCGGCCGCGACGTACACCGGATAGAACGGCGGGTGCGGCCTGAGCTCGATCACGCTGAAGCGCTCCACGCCGAGGCGGAAGCGGAGCGCGTCGATGTCCTCGTCGTAGTCGATCCGGAACGCGATCCGCAGCACGAGCGCCGCGGCGAAGAGCGCGGCGAGCGCGATCACGTCGCGCGATCGATCACGCGCCACGGTCGCCGATCAGATCGCCCCGCTCCCGGATCCGACGAACGCATCGGGACCCGCTTCCGCGCCGCAATCCGTGTCCAGGCCGGCGTCCGGCGCGCACGTCCCGTACTCCTCGTTGTAATGGTCGATGCACGCCACGGCGAGCGAGGCGATCACGAAGCCGAAGCCCACCAGCACGACGCTGGTGCGAGCCAATGCCCACGGGTTCCGTGCGTGGCCCGCGGTGGTCGATCCGACGTTCACGCGTCCCGACTACCACAGACATGCCCGGGTCGGAGGCCGAATTTGATATTGACTCCTATTTTCAATAGGACCATTCCTCCGCCCGGTTCCCACCCATGCCGCGTTCCCCTCTTCGATCCATCGCCCCGTTCTTCGTCGCCACGCTACTCGGATCGGTCGCGCTCGCCCAGCCTGCTGCTCCCGCCGCTGCCCCTCCGGCAGCGGCATCTTCTGCTGCTCCATCGGCGCCCAAGGCGGCGTCGACGGCGGCTCCCGCGGAACCGACGGCGGCTCCATCCGCGGCGCCGCCCGCCTCGACCGGTCCCACGATCGTGCTCGCGCCCGAAGACACCGATGCACCGAAGCTGCCCGCGGTCGCGCTCGGCCAAGGCAAGGTGTCGGATCCCGACATGCTTCGCGGCCTCCGTGATCGGCGTTTCCGCACCGCGGAACAGAGCCGTGGCCGCACCTCCATCGGTGGTTACGGCGAGCTCCAGGTCATCGGCCTTCGCAGCGGCAAAGACAAGCCCTACGAGTGGTCGGCCGACGTGCGCCGCCTCGTCATCTTCGTTGCGCACTCGTTCACGGACAGCATCCGCGCGTACACCGAGCTCGAGGTCGAGCACGGGAAGACGGCCGAGATCGAGCAGGCCCTCGTCGAGTGGAGCGTCCTCGACCGCTACCTCGGCCTGCGCGCGGGCTTGGTTCTCCTCCCCGTCGGCATGGTCAACGAGGTCCACGAGCCGCCCGTGTTCAACGGTGTCACGCGCCCACGCGTGGAGACCGTGGTCATCCCTTCCACGTGGCGCGAGCTCGGCGCCGGCGTCTACGGTAACCCCACCGAGCAGCTTCGTTATCAGCTCTACGCCGTCACCGGCCTCGATCCGCTCCTCTTCGACGCGGGCGGCTTCGCCAATGCACGTGGCAATGGCTTTCAGGCCAAGGCCAAGGCCTGGGGTGTCGTCGGCCGCGTCGAATTCGAGCCCGCCATCGGCCTCGTGATCGGCGCCGACGGCTACTTCAGCGACATGGGGAAGAACGGCAAATTCTACCTCCGCGACCGATCCCAGGTGAGCCTCAGCGCGCCCATCATCGGGTATTCGATCGACGCGCGATTCCGCCGCGCGGGCGTGGAGTGGAAGGCACTCTTCACGGAATGGTATCTCCCCGAGGCCGGCGCGATGATGCACACCTTCAACGAATCTGGCCGCGCCATTTACGACGCCGCCAAGCCGGTCCCCACCCGCATTCGCGGGGCCTACGTCGAGGGTGGTTACGACGTTTTCCACCCCTTCGGCCTGTCGCACCAGCTCGTGCCTTTCGCGCGCCTCGAGTACTACAACACGCAATCCGCCGTGCCCGAAGGTTACAAGCCGAACCTCTACTACGACATTCGCGAATACACGTTCGGCGTATCGTACCGGCCCATCCGCGAAGTGGTGGTGAAGGCCGATTACCAGCTCCGCAATCGCCGCGCGGGCGCGGACGAGACGCAGGCCAACTTCGGCGTGGGCTTCATGTATTGATTCGTCCGACAGGTCGCCCCTTCAATCGTTGTTTCAGGCGAATGTGGGGAAACCTCGGGCGATGGCGGGTTTTCGGAGCGCATGGGCTCCGAGCGCGATGCAGCAGTGCTGTCGTTTTGCGCCGCCGACAATATCGATCCGACACAACCATTTCATCGTGCTCCGCGGTGCATCGAGCTACCATGGGAGGCAGGGAGGCGCCCCGTGCACAACCTTGCCCCCGCAAAGACTCCGGCAAACACGCCAGGAGATGCCTCGCAGAATCGTGAGAAGGCCCTGATTGGTCGGGTGATCTCGGATCGCTATCGCGTCGACGAGCTCATCGCCAAAGGCGGCATGGGCACCGTCTATCGCGGCTATCACCGCTATTTGAAGAAGCGCGTGGCCGTGAAGGTGATCCAGCCCGACATGGATGGATTGCCCGATCTCGTCACGCGCTTCGAGCGCGAGGCGATCGCCGGCGCGCACGTGGCGCATCCGAACGTCGCTGCGGCGACCGACTTCGGCAAGCTCGACGATGGATCGTACTTCCTCGTCGTCGAGCACGTGCGCGGCGAGACGCTCTCCGACGTGATCAAGCGTGGCCGGCTCCCGGCTCAGCGCGCCGCGCGGATCGCAAGGCAGCTCGCGTCGGCGCTGCACACGGTGCACGCGATGGGGATCATCCATCGCGACGTGAAGCCGCGCAACGTGATGATCGTCGACGGCACGTCGGACACCGCCAAGCTCATCGACTTCGGCCTCGCGCGTGTCCCCGTCGAGCGCTTGGCGCACCAGGGCACGCGGCGCTCGCGGCTCGACTCGGCGCCGCAGCGGCGGATCACGGCTGTCGGTGAGGTCTTCGGCACCGTCGCGTACCTCGCGCCCGAGTCCGCGATGGGGATGGATCTCGTCGACGGTCGCGCCGATCTGTATGCGCTCGGCATCCTCTTTTACGAGATGCTCGCGGGCTTCCGGCCGTTCATCTCCGTCGATCCCGGCGAGCTCTTCTTGGAGCAGCACGAGGGCGCGCAGCCCTTCGCGCGCCGCGCGCCCGACGTGATGGTGCCGCCCGAGCTCGAGGCCGTGGTGCTGCGTCTCCTCGCGCACGATCCGGCCGTCCGTTACCAAACCGGCGCTGAAGTGGTCGACGCGATCGACTCCGCGATGGGCACTTCGATCGCGCCGCCCACGTCGACGGGAGCCACGGTGCTGTCGACGCTGCAGCCCGAGCTCGCTCCGCCCGTGGTCCCGAGCCGCGCGCGCCTCTTCTCGGCGCTGGCGGCGCTCGCCGTCGCCGTCGTCGCGGTCGTGGTCGCGTTGCAGATGCGCGTCACGCCGCCGCCCTCCGAGCCGCGCCCCGCGGCGATCGCGCCGCCGCCGCCCGTCGTGGTCGAGGCTGCGCCCGCCGTCGCCATCTCGGCCGATCCCACGCTGCGCCACGAGCTGTTTCGCGCCTCGCGTTCGCGTGATCTGCGCGCCGCGTGGCGCACGCTCGGCGCGCTCGTCGAGCGTGATCCGGGCGCGCTCCGCGAGCCCGACGTCGCCACGGCCGCGCGCAACGTGATCCTCACCTACGCGCCCGAGCGATCGAACGAAGATCTCCTCGACGCGCTCTCGCGTCGCGGCGGCAGCGGTGGGCTCGATTTGATCTATGCCATCGTCGAGCGGCGTGGCGGCTCGCTCGCCGCGGTTCGCGCCACCGAGATCCTGCGCCGGCCCGAGATCATGGAGACGGCTTCGCGCGAGCTGCAAATCGCCTTCGCCGTACGGGACGCGCCGTGCTCGGACAAGCTCCACCTCCTCGATCGCGCCGTCCGCGAAGGCGACGCCCGCACGCTCACCGCGCTCGAGACCCAAGGGCGCGCCTGCTTCCCCCGCTTCCAACCGCTGGAAGCCGCCATCCTCCAGCTCAAAGCGCGCCTCGTGAAGCGCTGAGCGCTTCTCTCTCGAGCCAGTGCACCCATGACGGCTCCCGCGCCGTGATGATGCGCTCGCGTGTCACGCCCGCGCGTCGCGAGGATGCGATGGATGATGATGGCCGCGAAATAACGTGTCTCGAGATTGGCAATCTCGAACGGCCGTGTCGGCAGCGATGTGGAGGGGGCTTGTCGGGTGCGGCGGAGATGTTGTTTGAATGCGCTCAGGCCGGGACCAGCGCTGCGCCCGTCCACACGAGCTCGGTGGCGGGGAGCAGGCGGGCGTGGCGGGCGTGGTAGAAGCGCACGGGGGTGCGGCCCGTCACCACCGCTTCGGTGCCGAAGATTCGCGGCGTCGCGCCGGGGCGTACGCTGCGATTCATGATCTCGTGGAGATGACCGTGCACCACGTGCACGTGGTCGTGCTCTTCCAAGATGGCGGCGACCTGGGCGTGATCGCGCAGACCATCGAGCCATTGCATGAGCGGGATGGCGCGCCGCTGCGGCGGATGATGCATGGCGAGCACCAGCGCGCGGCCGCTCTTCTTGCTGTCCGCGGCGAGCTGCCGCGCCGACGCGAGCGTGGGCTCCGCGATGGCGCCCGCCGAGAAGGTGTAGGGCTGCGCCATCGCCGTCGACACGGGGAGGAGCACCATGTCCCGCAGCATCACCGGCACGCCCGGCGTGCTCGTCTCCGCATAGGCCGAAAGCGGGCCCCGGAGCGCATCTGCGAAAGCATCCCCGTGCGCATAAGCATCGTGATTGCCCGGCACGATGGTGACCTGGCTCGCGGCGAGCCCGCTCTCGTGCAGCACCTCGGCGAGAACCTCGTATTGAGCGGGAATGCCGTCCTCGGTGAGGTCGCCGGTGATCACCACGTGATCGGCCCCACTCCGGCGCGCCGTCTGGAGCGCTCGTACTGCGCGGCGTTTGCGTGCTTCGGCGTCGTGTTGTCGGCCGGCGCTCAAGAACGCGAGACGGCGCCGCTCGGCACCGCTGCGCGACCCATGGTTCGCCTCGAGGAGGTGGAGATCGCTCAGGTGTGCGAGGTGCGTCATGGCCTGCGAGGATGATTGTGGCATTCGACATTCAAGCGACAAGGCCGCGAGCGCACGAAGGATGCGAGGTGGCGCACGACGCACGACGCCGCGACGGATTCGACCCGACGCCGGCCCTTGCAGGGCTCGACACGTCGGCGACACCCGTGGCGGGGACGCTCACCTCATGGACTTCCAGACGCTCGCCACGGTGCTCCCGATCGCGATTTCCGCGACCCTCTACACCCTCGTGCAGTCGTCCTTCGCCTGGTCCCTCGGGCGCCGCCGGCCCGCGCCGCGGCCGTCGGTGCGCCCTTGGATCAGCATCCTGAAGCCCGTCGCCGGCGCCGACGACGAGCTCGCCGAGAACCTCGAGTCGTTCGCCGACCTCGATTATCCGGCCTACGAAATCCTCATCGGCGCGGCCTCGCCCGAGGATCCGGCCGTTCCGGTCGTGCGCGCGTTCCTCGCGGCGCATCCCGAGCTGCCGGCGCGGCTCGTGTGGACCACGCCGCCGCGCGGCGACGTGAAGAATCCCAAGGTCGCTCAGCTCATCGATCTCACGCGCGAGGCGCGAGGATCGGTGCTCGTCGTCTCCGACGCCAACGTGCGTGTCCCGCGCGGATACCTGTCTTCGATCATCGAGGCCCTGCTCCGGCCCGGCGTGGGCCTCGTTTCGTCGGTGATCGCCGGCTCGGGTGAGCGTACGTTCGGCGCCGCGCTCGAGAATGCCCAGCTCGGCGCGGGTGTGGCGCCCGCGGTCGTGGCGGCACATCGCATCTTCGGTCGGCCCATCACCGTCGGGAAATCGATGGCCATGCGCCGCGTGGATTTGGAGCGCGCCGGAGGGTGGGAGTCCGTTGCCGGCGTCCTCGCCGAGGACGACGTGCTCGGACAGAAGTTCCACGCGCTCGGCTATGGAGTCGAGCTGTGCCTCGAGCCCGTGGAGAATCGCAACGTCGCCTGCTCCGCGCTCCGCAGCATCGATCGGCACGCGCGGTGGGCGAAGATGAGGCGCGCCATCGTGCCTTCGTTGCTCTATGTCTTCGAGCCGCTGATCTCGCCCTTCATCGTGTCTCTCGCCGTCGCGGTCGTCGCGACCTCGGCCCTCTCGCTTCAGCTCTGCGCCTTCGCCCTCGCGCTGCAGATGGTGGGCGCGCTGCTTTCGCACACCATTCTCGGCGCGCGGCGTCCGTTGCTCCTCGCGGCCATCGAGCCGCTGCGCGCCTTCGCGTGGCTCGCGTGCTGGATCCTCGCGGGCGTGAGCCGGCGGGTCGCGTGGCGGGGCAACGCATTCATCATCGCCGAGGGATCGCGGCTCGTCCCGGTCTCGCCGCCGCGCGCGCGGATTGCGGGCGCGCGCGTGATCGGCTGAGCGTCGCCCTCGACAGCGCGCGTCCCGTCGTGGTCATCTGCCGGGCATGGTCGTGCCCACCCTGCGTGATTGGCTTCGCGAACGTCCTTATGCGCTCGCGATGTCGTCCGGCTTCTTCGGGTTCTTCGCGCACACGGGGGTGATGACGGTGCTCGAGGACGAGGGGCTCTTGCCCGCGCGCCTCGCGGGATCGAGCGCGGGCGCGCTGGTCACGGGATTGTGGGCCTCGGGGGTCGATGCGGCGCGCATTCGTGACGAGCTCCATCTCCTGCGTCGCGAGCATTTCTGGGATCCGAGGCCGGGGCTCGGGCTCCTGCGCGGTCGCCTGTTCCGCGAGCGATTGGAGTCCATCCTCGCCACGCGCACGTTCGCCGGCTGCCGCGCGCCGGTTGCCATTTCGGTCTACGACGTCATGTCGCGCAGCACGCGTGTCCTCACGTATGGCCACCTCGCGCCGGCGATTCAGGCCTCGTGCTGCGTGCCTTTCCTCTTTCATCCCGTCTGGCACGAAGGGCGTCCGCTGCTCGATGGTGGCATCGCCGATCGACCGGGGATTGTCGGGCTGCCCGCGGGGGAGCGGGTCCTTCACCATCACCTCGCGTCGCGATCGCCGTGGCGCGCGGCCGGCAGCGCATCGATGGAGGTGCCGGCGCGCGAAGGGCTCCTCGCCATGGTGCTCGGTGATTTGCCGCGTGTCGGCCCCTTCCGCCTCGAACAGGGGCCCCGCGCGTTCGAGGCGGCCCGGCGCGCCGCGCGCGAGGCGCTGGATCGACCGGTGATGGGCGGGATCCTTCACGTCGATTGACCGGGGCAAACTCGACGCCTCTCGCGCGTCGCGCTATGAGGGCCGGGATGACTTCCATGCGCATGGCTTGGCTCCTTCCGGCGGGGGCGATCTTCGCAATGGCCTGTGGTGATGGTGGCGCGGGCGCCACCGGCGGCGCAGGCGGCACCAGCTCGACGACGTCGGGCTCGACGACCAGCAGCTCGGGCAGCGCGACGACGTCGAGCTCGACGACCAGCACCACCTCGACCGGGACGGGCGGCAGCCCTTCTTACGAGCCCACCGGTCTTTCGTGCTCGGGGGCCATGCCGAGCCTCACGAACGACATCGTCCCGATCACGACGGCCAACTGCTCCGAAGGCGCCGGTTGCCACAAGGCCGCTGCCACCGCCAACGGGTTCTACGATCAATTCGTGATGCGCATCGCCGAGCAATGCCTGGACAACCGCCTGATGGTGGATCCGGGCAAGCCCGAGCAGAGCTATTTGATTCACAAGCTCACCAATCACAACATCTGCACCGGGCAGACCATGCCGAAGGACGAGGCCATGCTGCCCTCCGATCAGGTGCAGATCCTCTACGATTGGATCTGCAACGGCGCGCCCAAGAACTGATGCCGTGATCGAGGTCCCGCTCAGCGGGCTTCTCGATCAGCTCAACAACGCACCTCTTGAATCCATGTCACGGATCGGCTCGGCCATGCGCCGGGCCCGGAGAGGGCATGTTCGATCAATCCGTGACGAGAGTGGTTGTCCGGCGTGCCGTCAGGGAGAGAACACTCGAAGGTGCAGCGCGGGATCGCTGACGAAGACGATCCCGCGCTCGTCGTCGCTCGCCTGCTGGAAGGGCAGCCCGGGCCCCGGGAAGCCGTCGAACGTCTCGCGCCACCGCGTGACCCCGTCGGGCCCGGCCGAATGGACGCGCACGCGATTGCCATCGACGGAGTCGACGACGTAGAACGCGCCCGAAGGCATGAGCGTTAGGCGTGGGGCGGTCGGTACGTAGAGATCGTCGTGGGGCCCGAGCGTCCACGCGATCGGGTTGCCCTGCGCGTCGATCACCCACACTTGCGAGAGGGTGCTCACACCCACGCGATCGCCGACGGCGGTGAGGCCGGTGAGGGGCTCGTCGAGCGCGACTTGCCAGACGATCGATCCATCGGGGCGCACGCGGGAGATCGTCTCGGGAGGCGCGGGGAACAAGCCGGCTGCGATGAGGTCGCCATTGGGGGCGAAGGCGACATTGCCGTTGATGGTCAGCGCGGCCACGATGCCTCCGGGGCCGACGATGTATTGCTCGTTGCCGTTCGTCACGATGTCGCGCACGAGCAGCGCATCGCGCGAGAGGAGCGCGTCGGG
Organism: Minicystis rosea; assembly: GCA_001931535.1. Classification (GTDB taxonomy): domain Bacteria; phylum Myxococcota_A; class Polyangia; order Polyangiales; family Polyangiaceae; genus Minicystis; species Minicystis rosea. The sequence goes on from CP016211.1 coordinate 97,832, forward strand.
GTACGTGTCCGTGGGGAGCGTGGCCGACCACGCCGGCGTGCCCTGCGCGTCGAAGACCTCGAGTTGGGGTTCTGCGGGGCTGTTCGACCAATTGGCGCGGACCACCGCGATGCCCGCGAGCGCCGCGCCGGGCGGCGTGGTCACGAGCGCGACGCCGGTGGATGCTTCGACGGGGGTGAGCCATTTCTCCTGGCCGGTGGCATCGAGGAGAAACGTCTCGCCCGAGGACGTGTTGCCTTTGTGCTCGGCGACCAGCAGCGCGTCCGTGGCGGGCACGTACGTCGCCGTGGTGAGGCGACGATCGGGCCAGTCGGGCCACTCCCATGCGACGGCGCCGTCGGCGCGGAAGCGCCTCAGCTTGCGCAGGGCGCTGGGAGCCACGATCTCGCCCGTGAGTGCCACCACGTCGCCGCCGGTCGTGGCGAAGGCGCGATTGTAGACGCTGGTGTCGTCGGTGCCGCGGATCCAGGAGATGGTGCCGTTCGGCGCGGTCGTGCGAATCGTGGTGGAGGTCATGATGGAAAGACCTCCGCCGGGGAGCGAGAAAGCGGCGAGCGCGTCCGCGATCGGGATGTCGAGCTCCTCGTGGGTCTGCGTGAGCGAGATGGTCCCTTCCGTGCGATTGCCGATCGTATCGGTGAACGACCACGAGAGCGCGCGCGTCGCAGGCAACGAGGTCATCGCCGACACCGGGATGGAGAGCGAGAGCGACGTGAGCGGGATGGGAATCGGCGCCTCCTCGTCGAGGCGAATGGCACCTTCGGCGAGCCCATGAGGATCGTTTGCGACGAAGGCTGCGTCGATCACGCCGCCTTCCGGAGGGACGCGGGTGCCGACGGCGGGCGAGAGCACGGTGACGAACGGCCCGAGAGGATCGTACGTGATGTCGAGGGAGGCCTCGGCCTTGGCCCCATCGGCGCGGCGCGCGATCGCCGTCACGTGACGGGTGCCGCCCCATTGTTGCGAGAGGTCGAGCGTCATCGCGTAGGGGGCGGTGAGGTCGACGTCTTGCTGCTCGCCGTCGATGGAGAAGCTGACCTCGAGCGTCCCGTCGGCTGGGCTCGGTGTGGCCTTGATCGTGGCTGGGCCGGAAAACGGTGCTTTCGGTCCGGTCAGCGCGAGCGAATAGCCCGCTGGGAAATGGGGCACGGAATCGTCATCCTCGGTGCCGTGGCACGCAGAGGCGAGGACGAGCGCCGCCATCGAAAGGATGCGAAGACGCCGGATCATGGCAAGAAACCCAAGAGCGCGTTTTCGTATTTGGGGTGCTCGGTGGCTCCCAGCGCAAGCGCGCCAGCGGTGAGGGCCACGCCCCATGCGGACGACCACGAGAGTGGGAGTGGGCCGCTCTTGGCAGCGCTCGCGCGCTCGCCGCGATAACGACTCTGGAGCGTGCCAGTGGTCACGGAGCGCGCTTCGACGACGAGCGATGTGAGGGCTTGGGAGCCGACTGCGATGAACACGCCGTCTTGTACGATCGCGCGGGAAGGAGCGATGAGTGCAGAAGGCTCGTTCCAGCGAATGCCTTCGGGGCCGAGCACCACGGCGTGCGCCGAGCCGTCGGACGCGCGCAGCCCGATGAGCGCCACGGCACCGTCGTCGAGCGGCGCGATGGGGCCTGGATCGAGATCGATGGGGAGGGTCCACGCGGCGGTGCCGTCGGTCTGGAGGCGCACGGCATCGAAGCCGCCGGGCGAGCCGTCGCCGACGCGGAGGATCAAATCACCGCTCCCAGGCACGACCGAGAGCAGGCTCGCGTGCGTGCCGGTGGGCGCGGTCCAAAGCGTCTCCATGCCTGCTTGGCCATACCGGCGGAGCTCCGTGGTCGTCGCGGTGTCGACGAGCACGCGCGCGCTGCCGCCTGCGGCGCGGGCCGCGTGAAGCACCACTTCATCATCCGTCATCACGGCCTCCCATGCGGGAGGGCTCGTGGTGTCGATGAAGCCCGTGAGGCGTATTTCGGGCAGCGTATCGTCCGGTCGGCGGCGCACCACAAGGCCTTCGTGATCGGCGAGGACGATGGTGGCCTCCGGTGACGGCCACACGGGACCCGTCGTGCCGCTCGATGGATCGATGTGCAGATACGATGGGCCCATGGGCACGAGCAGCGTCTGGTCCGGTGCTTCGACGACGCCGTCGCCGAGCGTGGTGCCCGCCGGCACCGCGAAGCTCGTCTCGAAGAGCATGCTCCCCGCGGCGGCGAGGAGGTCGAAGCGGACGCTCGAGGTGGCGCGATCGAGGACCGCGACGGCGATGCGATCGCCCGAGAGGGCCACGGGCCCGAGCGCGCGTGTCTGTGCGGCGGCGTCGAGCTCAAAGAGCGTCGTGGGCGCGGCGCCGTCGGTCGCGTGCACGAAGTGGAGACCGCTCATTTCCGGCCAGAAATACAGAGCATCTTTTCCGACGCGCGCGACGGGCCCGATGTTGCCATCCATGACCGCGTGCACCGGCGCGTCGAGCGATCGATCGAGCACGACGCCATAGGTGACTTTCGATCCGACACCGACCAGCGCGCCGCCGCCCGGGAGCGCGCGCACGTCGACGATGGGGAGCTTGTCGGGGATGCCTGCTTGCAGCGCGGCGTTCGAGCCCGTCACGTAGATCGTCTGTCGGCTCTCGGCGCCCGACGCATCGGTCGCGTGAAAGGTCACGGGCACGAAGTCCGCCGGAAGATCGGGCCCCTGTGGAGGCAACGCGAGGCTCACGCTCCCGTCGCCGGCGCCGAGATCGATCTCGGCGCCGCCGATGTCGGCCCAGATGCGCGTGGCCTCGCTGCCGTCGGCGACCTCGACGATGGGCGCGAAATGGAAGCCCTGCGTCGGTGTGCCGAGGATGGTCTCGTCGGGCTTCGGCGTGACGACGTGCAGCAGGGGCGCGACGTTCTCGATGTCGATCGTGGTCGTCGCGTGCAAGAGCTCGCCCGTGCGCGCGAGGACGCCGGTTGCGTCGAGCGTGGCCGGCCCATCGGCGAACGCCGTCGAATCGAGGATGAAGACGAATGGGGCGGAGGACGACGTGCCGATGCGCTCTCCGCGCATCGCGAGCTCGACGCCGTGGAACGCGGACGCGGGCGTCGCATCGACGGTGACGGTGATGGTCCCGTGCACGGGCGCGTCGCGGCCGCGAAGGCGCAGCGTGGGGCTCGCTTCGGGCTCGGCGTCGCCGGAGCAGCCGGCGACCGCCATCGCGATGCACATCCAAGCCCGAGCGCGCATGATGCCCGCACCATGCTAACGCACCTGCCTCGGGCCGAAGCAACGATGTGAGCAGGCCGGGCTGGTCGACCGTCACCGACGGTCGCGCGCCCGGGCGCCGATCAAGGAGCTTTGTTGGCGGCGCCCGGCGTGGGCGCGGTGGCCGCGAAGCTGCCGGTGCCATCGGGGAGGCGGCCCCAGGTCTCGCCGTCGCCGACACCGTCTTTGGGATATTCGACCTCGTCGACGGTATCGTCCTTGGGGTCGAGCAGGTGCAGCTGCTCACCGTTCGAGGCGCTCACCTTCCACGATGCATAAAAGCAGGTCGTCGGGCCGCCGCTCTTCAAGCAGTCCACGTGCGGGCCTACACCGTCGGCCGCATCCTTGTCACCGACGACGACCACGTAACCACCGGCCGGGATCGTGGTGCCTTTGGGAAAGCGCACGATGGTATCCATGTCGCACTCGTGGCCCTCGGCGGGATCGACGTCGTCGCAGAGGCCGTAATCGCCGAGATCGATGGGGCTCGATCCGGGATTGGCAATCTCGATCCAGTCCTCGTCCTTGGCGGAGATCTCGTTGAGCACCGGCTCTCCCGCGGGGCCTCCGCTGCTGGTGCTCGAGGTGGACGACGCGCCGTCGCCCGTGGTCGTCGTGCTGCTCGCGCCGCCGGCACCCGTGCCGGTGCCGGTGGGCGCCGCGCCGGTGCCCGCCGTCGCGTTGCCCGTGCCGCCTTCGGCGCACCCGGCCGCGACCGCGCCCATCACCCCTGCTGCGGTGACCGCCAACAACCATTTACGCATGAATGCTTCCTCCATCAGAAAACCACTCTGCCGATGATGCGAACGTCCCAGTGATCCACGCCGGGCAGCGCGACCTTCGCGCGCTCGCCGGCGAGCGTGCGGGAGACGGCCACGAAGGTCTCCAGCGGATCCGCGATGCGGTAGCCGGCGGCGCCGGTCACCTCGGTGATGCGGTCGGCTGCCTGCGTCGTGTCGCGCAGCCAAGTGAAGCCGCGCGCGCCGAAGAGCAGGCGATCGATGGGCTCGAGGCGGAGGAATCCATCGATGAGATACGACCGCTGCAATCCATTTTCGCCGATGCCCCACGCGTACACGAAATCGGCGCCGGCCCGGATCCTCCGGCCCTGCCAGAGCAGCGCGGTGGTGAGACGATTGGCCTTGGCGCTGCCGGTGCCGCTCGATCCGTTGACGAAGGACGCGAAGACCGCGAGCGGGCGCGCGAAGGTGCCGGGGGCAGGGTGGAATTCGAGCGCGGCCTCGAAGTTCTTCCCGCGGTTCAGCTCGCGCTGGTTGTAGCCCTCGCCGTTGTAGGCGCCGACGGCGACGTAGCCGTAGTCGGCGGGGAAGTTGAAGCGCGCCGTCGCGCCCAGATCGGCCGGCGATCCGAGGCCCGCGCGCTCCGTCGGCGTCGCGGCCACCGCGCGCAGCGCAAAGGTTCCATCGAGCTCGGGAATCGTCAGCGTCGGGACCACACCGGCGTCGATGGCGAGCCACCGCCCCAGCCGATAACCGGCGCTCGCCTCGCGGAGGCGCATGACGAAGCTGTCGCCCGCGACGCCGAGGAGCGCGCCCTCGCTCGCCGAGCGCACCGCCTCGAGGACGAGGCGCGCTTGCACAGGCCCATAGAGGCCCGTCATCGAAGCGTGCGCGCGCGGGATCTCGAAGTTGTGAAACCACTTCGTGCCCGTCGCGGTGGGCGTGATTTGGAGGTCGTAACCCACGAAGGCCTCGAGCCCGAGCTGCACGCGCAGGCCCGTGGTTCCGGCTGTCGTCGCGGGGCCGGCGCTGCCCTCGGGAGGATCGAGGCGCGGGCGTCGTTCGATGACGAGCAGCGGCTCCGATTTGGATTCCGGCGCGTCCGGCTTCTCCGCCGCGGAGGCCGGCTTCGCCTGCGTAGGAGAGGGCTTTTCGGGCTCGGCGGCGGCCTTCGGCGGCTCGCCGGTGGAGGGCTCGTCGGCGCGCGCTTGGGGCGCGAAGAAGAGCCCGGCCGCGAGGAGCATGGCAATCGAACGGTGCATTCAGGGGCTCGCGAGGGGAGGTGTGCCGTAGAGCGCGGCCAGATCCGGAGAGGGCGTGTCCGCGGGATCGAACGGGATTCCGAGCCTCGGCCCGAGCTCGTCGAGCACGGTGACGAAGCGCTGGTGATCGGCGAGCACGCGCGCGGCATAGGCATCACCGACGTCGGCTTGCTCGTCGGCAAAGGCACTTGCATTGCTGCCGATGGCGGCATCGATGACGGCGGCGGGCGCGCTTTGATCGAGCGAGGCCGCATGAACACGGGCCAGCAGCGTGCCGAGCACGCGCGCGAGACCGGTGATGGCTTCGGGCGTGCCGCGCTTGCCGCTGAGGCGCTTCACGCGCACCGTCTTCTGGCCTTCGCTCTCGGTCTTGATCTGGCAATCGAGGCCGAGCCATTGCGTCGTGCCCCAAAGCGGATCCGCATCGGGAATCGCCCAGACCGCGCGCGAGACGGCGCGGACGCGAGCGGGGTTGTCCGCGAAGAAGACGCCGGGCGGATAGGCCTTGGCGAGGCCGGCGTCGCCCAGCTCTTTGAGCTCCAACAAGACATCGTCGCCGGGGTCGTCGGTCGGCCCGCGCACCAGCAGAATCACCCGCACCTTGGGCCAGCTCGCCACGCCCGAGCCGTACGAGCGCGCCGCGTCGAGCAGCGTGAAGAACTCTTTGGGCGGCGGCGCGATGAGGGTTTGTCGATAAGCCTCGATCGCATCGGGGAGCGCGGCGTAGGCCTGCGGCGGCAGATCGCCGAGCGCTTGATAAGGGGCTTCGGGATCGAGCGCGCCGCGCTTCAGCGTGCGTTTGCCGCCGACGAGATCCGTGCCCTCGAAGTCGGCCTGCGCGGCGGTGTCCTCCTCGGAACGGGAGAAGACGTCGTCGATCACGACCTCGCCGCCGCCGTCCGTGATTCGTGCCCGCGGGGCACCACCGGCGAGGGCGTGAATCGCGGCCGCATAGCTGTCGGCGGCGGCGCGCGCGATGGATCGAGAGGCCGCCTGCGCCGCTGCGGCGGCCTCGGGATCATCGGTGTTGGAGAGGCGCGCGGCGACGCTCACGCCGGCGGTGAGGCGGCGCAAATCCCACAGATAAGGCCCGAAATCGGCGCCGTCGAAATCGTTGGGCTCGAGGCCGAAGGAGCCGTCGCGCGCGCGGAGGGCGCCGAAGTTCTCGGGATGGGCGTCGCCCACGAGCAAGGTCGAGAGCCCTTCGGGCAAAGGCCCTTGGGCCGCTTCGACGGCGAACGCCGAGGCCGACACGCCTTCGGCGTTCATCTCCCAATCGTGGCGGAAGAGAGGGACGGTGCCGCGGTAGAAGGCATAAGGATCGCCGGCCATGCGCGCGTACTTGCCGGCGACGAGCGCGGGGCGCGTGCGGATCAACGACGCATCGGCGCGGGCCAGCGTGGAGGCGATCTCGGCGGCGCGGGGATCGTCGAGGCCACCACCGCAGCCCGTCGCCGCGAGCGCGATGGCGAAGCCGAGGCCGGATCCGAGCGGGCGCACGCGGCTGCCGTACTCAACGCTGCGCATCGCCTCAAGACGAGGATGTCGCTGTCACGCGCACGTCACGTTGGTGTCGACGAGAGGACGTGCGCTTCGCGCGCTTCCTCAATTGGGCTCGCAATAACCCATCGTGTCGGCCTTGTCGTACTTCACGCACTGCGTCCCGCTGTCGCAGTCGGCTTGGCTCGAGCACGACTTGCACGTGGTGCCGCTGGCCGTGAGCGACTCGTAATAACAACCGCACGGCTTGGTGGGCGTGAACGGGGTCATGTTGCCGAGCTCGGAGGTCCGCTTCACGCGCATCGCGCACTGCGGAATCACGTGTTTCGTGGCCTCGACCTGAATCAGGTTGAGCCCCGCGGGTTGCTGTGCGCCGGTCACGTAATCGACGGCGCGCTTGATGTTCGGCTGCTCCGCGGTGTCGAGATCGGTGCGCTGGAGCAGGTGAATCGGGCCCCAGATGGCATAATGGCCGTCGCGCACGTTGCGCTTGTCGAGCTTCATCGGGCTCGAGTCGGGGAGATAACCGCAGTTCTGCTCGATGTGCTTGTAGGCCAGCTCGTGCATGTACAAGCGGTTGTCGTCGGCCTCGGTGGTGCTGACGATGCCGATGGCGTTCTTCAGGCTCATCGAGTTGGCCATGGTGATGGCATTCACCACCGCGCCGCTGTTGGCCTCGGCGACGCCCTTCCATTGGTTCGCGGGCACGTTGATGGCGGCCGCGATCATCTGCAGCGTGCCCGAGGTCGAGCCGCGGATGTGAAACTGCGTGGGGTCCGTCCACGGAGCGACGCCCGACGCGGAGCCGAAGCCGAAGATCATGTACGCGGCCTCGGCGCTGATCGATTTCTCCTGAGACGCGTTGGGGACGACGAACGTCATCGCCTGCACGGGCCCGAGGTTGTCGACGACGTTGCCGAGGCCATTGGGCAAGCTCAGGCAGGTGTCGGCGAAGACATCGGAGATCCCCACGTGCGCCTGCACCGGTGTGGTGATGTCGCAATACTTCTCGTTGCCGCCGCTGTCCCAATAGGTGGGTGGATTGGAGGCGGTGGCGAGCGCGGAGACCGGCGTCTGCGCGCCGAGCACCGCGGAGACACCCGTGCACGATCCCGCGCCGACGTAGACCAGCGACACCGGCGGCGTGCCCTCCGCGAGCGCGCGGCCCACGATGGCGAGGAGCGGTTTGGCGGCCGTCGAGCCGGTCACGTACACGATGTGTTGGAAGCCGAGCGAGGTGCACTCGGCGGCGCCCGCGTTGCCAGCGAGGAGCACGCCGGCCGCGCAGCCGAGGAGCGACGAGAGGAGACGAAGGGGCTTTCGCATGGATCGTTGCCTCGAGCGGATGTTGCTCACAAGCCGCCGTCCGGAGGCGGGAGGGAGGGCAGCTTGCCGCCGTCGGCGAGCGCCGCGATGCGCGCCTTGTTGTCGAAGGGAAAGCACTGCGCGTCGGAGCATTGATTGAGGAGCTGCTCGTTGACCGCGGGATCGCCTTCCTTCGGCGTGCAGCCGTAGCAGCCGCCGCCCTGGATGCCGCCGTCGACGTCGCAGGTCATCGTGCCGCTGCTCGAGGAGGTGGTGGTCGACGAGCTGCTCGTGCTCATGCCGCCGGTGCCGCCCGTGCCGGCGCTCCCGACGCACACGTGATCGGTGAGATCGCAGCGGAAGCCCGCGCTGCAATCGGCGTCGCCCTGACACTGCTCGCTGCGATTGTCGATGATGAGCGAGCAGGAGTACGCCGCCGAGAGCACCATCGCAGAGGCGATGAAGGCACCGGCGCGGCGGAGCAGGGGAGGGCGGGGAGAGCGGCGATCGGTGTGCATGCGGATCCTCGATCGAGCGTCAGAAAGAGCCCGTCAAAAGCAGGCTGCGCGGGCCGGCCGTGAGACGAACGGCGGCCTTCGGCGGCTCACCGCGGTCGAGCAGGTGGACCGCGACGGCCGCCTTTTCCGTCCTCTTCGGCGACTGCGCGGCGACGGTGAAGTAGATCGACACGCCCGCCATGACGATGGCCGCGCCGGCGAGGATGTCGGTGGTGATCCCGAGCGCCACGGCCTTTCCATGCGCGCTCGAGATCTTGGATGCGTCGCCGGGCATGGCGGCGAGCTCGTCCTTCACGCTGCTCGATGCGCCCAGCGCGAGCACGCCGGTGACGACGGCGCCCGCGGTGAGCACGCCCGTCACGACCCACGGCGCGGCCGGTACGCTCCTCGGCTTCTCGGGCTCGGCGTCGTCGGTGATCTCGATCGCGATCTTCTTCGCGTCGCCGCCGGCGACCTCGACGATCTGCGTGATCGGCGGCTTTCCGGGGCGCGACGCGGTGATCTTGCGCCGGCCCGCGCTCACCGTGATGGGCGCGGCGAGCGGCGTGCGCCCCGCGGGGACGTCGTCGACGGTGATCTCGACACCGGGGATGCGCACCATCACGTCGATCGTCGCCACGCGCGTGCGCAGCTTCTCGATCTCCTTCTGCACCTCTTCGCGCCGGCCGTCGGCGATCTGCGCGCCGCCCTTGGCGAGATAGCTCGTCAGCGTCTCCAGCGCATGGGCGTAGTCCTGGAGCTGGTAATACGTCTCGCCGATGTTGTAGAGCGCTTGATAACGAGGATCGAGCTCGTACGCGCGGCGAAACTCGATCAGCGCCGCGTTGAAATCACCTTCGTTGTAGAGCTCCACGCCGCGCTTGAAATGGGCGTTGGCCTCGGAGCCGGGCTTTGCGGCGGAGGCCGGTGGAGCGCCTGCGGGCGGCGCCTGCGCGCTCGCCGCAAGAGGTGAGAGCGACAGCAGCAGCGCGGCGGTGAGGGCGAGGGATCGTCGTCTCATGTTCAATTGGCGTACGGGCTGTCGGAGTCGATGGTGCGCTTCGGTCGAGCGCCGCTGTGCGCAGGGGCCGCAGGCGCGGCGGTGGGCTGCGGCGGCGGAGGAGCGGCCACGGGTGCAGGCGGCGTGGGCGTCGCCGCAGCGGGCGGCGGCGTGGCCGGTGCGCGCGCGCCGGGCGGCGGCGGAGGTGGAGGCGGCGTGGCGGCGCCCGTGTCTTTGTCGAGCGACAAGCTCACCATCACGTCGCCTGTCAGCGTCACCGTCTCTTCACGTGCGGTGTGGCTCTTGGCCTCGGCGCGCAGCTTCCGCGGCTTGTCGCTGCGCACCACCTTGCCTTCGAAGGGACCGGCGGAGAGGAGCGCGCCGTCGAGATAGATCTTCGCGTTGCTGGGCGTGACGCGCACCGTGAGCTTCACCGCGTCGTCGGGCGCGGCGGTGGCGACGGCCGTCTCGGGTGCGCGCGGCGCGCTCTCCACCGTCGCCGAAGTCGCCACCTGCGACGGCGGCTTGGGCGCGAGGAAGCGCACACCCAACACCACCACACCGATGGCCGCGACGACACCCACGGCGATGAGCACGACGGGCCGATTGGGCTTGAGCGGCGGCGCAGGCTCGAGCAACGTGGTGTCCGCGTTCGTCACCGAAGCGCCCGTGAACGAGCTGCGCGATGGCGTGAGCAGCGGCGTGCTCCCCGTCTTGCCGTCGATGGGCCGATTGCCCGTGGGCGTGATCATCACCTGACCGGGATCGATCTTCGGCAAATCGACGCCGGTCATCCTCGGGTACGCGCCGGACCAGCGCACGTCGCGGAGCTGCGTCTCGATGACGCCCTTCACCTTGGCGCGATCGTCGCTGAACTTCTCCGCCACGAACTTCCCGACGTCGCGCGCGCTCGGCCGATCCGCGCGCGCCGCGAGCCACGCTTCGAGCGCGTCGTGCATCGCGATGGCGCTCTCGTAGCGATCGTCGATGGCCGGCGCGAGGGCCTTCGCGCAGATCTCGGCGAGCCCGTCGTCGACGTCGGGCACGACCTCTTTGATCGAGGGAATGCGGCCCGTGGCCAGGTGATTCAGCACCACGATGTCGGCGACGCCCTTCCACATGCGGCGTCCGGCGATGGCTTCCCAGAGCATGACGCCGACCGCGAACACGTCGGTGCGCCGATCCACCGCGTCGCCCTTGGCCTGCTCCGGCGCCATGTACGCGACTTTGCCCTTCACCACGCCGGTGCGCGTCTGCGACGACGAGTCGACGGCCTTGGCGATGCCGAAGTCGACGACCTTGATCAAGCCGTCATAAGTGACGAACACGTTTTGCGGCGTGGCGTCGCGGTGCACCACGCCGAGCGGGGTGCCGTCGAAATCGGTGAGATCGTGGGCGTGCTGCAGGCCGGCGAGCACGTCCGAGAGGACGCGCACCTGCATGGGGATGGTGAAGCCCTGTGACGCCCGCGCGCGAATGCGGTTGAGCGGCTGGCCATCGAGGTACTCCATGGCGATGAAGTACCGATCCCCCTCCTGCCCGACCTCGTGCGTTTGCACCACGTTGGGGTGATTGAGGCGGGCGGCGAGCCGCGCCTCGTCGAGGAACATCGCGATGAACTCCGGATCGTGCGTCAGCTCCGATCGGGTCTTCTTGATGACGACGAGCTTGTTGAAGCCGGCCGGCCCTTGCACGACGGCGAGGAACACGTCGGCCATGCCGCCCTTGCCGATCTCCGCGATCAGCCGGTATTTCCGCAGCCCTTCCGCGTCCGCGCTGCCTGTCAAGGCGCCCTCCTCCGCGCGGTCCGTGAGGGCGCGACGGCGACGCCATCTTGCCCGGAATCGGTGGGGGTCAGGCGGCAGCGCCGTTACATTTGTGTGTCGGCGAACACCCGATAAGGCATCTGGCAGCCCAAATGCCTTATCGAGGGCGGCGCCGAGACATCGAGTCGCGGGCGTGCGTCAGGGCTTTTGGATCGTGAACGTGTCGAAGATGGGATCGCTGCCGTCGGCGTGGAGCTCGTACGCGTCGAACTTGAAGCTCGTCGCGTCGGCGGTGATCAGGCCATAGAACCCGATGGCGGGGCCCTGCGTGTAATCGCGGCTCACCTCGGTCCACACGCTCGTGCCCGAGGTGTAGCCGGGCGCGCCCGCGCCGGCGCAGATCACGTAGACGGTGCCTTCGGCGAAGCTGTCCTTCACCACGGGCAAGAGCTCGGGATCGGAGAGCGGCCCGGTGAGCGGCTTGCTGCGCTCGTAGTTGTGATCGTGACCGACGAGATCGAGATCGACGTGGTACTTGTCCCAGAGCGGGACGAAGAACTGCCGGCCGCGGAGCACCTCGGAGTCCTCTCCGTGCGCGGAGGACGAGAACTCGCCGTGGTGGTGCATGGTCATGATCCACGGCACGTTCGCGCGGTTCTTGTCGGCGGCGGCGAGATCGGCCTCGAGCCACGCGCCGAGCACGCCCGCATAGTCCGGATCACCGCTTTGGTTCAGCACCCAAGCGTCGTCGATCACCACGATGTGCACCGGCCCGACGTCGACCGAATAGAACAGCTCGGCGTACTTGGGGAACTTGGTGTTGTCCTGCGGCAGAGTCAGGTTCCCGAAGAAGAACGTCGTGTGGTTCTCGTGGTTGCCGTGCGTGTGCAGCGTGACCTGCCGGCTCAAGGTGAGGGGCTTGTCGTCCGCGTCGCGCCACGCCGAGTCGAGCCACTTCTCCCAGGCCGTCTGATCGAGCCCGATGTAGACCATGTCGCCGGAGAAGAGCTGCAGCGATGGATTGAGCACGTTCATGCGCCGCTGGATGGTGCGCCAAGCGTCGTTGCCTTCGCCGCGCGAGTCGCCCGAGACACCGATGGTGACCTTGCTCGGGCCGGCCTTGGGCGTGGTGGTGAAGGAGTAGACCTCGCTCCAAACCTCGCCGCCCGTGGGGCCGCCGCCGACGCGGTAGTAGTACGTCGTCGCGGGCGTGAGGCCGCACAGATAGACCTCGTGCATGCGCTCGCTTTGCAGCGTGCTCGTGAGCGCGGGCGTGAGCCACGTGATGCCGCTCGCGCGGTTCGCCGCCGGCCACTTGGCCGGATCGGGATCCGAGCCCCACGTGATCTCGCTCGACAGCGTGTCGTCGTCGGTCTGCCACGCGACACCGATGCTGGTCGCGGGATCGGCGTGACCCGCCGCGCCGACATCGACGTTGCCACCGAGGCCGAGGCGCACGCGGCGAATGTTGGGCGTGGCGCCGTTCTGCGGCTTCTGCAGCGAGAAGCCTTCGTACTCCGCGCGCGGCGCGATCGAGAATGAACAGCCCTCCGGCGTGTAGCTCGCGATCGTCGGCGCGCCGCCCGCGCCGCCGGTCCCATGGCCGCCCGCGCCGCCGGTGCCCGTCGTGCTGGTGCCCGTGGTGTTGTTACCCCCTCCGCTGCAGGCGGCGAGCGTGGCGAGGAGAGCTGCGAGTCCGAATGTGACGCGACGGTGACACATGGGTGTCGGATGGTAGTCTGATCGCGCACGGTATCGCGACAAGAACCGATTCCCATTGAACGCGAACGCAAACTTTGCTGCGGCGAAGGGCCTCCGCCCGCGTGTCCCAGCGCCCTGGGAAGGCGGGATTTCTCGCGTGAGCGCGGATCCTGACGCAGTGCGGCTCAGGTGCCGTCGCGCAATGGCGAGCGCAGGCGAGGGGCGCGCGCGCGCGTGGACGATGTTCGTGAAGTGGGAGGTGACGCCCGCGCGAAGGTCTCGCGCGCTTGGCCGCGCGTGGCGAAGAGCGATTGAAGTGGAGCCCGCGCGCTCGCGCGTGAGGGCTCCGCGCGCGGGGCGCTACTTCGTGATGGTGAACGTGTCGAAGACGGGATCGCTGCCGTCGACGCGCAGCTCGTGGGCGTCGATGGTGAGGCTCTTGGCGTCGGCGGTGAGCACGCCGTAGAGACCGATGGCGCCGCCGCTCTTGTAGTCGTGGCTCGACTGCGTGAACGTGCTGTTGCCCGCGGAGTAGCTGTCCGCGCCCGCGCCCGCACAAACCATGTAGACGGTGCCGTCGGCGAAATTCGAGTGCACCGTCGGCGTGTCGGTCGGCCCGGTGAGCGGCTTGCTGCGCTCGTAGTTGTGATCGTGGCCCGCGAGCACCACGTCGACGTGGTACTTGTCCCAGATCGGGCCGAAGAACTCGCGGCCGCGGAGCACGTCCTGATCGTTGCCGTGGAGCGACGACGAGTACTCCGGGTGATGGTGCATCGTCAGGATCCACGGCACCGTCGAGCGGTTCTTGTTGGCCGCGTCGAGATCGGCTTCGAGCCAGCCCTTGAAGATGCTCTTGTAGTCGACGTCGCCGGTCGGGCTCACCACCCACGCGTCGTCGATCACCACGACGTGCACCGGGCCCACGTCGACCGAGAAGAACAGCTCGCCGTACTTGGGGAACTTGGCGTTGTCCTGCGGCAGGACGAGGTTGCCGTAGAAGAGCGCAGTGTGGTTGTCGTGGTTGCCGTGCGCCGCGAGCGTGAGGAGCTGGCCGAGCGTGAGCGGCTTCTTGCTCTCGTCCTGCCACGCGCTGTCGAGCCACTTCTCCCACTCGCCCTGATCGGGAGCGAGGTTGATCATGTCGCCCGAGAAGAGCTGGAGCGCGAGGCCCATGGTCGACATGCGCTTTTGCAGGATGCGCCACGCGTCGTCCTGCTGGCCGCGCGAGTCGCCGGTGATGCCGATCTTCACCGTGGAGGGACCGGGCTGGGGCGTGGTGGTGAACGTGTAGACGTCGCTCCAAACCTCGCTGCCCGCGGGGCCGCCGCCGACACGATACGAATACGTCGTCCCCGCCTTGAGGCCGCACACGTAGACTTCGTGCATGCGCTCGTCGCCCTGCGGGTTCAGCCCGCCTTCGGGCGTGAGCCAGGTGATGCCGCTCGCGCGGTTCTCCGCCGGCCACGCCGTGGGATCGGTGCCGATGCCCCATTGGATGTCGCTGGCGAACGTGCCGTCGTCGGTCTGCCAAGCGACGGCGAAGGTGGTCGACGGATCGGCGCGGCCCGCGGAGCCGATATCGACGTTGCCACCGAGGCCGAGGCGCACGCGGCGGATGTTGGGCGTGGCGCCGTTCTCCGCCTTGGCCAGCGAGAATCCCGAGTATTCGGGGCGCGGCGCGATGGAGAACGAGCAGCCTTGAGGCGTGAAGCTCGAAATGGGCCCGCCGCCGCCCGAGCCGCCGACACCGCCGGAGGAGCTCGACGACGTCTCGCCGGTGCCGCCCGTCACCGAAGTATCCTGGCACGCCATGGCGTAGATGGCGGCCGACAGCAACGAAACAGCCCCGATGCCGATGCGAAATGCTCGCGTCATGTGACCCTCGCTCTCAGAAGCCCGCCGTGATCTGCGCGATGAAGAGGTTGTTGGAGATGTATCCCGTGCAGTCCGAGCCCATCTGCCCTTCGAGGCACCGCTTGGTCTCGTTGCGCAGCTCGTAGACGACCTGCGCCTTCAATTGGTGCGTGTGGAAGAGGTAGTAATTGGCGCCGAACTGAAAGCCCATGAATCCCCAAGTGGGGTTGGACGCGTCGAGATCGCGAGCGCCGTTGTCGTTGGCCGGCGTCTTCACATCCATGTTCGGATCGAGGTATTCGGCGCGCGCCACGATCTCGAGGTGCTCGCGGACCCAAGGCAGCGGGAGGAAATAACCCGCCTGCACGTTCCACCCGAGCTGGCGGACGCGCGCCGTCGCATTGGGGCCCGTCCGGTCGGTGGGATCGTCGACGTGATAATAGAGCTCGCCGTAAATCGAGGCGCCCTTCCACCAAGCGCCGATGTCCGCGCCGATGTAATTGCGATTGAAGTGCTTGTCCTCGAGGCGATTGCGCATGGCGCTCACGCCGACGGTGACGAGGGGGTGGCTCTGGTCCTCCATCGGGCGGAGATCGCCCTCGAAGCGCGGCGGGCGGCCGAGGGGTGAGGCCTCGAGGCGCGCGGCGAAGAGGAAATGACGATCGGAGTTGAGCGTCTGCCCGCGGCCCGGATCGTTGCCGTTGAACATGCCGAGGTTCCAGCGCGCGCGGCCGTCGAAGAGCTCGCCCCAGAGCATGCCGCCGATGTCGCGATCGACGATGAAGCTCGGCCGCACGTGATACGCGGCATCGGGGAGCTGGAGGCCGACGCCCTGGATAAGGTTCTGCCGGCTGAAGGGGACGCGGAACTGACCGACTTGCAGGTTCAGCGTGGCGATGTCGCCGTGCAGCGGCGACAGGACCACGAAGGCGTCGATGGGCTGCGCGATCTCGCGGCCGAGCTCGACTTCCATTTGCACCCGGGCCCATTTGCCCAGGCGCGCATAGGTGCCGAGACGCGCGCGCTGAATCGTGAATGCAGCGTTGGGGTGGAGGTTGATGACCGGCCGATCGTCCGACGCCTGCCACGTGAAACGGGGCATGACCCAGCCGTACATATCGAGCTTGAAATCGACGATCTTGTTGTTCTCGAAGACCGTGACGTCAGCTTGGGCGGGGCGCGTCAGCGCGAGCGTGGCGATTGCGGCGAACGTGAAGACGAGGGATCGATGCATGGGAGGTCGCGTCGTCGCAACGCTATGAAGAATCGGTTGGTTGCGTGCGGCGCGACGGTGACAAACAGGTTACAACCCCGTCGCCGCTTGGTTCGGTGTGAGCCCGCTGCTATAGGCCGCGCGGACGGAGGACAACGAGATGTGGCTCGATCGCGCGGTGAAATGGCTCCTTCCTCGTGAGGAGCATTTCTTCGATCTGCTCGAAAAGGGTTCAGCCAGCGTGCGCCGCAGCGGTGAAATCCTCTTGGAATGCTGCACCGCCACCTCCGCGGCCGAGCGCGAGGGCGCGGTGGCGCGCATGGGTGATGAAGAGCACGCGTCGGACGCCGTCATCCGCGAGGTCTACGACGCGCTCAACAAGACCTTCGTGACGCCCATCGATCGGTCCGACATCTACGCTTTGGCGACGGACCTGGAGAACGTGGTCGACCGGTGCCACGGCACCATCAACCAGATCATCGTCCACGCGATGGAGGATCTCCCGCCCGGCAGCTCCGAGCTCGCCGAGCAGGTCAACCTGGCCTGCAAAGAGATCGACGCGGCGGTGAAGCTCCTCCGCAACATCAAGCAGATGGATGCCATTCAGGTCCACTGCAAGAAGCTCGTGCAGCTCGAGCACGACGGGGATCAGATCTTCCGCGCGAAGATCGGTGAGATGTTCCGCACCGAGAAGGACGCGGTCCGGCTCCTCAAGCACAAGGAGTTCCTCGAAGGGCTCGAGAACACGCTGGACGCCTGCGACGACGTGGCCAACGCCCTCGAGTCGCTGGTGATCAAGAACGCGTGAGGAGCACCCTGTGACCACACTGCTCGTCCTCTTGATCCTGGTCGTGGTGGTCGCGCTCGTCTTCGACTACATCAATGGCTTCCACGACACGGCGAACGCCATCGCCACCGTGGTGAGCACGGGCGTGCTGCCCATCCGCACGGCGATCCTCCTCGCCGCGGTGCTCAACTTCGGCGGCGCGCTCCTCGGCACGGCCGTGGCGAGCACCATCGGCAAGGGCCTCATCGAGCCCAGCGCCGTCTCGCAGGTGGTGGTGCTCTCGGCGCTCGTGGGCGCCATCTTCTGGAACCTGTTCACCTGGTATTTCGGCATCCCGTCGTCGTCGTCGCACGCGCTCGTCGGCGGCTTGGTGGGCGCGGCGGTGGCGCACGCCGGGCCCAAGGCCGTGCAGGTCGCCGGCCTCACCAAGGTGGTGAAGAGCCTCATCATCAGCCCGATCGTCGGCTTCTGGATCGCGTTCATGGTGATGATCCTCATCACCTGGATCGTCCGCCGGTCCCGGCCCGCGCGGCTCACGCGCATCTTCCGCCGGTTGCAGATGCTCTCGGCCGGCTTCATGGCGCTGTCCCATGGCTCGAACGACGCGCAGAAGACGATGGGCATCATCACCATGAGCCTGGTCGCCTACGGCGCGGTGAAGGGCTCGACGACCGGCAAGTTCGACGTGCCCATCTGGGTCGTGCTCTCGTGCGCCGCGGCGATGGCGGGCGGCACGGCCGCAGGCGGCATTCGCATCATCAAGACGATGGGGACGAAGATCATCGATCTGAAGCCGATTCACGGCTTCGCCGCCGAGACGAGCGCGGCCGCCACCATCCTCACGTCATCGGCGCTCGGCATGCCGGTGTCGACCACGCACGTGATCACCGGCTGCATCATGGGCGCCGGCGCCAGCCAGCGCGTGAGCGCCGTGCGCTGGGGCGTGACCACCAAGATCCTCTGGGCCTGGGTGCTGACGATCCCCATCAGCGCCACGGTCGCGTGGTTCTTCCACCACATCGCCGATCGGCTCTTTTCGCCTTGATGAGATGGGGCCGGTCGCGCCCCACTCGTTCCCACTCAGTAGAGGCGTTCGGGCAACCGCGTGCGCACGCGGCGTGCGCGATGCATGTCGTGGATCGCTGGAGGCGCTGCGATGAAGCTCGCCGAGATCCCCACGCGTGATGAGCAAGGCCACGTGCGCGTCGTCGTGGAGTCGCCCCGCGGCTCCCGGGCCAAGCTCAAATACGAGCCGAGCATCGAGGCTTTCGTGCTGAGCCGCCCGCTCGTGCTCGGGCTCGCTTACCCGTTCGATTGGGGCTTCATCCCCGGCACCCGAGGGCCGGACGGTGATCCGCTCGACGCGATGGTGCTCATCGATCTGCCGACCCATCCCGGCGTCGTAATCGCGTCGCACCCACTCGGGGTGCTGGAGATCACGCAGAAGAGCGAGCGCGGCGGGCGTGAGCACAACGATCGGATCCTCATGACGCCCGTGAACGCCCCGCGTTTCGAAGGGCTCCGCGACGCGCGGGAGTTGCCGGAGCGCGCGCGGAAGGAGCTGGAAGCGTTCTTCGTCGCGGCCACGACCTTCGAGGACAAAGGCCTCGAGATCGTCAGTTGGACGGGCCCCGAGGCCGCCGACGAGCTCGTGCGCCGCGGCAGCAAGGCGGCTTGAGCGGGACGTGCGGCCCGCGCATTGCCTGATGGTCGAGGCCGGCGACGGCGTCGCGGACGTGGACGTCGGCTCCGGCTGCGCCTCGTTCGGTGACGGCCGGCGGGAGCGACGACCATGTCATTCGTGATCGATCTCGATCGCACGACCAACAAGTCGATCAAGCGCGCGTATCGAAGCGAGATTCAAAAGGCCTCTCGCACGCTCACCGAGCCCACGGACGGGCGTGACCGCGTCCACGACGCGCGGACCTCTGTGAAGAAGGCGCGCGCTCTCCTGCGGCTCACCCGGCACGATGTCGGCGGCTCGCTCTTCGCGCGCGAAAACGATGCTCTACGCGACGCCGGGCGAGCGCTCTCGGCCATTCGCGACGCGGTGGTGCTGGTGAAGACGTTCGATGAAATCCTGGAGCGCGCGAGCGGGCCCGACCGCGCCTTGCTCACACCGCTCCGCGCGATCCTCGTGGCGCGGCGCGACGCCGAGCTCCAGCGCGAAGAGGATCAGGTCGCCGAGGCCGTTCGCGCGCTCGATCAAGCCCATGATCGCGCCGCCGACGTGCTGCCCGCGCACCGCGGTTGGAAGTCGATCGCGCGCGGGTTGGATCGCGCGTATCGCCGCGCATACCGGCGCTTCTCGCGCGCGTACCAGAGCTGCGACGAGGCCGACTTCCACGCGCTCCGCAAGGCGGTGAAGGATCTGCGCTACCAAGCCCGCTTCTTCGAGCCGATGGACGCGCCGACGCTGAGCGCCGAAGGCGCGCGCTGGAAGAAGCTCGGCGAGCTCTTGGGCGACGATCACGATTTGGCGGTGCTGCGCGAGACGACCTTTCGCCCCGAGGAGCACGCGAGCCCGACGGCCCTCGCGCGGCTCGACGCCCTCGCCGGCGTCCGGCAAGACGAGCTGCGCGAGGAGGCGCGGCGCCTCGCCGAGACCCTCTTCTTGGAGCCTCCGAAGCAGCGCTTGGCGCGCCTCGCGGCGGTCTTCCACCAAGCGCGACAGAACGCGGCCCGCGCGCCGCAGCCCGCCGCTGCATGATCGAGCCCATGAATCGCAGGAGGTGCGACGATGGACCCGAGAAGCGATTTCATCGCGTCGCAGGGCCGATCGCGCTTGCCATTCACAAGGCATCTCATCGACGTTGTCCAGATTGACAGCGCGCCCCGTTTTACGCGAGCCTGGTCGCGTAAACCACGTTGGGAGGCGCTTATGAAGACGTTTCGAATCGAGGCCCCGATGATGCTGGCCTTGGTTTTGGCGGCGTGCGGCGGCGGTGGCAATGCGAGCACCTCCGGCGGCGGTCATGATCCGAGCGGCAGCGGCGGCACCGGCGGCGCGGGGAACTCCTCGTCGAGCACGGGGACGGGCGGCGCGCCCAGCAAATGCGAAGCGTTCGGCCATTTCGGCACGCCCACGACCACTCTCACGCTGCCGGGCGGAACCCCCGGCATTTATTACAACGACATCCAGGCCTCGTTTCCCGAGGTCGATTGGCAAAAGCTCGATCGGCTCTACATCCCCGCCGGCAAATACAAGTACATGACGCTCGGCAATCTCCCGCATCGGGACGCGAGCCATCCGCTCGTCATCACCAACAGCGGTGGCCAAGTCCAGGTCGGGCCGAACGATGCGGGCGCGGGCTACATCTGGTCGGTCACCGGCGGCTCGAATTGGATCCTCACCGGCCGCTACGATCCCGACTCCAAGACGGGGGACGCGGCGTTCCCCGGCCACCGCTGCGGCGAATACGCCGACTCCCGCGGTAAATATGGTTTCTTGAGCGATGATGCCTTTGCCAAGGGGCAATACCTGCACATGGGGATCGCGGTCACGAACGCGAGCGATTTCGAGCTCGAGTTCCTGGAGATCACGCGCTCGGGCTTCGCCGGCATTCGGCTCCTCAACCAATACAAGGAGGGGGATCCGTTCCTGCCCATGAACAACGTGCGCGTGCACGACAACTACGTGCACGATACCGATGGAGAGGGCTTCTACATCGGGTGGACGGGGACGCCGCCCTCCAACAAGATGGGCAAGCTCATCATCTACAACAACCGCATCATCCGCACGGGGAACGAGGCGCTCCAGATTCAGAACCTCGGTGACGGCACCGAGGTGCACCACAACGTGGTGGCCTTCGCCGCGCTGCACTGGCGTGACAACGGGCTCGGCAAATACCAAGACGGCAACAGCCAAGTGCAGGTGCGGGAGGGGACGGTCTCTCTCCACCACAACGTCTTCATGGGCGGCGCGGGCCTCCTCCTCAGCTTCTTCAGCAGCCCCGAGACGGGCGACGGCGCGCGCCAGGTCACCTTCAGCAACAACTACTTTGCCGATACCCTCTCTCTCGGTGGCTATTTCAATGGCACCTCGGCCGAGGGGTCGAGCTACACGCTCGATCACAATTTCTTCCGGGGGCTCGATTTCGGGTACACCGTGCTCGATCCGGCTGCCACCGATCCGGGGGTGATCTTCTCGAAGAACACCACGTTCACGTCGCCCATCACGTTCAGCAACAACACGTGGGAGGGGTCGCGGAAGATCACGTATGGGCTCGACGGCGCCAATGGCACGACCGGCAATTGGACGGCGAGCGGAAACACCAATGGTCCGGTGACGCCCGTCGCGTTCGTGCAGTCCGGTTATCCGAGCGGCGTGCCCACGCGCGGTCTCGAGGCCTGGGCGCCCAAAGCCACCGTCTCCCCCGGCAGCCCGGACATCGTCTATCAGCCCGGCGCCCTCGTGATGTACGACGCCGAGATGTACGAATGCACGAAGCAGAACACCGCGCTCGTGCCCAAGGATCACCCCGAGGCCTGGAAGAAGCTGCCTCTTCCCATCGACGACATGCGCGTCGTCTCCGGCTCTCCCTACGCCGAGATGGGCGTGTACTGAAGATGTGATCGAGAGAGGTGCGGCGCGTCGCGCGGCGTCGGTCGTCCCTATCCGCGCGCCGCTCTCTCGGCCACATCTCGGGCGCACCTCGTTCGTCCCGCGCGCATCACCGCGCGCGGACGAACGAGTCTTACGGCAGCGTGCCAGTCTGATAGACTCCTGCACATGTTCAGCGCGCTCCTCCTCGCTGCAGCGCTCGCTTTCGCGTCACCGGATGCCGTGCCCCTCGCGAGCGCGCCGCCGCCGGCCAGCGCCCTCGTCGGTGATGGCTTCGTGCTCATCGCCGAAGAGAAGGGGGTGAAGGTGTACCGGCGGGAGAAGCGCGCGGGCTTCGAGTTCGCGGCGGAGGGGACGTTGGCCGCGCCCGCGGCGCAGGTGCGGCGCGCCCTGCTCGACTATCCGAGCCACCAGAAGTGGCAAAAGTACATGAAGGAGTGTCGCGTCCTCACGCGCTCCGACGACGCGCTCGACGTCTATCAACGCATGAGCCCGCCGGTGGTCGACGATCGCGACTACACCCTTCACGTCACCTGGGGTGACGACGGCGGCGTGCTCTGGACGCGCGCCGCCGTCGCCAACGAGCGTGGCCCCGCACCGGTGTCGGGCGTCATTCGCATCTCCACCAACGAGACCTCGTGGCGGCTCGAGCCGATCGATGGTGGCCGTTCCACCCGCGCCGTGTATCGCATCCACATCGACATGGCAGGATCGGTCCCGACGTGGATGGCCAAGGGCCAGGCATCGTCGGACATCCCCGACTTCTTCGCCAACCTCGGTAAGCAGCTCCCGAGCTATCGCTGAAGGGCGGAGCTCGGCGCCGACGCGCACGATCATCGTGCCTTGTCGTGTTGCGATGCGTGCTCGCGAGCGCTGATGTTTCCGCACGGACGACGACGGACACGCTCCGGCGGGTGTGCGGGAGAGACGACTCCATCGAGCGTCAGGCGTGAGCAGCGGTGCCGAGGAAGGCATGGATCGCAGGGACGATCTGGGCGCCTTCGCCGATGGCGCCGCCGACACGTTTCACCGATCCGAGCCGGACGTCGCCGACGGCGAAGACGCCGGGCACGCTCGACGCGAGCGGTGACGCGCCCGTGCCGGTGACCACGAAGCCGTGCGGATCGAGCGCGACACCGCAGCCCGCGAGCCAGCTCGTCGCGGGATCGGCGCCGATGAAGAGGAAGACGTTGGTGATCGGCGCGCTCGTCTCCGCGGCGTCTCGGCGCGAGCGCCACCGGACGCGCTCGAGCCCGAGCTCCGCCGAGCCTTCGAGCGCGACGATCTCGGTCTCGGTCATCAGTTCGATGTTGTCGGTCGCGGTGATGCGCTCGATGAGGTAGCGCGACATGCTGGCCGCGACTTCGGGGCCGCGGATCATCATCCGCACCTTCGCGGTGTGGGCCGAGAGGAACACGGCGGCTTGGCCGGCGGAGTTGCCGCCGCCGACGACGATGACCTCTCGTCCGGCGCAGAGCTTCGCCTCGATCGGCGACGCCCAGTACCAGATGCCTCTTCCCTCGAAGTCGGCGAGGTTCTCGATCGCCGGGCGTCGATAGCAAGCGCCGCTCGCGATGACGACGGTGCGCGCGCGGAGGCGTCGACCATCGTCGAGGTCCAAGCCGAAGCAGCCGCCCTCACGCCGGCAATCGAGCGCTTTCACTTCGACCGGGATGATGATCTCGGCGCCGAACTTCCGCGCCTGCGCGAACGCGCGCGCCGCCAGGGCCATGCCCGAGATGCCCGTGGGAAAGCCGAGGTAGTTTTCGATCCGCGCGCTCGCGCCGGCTTGCCCGCCGAACGCACGCGCGTCGAGCACGACCACGGAGAGCCCCTCGGACGCCGCGTAGACGGCCGTCGCGAGCCCAGCCGGTCCACAGCCGACGATCGCGACATCGTAGGTCGATCGAACGAGCCGATCGCCCAACAACCCGAGCGCATGCGCGAGCGCGGGCTCGTTCGGATTTCGCAGGACCGATCCGCTCGGGCAGATCACGAGCGGCAGCTCGGAGGACGCCGGTGAAAGGTGCATGACGACACCGGCCGCTCTCGAGTCGACGGCCGGATCGAGAAAGCGGTGGGGCTGTCCGTTGCGACGGAGGAAGTTCTCGAGGCGGACCACGTCGCGCGACGCTGCGGCCCCGATCACGAGAGGACCTCCTTCACCGAGCTCGAGGAGCGCGATGCGGCGGAGCACGAGCGCGCGCATGATGCGCTCGCCGAGCTCCGCTTCGTCGACGATGAGCGCTCTGAGCTGCTCGGGCCGGAGGATCAATGCTTCGACGTCGCCGTCCGCGTGACCATCGACGAGCGACGTGGCGTTGTCGGCGAGCGTGGCGAGCTCGGCGAGGAACTGTCCCGGTCCTTGATCGACGACCGGCGTCACGCGCCCGAGGCCGTCGCGCGCGGTGATGGCGACGTGCCCCGAAAGAAGGATGTGCATGCCCAACCTGGGTTTCCCGGCTTCGAAGAGAGGCTCGCCGTCGGCGAAGCGCTGCACGCTCCCGAAGCGGCGGATCCTCGCGATCTCGGCGTCGCTCAGCGCCGGGAATGCCTGCTCGAATCGGCCATGCAAGAGCGCGCGAGCAGCGGACTCGATGGCATCTCTCTCGGAGGGCGTCATGCCCGCTGCCAGAGCATCCGTCGTGCCATGACGAGGACGATCGATGCTCGTGCGCTGCTCGCATGGAGCCGCGTGAAGCACGCCTTCACGGAAGGGCGGTGCTCAATGACATCCAACGCCGAACCCGATGGACTGACCACCATCGACGACGAGCACTTGTCCGGTGAGGAACGAGGCTTTGTCCGATGCGACGAAGAGGATCGCCTGGGCGATTTCATCGGTCGTCCCCACGCGCTGGAGCGGCACGGTCTCGACCATGTCAGCCATGCCGGCCGAATCGCGGGTGAAGCGAGCGAGCATTCCCGTGTCGACCGGCCCCGGCGCGACCGCGTTCACCCGCACGCCGAAGGGAGCTGCCTCGAGCGCCGCCGATCGCGTGAGCCCGAGGACCGCATGCTTGCTCGCGACGTAGATGGCCGCGCCGTGCACTCCACGAATGCCGGCCACCGAGGACAGGTTGACGATGCTCCCGCGCTTTTGCGGGATCATGACGCGCAGCTCGTGCTTCAGGCCGAGCAACACGCCGAGCACGTTCGTATCGAAGACGGAGGCGTAGCCCTCGGCCGTCTGCTCGACGAGCGGGCCGTGGTGCCCTTCCGTGCCGGCGTTGTTCACCGCGATGTCGAGACGTCCGAAGCGCTCGACCGCGGCGTCGATCAGCGCTCGTACATCGTCCTCGTGACGGACATCTGCGCGCACGAACGCGACCTCGGCGCCCAGCTTGGCGAGCTCCGCCGCGAGCTCTTTGCCGGCGCCCTCGTGCCGACCCGACACGACGAGCCGCGCTCGCTCCCGAGCGAACGCGACGGCCGTCGCCCGCCCGATGCCAGCGAGCGCCCCCGTAATCAGCACAGCGGGTGCATCCATAGGACCGCTCCTTCGCTTCGAGGCCAACCGAAGCGGTACGTGCGTTCCTCGATTTCGACGGTCAAGAGCAAGCGTGTTGGGCGCAATCGAGCGAGCGGAGATCGCGCGTTCGTGGCCTCGCGCGCCGTTGGGCTGCTCGGCTCCGCAAGCGTGCGCCGCGCGTCGATGGCGCACGTTCGGAGTCGTGTGGGCAAGCCGAGCTTTCCCCAATTCAATGCGCCGTGAACGCGACGCGCCTTGCCCGGGACTCGATGGTTGCTCGTGCTTCGTTGGGCGCCGTTCGGTGAACGGTCATCGGCTATCGACGGGTCAGCAGATGGGCTCGATGCGCTCGATGCCTTTGCGGGAGACGACGACGCGGATGCGGTGCCAAGGGGCTTCCGTGCCTTCGGCGCGGAGGCGATAGACCACGTTGATGTTGTAGACGCGGCGGGTGGTCACTTGGTAGACGAGCGCGTCTTCGGGGTCGGCGAAGACCATTTTGCGGTTCGGGTCGTCGGTGTGCGTGAGCCAGCGGCGCAGGTTGAGGCGGAAGATCTCGGTGAGCATCGAGAAGTCGCCCTCGACGTCGGAGACCGAGCCCGCATGGAAGGTGAGGGCCTTTTGATGCCAGAGAACGCGCTCGGGCCGAGCCTGCTCTTCGAGGGCGTGCGCGCGTGTGAGGCGGCGCTTCTGCAGCACTTCGGGAGGGAGCTTGCGGAAGGGGAGGAAGCCGGCGCGCTCGTGCACGTCGCCGATGCGGCGGTGGCGCTCGCGATCGAGGATGGACCATTTGCGATCGGGAAAGCGCTTCTCGATGAGGCCGGCGAAGGCGGTCTGCAGCATGGCCTTCATCCGGTCTTTGACGGCGTAGGCGACGACGATGGGCAGGGCGTAGCGGAGGAAGCTCGCCGACGTCGGTGAGGTGCCCACGCTGGCCGCGAGCGCGAAGGCCATGGCGGCGGCGGCGGCGACCGCATAGAGCGCGTGCACGATCCACGTCGTGGCCTGACGTACCTCGAGCGAGAGCCACAGCACCGACGCCGTGAAGCGCTTCAGCATGTGCCTGCGGAACTCGAAGTGCTCGGTGCAGCGCTCGTCGGCGGAGGACGATCCCACCGAGTCGTAGCCGCGATCGCGCCGGTGCCGCGCCTCTTTCACGGCGTAGGAGGCGAGCTTCTCGGCGACCTCGCCGAGCGCGGCCGTGTCGCGCGAGCGGGCCTCGAGCGAGACGCCGAGCGACGCGCAGAAGGTCTCGAGCACGAGGGAGATGTCTTCGTCGGTCCAGCGTGCGGCGGTGGTGAGATCGTCCGGCGCGCCGCGGCCGAGGGCCTCATCCATGATCGAGCGGTACGCGCCGGCGACCGCGGTGCACGTGGCCACGAAGGAGGCGCCGAGGGAGCGATCGCTGTCGATGCGGCGCTCGACCTCGCGCATGGCCGCGAGGCCCGAGGCGCGCACGAGGCACGCGAAGAGGCGGAGACGGCGCACGGCCTCGGCGACCTCGTCCGAGGCTTCGGCTTTGCCGGCGCAGGCCGCGAGCGCCTTGCGCACCCGCGCGAGCGGCGCGCTGCCTTCCCGCGCGGCGAGCAGATAGAATGGGACGGGCGGCACGGCGAAGCGCACGTAGGACCAGAGATCCTCGTAGATCTCTTTCTTCTCGTACGTGCCCTCGTGGAGGCGGAAGCTCTCCGGTACGAAGAAATAAGCCTCCCACGTGTGCGTGATGGGCGCGTCGCCGGGGGCGCGCTTCAGCGGGTAGTCGATGGCGAACTCGACGTGCGTGCGATCGTGCACGCGCCACTCGACGGGCGGATCCTCCTCGGGCACGAGCGACGGCCGACGTGCGAGGTCGCCGAAGAGCGACGCCCAGTCCGCGACCGCGAGCGCCTCCTCCCCGAGACCGCGAAGCCGCGCCTGCGGGCGGCGCTTGCTGGTGCGCGCCACCGGCGGGACGGGGGGCGCAGGGCTCACACGCGTGGCCCGGACCGCGGAGCTCTGCGGCGCGCCCTGCCCATCGTTGTCGGGCGTAGGCCCCCCTTCGCGACTGGGGCGCTCGGACAACGAACCGGGATCAAGCAGCATCGCCAAGGTGACGACTATGTGACAACTGAGTGAACTTGCCAAGCCAGTGGGACCCGATTGCTGGGACAGGAAACGCCCCACGTAACGACGCCCACAGCGACGCGGCGCGCCACCGAGCGAGGATCGGCCTGGATCTGCGTGACGTTCGAAAGCCCCGAAGCGACGAACGTCCCTTCAAGCTCCGGTGACTCCGCCGAGGAGGGGGCGGCGGTGCGCCGGCCGTGGTGCTCGAGCGGCTCTGATCACTTCAAGCGGAGCACGTCCCAGCGCACACGCCGCGCCGGGCCTCCCTTCACCGTGAGCTTGAGATCGGCGATGCGGAGCTCCGAGCCGCTCGCGAGCGAGCTGTTGGCGCGCAGGCGATTCACGTCTCCGTCGCTCGACGTCACGAAGCACGAGGCGCAGTCCGAGATGGCGCTCTCCATGACCTCGCTGAGCGAGCCGTTCCCCGCGTCGCCGGGCGCGCGCTCAGCGGTGAGCTCGGTGCCGTCGGCGAGCACGAGCTTGGCCGAGCCCGACGTGGGCAGTGCCACGATCACGTCGAGCCGATCGGCGACCTTCGCTGCCGTCACCACCGTGGGATCGGTCGCGGTCGCGAGCGTCTCCACGCTCGGATCGAGGAGCGGCAGGATCTGCTCGGCCGCGAGGAAGAGTGGGAGCTTGGAGAGCGGCGCTGCGATGTGCGCCGTGGTGCCGCCCTCGTAGACCCGGCGATCGTCGAAGTCGACGAAGCGGCCGTTCGGCAGCAGCACGTCACGCGTGGTCTCTCCGCGTCGCACCACCGGCGCGGCGTAGAGCGCGCTGCCCAGCCAGAAGGCGTCGTCGATTTCACGCGCGGCCGGCTCGTGTGGATCGACCAGGAACGGGTGCCGGGTGATCGGGTGCCCGGTGGCGTTGGCCTCGTGCGCCAGCACCTCGAAGTACGGCGCGAGCCGCGTGTGGAGCCGCGCGAAGCTCGCGTAGATGTCGATGGTTTCCTGGTCGTTCCAGAGCTTCCACTTGGTCTTCTTGCTGGTCGGATTGGAGCACGCGTCCTGCTCCATCATGATCGGCGACACCGCGCCGAACGCCACCCAACGGAGGTAGATCTCCTTGTCGTTGGGGGCGCTGGTGATGCACTTGAATCCGGTCATGTCGCTGCCCCAGTAGGGCACGCCCGACATCGACAGGTTGAGCCCGCCACGCACCGCCGAGGGCAGCCCTTGCGTCTCGTCGAAGGTGGCCTCGGCGTCGCCGCCCCACACCGCGGGCACGTAGCCCTGGGTGCCGCGGTAGCCCGAGCGCACGAAGAACAGGTAGTCGCCGGGCCGCTCTTTTTCGAGCAGATCGTGCGCGGCCTTGGCCGAGAGCACCGGGTACTCGTCGTGGACTTCATCGCCGCGGCGACCGTCGAAGAAGACCGCGTCGCGCGGCGTGTACTCGCCGAAGTCGTGCATCCAGCCGTCGTAGCCGAACGTGAGCGTCCGCCCGAGCAGGCCCTGGTACCAGGTGACCGCCGCGGGGTTCGTGAGATCGACTGCGGCCACGGTGAGGAGCTTGCCGGAGATGAACTCGGTCAGCTTGGGCTCGCCGTCGGGGCCTTTGACGAAATACCCATTCTGCTTGCCGAACGCGTAGTCGGCGGCCGCGTTGGGCTGGTCGGCGGCGACGTACGGGTTGTTGTACGCCATCACCTTGTAGCCGGCGGCGTGCAGGTCGCTCGTCCACTGCATCAGCTCGGCCTCGCGCCCGATCTGGGAGAGCGCGGGGAGGAAGTGGACCGCGTCGTCGATGCCGGTGACGGCGATCTTGTGCGCGCGCATGGCACGCCACTCGTCGGTGCCGTCGGCCATGTTGCCGGGGCTCACGCGCCGGCGCACGCCGAAGACCCACGTCGCGGGGATGAGCGGCCGGCCGGTGTCCTCGGTGTAGTCGGAGAGCGTCGCCAGCGGGTCGTCGTGCACGTAGATGGTGGTCGCGAATCCGGCGGCGTTCACGGCCGCGCGCCACGCGCTCGTCGACTCGCTGCCGAGGTGGACCTCGCTGCGGAAGGTGGTGTCGACCAACATCCCGTAGCCCTCGGACGAGAGGAGGAAGGGCACGGGGAAGTACGTCATCGAGGGCCCATTCGGGTACGGGTTCGTCGGGCCGGCGGGCTCGTTCTCGCCCGCGCCGATGCCGCCCTCCTCGGGCCAGCTGTAGAGCGAGAGCCCGCGGTGATCGACGCTGGTGAAGCGCTCGCCGAGGCCGTAGAAGCGCTCCTCCTTGCCGAGCGCGAAGGCGACGGTCGCCTTGTTGAGCGCGCCCGGCGTCGCGTCGCCCGCGTGCTCGCGCGCGTCGAGCTTGATGCGCACGCGGGCGCCGGTGACGTCGAGATCGAGCGTGAAGGCGACGCCCTCGCCCTCGAGGTCGAGCACGGCGTGGCTCGACGTCGACTCGCGCACGGTCGCCTTCGTCCCGCTGCGCCACGGGCTTTCGTTGGCCTCGTACCCGTCCCAGCCGGGCAGCGTCTGGATCTGGAAGTAGGGCGTGTCGACGGTGGCCGCGACGCCGCCGTACGCGCCCTTCTCCTGCGCGGTCGAGAGCACGGTGTGCCCGTCGGCGCCGCGGATCGTGAGCGCGAATGGTGAAAGCGTCACCACCACCGACGCGTCGCCGGACGAGAGCGTGACCGTCGATCCATCCGGCGTCACGTGCGGTTTGTCGCTGCCGCAGCCGGTGAGCAAGAGAGAAGGGACGACGGCGAAGAGAGCACGGCGCAGCGTCATGGGCACCGATTGGACACGAGCCCGCGCCCGCCGTCATGCGCCACGTGGCTCGCCGCGCGTCGGCGTGGACGATCCGCTGCCACATGGTGCCGGGCTCGGGGATTGCCGCAGCGGCCAGGGCACAGGGCTCCTCGCGCCGACGACCGCGCGGGAAGAAGGGTTGACGGCGGCGCGGTCCGTGGCGTGACGTAGCACATGATCCTCCGCAACATCGACGCGAACCTCCTCGTCGCGCTGCACGCGCTCCTTCGCGAGAAGAACGTGACGCGGGCGGCGAGACGCGTCGGGCGCGAGCAGTCGTCGATGAGCCACGCCCTCGCGCGGCTCCGCGATCACTTCGGCGATCCGCTCCTCGTGCGCGCCGGCAGGGGGCTGGTGCTCACCGAGCGGGCGCAGGCGCTGATCGCGCCGGTCGAGGAGGCGGTCGGCATGGTCGAGCGTGTCTTCGCAGCGAGCGCGCCCTTCGATCCTCGCACGGCGGCGCGGACGTTCCACCTAGGGACGACCGACAACCTCGCGCTCTACCTGTTGCCGGGGCTCGTCACCCTCCTCGCGGAGGAGGCGCCGTCCGTCGACCTCCGCTCTCATCACCTGCCGGGCGACTGGCACGGCGCCCTGGTGCGCGGCGAGCTCGATCTCAAGCTGGGGCGCGAGTACGAGCTGCCCGCGGGGCTCCATGCGGAGGTGCTCATGGAGGAGCGCTTCGTGTGCGTGGTGCGCGCCAGCCACCCGATCGCGAAGGCCGCGCCGGCTCTCGCGCCGCGGTTGAGCCTCGAAGCGTATGCGCGGCTCGACCACGTCGTGGTCGCGCCCTCGGCGGCGCCGGGCGCGGACGTGCGTGGCAATGTCGACACCGCACTGGCGCGGTACGGGCTCACGCGGCGCATCGCGCTCGCGGTCTCGCACTTCCTGGTGGCGCCGCACGTCGTGGCGAGCACCGACCTGATCCTCACCACGCCGGAGCGGCTCGCCACGCCCTTCCTGCGGCCGCTCGGGCTCACCGTCGTGCCCTTGCCGCTCGAGCTGCGGCCGTATCGGCTCACGCAGGTCTGGGCCGAGCGGGCGCAGCACGAGCCCGCGCACGCCTTCCTGCGCGCAGCAGTGCGGCGTGTGGTGTCGCGCGGCGGGGAATCGGCGCCGTCGATGGAACCCATGCCGAAAAGCCATGCACCGGCCGCGGACGCGCCTCCTATGCTCCGCGCGACCAGGAGGTGAACGTGATCATCGAGTACATCCGCTACCGCGTTTCGTCGGCGCGCGCCGACGCGCTCGTAGCGGCCTACGAAGAGGCGCGCCAAAGCCTCGAGGCCTCGCCGCACTGCCTCGGGTTCGAGCTCGCGCGCTGCGCCGAAGCGAAGGAGAGCTTCGTGCTGCGCATCCATTGGGACTCGCTGGAGGGGCACCTCCAGGGTTTCCGCAAGGGGCCGCACTTCCCCGCGTTCCTGCGCGCCGTGCAGCCCTTCCTGGGCGACATCGAGGAGATGCGCCACTACGACCTCACGCCCGTCCGCTGGTCACGCGAGGTGGCCTGAGCGATGGACGAGCCGGTGCCCACGCTGTTCGCATGGATGGGGGGCATGCCCGTCATCGAGCGGCTCTTCGAGGTCTTCTACGAGCGCGTGCCCCGCGACCACGTGCTCGCGCCGGTCTTCGCGTCGATGAGCCCCGATCACCCGCGGCACGTGGCGCGCTTCGTCGCCGAGGTGTTCGGCGGCCCGAAGCGTTACAGCGCAGAGCACGGCGGGCACCCGGAGATGATCCGGCACCACGTCGGCCGCGCGCTGACGGAGGCGCAGCGGCGGCGCTGGGTAGAGCTGTTGCTCGAGTGCGCCGACGCGACCGGCATACCGAGCGATCCCGAGTTCCGCTCGGCGCTGGTGGCGTACCTCGAGTGGGGGACACGCATCGCGGTGATCAACGCGGCGCCCGGCGCGGTCGTGGGCGTCGAGGCCCCCATGCCCGTGTGGGGGTGGGGAGAGGTGAAGGGGCCCTACCGCGGGTGACCCGTGGCGGCACGAGGCGTCCTCATCGGTGCCTTCTCTTCACACGGCGGAGACGCACGTCCCCGCCGCCCCAGTCTTCACACCGACACTCCTTCCCTCGTCGACGTCGCCATCGCCGATTCCGAACAGCCTCGCTGACCTGGCCGGCCATGGCCGACCAGCGGCCGGCCACCATCGCTCCACACCCACCCTCGCTCTCCGCTCGAAGATATCCGCTCGCCGAGAATGGCACCCTCGTTGCTGTCGCAGCGCGCGACTGGCGCGTCGTCCGATTCCGTCGGCCGCCAGCACACGCCCAACCACCGCACGAGGACTCGAATGAACCCCAACCCCAGCGCTCGCCCCCTTCGTCGGCGGGCGCGCTCTCACCTGATGGCGCTTTCCGCCGTCATCGCCTGTGGCGCCGCCGCCGCGCCCTTCGGTTGCGCCGAGCCTTCACCGGCCGACGAAGAGCACGAAGACGTCGCGGCCGCCGCGGAGGCCATCGGCATCACCAGCTCGACCAACCTGGCGCTCTACAAGCCCACGTCGCAATCGAGCACCTACACGGGCTCGCCCGCATCGTCCGCGGTCTCGGCGCTCGCGGTGGACGGCAACGCCGACGGCAACTTCCAGGCGGGCTCGGTCACCCACACCAACTCCGAAGCTCAGGCCTGGTGGCAAGTCGATCTCGAGCGCGTCCAGCCCATCGGCAACGTCGTCATCTACAACCGCACCGACTGCTGCTCCGAGCGCCTGACCAACTTCAACCTCCTCGTCTCCGACGACGGCGCGAGCTGGCAGACGTACCCTAATTCGGACCCCGCGCCGGCGCAGATCACGATGGCGGTCAACCGCACCGCCCGTTACGTCAGGGTGCAGCTCGTCGGCACCAACGTCCTGAGCCTCGCCGAGGTGCAGGTCTTCCCCCTGCACAAGGCCGTGCCGACGGAGATGCAGATCGAGAGCAGCCACAAATGCGTCGACGTACAAGGCGGGGCCACGGCCTTGGGGACGCCGCTCATTCAATGGGACTGCCACTCTGGACCGAACCAAGCGTTCCAGGTCTTCCCCGTGGGCAGCGGCGTCTCCATTCGGGCCACGGCCTCGGGGAAGTGCCTGACCGTTCAGGATGTGAGCGTCAACAACGGAGCTCCCATCGTGCTCTGGGACTGCAATGGTGGCGGAAACCAGATCTTCACGAAGGTGCCGTTCGAGGACGGGTCGTATTCGCTGCGCGCCTTGCACAGCAACCGGTGCGTCGACGTCACCGGAGGGGTCGCCACGAGCGGCGCGACGCTGATTCAATGGGATTGCCACGATGGCCTGAACCAGCGATTCCGCCTCCCCGAGATCCGCCAGCTCGTCTATGGCCAGACGTACACCCTGCAGAACCGCCAGGCGGGGAGCTACCTCGACACGCGCGGCGGAGGCTGCAACGGAAACGCCCTCTGCGTCTCGGGCGCGAGCACGCCCACGCGTGACGGCGCGAGCGGCATCTGGCGCCTCGAATCGGCCCAGGGCAAGCGCAGCGGTGAGCTGGTGCTCCCGGGCGAGCGTGTCTATCTGAAGAACCTCTACGGCGGCGCAGGCGGGTATCTGGACACCCGCGGAACGGGTTGTCAGTTCGACCGTTATTGCGTCTCCACCCACGAGAGCTTCGATCTCGATTCCGGCTCGGGGAGCTGGGTCGTCGAGGCCATCGACAACGCGCCCTCGTCGCCGCTCTGGGTCTCTCAGCCCCTCCGCCTCAAGAACCTCCACGGCGGCGACGGCGGTTATCTGAAGGCGCAGTCGGGCAGTTGCAGTGGAAATCCGTACTGCGTGGCGACGGGCTCCGGCGCGAGCGCCGAGGCCGCCTGGCAGCTCACCCCCGTGTCGGCGCCGCTGTTCTACGGCAAGACGTACCACATCCGCAGCAACGGACCGAACGGCACCGGCACGTACCTCGACACGCGCGAGGCCGGCTGTCAGGGCAACGCATACTGCGTCTCGACGGCCCTGACTCCGGATCGCGCCGGCACCACGGCCACGTGGCAGATCCTCTCGCCCGGCAACAGCATCCCTGCGGGGACCATCGTTCATCAGGGCGATAGCATCGTGCTCAAGAACCTGTACAACGGTGGCACGTACCTCAAGCTCGGCTACGACGGGAGCACGCCCCGCCTGTCGACGTCGTGGACCGACGCGGCCCAGTGGGTCCTCGCGCCGGGCGGCCAGGGGAACGCGCTGGAGAGACAGGGGATGTACATCCGTGACAACTCCGCTTCCAACGCGGGCCGGATCACCATCAGTGGCGCCGGCTGCAATGGCAACGCCTACTGCGTGACGGCCAACGCCTCGAGCACCGACACGTGGCAGTTCGAAGCGCTGGCCGACGAGCCCACACCGGATCTGGTCAAGCGGTTCGCGCCGCAGCTCCGCTTCGACGGCGCCTCCTACGATTACCCGACCTCCGCCGAGACGTTCTATCGGACCGACATCGGGCGCGGCGTCTCCTCGCGCAACTACGATTACAGCACGCTCGATCGCAACCTCGTGCCGACCTATTACCAGATGATCCAGTGCGGCTCGCAGGTGCGGATCAAATACTGGTTCTACTATGGGGCGCAGGACCAGTGCATGGATGGGGCCGCCGGGAGCGAGTCGTCTCACCGGAGCGACTGGGAGGCCATCATGGTGACCACCAACGGCGACCAGAGCCAGATCGCGGCCGTGACGTATTGGGTGCACGGCGATCACTTCACGAGGCTCCGCGCGCGCGGCGGCGTGGAAATCCACGACTGGACGCACCCGGTGGTGTACGTGGGCAAGATCCAACACGGCAGCTACCCCACCGACGATCCGCACGACCAGATGGGTGGCTGCGGGTTCCGCTACGACTACCACCACTACAGCAACGGCAAGCTGATGAACACGTGGGGTAACCTCGTGAGCCTCGACGACTTCGCCGAGCCGTGGATGGTTTACGACAGCACCGGCAGCGGGCTCGATTGGGGTATCGGCACGCACCCGAGCAAAGAGCCTCCGCTCTGCAACGAGAACGCGTGCGACTGGGGCTCACTCTGGGGCAGTGAGGGGGCCATGGGCTTCACCCAATGCCTCGCGGGCGACACCGACATGGGCACCTACTGCCGGGACGGCAGCCACACGTACGGTTACGACTACGATATCCCCACCACCGACGACGGGCTGTAGCGCCGACAGCGCTCCCTCGAAGACCCGAGGCAGCGCCCTTCGTCTCTGCCGCGACGGCGCCGGCGGTCACGGGACCGGCGCCCTCGGCGGCGACGATCCTCGCCTCTACACCGTCGACGCGGCCGACCGAGTCAGCGCGACGACCGCAGCTTTGGACCACATGAAGACTGGGGCGTGGGGCGTAGGGCGGCGAAGCCGACCCGAAGCCCCACATGAAGACTGGGGCGTGGGGCGTAGGGCGGCGAAGCCGACCCGAAGCCCCACATGAAGACTGGCGCGGCGGGGACGTGAGTCCCCGCCGTGTGACTCAAGGCGAGCCGGCGGGCTCGCAATAACCGAGGTTGCAAACAGGCAGGTTCGACGGGCAATCCGCGGTCGTCTTGCATTTGGGGCAGTCGGAGACGCCGGCGGTGATCTCGTCGTATTTGCAATAACAGGGGTAGTGCGGCGCGAACTTCGACAAGGGGCCGCCGTCGCTGGTGCGGGTCACGTGCATGGCGCATTGCGGGACGAGGTGCGCGTCCGACCAGACTTGGAAGATGTCGACCGGCTCGTCGGCCGGCGGTGGCACCGTGCCGGAGACGTAATTGATGAGCCGCGAGGCATCGTCGTCCTTTTCATCCATGCGCGTGAGCATGTGAATCGGACCCCAGATGAAATAATGACCGTCGCGCACATGGCGCTTGTCGTTGGCCGTGGAGGTCGAGTCCGGAAAATAGGCGCAATCCTGCTTGTAGTGCTGATAGGCGAGCATGCGAATCTGATGATCGCCCTTTTGCACGATGTCGACGGCGAGGATGCCGAGCGTCTTGTCCTTCTCCGGGGAGCACTCGAGGAGGAGCGCCTCGTGATCGCTGCCCTGGTTCGTGGTGGCGTGGAACGTCGCCGGATCGAGGCCGAGGGCTGTGGAGATCATCTTCTGCGTGCCGGAGCTGTTGGATCGCTGGAAGATGTAGCGCGTGTCCACCCAGGGCTCGATGGCGGCCGTCTCCGCGCCGAAGCCGTAAATCATGTAGGCCGCCTCGGCGCTGATCGATTTCTCCGTCGAGTCGGCGCTCTTCGGGACGACGAAGCCGAACGCCTGCACCGGGCCGGGCGTGTCGGTCACGCTCTGATCGCTGCCGGTGACGTCGAGCCCACACGTCTGCGAGAAGACGTCGGAGAGAGCGATGTTGGGCCGAACGTCATCGGCCTTGATGTAACAGAGGTGCTCTTTGCCGGCGGCGTCGTAATACCAAGTCTTGTAAGGCGAGTCGGGGCCGTATTCGAGGTGCTTGCTCGTGTCGTACATGGCCGTGGCGGCGACGCACGACGAGTTGGCTTGGAAGACGACGGTGCGGCCACCCTCCTTGGCGAACAGCTCGGCCACCCACGCGAGGAGTGGTTTGATGGAGTCGGGCCCGACGATGTAGAGCGGTTTGGGCTGGCTGTCACACGCGGGGAGCGTGGTCCCGCCGTCACCGCCATCCATGGTCCCGCCGCCCGCGCCTGCGTCGTCCGTGCCGCCGCAATCGTAGCTGGGATCGGGCGCGGCCCCGCCGCCGTCCGGCTCGGGGACACCACCGTCCGCCGCGAGGCCATGGACTCGGCCGTTGTCGAAGGGCACGCACTCCCCTTTGGGACAACCATTGAGGATCTCGGCCGACGTCTGGGGATTGCAGACGCACTCCCCGCCCGCACACTCCTGGTCGACGCAGACCCCTTGCGCCTTGTCACATGCAGTGTGCGGGAACGCGGCGCAATCCGCGTCGGCTTCACACTGCGCGGACCGCGTCTCGATGAGGAGCGTGCACGAAGCGACCGCCGCAGCGATCGCCACACCCGCGGCCCCCGCGAGCAGGCCGAGGTTGCGTACCAGGCGGGAAGATGCGCGCGTCATCGGCCAAATACCCTCGGCCGAGGCTACGGGAACCAAAGCCCGGCGTCGATGCCTTCCGCACCCCCGAGGAGCGATGAGGATTGCATCGGGCGCCGGGGTTCAAGGGAGGGTTTCTGCTTGACAAATGGGTGTCGTGTCGAGGCTCGCGGGGGTGGCGAAGCGAGCGTTGCAGCGAGGGTGGTTGTCGTCTGCCGATGTTGCAACGACGGATGTCGGGACGTGTTACAGGGAGCCCACAGTCGAGAATGGACGGTTGAATCTCCGCCTGGCATCACGATGATTCGGAACGGCGGCCAACGCTGCTTCGGCAGCGGCGAGCTCCGCTCCGCATCGTCTTTTCAAGACCGAGAATCGACCGCGGTGCTCACCGCCTCAGCAACGCAGGTTGCTTGAGGAACGCTGTCGATCAAAAGCTCCCAGCCACCCCAACGCCATTTGGATAGACCACGAGCCGCGCGGAGGGGCTGTTTGCGGGTTTGGTGGGCTCGGTGTCGCCGCGTTGTTGGCGGATCGTGAGGTAGATGGAGACGCCTGCGCCGGCGAGGGCGGCGGCGGTGAGGACGTCCGTCGCGATGGAGAAGGAGAGCGCTTTGCCGTGGGCGCTCGAGATGGCTTTGGGGTCGGCGGGGTAGAGGCCGAGCTGCTGTTTGAGATCGGAGGAGGCGCCGAGCGCGAGGATGCCTGTCGTCACCGCGCCTGCGGCGACGGCGCCCGTTGTGACCCAGGCGATGACGGGGATGGTGATCGAGCTCGCCGGCTTGGTCACCACTTCGACCTTGGGAGGCAGCGGCGGGATGGTGAGGGAGACGGTGAGGGTGTCGCCGCCGGCGACCTGCACGACCTCGGTGACGGGGGGCCGCGGCGCGAGGGTGGCGGTGACGCGGCGGCGGCCGGCGCTGACGATGAGCGGCTCGGCGAGCGGCGTGGTGCCGACGGGGATGTCGTCGACGGTGACGGTGGCGCCCGGCTCGCTGGTGCCGACCTTGAGCGTGGCCACGCGCTGCTTCAGCTTCTCGATGTCCTTTTCGACCTCTTTGCGGCGCTTGGCAGGGACCTTCTTCCCACCTTCGTTGAGATAGCGCGTGAGGGTCTTGAGGGCGTTCGCGTAATCCTGGAGCTGAAAGTGGCTCTCACCGATGTTGTAGAGCACTTGCCAGCTCGGCATGATCTCGTTGGCGCGCTGGAACTCGACGAGGGCGCCGCTGTAGTCGTTGTCTTTGTAGAGATCGACGCCGCGGTGAAAGTGCTTGTCGGCCTCGGCCGCCGCGTCGGCGAAGGCGGTGCTGGGCGCGGCGAGGGCCGCGAGCAGCACGCCGAGGGCGAGGCGGCGGGCGCCATTGCGGGTGCATTGGGAGGCGCGCGCGGTGTGCGAAGGGAGCATGGATCGCGGCGCGGAGATGCGGTGGGGGGCGGCGACGTCGGCGTCCTGGGCTTCGCGCTCCCGGCGCAGTTCCGAGCTCATCTTCATTTCTTGTAGGGGCTGTCCGAGTCGATGTCGTGCCTCGGTTTGGGGCCGCGTCCGGTCGACGTGGCGGCCGCGCCGGGGCCGCTGCCGGCGCTCGGGCTCACGGGCTTCGTCGCGCGGACGGTGGGCGCGGGAGCTGCGGATTCGTCGCGCTGGAGGTCGAAGCTCAACACCACGTCGGAGGTGAGGGCTATCTCTTCCTGTTTGGGCGTGTGGCCTTCGGCCTCGACGCGGACGAGACGAGTCTTGCTGCTGCGCAGGACTTTGCCCTCGAAGGGGCCGGCGGAGAGGAGCACGCCGTCGAGGTAGATGCGCGCTTCGGCCGGCTTGGCGCGCACGGTGAGCGTGACGGCGTCGGGGGTGACGTCCTTCGGCTCGGCGGGTGCGGTGGCGCTGGCGGCGGGCGCGGTGCCGCCGGGCCGGACGAGGAGCTTCACGCCGGCCGCGAGCACCGCGACGGAGACGAGGCCCGCGACGAGCGCCGGCACGAGCAGCGAGCGACGCAGCGGCGCGGGCATGACGCTCGTGGGGACGGGGACCGCGGCGCCGCCGGTGGTGGGCGCGAAGGAAATCGGGCTCGGGGGCGCGACGGCGATGGGCACGCGCGTCGAGGGGCTGGTGACCGCTTGCTCGGGCCGGATGACGTGGCCCGACGCGCTGGAGACGGGCGAGAGGGACGAGGAGCTCGGCACGAGCTCGCCGCTCTCGCCGCCGGCGCCGAAGGAAGGCGCGTTCGGCAAGATGCTCGAGACGCGGCCCGACATCGGGCCTGCTTGGGCCGCGCCGCCGTCGATGGAGGGCAGATCCTGGACGGTCGCCCGCATCTGCACCCCGGTCCAGCGGATGTCGCTGAGCTGCGATTCGATGACGGCGCGCACGCGCTGGCGCTCGGCCTCGAAGGCGGGTGCGATGAAATCACCGACGTCGCGCGCGCTCGCGCGTTGGCCGGCCTGCGCGAGGTAGGTCTCGAGATCGCGGTGCATGTCGAGCGCGGTCTCGTAGCGCTCGTCGCGGTTCGCCGCGAGGGCGCGCTGACAGATGCGCGCGAGCTGCACCGGCACGCCGGCGACGGCGGCGGTGATGTCCGGCACGCGGTCGTACATGAGCTCGTGGACGACGGTGACGTCCGGAAGCTCGTCCCACATGCGGCGGCCGGCGATGGCCTCGAAGAGCATCACGCCGGCGGCGAAGACGTCCGTGCGCCGATCGAGCCGATCGCCGCGCACCTGCTCGGGCGCCATGTACGCGACTTTGCCTTTGACGACGCCGGTGCGCGTCTGGGCGCTGGCGTCGACGGCCTTGGCGATGCCGAAGTCGACGACCTTGATGGAGCCGTCGTACGTGATGAACACGTTTTGCGGCGTGGCGTCGCGGTGGACCACGCCGAGCGGCGTGCCGTCGAAATCGCGGAGCTCGTGGGCGTGATGGAGGCCGGCGAGGAGATCGGCGACGACGCGTAGGTGCAGCGCGACGGGCATGCGCGCGCGGAGGCGCGAGAGCACGCGGCTGTAGGGCTGGCCGTCGAGGTACTCCATGGCGATGAAGTAACGCTCGCCGTCCTGCCCGATCTCGTACGTCTGCACCACGTTGGGGTGGTTCATGCGCGCGGCGAGGCGGGCCTCGTCGAGGAACATGGCCACGCTGTCGCCTTCGGTGACCAGGTCTTTCCGGGTCTTCTTGATGACGACGAGCTTGTTGAAGCCGGCCGGACCGCGCGCGACCGCGAGGTAGACGTTCGCCATCCCGCCGCGGCCGATCTCGGCGATCAGCCGGTAGCTGCGCAACGAAGCGGGATCTTCCGAATTCGCCGACACGAGGCCCCGGCCGAGTCTATCGCCCACCCCCAGCGAAGCGGAAGGGCAAAGCGATCGCGGCCGGAATGCGTGATTTGCGGATCATCATCGCGACACGGCGCTGTCGTAGGGGTGTCCACGCGGCGTGACTGGTCGCGCGACACACCACCTCGTGCGAGCGCGTGAGCCGAGTGCGCGCAGTGCGAGCGATGAAATCTCGTCGACGCGGATCGCGTGCGCCGAGAGCTCGCGCGCGGTGCAGGCAAGCAAATCACCTCGAAGTGGAGCGCGTGCACCGAGGCGCGAAGCGCAGGAGATGAAATGGCGATCGAGCGGAGCCGAGGCGCGATGAAATGGCGCCTCGCGAAGCGCGGTGATCAGTCTTTGTCGGGGGCGAGGCCGCGGCTCTTGCGATGGCGGATGTCGGTGCCCTTCACGAGGAAGACGACCGTCTCGGCGATGTTGGTGGCGTGATCGGCGATGCGCTCGAGGTACTTGGCGATCGATTGCACGCGCGTGGCGCGGTAGATGGATGCGGGCTCCTTGGCCATCAAGTCGAGGACGCCCGCGAAGATCTCGCCGTAGTGCGCGTCGATGGCGGCGTCCCGCGCGAGGAGGGCGGTGGCGCGCTCGACGTCGCGCGCCACCAGGGCGTCGATGGCGTCGTGCACCAGCGAGATGGCCTCGTCGGCGAGGCTCGTCAGGTCGCCGACGGGCGCGAGCGGGGGCTCTTCGTTGAGCTCGACCACGCGCTCGCAGATGTTCACGCACAGGTCGCCGATGCGCTCCAGATCGGTGACGATCTTGAGGGCCGTGGTGATGAAGCGCAGATCCGACGCGACCGGCTGGCGGGTGGCGAGGATGCGCATGGCGAGCTCGTCGACCTCGCATTCGAGGCGGTTGATCCGCCGATCGAGGCGCATGGTCGCCTGCGCCAGCGCGGTGTCGCGCGTGCGGAGCGCGGTCTCGCCTTTGCCGATCATCTCTTCGACGAGGCTGCCCATGAGGAGCAGCTTCTCCCGGAGCTGGCGGAGCTCGAGATCGTAGAGCTTGCTGGTGTGGGCGCCGGCGGGCATCGTCCTCCTCAACCGAACTTGCCCGTGACGTAGTCCTCGGTGCGAGGCTCGCGCGGGTTGGTGAACATGCGCGTCGTGGGCCCGACCTCCACCAAGCTGCCGAGGTGGAAGAACGCAGTGCGATCGGAGACGCGCGCGGCCTGCTGCATGTTGTGCGTGACCAGGACCAGAGTGTAGCGCTCCTTGAGATCGATCATCAGCTCTTCGATGCGGGCCGTGGCGATTGGATCGAGGGCCGAGCACGGCTCGTCGAGGAGGATGACGTCCGGCTCGACGGCGAGGACGCGCGCGAGGCAGAGGCGCTGCTGCTGCCCGCCGGAGAGGGAGTGACCCTCTTGGCCGAGCTTGTCCTTCACCTCGTCCCAGAGGGCGACTTGGCGGAGCGATCGCTCCACGAGCTCGGTCGGATCCTCCACCCGGAGGCCGTTGAGGCGATAGCCCGCGAGGACGTTGTCGCGGATCGACATGGTGGGGAAGGGGTTCGGCTTCTGGAACACCATGCCCACGCGGCGGCGGAGGCGGACGGGATCGACGGCGCGGTCGTAGATCTCGACGCCGTCCAGCACGACGCTGCCGGAGGCGCGGGCGCCCGGCGTGTGCTCGTGCATGCGGTTGAGACAGCGGAGGAACGTGGACTTGCCGCAGCCCGAAGGGCCGATGATGGCCGTGATGTGGTGCTCCGGGATCACGAGATCGACGGCGCGCACGGCGCGGAAATCACCGAACCACGCGTCGAGGCCGCGCACCGTGATCTTGGGATCGGGATCGACCGCGTCGCCGTCGGGACGAGCGTCCTCGTCGCGCTCGGGAGGGATGGACGAGGGAGAGGCCATCAACGCGAAATCCTCGTGTTTTCGTGGGTGGATTGCGCGTCGCCGGGCGGGCTCGCGGGGCGTTGCGCAGGGAGGCTCGTGGGCCCGGCGCTCGAGGGCACGCCGTCGGCGGTGCCACCTTCGGAGCCGGGAGACGCAGGCGATCGGCGCGCGGTCGCGAAGCGACCGGCGAGGTTGAGGAACAGGACCATGGCCACGAGCACGAGCGCGCCCGTCCACGCCTGATCCTGCCACTCGCGGTACGGCGAGGTCGCGTACGTGAGGATCTGCACGGGCAGCGAGGCGATCGGCTGATCGAGGGCGACGCTCACGTGGCGGTTGTTGAAGGCCGTGAAGAGCAGCGGCGCGGTCTCGCCGGCGACGCGCGCGATCGCGAGCATCACGCCCGTGCCGATGGCCGGCGCGGCGGTGCGCAGCACGATGAAGAGCGTGGTGCGCCACGCGGGGACGCCGAGGCCCATGGAGGCTTCGCGCAGGTGCACGGGCACGAGGCGGAGCAGCTCTTCGGAGGTGCGGGTCACGGTCGGGATCATCACCACGGCCAGCGCGAGCGCGCCCGCGAGCGCAGAGAAGCGGCGCATGGTGACGACGACCGCGGTGTAGACGAAGACGCCGATGGTGATCGAAGGGACGCCGCCGAGGACGTCGGCCGTGAAGCGAACCAGCTTGGCCAAGCGGCCGCGGCCGACCTCCGCGAGGTAGAGGCCCGCGCCGATGCCGATCGGCAGGCCCACGAGGCACGCGGTGGCCACGAGGATCAGCGAGCCGAGCACGGCGTTGCCCATGCCCCCGCCGGGCTCGCCCACCGGCTTCGGCAAGTGCGTGAAGAACGCGACGGAAAGGCCGGGCAAACCGCGGCGCACGACGTAGAGCAGGATGGACGCGAGCGGCACCAGCACGACGACGGCCGAGAGCGCGCAGAGCGCCGTCACGAGGTGGCTGCGCGCGCGTCGCAGGCTCTCGCCGGGCGCGGGGGAGAGGAGGCTTCGCGTGTCGGGGCGCGGCTTCTTCACGGCGCGGCCTCCCCGCGGATGCGCTGCTTGGTGACGTTGACCAGCCAGCGCGCGAACAGGTTCATGATCAAGGCCACGCCGAGGAGCAGGAGCGCGATGGCCGCGAGCGCCGAGAGGTACGCGTCGGAGTCGGCCTCGGCGAACTCGTTGGCGAGGACGCTGGCCATCGTGTAGCCCGGATCGAAGAGCGACGCGGAGACCTTGGGGCGGTTGCCGATCACCATGGTCACCGCCATCGTCTCGCCGAGCGCGCGGTTCAGCCCGAGGATCACGGCGCCCACGATGCCCGATCGCGCCGCGGGGAGGACGGCGACGCGCACCACGTCCCACGGCGTCGCGCCCAAGCCGATGGCCGCCTCGCGATGCGCATCGGGGACGGCGGAGAGCACCTCGCGCGAGATCGAGGTGATCGTCGGCACGATCATGATCGCCAGCACGACGCCCGCCGCGAGCATGCCGAAGCCGAGCGGCTCGCCGTGGAACAGCGGGAGGAAGCCGAGGTGCTTGCCGAGGAACGGCTCCACGTCCGTGCGGAGGAAGGGCACGAGCACGAAGATCCCCCAGAAGCCGTAGACGACGCTGGGGATGGCGGCGAGCAGCTCGACGACGAAGCCGAGCGGCCTGCGCAGCGGCCGCGGCGCGAGATCCGAGAGGAACACCGCGAGCCCGAGCGACACCGGCACGGCCAAGGCCAGCGCGAGCAGCGACGACACGACGGTGCCCCACACGAAGGGCCAGGCGCCGAACTGCTCGTGCACCGGATCCCACCGCGACGAGGTGATGAAGGCCGGCCCGAAGCGCGCGAGCGCATGCCGCGACGCCCACACGAGCGACAGCAGCATCAACGCCGGCACCGCGAGCACCGTGAGCGCGAGGACGGTGACGCTGCCCGCGAAGACGCGATCCCCCGCGATCCGGCGCGTGACGCCCGTGAGGAAGGCCCGCTGTTTCGGCCCGCCGCCTTCGTGCGCGTGCGCCTCCGGAGCCGGTGGCCCGGTGATCGGCGTCGTGTCGGGCGCGCGGACCGTCATGTTTCCCCCCTCCTTACCCGAGCTTCTCCGTCATCGCATCAGGGTTTCCCCGCGAGGAGCGGCCGATCGTCGGGCCCGACCACCTGCGCGAGCCCCGCGTCGACGCGCGTCACCAGCTCCGCCGGCAGCCTGGCGTAGCTGAGCGGCTCGGCGAACCGCTGTCCCTCGTGCACCGCCCACGAGAGGAAACCGACGAGCGCCCGGCCCCGCTGCTCGTCCGATTGTTTCTTGTACAAGAGCACATACGAAAAGCCGGAGATCGGATAGGCCTCGACCCCGGTCGCGTCGACCGCGGATCCGCGCAGATCCGCCGGCATCCGCGCCGTCGCGCCCGCGGCCGTCACGCTGCTCGGCGTGGGCAGCACGAACGCGCCCGCCGCGTTGCGGAGGGCCGCCACGGTCAGCTTGTTTTGCACGGCATACACGATCTCGACGTACCCGATGGCGCCGGGCGTGCTCGACACCTGACCGGCGATACCCTCGTTGCCCTTCGCGCCGAGGCCCGAAGGGAACGCGACGCTCATCCCCGCGCCGGGCCCGTGGGCCCACGCGGGGCTCACCGCCGTGAGCCACTCGGTGAACAGCTTCGTCGTCCCGCTGCCGTCGGAGCGATGCACGATGGTGATGCGCTTCTTCGGCAGCGCCGCGCCCGGATTGGGCCCGGCAATCGCGGGATCGTCCCAGTGCGTGATGGCGCCGAGGAAGATGCCCGAGACCGCCTCCGGCGTGAGCTTGAGCCC
Organism: Minicystis rosea; assembly: GCA_001931535.1. Taxonomy (GTDB): domain Bacteria; phylum Myxococcota_A; class Polyangia; order Polyangiales; family Polyangiaceae; genus Minicystis; species Minicystis rosea. The sequence continues at coordinate 142,565 of CP016211.1, forward strand.
GCTCGGCATGCCCTCCACGTTGTACGCGATGGCCACCGCCCCGAGGCACGTGGGCACGTGCACGATGCCCGGCGCCTTGGCCACCTGCTCATCGGTCATCGGCGTGTCGGTCGCGCCGAAATCGACCGTTCGCTCGGTGATCTGGCGAATGCCGCCGCCCGATCCGATGGGCTGATAGTTGATGCGGAGATCGGGGTGCTCCCGTTCGATCTCGCTGATCCACTTGGTGTAGAGCGGATACGGAAACGTGGCCCCTGCGCCCGTGATGGCGCTGTCGAGCGCGCCCGCTGCGGAGGCCTTTTTCCCGGGGAGCGGCGATTCGTCACCACCCCCACGGCCACACCCGACCCCGAGCGCGACGAGGGCCGCGCCGGCGAGGAGACGGGGGAGCGGGCCGCGATGAAACATCGCCCGAGGACCTACTCCCCGATTGTGTCAACCGTGTGTCGGCGTGGTGGATGACCCAGGATGGGTCGAGGAAACGCGCGCTGGATCGTCAGCGCCCAATCAACCGCGACGACGGCGACGCGAGAACGCGAGCGCGACGCCCGCCACGAGCCCCGCGATCGAAGCCCCGAAACCGGCGCCGAGCCCGCCGCGCCGACGCTGCACGAGCCCTCCTGGTTGTTGGCGCCGCCACCGTCGCCACCCTCACCACCATTGCCCGCCGCGCCCGTGCTCCCGCCCACGCCCGTGGTCATCGGGTTGCCGCTGGCCGAGCCGGTGCCGGTCGCCGTGCCGCCGCTGCTGCTCGTGGTGGCCGAGCCGCTGCTGGAGCTGGACGACGTGCTGGTGGTGCCGCCGAGGCACTCGACGTTGCAGTTGTCCTCGAGGCAGCCGTAGAACGCGACGACCTTCGCGTTCGAGTTGCACGAGGCCGGCGGATTCGTGGCCTTGAGGCAGTTGACGCAGGTCGAATCACCCGCGCAGTCTTTGGTCGCGGTGCAGCACGAGCCTTCGATGCAGGTGTTGCAGGTGGCATCCTTCGTCGCCAGCCCGCACGCGGGGGCAGAGCCGCCGCACTCGGTGGCGCAGTCGGTCGGGCAGCCGGTGTCGCAGATGCAGGTGAGGATCGCGTCGTAGAGGGACTTCGCGGCCGCCGTGGCGCTGGTGTAGCAGTTGGACGCGCAGGTGTTGTCGCTGCCACACGCCTGCTGGCAGGTCAGGATGCCTTTGCAAGCCGCGTTGTTGTAGCAGGAAGCATAGGTATTCGCGCAGGCGCCGCCCTGGTTGAGCGCGTCCCCCTGGCAGCTCTCGCAGGTCGGAGGAGGCGTGGATCCCGCCGGCGTCCCGATGGGAGCATCATTGAGGTAGGCGGTGATGAACAGGGGCTTGTTGTTGTTGTCGGTGCCGATGACGGAGCTGACACGGCCGCTGGTGCCGGTATCGGAAGCGCCGCAGGTCTCCGTCGTTCCGAAGGAGGTGACGCCGACCACCGTCTGCTGAGCCTGCGTCACGCCAGCGCCCGTGGGAATGAGGGCCGGGCCGCCGCTGTCGCCCTCGCACGGACCGGGGGTCTGCGCTGCACCGCCCTGTTTGTACGAGAACGTCGTCCCTGTCGCGTCGAACGACGTGATCTTGTCGGTGCCGGTCTGGCGGGTGCTGTTGTTGGAGTTGGTGTTCGTCATCCCGTAGCCGACGTGCTCGACCGACACGTTGGAGGCGACGCCGTCGGCGGTCGACGTCGGCAGCTTCAGCGTCGGCGTGCTCGCGCTCGCCCCGGAGAACTTGAGCATGCAGAAGTCATGTCCCGCGGGCAGGTTGTTCGGGTTGTATTGGGCGTCGTAATACACCGACCCCGCGACGACGTTGTACGTAGGAGCCGACTGTGACGCGTAGTTGGTGCCGGTGATCACCCAGGATGGCGCGCTTTCCGCGCAGCAGTGCGCCGCGGTGAGCACGTAGCCCTGTCCGTTCTTCACCTGCACGATGCTGCCGGAGCACGCGAACTGCCCTTGGGACGTATTCCCCACCAGTGCGACGACGGCAGTGTGGATCGTGTCCTGGGCTCCGTATGCGATCGGCGCCTGCGTCTCCGCGACGTGACCGTCCACGCTCTCGGGACCGCTCGTGTTGGTACAGCCGGCTGCGAGCACAGAGCCAAAGAAACAATAAGCGATGGCGAAACGACGCATCGGGCTGACCTCCGGGTTGAACGAATGGCGGCGCATGCCATCTATGCATGCGGTGCCGCACGCTTCAAGTCGGATGCGTCGCGAATTGCGACGACATTCACGTAGTGCTGATGATGCTGCACAAGTCTCGCGTTGCTGTGCGCTACCGCGCCCAGCCGGGGCTCATTGGCGTCCTTCAGGGAACGACGAACTTCGCGACGAAGACCTCTGCCCCACCTACGGCGGTAAGCGGCCCGTTTCCGAAGTCGATTTGGCTTTGGAAGAAGCCGGTTACGACGAGGTTCTGCGTTCCAGAGAAGGCGATCCCGATCGATTGTTGTGTCTGTGCGTCACCAAAGCTTCGCGCCCAAACGTAGTTACCGGAAGCGTCCAGCTTGGCGACGAAGATGTCGCTGCCCATACTCGTCATCTGGCCGCCGCCAAAGTCGATGGTGCCGTCGAACACTCCGGTGACGGCGATATCCCCGTTGGCGTTGACGCTGAGCGCGGTAGCCACCTGGCTATTCTCGTCTCCGAACAACTTCGCCCAGAGCAGCGTACCAGCAGGATCGTACTTGGCGACGAAGACATCCGATGAGCCTCCGGCGCTGGACATGGTGCCATTACCGAAGTCGCCGCTGGCGCTGAAAGTGCCCGCGACGATGACGTTACCGGCGTCGTCCACCGCAACGCCCACGGGGGCCTGTCCCAACTGGTCGCCGACGCGCCTGCTCCAGAGGTGATTGCCGCCCGCGTCGAGCTTGGCCACATAGAGGTTGTACTTGTTCATGCCAGATCCCACGCTCGTGAGCGTGTTCCCGCCGCCGAAGTCGAGCGTACCCAGAATGCCCCAGCCAGGATGATGTTGCTCGATTGGTCCGAGGCGACGAACGCTCGCCCATGATTGCTCGAAACACCGAAATGCTTGAACAGCGACAGCGTGCCGTTGGCGTCCGTCTTGATCAGGAAGATGTCGCGCGGTCCGGAGGCCGAGAACCCGAAAGTGGCTCCGTTCCATGTCAGGGTGCTGGTGAACTGTCCTGTAACCAGGACGTTGTTGGAGGGATCGACGGCGAGGCCGTTGACCCAGTGATTCAAGGCGCTCGCGGTAGCCTTGTACGCCCAGTGAGGATAACCGAGATCCTTGTCGAGCCCGGCGACGAACATGTTTCCGCCGGTGAGCGCCATCGTCGGAGAGAGCTTGATCGTCCCCGCGAATTCCCCGGCTGTCAGGACGCATTCCTCGTGGTCAAGCGCGAGCGCGGTTGCGCTCCCGTAGTCCGTGCTCGCCCCGCTGTTGTCGTGAATCTCGCTCCAAAGATCGTTCCCCGCCGGGCCGAGCTTGGCGAGGAACGCCGCGGAGCCGGCCGAGGGTGACATGGGGCCGTTGCCGAAGTCGAGTGGGCCGGTCGTACTCCCGGTGACGAAGATGCTTTCCTCGGTGTCCACGACGAGTCCCGTGAACGTCGTTGCGCTCCCATACTTCTTCGCCCACACGAAGTTGCTCACGCACTTGCTGGCCTGACAAACCCCCGTCTCGCAATCCGGCCCCGTCGCGCACCCCGCGTCGATGGCGCACTTCCCGCAGCTCGTGCCGCCGCAGTCGATGTCGCTCTCGTCGCCGTTCTTCGCGCCGTCGGTGCACGTCGCCGCGCACTTCCCATCCGCGCCGCAGCTCCCGCCCTCGCAGTCGGCGTCGCCGGCGCAGCCCTTTCCTGCGTCGCATTTCGCGCAGGTCGCGCCGCCGCAGTCGGCGTCGGTCTCGTCGCCGTTCATGACCTTGTCGTCGCACGCCGGCGCGAGGCAGGTGCCGCCGCTGCACACCTTGCTATCGCAGTCGGCGCCGGTATCGCAGCCTTTCCCGTCGACGCACTTCGCGCAGCTCGTTCCGCCGCAATCGATGTCGCTCTCGTCGCCGTTCTTCTTTCCGTCGGTGCACGTCGCCGTGGGCGCGCTGCCGCCGGTGCCCGGGCAGCCCGGATCCTGCGGGCAGCTCTTGAAATCCCCGAGCCCAAGGACCTGCTCGCATTGCACGAGCGAGCCGGCGAAAACCGCGACGGCAACGATTGGCGCTATGCGCGAAAGGGGACGAAAACCACGAGCCATGGCGGCGAGGGGAAGAAATGTGGAGCCAAAACGGCGGACCATGCGAGCCTCCGAAGGATGCGGGCCCGCATCCTACCGCTCAGCGCACCGCGGCATCTACCAGCGCTTCGTCGTCACGAATGCGATGGTCATCGGCAATACCGAGCTGCGCGCATCGGGAGAAGACCCGGGCTGGGGCTTCACGCCGTGCAGTCTCGCTGTAAGAGCTGACCTCGAGTTCCCCCAGACGCGATCCGGAGGGTGCGGAAGGGGGCCGAGTTCCCCCAGACGCGATCCGGAGGGTGCGGAAGGGGGGCGAGTTCCCCCAGACGCGATCCGGAGGCTCCGGAAAGGGTTTGGGAGGCTATTTTTCCGGGGAAATGGGCGTGGGCTCGTCGCCGGCGTCGCTCGCGGTTTGGCCGGGGCGACGGGAGGAGGGCCGAACCTTGGCGGCCAGATCGGGTTTGCCGGCGAGGCGGAGCGCGCCGGTCAACAGGGTGGCCACGCCGCCGAAGACCTCGTCGTAGGCCGCGATGGCCCGGTTCTTCGCGTCGAGCGTGGCCTGGGCTTCACGGAGCTCGCGGGCGACGTCGGCGAGCGTGGCGTCGAGCTTTTCTCGGCGCTGCGCGAGGTCCGCGATTGTTTCGGCGATGTCGAGCTTTGCTCCCTTGATGCGGGCTTTGGGGAGCGTGACGCGCCCGAGCGCTCCCTCGATGTCGCGCGCGAAGCGCGACAGCACCACCGGATCCTCCGGCGTCCGGCTCGTGAAAACGCTGTTCGCGGTGGCCGTGCCGTAAACGCCGGTGAGGATTTCGCGCAGCTCGATCAACCGGTCCGCGAGGTCCGCGGCGGCTTCGTCACGGGCTTTGCGATAACCATCGTCGTCGCCGATCTCGGCGTCGTGGGCGACATCCGCTTCGACCATCGTGGCTTTGGCGGCGTCGAGGGCGCGAGAGAGTAAGACGGCCACGCGTGAGACGTCCGGTGAGGGCTCTCCTTTGCGCAGATGCGGTTTGAAGACCTGGGCGAGCGCCGCGCCGATGGCGTCGGCCTGTGTTTCCCCGGCGGCGACGACCGCGCGGGCGCTCTTCTCACGATCGGTGACTTGCTTGGATGACATACCGTGCCACCTCCCATTGCAATGCGATGTCGGCGCCGGCCTCCCCCCACGCAACGGCGCCGGCGAAGAGCGTTGCACGCGTGAATCGACCGAGCAACCGCGATGGGAAGCGTTCGCGATTTTGTATCCCGTGATGCGAGGGCGGCGTGTCGATTCCGATGTGGAGACGTCGGTGATGAGGTGGGTCCGTCGAGCGTTGCCCGCGCGGAGGAAGCGTCGGGGGCGCCGGGGAGCAGGCGGTGGCATCGTACAAGGCTCATGTCGTTCGCCAAGGGGACTATCTCGAGAGGCTCTCTCACATGATGGGCTTCGACGCCGGCGAGGTGCGGGACGACCCCAAGAACGCAGAGCTCTCCAACTTTCGAGTCATCATGGAGTGGCGACGCGGAGACCCATGGTGGTCGTCGGTGCACTGCTTTCGGATGGGCGCGGTCGAGGACATCATGCCCAAGCCGCTCGCGGCCGGGCAGACGTGCCACGCTTGGCTCGAGCGCGACGCCCCGGAGCAGAAGAAGAAATAGCGCTCTGGGAAGGAAGAGGCGTTAGGCGTTCGTGGGGCGCAGGAAGGACTCCAGTGCTCGGCGTTCGTCGAGCGCTCGTCGAGGTGTGAAGGCGAGGCTCGGGAGCGCGATGCGGCGGCCGTCGAGGAGATCGATGGTGAGGTGAACGTGCTTGTCGTCGGTGCCTTCGATGGTCACCCAGCGGATGTCCGTTTGGCTGAACGCGAGGGATTCGCGACCCGAGAGGCCACGAGATGTCGTGATGTGCACCACGCCGTGCGCGTCGACGACGATGCGGGTACGGCGGAGCCACCACACTGCGGCGATGAGGCCGAAGGTGGCTGTCACGATGAAGACGGGGACGCGGCGCCAGGGGGAGCCGATGGTCACGGAGAGATGTTGTTCCCGGTGGTCGGATACGAAACCGTTGAGGGACCCGATCTCGTGGGAGGGGGCGACAGGCACGCTCTCGCGAATCGCGTCGTGACGGTCCTCGGCGCTCGCCGGGAGCTCGATGGCGTATTCGTCGAGCGTGCCTTGGAGATGTCGATAGCTGAAGCGGCGGGGACGGTCGCTGTCGCAGGTGCGGATACGCGGGAACAACACGCGGACCGTTTCGATGCGGCAGCGAATGGGATCGGTGTTGGGAAGAGGGCTCCCGAAAGCGTCGGTGGTCGGGGCTTCTCGGGTGAGGGTTACACGGACGTTGGCGCCGAGGAGATCGACGGCCACGAAGAGCACGAGGAGGATGACGGCGGCGGCGGCCGCGCGCCTTTGCAGCTCGGCGGGCCGGCGCACGAGGACGCGCCGGGCCGGCGCTGTGGAGGGACGCGCGCGATAGAGGCTCTCGTTCGCTGCGCGATCGCGTTCGAGCATCGGAGCTCGAAGGTGACATCCATGGAGGCGGGCGGCGAGCCCGACGAGGAAGGGCGCTGGAGAGACGGTGGGAGGCGGGCGGCGAGGCCGACTCGAGGAAGGGCTTTGGAGACGGCCGGCGTGCGGAGGAGGAGCGGGCGTCTACGTGCGGTGTGCGGTCAGCACTTGCCCTTGTGGCGCACGGGCTTCGAGGGGCAGGTGCCGCTGCCGCGGAAGGTGGTGCCGTCGCAGGCGCACCACTCGACGTTGTCGCGGGTGCAGGGCTTGGGCGGGCCGCAGGTCCACGGGGCGCCGCAACCTTCGGTGCCCTGACAGAGCTCGCCGTCGGCGCAATCGGCGCTGGTGTTGCAAGACTTCTTGCTACCGGGGGGCGCGGGCGCGTGCTCGGCAGGGGAGGCGGTGGGCGTCGCCGATGCGACCGGCGCGGTGGCGGCGGGAGTCGTGGCCGCGGGCGGAGCGGAGGGCGCCGGATCGGGCGAGGTGGGAGGCGCCGCGGGACAGCCCACGAGGAGGGCCGAGAAGGCCGCGAAGGTGAGGGAGCCGAGGAGGCCGAGAGCGCGCTTCAGCATGGCGGCCGAGCCTACTACAAGGCGGCCATCGCGCTCGGAGGATGAGAGGCCTCGGTCACGGCGGTCGAGGAGCGCGCGGCGATCCTCAACACTTGCCCTTGTGGCGCACGGGCTTCGTGGGGCACGTGCCGCTCGCCCAGAAGGTGGTGCCGTCGCAACCGCAATACTGCACGGCGTCGCGGGTGCACCCGACGGACGGGGTGCAGACCCAGGGCGTGTTGCAACCTTCGGTGCCTTGGCAACGGTATCTCGAGGGGCAGTCCGCGTCGCTGTTGCATTGGCCCGGGGCCGGCGGCGCGGATGCCGCGGGGGGTGCGGGACAGCCCACGAGGAGGGCCGAGAACGCGGAGAAGGCGAGAACGCCGACGAGGCCGAGAACGCGCTTCAGCATCGCGGCTCACCCTACTACAACGGGATGGGCATGCCTCCGGCCTGGCAGGTTTACATCCTCCGTTGCGGGGACGGCTCGCTGTACACGGGGATCGCGCGGGACGCGGAGAAGCGGCTCGCGCAACATCAGACGGGGCGCGGGGCGCGCTACACGCGGGGGCGCGGGCCGCTGGCGATGGTGTACTTGGAGGCGGTGGCGTCGCACGGCGAGGCGCTGCGACGGGAGGCGGCGATTCGCAGGCTCGGGCGCGCGGGGAAAGAGGCGTTGATCGAGGGGACGATCGCGACGGGGCGGGAGGATGAAGCGCGCGGCCCGTCGCCGAGCTGAGCTTCACGGACCGAGGGAAGGTCGGCTCGGCGTGGGGCTCGTGGGGAGCCGGATGGTGAAGGTCGCGCCTTTGCCGAGCTCGCTCTCGACGTCGACGGTGCCGGCCATCAGCTCGACGAGGTGCTTGACGATGGCGAGGCCGAGGCCCGTGCCGCCGAGCTCGCGGGAGCGACCGGCGTCGACGCGGTAGAAGCGCTCGAAGACGCGGCCGAGGTGGGCCGGGGAGATGCCGACGCCGTCGTCGGAGACGGCGATCTCGATGCGATCGCCCTTGGCGCGCGTCGTCAAGGTGACGCGGGCGCCTTCACCGGCGTACTTGATGGCGTTGTCGAGGAGGTTGACGAGGACCTGCTCGAGGCCGCGACGATCGATGCGCGCGCGCAGGACGTCGGTGGAGCTCGGCGCGAGGGAGAGGGTCATGCGCCGGCGGCGCGCCTGCTCTTCCATGAGCGAGATGGCGTGCGCGGCGATGGGGCGGATGTCGAGCTCGACGAGCACGAGGCGGAAGCTCTTGGCCTCGAGCTTGGCGAGGTCGAGGAGATCGTCGACGAGCTGGCGCAGGCGCTTGCCGTGACGATCGATGACGCCGATGAACTCCGCGGCCTCTTCGGGCTCGGCGAGGGCGCCGCCGAGGAGCGTCTCGGTGGCGGTGGTGATGGCGGTGACGGGCGTGCGCAGCTCGTGCGAGACGTTGGCCACGAAGTCCGTGCGAATCGTCTCCAGGCGGCGGAGATCGGTGACGTCGTGGAAGACGGCGATGGTGCCGTTGCCACCGGCGGATCGGCTGGAGTCGCCGTCGGCCCCCGGTTGGCTGGGGAGGGCGCCGGCGAGGCGGGCGACGCGGACCAAGAGCTTGCGCGGGAGCGGGCGGCCGAGCTCGATTTCGCGGACCACGGCTTCGTCGCGCTCGCGGGCGGTGTCGAGCGCTTCTTTGAGGGAAGCGTTGCGGATGGCCTCGAGCAAGGGCTTGCCGACGGCGTCGTCGCCGAGGCGGGCGATGGTGCGCAGCGCGCGGTTCACGAGGACGATGCGCTCGTCGGCATCGAGCACGAGGACGCCTTCGCCCATGCCTTCGAGGATGCCGACGAGGAGATCGCGCTCGGTGCGGAGCTGATCCAACGAGCGGGCGTGCTCGCCGGCGAAGCGGTTCAAGGCGCGCGAGAGGTCGGAGACCTCGTCGTCACCGTGCACCGGCGCGCGGGCCGCGAGATCGCCGGCCGAGAGGGCCAACGCGGATCGCGTGACCTCGCGGAGCGGGCGGATGACGAAGGCAGCGCCGAGGGCGCCCGTGACGAGGGCGGCGCCGACGGCCGCGCCGGTGGCGGCGGCGATGGCGGGGGTGTGGACCGCGGAGCCGCCGACGAGGAGCAGGAGGCCCGCGCCGACGAGCAGCGCCGCCGAGCCGAGCACGGCGCGCGCGGCGACGCCGAGGCGACGCGGCGGATCGGCGGGATCGGAGGCGCGGGAGCCGTTGCCGTGAGAGGCGCGCGCCGGGCCGGGCAGGGGAGAGGAGCCGGCGTCCGGGGCGCGCGCGGCGGGCTCGGCATCGAGGGCCGATCGCGGGAGCTTCGTCCCGGCGACCTCGCTCTCCGCGACGCGCGCCTCGGTGGTCGTCATCGGGAGCCCGGTCGGGAAGGCGGCGGTGTGGAGTCGCGGTTGGTCTTCGCGGCGGGCTTGCTGCTGATCGCGGGGCCGTCGTCGGTCTCGGCCGGACGCGGGGTGCGGTCGTCGAGCGGCTCGGCGCGGAAGCGATAGCCGACGCCGCGCACCGTCTCGATGTATTCGCCGGCGGCGCCGAGCTTCTCGCGCACGCGCTTCACGTGGGTGTCGACGTTGCGGGAGGTCACGTCGGCGTGCGAGCCCCACACCTCGTCGAGGAGAAGGTCGCGCGTGAGGACGCGGCCGCGGCGATCGTAGAGCATGGTCAGGAGGCGGAGCTCGAGGGCGGTGAAGGCGACTTCCTGCCCCTCGACCCACGCGCGGTGGCCGGCGCGATCGACCTCGAGCCTTCCGAAGGTGAAGCGCTCCTCGTGCTCGGCCGGGCCCTCGGCCCGCCGGAGAATGGCGCGCACGCGGAGCATCAGCTCGCGCACGCTGAAGGGCTTGACCACGTAGTCGTCGGCGCCCAGCTCGAAGCCGACGATGCGATCGATCTCTTCGCCCTTCGCCGTCACCATCACCACGGGGATGGTCGCGGTTTGCGGGTTGGCCTTGAGCTTCTTGCAGACCTCGGTGCCCGGCATGTCGGGGAGCATCAGGTCGAGGAGCACGAGATCGAAGCGCTCCTCCCTTACGGCGCGGAGGGCGGTCTCGCCGTCGGGCGCGCCGACCACGTCGAAGCCCGCCTGCTTGAGGTTGTAAGTGAGGACCCGCATCAGATCGCGCTCGTCCTCGACGACGAGGATGTGGCTCGGCATGGCGGACTTTCCTTAGCAGCGGTTTGTGTCAGGAGTATGGCGCCCTGCGCGCTGGGCTCGCACACGCTGCCGTCCCACGCGCGCCTCGAATCTCTCACGAATTCGGTCGGAGCAGCAGGCGCGGGAGCAGGAGCGGCGTTTCGCGGGGATCCGCGGGGTAGGGGCCTCGTCATGAGGCTTTCACCGGGCCGTTCGTCTGCCACGTCACCGTTGCAAACCCCTGAGACATCGCCTACGAAGCGCGCGTCCTATGGCCATCGAGAGAACTCTTTCCATCGTCAAGCCCGACGCCGTCGAGAAGCACAGCGCCGGCGCGATCATCGCCCGCCTCGAGCAGGAGGGCTTCATCATCCGTGGGATGAAGCGCGTCCACCTCACCCGAGCCGAGGCCGAAGGCTTCTACGCGGAGCACAAGGGCCGCGGGTTCTTCGACGAGCTCGTGACCTTCATGTCGCGTAGCCCCATCATCGTCATGGCGCTCGAGCGCGAGGACGCCGTCGCCAAGTACCGCGAGGTCATCGGCGCCACCGATCCGGGCAAGGCCGCCGATGGCACCATCCGCAAGCTCTTCGGCGCCAGCGTCGGCGAGAACGCCGTCCACGGCTCCGACAAGGTGGCGACCGCGGCCCGCGAGATCGGTTACTTCTTCGCCGGGTACGAGGTGTCCCCGACGCCTTGATGCGCGGAGCGGATGCCCTGTCGATCGCGCGCGGCGACGTTCGTGACGGCGTCGCCGCGATCGAGCATTTCCTCCAGGTCCTCGCGTCACGGCGGGTCGGCCCGCGCATGCTTGCGCGCGCCGTCCCGGAAATGGCGGCCGGGTGCGCGCCCCTCCTCGCCGCGCTGACCGCGCTGGCCTCCGCCCTCTCCAGCGTGCTCGCCGATGATCCCGACGGCATCGCTTCGGTCCGCGCCCTCCTCGGTCATGCCGAAGCGCGCGTGAGCGAGCTGTCCGCGGCGCTCGCGTCGCATGAAGGCGGCGCGATGGATGCGCGCGGGCGCCTCGCGATGGAAGCGGTCGTCCGGCGCATCGCCGGCGAGCTCAGCGAGGTGGTGCGCATCATCGATTGGTTCGGCGCGCCCGCGACCTCGGAGACCACCGCCATCGATCTCGCGGATGCGCTCGGCGCACGGCGCGGCCCCTCGCGGCCCGCGACCACGGTGGTGCATGCCGCCGTCGAGATCCGCGCGGACGAGCTCAACGTGGGCGACGCGCGGCTCGTGGTGCAGCTGCTCGAGCAGTCGGTCGCGACGGTGGCCCGCGCCGGTGTGACGGCGCCGCGGATCGTGGTGGAGAACGGGCCGGAAGGGTTCCCCGTGCTCGCGGTCGGCGAAGCGGGACGCAACGCCGTCGCCGGTCAGTTGGTGTTCGACGCTGCGCTGCGCGACGATCTTCCCGCCTCCGCCCGCGTGTCGGGCGTGGCGCAGGCGGCCGCACGCCACGCGGGGATCTCGCTGGCGATCGAGGATGGCGGCCGACGCGTGACGATCGCGCTATAGGCCGCGCGACGGTCCTCGTTCGGGACGCGGTGCGCACGTGCTAAAGGGGGCGCGATGGACACCGCCGACGATCTCCGCCCCCGCGTCGAAGCAGCCTTCCGCGACCGCGGGCTGCTGAAGGATCCTGCGTACGAGGCCGCCGTGGTGCGCGCCGTCGACCTGCTCGACCAAGGCGCGCTGCGCGTCGCCGCGCGCGACGAGGCCGGCGTCTGGCGGACGCATGCCTGGGTCAAGGAGGCCATCCTGCTCTACTTCGCCGTGCGCGGGATGGAGCGGATCGAGGTCGGTCCTTTCGAGTTCCACGACAAGATCCCGCTCAAGCACGGCCTCGACAAAGCCTCCGTGCGCGTGGTGCCGCCGGGCGTGGTGCGCCACGGCGCGTTCTTGGAAGCGGGCACCATCGTGATGCCCGGCTACGTCAACATCGGCGCCTACGTCGGCGCCGGCACCATGGTCGACACCTGGGCCACCGTGGGGAGCTGCGCGCAGATCGGTCGCGACTGTCACCTCTCGGGCGGCGTGGGTATCGGCGGCGTGCTCGAGCCGCCGGGCGCGCAGCCCGTGATCGTCGAGGATGGGTGCTTCATCGGATCGCGCGCCATCATCGTGGAGGGAACCCTCGTCGAGCGCGAGTCCGTCATCGGCGCCGGCGTGGTGCTCACCGCGTCCACGCCCATCCTCGACGTGACCGGCCCCGAGGTCGTGGAGCTGCGCGGCCGCGTCCCCGCGCGCAGCGTGGTGATCCCGGGCAGCCGCACGAAGAAGTTCCCCGCCGGCGAGTTCGGCGTCCCCTGCGCGCTGATCATCGGCAAGCGCACCGAGTCGACGGATCGCAAGGTCTCGCTCAACGCGGCCCTCCGCGACTTCGGGGTGCCGGTCTGATGTCGCAGGAGCGCCTCGCCGAAACGTTGCTCTGGCTCTGCCGGTGCCCTTCGCCGATCGGCGAGGAGAAGGATCTCTGCGACGCCGTCGTCGATCGCCTGGCCCGCGTCTCGCTCGCGGGGCCCATCCGGCGCTACGGCGACTCGATCGTCGTGCCCGTCACACGCGGCACCGGTGGGCCGAAGATCGCGCTCGCCGGACACCTCGACGTGGTGCGCACGGTCCACGAGGGCCCGCCGCGCATCGACGGCGACAAGCTCTACGGCGCCGGCGCTTCGGACATGAAATCGGGCCTCGCGTTGATGCTCGATCTCATCGAGCAGGACCTCGCGGTGTGCCGCGGCCTCGATCTCACGCTGGTCTTCTACGCGCGCGAGGAGGGGCCTTATCTCGAGAACGAGCTCGGCCCCGTGCTCGACGCGGACGCCGAGCTCCGCAGCGTGGACCTCGCGGTGTGCATGGAGCCGTCCGACAACAAGCTCAGCTTGGGCGCGTCGGGATCGATCCACGCCACGGTGCTCTTCGAGGGGCGCACGGCGCACAGCGCGCGGCCGTGGCAAGGGGAGAACGCCATTCACAAGGCGGGGACCTTCCTCACGGAGCTCTCCGCGCTCGCGCCGCGCGAGGTGGTGCTCGACGGCCTGCTCTACCGCACGGTGACGAGCTGCACGCTCGCGCACGGCGGGCGCGGCCGGAACATCGTGCCCGATGCCTTCGAGCTCAACCTGAACCACCGCTTTTCGCCGGATCAGACCCTCGAGGGCGCGCAGCGCGACATCGAGGCGCTCGTGGCCGGCCGCGCCAAGATCACCTTCACCGATCTCAGCCCCTCCGCGCCTCCCTTCGCGAGCCACCCGCTCGTGGCCGCGCTGCGCGACGCAGGCGTGGTCGCCGTGGAGCCGAAGCAAGCGTGGACCGACGTGGCCCGCTTCGCCGCCATCGGCGTCCCCGCCGTGAACTTCGGCCCCGGCGTCAACGCGCAGGCCCACCAGCGCAACGAGTGGACGTCGATCGCGCAGCTCGCCACCGGCCGCGAGATCCTGATCCGCTGGCTCTCGGGGCTCGCCACGCGCTGACGCGCAGGGAAGGGCGCGCGTCCTTCCCTCGAACCTCCCACCCCTCGCGCGTCACGCGCTCGCTCAGGCGTCGCCGTCGGGGAACACCAGCACGAAGGTGTTGCCGCGCTCGAGCCAGATGCGGCCGCCGTAGGCCTCGACGAGGCCGCGCGCGACGAAGAGATCGAGCACGAACCAGGCGCCGATGAGGCGTCGCTCCTGCTCGTCGCGCGGCGGCTCGAAGACGGCGTCGACGAACTCGGCGGGGATGGAGGGCGCGTCGTCGGCGATGGTGATGCGCGCGCCGCCTTCGTCGTCGCGCTCGACGTGGAGCGCGACCATGGAGTTCTTCGGCGAGGTGCGCACCGCGCGGGCGAGGAGGCCCGCGAAGACGCGCACCATCTTCTCGCGATCGCAGAGGATCGGCGGCGTGCCGTCGGCCACCGTGAGCGCGAAGGTGATCTTGCGATCCTGCGCCAAGCGCTGCACGGCGTCGCGCGCGGCCGCGAGCAGCTCGCCCGCGTCCTCTCGGCCGAGCGCGACGGAGACCGTGCCGCGCTCGATGCGCGCCGCCTCGCTGGTGCTGTCGAGCATCTGCAAGAGGTCGCCGGCATTGCGCTTGAGCATGTCCAAGTGCCGGCGCGCCGGATGCTCGGTCGGCAGCGCCCGCCCCAGCGAGTGCACGCCGATCATCATCACGCTGAGCGGGGTGCGCAGATCGTGGGAGAGGAACGAGAGCAGCACGGGCCTCGTGCGCACCGCGTCTTCCGCCTCGTTGCGGAGACCGTCGATCAGGCCCTGCTCTTCTCGGCGCCGGCGCTCGGTGACTGTCCGCGCGGCGCGGTGCCCTTCGGCGGATCCACGGGTCCGGATCCGCGACGGACCTCGGAGGGTGTCAAACCGCTGTTCGCCGCGCATTACTCAGGCTTACCCCCACCTTTGGGGGCCGGGAAGTCGGGGACACCCGGATCCGGCGGCGGTGCGCTGGTGCGGGCGAGTTGGCGTTCCACCTCCTCGACCAGCGCCTCGGGGAGGCACGGTTTGGTCAGGAACGCGTCGCATCCCGCGTCCTTCGCCTCGCGCGAGTGCTCGGCGAGCGTGTGCCCCGTCAGGGCGATGACGGGCACGTGGCTCGTGCGCGGATCGGACTTGAGGATGCGCGTCGCCTCCCAACCGTCGAGCTCCGGGAGCGAGAGGTCCATGAGCACGACGTCGGGCACGAGCGCGAGGGCGCACGTGACGGCGTCCCGGCCCGTGCCGGCCTGGGCCACCTGAAAGCCCGAGAGCTCGAGGTACTCCGCGAACATCTCGCGGTTGTCCTCGAAGTCGTCGACGACGAGCACGAGCGGCGGCTCGTGGTGGCTTGGCGCAGAGCTCACGCAGGGCGCTCCTCGGGGTGACGCACAGGCGTCTGAGCTTCGGTCGTAGCGGCGCTCGCAGATTGGTCAACCCGATTCGCCGTCACGCTCCAGCCCGTGTCCGGCGGGCTGCGATCGCATCGGCGAGGAGACGAGCGACCTCCTCCCAATCGACGGGCTTGATCAGCACCGCATCGAACGCCGACGATCGCACCTGCGCGCGCGCCTCCAAATCGCGGCGGCCCGTGCACGCGACGATCACGGTGTGCTCGGTCGCCGGGTCGGCGCGCAGCGCCTCCGCCACGACGAAGCCGTCGATCCCAGGCATGCGCAGATCGCAGATGATCGCGTCGGGGACGTCCTGCGTGGCGAGGAAGACGCCGCGCAGACCTCCCGACGCGCGCTCGACGCGGAAGCCGAGCGCGCTCAGCGACGCCTCCGCGACGGCGAGGAAATCGGGATCGTCATCGACGATGAGAATGCGTCCCGCGTCGGGGCTCGCGTTCTCCTCGGGCTCGTCTGTCGCTCGGTTCTGCTCGGGCGTCATCGGCGGGCCTCTCGGGAGCGAGGATGGAAAAGAGCGCGCACTGGGCGCGAATCGGGCTTCGAATGAGACGTCATGAGGGGGTGATTGCGTTCCGGGCTGCGAGCTTCCTTGGGGCCGACTGGCGACGGCGCAACTCGGGGAGACGCGCATGGACGCAATGAGCGCGCATCTACGGCGATCCCCTACGCGGATTGACGATCCTTTCCTGTCGCGATCCGCGCGCAGATCCCCCATAGACCACCCACCGGGTCGACCCATGGCGGACGACGTCTTTCTCAGCCGCGTGACGCACGATCTGCGTGGCGAGCTGGCGACCATGGTCGCGGGCATCCACTACCTGATCCGTTACGAGAGCGGGCTCGGCGACTCCGGCAAGCAGATGCTCGATCGCGTCAACGGCGCGGGCCAGCGGCTGCGCCGGCTGCTCGACGAGCTGGAGCTGTGCGCGTGGATCGACGGCGCGCCGCCGAGCGCGGCCCTTCAGCTTGAGCCTTGTCGCCTGGACACCGCGGTGCACGCCGCGGTCGGCCGCTTGGAGCGCGCCATCGCGCAGCGCCGCGCGACCGTCGAGGTCGATGTGGCCGAGGACTTGCCCGAGATCGAGGTCGACCCCGAGATCTTCGGCGCGGCGCTGGAGCACGCCATCGATTTCGCGGTGGCCCGCTCGCCCGACAAGACGGCGCGCGTCACGTCCGCGATCGTCGAGGGCGCGCCCGTCCTCTGCATCACGGACGAAGGCGGCGCGCTCGACGAGGCCGCGCTCGCGCGTGTGTTCCAGCCCTTCGCCGAGAAGGAGCTCGTGCCTCGCCCCGAGCCCGGCGCGCGCCGCCGCGAGCGCCTCGGTTTGGGGCTCGCCATCGCGCGGGGCATCGCCGCGGCGCACGGCGGCTCGCTCACGGCTGCGAGCACGGAGCGCGGGGTCACCTTCACGCTCGCGCTCCGCGGTCCGGGGTGTCGCCCGCCGGCGTCCGTGTGAAGCGCTTGCCGCGAGCTCGCTCCGGCTCACCGATGCCGTCGACGCTGCGGCCAATGTGCGCGCGGGCCGCGCGCTGACGAAGGACCACGTGCTCGTCGCCAATCACGCGCGCGGCGCCGCGGGGATCCTCATTGTGTCGCGCGCGACCTTGGCGGAGGTGGCGTTCGTCCCCACCAAGGGCTCGCCGCCCTGGGCGCCCGTCGCGCTGGACCCCTGAAAAACACGGGCAATCCCGGGCCGAGCCGCCCGCGTTCGCCGCGCGCACGCGAGCGCTTCTCGGCCCTTGGGCCCTCGCCCCGACTTCGACTACCATCGAGCCGCCCGCGTCCGCCGCGCGCACGCAAGAGAGCTTCTCCCAACGATGCCGACCCTGAGCTCGATCCTGGTTCAACGCGGGGCAGTGACGATGCGCGCGGTGGAAGATGCCATTGCCCGGCAGGTCTTTCACGGCGGCGATCTGGCCACCAACCTGCTCGAAGTCGGCGCCATCCGCGAGGACGCGCTCCTGCCTGTGCTCGCCGAGAGCCTGGAGCTGCCGCCCGCGCCGCTCGGGCGCCTGCCCGCGCCGCCCGCGCGCGTGCTCCGGCTCGTGCCCGGCGAGCTCGCGCTGCGGCACGGCATCTTCCCGGTGGAGCTGTGGGAGCGCGCGCTCGTGGTCGCCACCGCCGAGCCGCTCTCCGCGTCGGTGGAGGACGATCTCGGCTTCGCGCTCGATCTCGCGATCCGCCAAGTGGTCGCGCCGCTCGTGCGCATTCGCCAAGCCATCGGCGAGCACTACGGCATCCCGCTGGAGCGTCGCTTCCTCCGGCTCGTCGCCAAGCTCGATGGCCAGGTCGATCCCAGCCCGAGCGCGGCGCCGCCGCCGGGGCGCGATCTCCTGCCCGTGAAGATGCCGCGCCCGATCAGCATCCCGAGCCCGAGCTTCGGCACCGGCGTTCCTTCGGGCGACTTCGAGCCCGCGCGCCTCCTCGACGAGAGGCCGCAGGTGAAGACGCCATTCGTCGCGGCCCACGACTTCGTGAACCCGGCCATTCCCAAGAGCCCGGGCGTTCCGCGCGACGCCGCGGCCGTGCTGAATCCGCCGCCCGCGTCATCGCAGACCTTGCTCCTCGACGCCGCGTTCATGCGCGCCGAATCGTTTCACGATGACCGGCACCACGCCGACGCACCGAGCGTCGATGCCGCGTGGGACGCCGCGCCCGAGCCGATCGCCCCGCAGGTCTCGTCGCCTGAAGAAGCACCCATCCTCAACGGCACCGCTGATGTTGCGCACGCCGACGCTGCGCCCATCGTCGATCTCTCGCTGCCCGAAGAGCCTCCTCGCGACGCGGAGCCCGCGAGCCCCGAAGCGCCGCCGGCCGCGCCGCGCAGCCTCGGTGGGACGCGCACGCGCGCGCTCGCCGGCGTGTTGAAGCAGGCGTTGCGCGCCGAGCGCGCCTCGGCCCCGCTCGACAAGACCAAGCGCGACACGCGCCCCGCGTGGCGGCCGGCCAATCGGCGCAAGGGCCCGTTCACCGCCGTGATGGCCGAGCGCGAGATGGAGGAGGCGACCGTCAGCGACGCGGTCCTCGAGATCCTCTTCGCCTTCGCGCAGCAGTTTTTCGAGTACACCGCCATCTTCGTCGTCCAAGGCGATCTCGCGGAGGGCCGCGACGCGAGCGGCCCCGGCGCCGATCGCGTCACCGTCGCCGCCATCGGCGTCCCGCTCGATCGCCCGAGCAGCCTCGCGCGCGCCCGCGATCGCCGCGCTCCGCTCATCGGCCGCCTCGACGCGGAGGGGCTCGACGCCGATCTCGCGCGCGATCTCTCTCGCTCCCCGCGCGCGGTCGCGCTCCTCCCCGTGCTCGTGAAGACGCGTGTCGTCGCCATCGTCTACGGCGATGACGGCGCCGCCGACGTCGAGCTGCCTTCGGTCGGCGACGTGATCGCGATGATCGCCCTCGCCGGTGCCGCGCTCGAGCGCGTGGCCCTGCGCAAGAAGCTCGCGGGCCGCCTGCTGGAGATCCCGCATCGCGTGCGCATCATCGAAGCGCCCGAGCCCGCGCAGGCCGCGGAGACGCGCGCCCAGAGCGTCGCCGCGCTGGCCCGCGCCGTCTCCACCGCGACGATGCCCGCCGTCGCATCGCTCGAGCCGATCACGACGGAGCCGCAATCGGCACCAGACCCCGAGCTCGACAACCCCGCGCCGATCGTGCTCGATCACGCGGTCGCCTTCGCGGTGCCCGTCCCGCGCCAAGCCCCGGTGCCCGTCGCGCCCGCGGCGCCTCCGGCGTCCGTGGCCACGTTCTCTTCGCCCGAGGTCGAGATCACCACGGAGGTCTTCGACGAAGCCTCCTTCGACGAGGCCGCGTTCGACGACGCAGCCTTCGACGAAGCCGCCTTCGACGTCGCGCCGCCGGACGACAGCGTGCTGCCTCCCTCGCAGGGCCCGCGCACCGCGCGCTACTTCGACGATCCGCCGCTCCCCGACGCGCCCACCGTGGCCATGCCGCGCGTCGAGATGCCGGGCGCCGGCATCCTCTTTCCGGAGGAGCCCTCGCCGGAGCGCGCGCCGACCCCGCCGCCCGAAAGCGTCGTGCCGCGCACTCGCACCGAAGCGGGCCGGCGCGGCCTCGCCCCCATCTACGAAGGCCGCAGCGCCGCCCGGTCCTCCACGCCGGCCGGCTTCGAGCCGCTCCCGAGCACGCCGCCGCCCAACGCCACCGCGTGGACCACGTTCCCTTCCGCGCCTCCGCCCGAGGCCGTCATCGCCCCGCGCGCGCGCGCCGATCGGCCCATCATCCCGCGCGAAGATCACGACGAGCCCTCCGCGCCCGAGCCGGCGACCAGCGTGAAGCCCCGCGCTGCCCGCGCCAGCGTCGATCACACCACGGTCCCCAGCGTCGTCGTCGACGTCGGCGCCGAGTACCAATCGCTCCTCACCCGCTTCATCGATGGTGGTCGCGGCAGCCAAGAGGCCTTTGCCGAGCTGGTGCGTGAAGGCGAGCACGTCGTCTCGGCCGTGATGGCGCGTTTCCCCGGCCCGCTCCGCGTCGATCGTCACCGCGCCCGCGCCGAGCTCCCCGCGGCGTCGCAGTGCGGCCCCATCCTCGAGCTCGTGGTGGCCATTCGCCGGCCCGCGCTCCCCTTCGTCTCGGTGCGCCTCTCCTCGCCCGATCCCGAGGTTCGCTTCTGGGCCACGCACGTGCTCGGCGAGCTTCGTTATGCCGAGGCTGCGAGCGCCCTCCTCCCGCGCCTCTTCGACGACGACGCGGCCGTGCGGCGCATCGCCCGTCGCTCCGCCGCCGCGCTCGTAGGCGCCGGCGCCGCGGGCGCGCCCATCCTCAAAGGCCTCGAGGACATCACCAAGAACCCGGAAGAGCCCGCGCCCAATCGCGTCCTCGCCATCGAGACCATGGGCGAGATCCGCAGCGGAGCGCTCGTCCCTTCGCTCGTCACGGCCCTCGAAGGCTCGGCGGAGGACCTCGTCGAGGCCGCGCGCCGCGCGCTCCTCATCATCGCCCGGCAGGACTTCGGCCGTGACGCCGACCGCTGGCGCCAGTGGTGGGCCCGTCACGGCAAGCGCCATCGCATCGAGTGGCTCATCGACGCGCTCATGCACGAGCAGCCCTCTCTGCGACGCGCCGCCGGCGACGAGCTCAAGGCCCTGACCAAAGAGTACTTCGGCTATTACGACGATCTGCCGAAGCGCGAGCGCGAGCGCGCCCAAGAGCTCTACCGCACCTGGTGGGAGCGAGAGGGCCGCGCCCGTTTCGCGTCATAGCATGCGTCGTGAATGGTGCGCTCTGGGCGGCCATGGTGTGTTCATGAGCGCATGATGGTTTAGGTGAACACCCGAATGCCGCGGGCGTCCTTCCCGTTGAAATCGCGCATGATCTGCGCGACACACATCGATTGAGTTGCTCTTCAATCGATGTCGATCATCATCAAAAAGTCTTGACCGGACCGTTACTTTGGACGTAGCCTGTAGGCCACGTCGTCTCTCCCCCTCGCCGAGGGCCCAAACATCCTTCCCGGCGTGCTCGTCCTGACCAGGACGCACAGCCACCGTCTCGAGGAAGTGCCCGGCAATGAGGGAAGTCTGATCCGTCGAATCGTTGCCTAGTACGGAGGATTTCCCCGTCAGGCTGGACGCCATGTGTGTTCGTGGCGGTCTGGCCTTCTGGTCATGATGGCTGCCGTTGGCCGGCAGTCTCGTGTCCAGCGCTTGAGAATGCCGAACGAAATGGGACCGAGGTGGTCAAGGAGACGCGAGCCGAACGAGGCGCGAGGACGAAAACGGGCTAGGTGCTGTCCGACGACGTCGCGAGCGCACCGTAGCGAGGGAGAGCGAGCGAGGAATACGCCGGTATTTCGAGCGAGCTCGACCGACGATACGGGCGCGCAGCAGCCGTCAGATCGAGCCTAAAGCCCGCTGGACTCCGAGCAACGCCGGTCGGCAACGCGGATCCGCAGACCACCCACGGGAGATTTGGTCAGGTGTTCTGAGCATGCACCCGATTCTCGGGTGCATGTGCCCCCCCGGGTAACCCCTCGAGGCGCACGAGGCCACGAGCCTCGATTGCGAATGGTGATGCGTTGGGAAAGGTGTTCGAAGCACTCGGTAAGCCATCGGATGATATCGAGGAACAACCGCCGACTTCGCGGCGGAGCATCGATGACGTAGGCGCCCCGTCCTCGCGGAGCGCGGCGCCCGTCGCGTTGCAGATGATCGACGAGCTGCGGATGCTGGGCATCGATACGGTGTTCGGCATCCCGGGCGGCGCGGTGGCACCTCTCTATTCCGCGATGATGCACCGTTCGGACGTTCGTATCGTCAACGCGAAACACGAGACGGGGGCCGTGTTTCTCGCGATGGGATATGCAATCGCAACCGGACGGCCGGGCGTCGTGGTCACCACGGCGGGCCCGGGCATCACCAATGCTCTCACCGGCTTGGCGTCGGCCTACTACGACAGCGTTCCGATCGTCCACATCGCCGGTGAAGTCTCCACCTCTGCATTCGGTCGCGGCGCCTTACAGGAGAGCTCCTCTGCGGGGCTCGACGCCGTCTCTCTGGTTCGTCGCATGACCAAGTTCGCCGCGCAGGTGGCGCGTCCGGACTCCGCGACAGCCGTCCTCCGCAAAGCGGTGGCAACATCGATGAGCGGCCGGCAAGGGCCGGTGTTCATCTCTCTCCCCATCAACGTCGGATCCGCCCGCGCGGCCAACAATCCCATCTCCGGTAACGCCCGCACGTCGTTCGACGTCGACGCTTCGGGCTGCGAGCGCTCCTTCGATCTCCTCGCCAAGGCGCAGAGCCCGCTCATCCTCGCGGGCGCCGGCGTCCGGGACAAGAAGAGCCGTGATCTCCTGGTCAAGCTGGCCGAGGCCGTGGACGCGCCCGTCGCGGTGAGCCCCAAGGGCAAAGGCGTCTTCCCCGAAGATCACGAGAACTATCTCGGCGTCTTCGGCTTCGGAGGGCACGAGTCCGTCGTCGATTACCTCACCGGCGGTGTGGACGTGCTCCTCGTCTGCGGGTCGGGGCTCAACGACTTCTCCACCAATGCATGGTCCCCGCTCCTCAGCGGCACGCAGGCCTTCATTCAAATCGACATCGACGCGGCGCAGCTCGGCAAGAACTACCCCATCGATCTCGGCCTCGTGGGCCCGGCGGACGCCGTCCTCTCTCGCATGCTCTCGGGTCGGAACCCCCGTCCCGAGCGTCGTCGCACGCGCATCGGCACGCGCTATCAGCACAGCCGGAGATCGCCTACCGGCGCGCTGACCACGGCCGAGGTCATGCAAACGATGAACGAAGTCTGCCCGGCAGATTCGGTGTTCACCGCCGACATGGGCGAGCACCTCAGCATCGCCCTTCATTACCTGAAGGTGCGGCGCGGCGGCGACTTCCTCACCTGCCTCGGCTTCGGGTCCATGGGCTCGGGCGTCTGCACCGCCATCGGCTATCAAATGGGCGCGCCTCGACAGCGTGTCTATTCGGTCTGTGGTGACGGCTGCTTCCTCATGTTCGGTGCGGAGCTGGCCACGGCCGTTCATCACAGCATCCCGGTCACGTTCATCATCATCAACGACAGCAAGCTGAATATGTGCGAGCTCGGGATGCGGGATCTGTTCGGATCGTCTCCCGACATGTCGACTCCCGTCATCAACTTCGCCGACAGCGCCACCGCCATGGGCGCTACCGGCTACCTCATTCGCACGCGGGAGGAGCTCATTGCTGCGCTCCGAACGCCGCCCGAAGGCCCCGTCGTCCTCGACGTGCGCATCGACCCCGAAATCCGCCTCATGGGGAGTCAGCGCAACTCGGCCCTTCGTCAATTCCACGACGGCAATACGTAACAGGCGTTCGCGCGTGGGCTCGGGGCAACATGCGTTTCGGCGCGTGGGCCCCGAGCCTCGCTCGATGTGATTTCGACGGACATCGACAAGCGATCAAGTGGAGGA
The DNA here is from genome assembly GCA_001931535.1 of Minicystis rosea. Classification (GTDB taxonomy): domain Bacteria; phylum Myxococcota_A; class Polyangia; order Polyangiales; family Polyangiaceae; genus Minicystis; species Minicystis rosea. Next base: position 165,729 of record CP016211.1, read on the forward strand.
ACAGCCGATGTTTCCCGATCAGGTCTCTCATACCTCGCTCTTGACGGCCGCCGCGCGCGCCGCCGAGAGCGTGCGCGCCGAACGTCTCTTCAACGATCCTTTCGCCGCCGCGCTGGCAGGCAGCGGCGGGGAAGCGCTGCTCGCCGAAGTGGGCCCCGAGACGGCGGTGCCGTCCATCGCCATTCGCACGCGCTTCTACGACGATGTCATTCGCGGCGCCGTCGCTCGTGGCATTCGTCAAATCGTGCTCCTCGGCGCCGGCCTCGACACGCGGGCCTATCGCATGAGGCTCCCTGCGAGCGTGCGTTGGTTCGAGGTCGATCGCGCGCCCGTGCTCGATCACAAGCGCCGCGTCCTCGAGGGGGCGGAGCCCACCGTGCGCCTCGGCGACATCCCCGGTGACGCGTGCGCGTCGGCGACGTTCGACGCGCTCCGCACCGCCGGCCTCACCGAAGGCGAGCCCGTGCTCTGGGTCGTGGAAGGCCTCGTGTGCTTCCTCGGCTCCGACGAGATCGACGCGCTCTTCACCCAGCTCCGCGCCACCTCGGGCCCGGGCAGCGAAGTGCTCTTCGATGTGCCGAGCCTCGCGTGCGTGCAGGCGACGGGCGAGTTCTCCCGCGCCGGCGGAGCGCTCTTGAAGCGCGGCCTCCGCTTCGGCACGGACACGCCGCTCGAGCTCGCAAGGCACCTCGGCATCGCGGCCCGCGTCGTCCACGAAGGCCACCCCGAGGCCCACTACGGAAGGCGGCCGACCCCTCCCGTCCCCGAGTTCGCGACGGGCACGTGGACCGTCTTCATCGTGCACGGCCCCATCGAGACCACCTCGGCCTGATGGAGATCGCGCGCGCACGTCGACTCGTCTCCTGCCTGCGCAGGAGCATGAGCGCGTGCTGTGTCGCGGAGCTCCCCGCCGCCCGTGCGTTCGGTGGCCACGCACGGGCCGGCGGATCAGGGGCCGCAAGTGGCCCCATCGTGATCAGAGGTTTGGGGCCGCTTGCGGCCCCATCGTGACAGGGCCGGCTTGTCCGGCCCGGGGTATGGGGCCGCTCGCGGCCCCATCGTGACAGGGCCGGCTTGTCCGGCCCGGGGTATGGGGCCGCTTGCGGCCCCATCGTGACAGGGCCGGCTTGTCCGGCCCGGGGTATGGGGCCGCTCGCGGCCCCATCGTGATCAGCACTCACGGCGGGTTGGTCTGGCAGCCTGCTAAGGCGTGTCTGCAAACCGTCGCGAGGACCTTGGAGCGAAGAGAGCTAGCAAGGAATACGGCCGTATTTCGAGCGAGCTCGGCCTACGCTTCGAGGTGCTCCGCAGGTTTGCAGACATGTCCTAGGCAGCGACGATGCTGCGGAGACCATCGTATCCAAGACGCTTGCGCAGGAGCTGGATCTCGTGCTTCACGAGCATCAGCTCCGTCTCGCGAACCTGAAGGTGCCGGAGGGCGCTGTCCACGTCCTCGGGCGTGAAGCCCTTCATGTCCGCGTTGAACCAACTGAGCGCCGTGATGACACCTCGAACGAAGGGGTTCGCGGTGACGACGGCCGCGCGACTCTGTCGGCCGTTCAGGTAGTCGTTCACCAGCTTCCGTTGTGCGCCGCTGGGTGCGCCGCCGTCGGTGAAGGCGATGCTCTTTAACCGGGATGGATCATGCTTGCGGAGCTCTCTGAAATAGGGCTCCCACTCTGCGTCGGTGGGTGACTTCGCGGTGTGGACCAGGATCATCAGGCCCCCACCGGCGACCCCTTCGAGAAATGTGAATGCCATGTTGTTCATCGCCACCTCCCCGGATGGGAATGCGTACCGACGGTAACAGATTCGTTCCCGTCGCGGAAGCGCAGCTTCGACGGAACTGCATGCCACAAACCTGCGCAGATGTGGTCCTTTTGTCGACCGGTGCCTCCATGTGAGGCTCGCCGGCCGCTGACCAATCGTTCCGATACGTCAGCAGGTTGGGCGGCTCGACGACCGCTCCGGCAGCATGGATGAAGAGGAGGGGAGAAGAGAACGCGTCGAGGCGCGGTTGCCGCTGCGCCTCGACGCGTATCGACCGGAGACCGGTCAGTAGGATGGAGAGGGTTACCCCGCGCCGCACGTCGTCGGATCGTCGAGGGGACCTCGATCGATCTTCGTTACCGTGCGGCGCTGGGCGCGTGTTCGGGGCACGCCGTCAGTGCCACCAGCAGTTGCCGTCGTCGACCTTGTCGTCGATCCACTTCTCGATCTGGCTCCAGCCGAGCTCGTGGGTCTCGTGCAGGTTGAAGGCATGGCCCACGTACGGCAGGCTCTTCACCGTGACGCTCTCGGCCGACGGGTAGTACGAGGCTTCGTTCGCGGCGAGGCTGCCGGGAGCGGTGACGTCGTACTGACCGAGCTGGATGAACACCGGCTCCGTGATGAGATCGGATCCGAGCAGGACCGGATCCGACGAGAGCTGGAGCCCCGAGACGAAGTGACTCAAGGGGACTTCCGTCGCCATGTGGCTGTTGTCGTAGGTGACCATGGCCGGGTCGGCGACGGTCGGGTGATAGAAGAGGTTGGACCGGAGCGAGGCGGGGAACGAGACATAGGGCGACTGGAGCAGCCCGCCGAGCACCTCCGGACCGACCGGTGCGGGATGAGGCGTGAGGGCCATGCCGGTCAGCACCAGCCCGTCCGCGTCACCGTAGATCGCCTCGGAAGCAACCGCCGTGATGCTGCCGAGTGAATGACCCACGAGGACGATCGTTTGGAATCGCTCGTGGATCGGGTTGTGGACCGTCCGCAAGGAGGCCATCACCTGATGGAGCGACTCCGCCGCCTCTTCGACGGTGAAGAACATCCCATCCGGTTGATCACTATCGCCCGTGCCGAGCTGATCGAGGGCCAAGACGTCGTACCCCTCCTCGACCATGTGGCGAGCATAGGAGTAGGAGCGTCCGTGAATCTTGGGCGCGTCCCAGTAGCGGTGATCGTAGGTCGCTCCGTGAACGAGGACCTGAAGCGTGCGCCGGCCGAAGCCGGGGCTGTCATAGTAGTGTCCCGCGACTCGATACGTGTTGCCGTCCGAGAGGACGACCGGGAAAGTGACTGTCTTCTCCTGCACGATGCAAGCGCGGGCAGGCGTTGCCGTCAGGGAAACCGCGGCGAGAACGAGGGCAGAGCTAACGATGCTGAGCAAGGTCCGATTCATGTGTTTCTCCGGGACTCGCAGCGCGTGGCTGCGTGAGCGCCTGCCGAGCACGTGTCTCGGCGGCGAATGGACTGCTGCTCGAGGCGCGCACGAATGCCGAAGCTCACCCGCGTGAATGATTCACTCGGGAGAGCGCGACCCCATACGCGCGATATCCAATGACCGAGGCCGTCGACGCCAGCTTCGCTGGTGTCGCTTCCCAAGCCCGATCAGATGTACGCAGGATCGAGCGCCGTTCTTTCACTCGATGTCTGCCGGAAGAACGCTTTGTGAAGAATTACGCCGCCTGCCCCCAAACCACACGGTTCGTATCCATCGCTCGGATGATCGGGGGCATTCGCCCACTCCCATCCTCGCGCTGCACTTCGCGCGCGTAGCCTCATCCAGGCTGTTTCGATCCCACTCGGCGTCCAGCAAGCTGCTTTTTGTCCCGAGCCCAAAGGCGTGCTCCCGCGGAGCCCATGAAGGGTCCTTGGTCGCTCTCCTCCGGCTTCGGAGCACCGGCGATGTCGTTCAGCAGCCCGCTAAGCATCCTGGGCGCGTTGCGTCGTCACCCAACGGCGCCCTTTGCGACATCTAGGGCCGATGGTCTCCCCGTGGCGGGCGCGCCCAAGAGGGCGCCGTCCTCGACCACGCAGCGTTCGCCGCTGGATCCGTCATGTGTCGTGCCGCCGAAAAAGCTGGCTTCATGTTGTCTCCCCGCGCCGCGAGGCGCGACGTTCGTTGGTGCGAGTGACGTTCACCCATTACGAGCTGTCACTCATCCCGACGATTAATCATCCAATGCAGACGAACGGCTAGCAAGCGAATCTTGGAGAGTCTGACAAAATCTTGGTCGGGGACACCAATGCCGACTTTGCCCGACTTTGCTCGGCCATTTCCCATTCTCTGCGCTGATCTGGACGGAACGCGGCGGAGGGTGGCAGTGGTCGAGTGTGCGCAGATGATGGCCGAGTGAGCGCGTCAGGACGCTTCCTGTCGGGTGCTCTCCCGAGTTACCGCGCCACCGCGCCCCGTGCGCAATAGGGCCATTGCAATGGCAGCGCGCGCCGCGTGTGGTGGATTACCAATGTGGATCGTTATGGTGAGCGCGCGGTCGCGGCTTCAGTTCGAGGTTTTGTCGAACAGCGCCTTCTCGCGATCCTCACGGCGCATCACGGGCCGCGCTGGGATGCCGACGACGGTGGTGTGCGGAGGGACGTCGTGCACGACCACGGCGTTGGCGCCGATGCGCGCGCCGTCACCGATGCGCACGGAGCCCACGATTTTGGCGCCGGCGCCGATGAACACGTCGTCGCCGAGGATTGGGCTCTGCCGGCGCTCGGCGCCGATCGTCACTTGATGCTCGAGGTGCAGGTTCCTGCCTGCCTTGACGCGTCCGTTGATGACGATGCCCTGCGAATGGATGATCACGAGGCCGTCACCGAGCTCGGCGCCGCGGCCGATGATGCAGGATCCGACGATGGTGTTGAGCTTGTTGAACACCATCTCCAGCGGCGCGAGCCCGTGCTCGCCCGCGGCCTGCATGAGCCGATAGAGGATCATCGACGCGGTGCCGTCCGTCGCCAGCACCTTGAGCATCGCCTGTGGAGAGGTGCTCTCGTAGCACCACTCCGCCTTCTTCTCGAGGTCGTGCCTGATCGCGTAGAGAAGCTTCCACATGGCGGACCATCTTCGCACGTCGCCCGCATGGAGGCCGTCAGGCGGCGCGTGATCACCACGTGACCTTCTGCGTCCCTGCTGCCCAACGAAAGAGGCCGTTCACGGCGGCGCCGTTGAGCACGACGAAGGTGCGCGCCAGCGTCCCGAGCTTGCCGGCGCGCGGGCCCGCGAGCGCCGCGAGATAGAACAACGCTTGGCCGCCGGCGACGATCGCGAAGAACGGACGCCATGGAAGCGGCCCCGTGAGCGCGCCCGCGATGCTCGACACCGCGAGGCCGCCGAGGGCCCACGGGCACGCGAGGCGGAGGATCTTGTGCGACACGACCTCGAGCCACACGGGGTTCCGCCGCGGGTCGAGGAGGCCGGGGAGCAGCGCGAAGAGCTGGTAGTTGCCCGCGAGCGTGCGGACCTTGCGGCCATACTCGCGCTCGTCGCCGAAGGCGTCGTCGAAGCACTCGGCGTCCTCGGCGAACACGATGGTGCGATCGTCGAGCACGTGCCGCATCGGGACCCACATGTCATCGAGGATGAGGCCACCCGGGAGATTGCTCATGTCGGCGCGACGAATGACGTAGAGCGGGCCGGTGACCCCCACCATGCCGCGAAAATGGCCTTCCTGACGGCGGATCCAGTTCTCGTAGATCCAGTATGCGCCGGCGCCGGTGGCGCCTTCGAGCACGAGGTTGCCGGAGACGCACGCGACCTTGGGATCGGCGAGCTTCGACACCAGCGCGCGCAGCGCCCCGGGCGCGACGCGCTGGCGCACGTCCGTCATGAGCAGGACCTCGCCCGTGGCCATCTCGAGCATGCGGTTCACGCCCTCGGGCTTGCCTTTGCGATCGTGCGCGACGATGAGCCGAATGCGCGGGTCGGCGGCGGCGAGCGCGCGCGCGACGTCGTTCGTGTCGTCGGTCGCGCCGTCGCAATAGACGAGGATCTCGAGCTTGTCGGCGGGGTAATCGAGGGCTTGGAGGCTCGCGATCTTGGCGCGCAGATACGAGGCCGCGTTGTAGACGGGGATCATCGCCGTCACCGTGGGCGTCCAGCTCGGATCCTCGACGAGCTTCTGCGGCGCGACGTGCGCGAGCGCGCCGATGAGCGCGGGATAGCCCGCGTACGTGTAGCCGAGGGTGGCGAGGCAGGTCGCGGCGCCGAGAAGCACGAAGGCCCACCGTCCCAGAGCGGACGGTGATCGTCAAACGCGGGGCGCTGATCCGAGAGCGGCCAATGTTCGCGCGACGGCGGCGAGCACGGGCGCGCGCGCCTCGCCTTGGATGTAGAAATGATCCCCGGGAAACAGCGCGATCGTGAAGCCCCGGGTGGTGTGCTCGCGCCACGCTTCCAAGTCAGCGCGCGTTGCTTTCGTGTCGGACGATGCGCCGAATGCCGTGAACGGCAGGTCGAGCGGCGGCTCGGTCGCGTGGACGTACGTCTCGGTGAGGGCCGCGTCGGCGCGGAAGACGGGGAGGATCATCTCCATCAGCTCGCGGTGCGCGAGGATCTCTTCACGCATGCCGCCGAGCGCGCGCAGGTGATCGATGAGCGCGTCGTCGGAGAGAGCGTGGGACGCGTCGTCGTCGGGGATGTGCGGCGCGGGGCACGCGGAGGCGAAGAGATGCGCGGGCAGGGGAGCGCCGCGACGACGCAGCGTGCGCGCGAGCTCGAACGCGAGGACGGCGCCCATGCTGTGACCGAAGAACGCGAACGGCGGCACGAGGTGAGGCGCGAGGCCGTCGGCGAGGAGAGGAATGAGCTTCGCGAGAGAGGCGATGGGTGTTTCGCGTAGTCGATTCTCGCGGCCGGGGAGCTGCACGGCGCAGACTTCGATGGATGCGGGGAGCGCTTCTTGAAAGCCGCGGTACGCGGTCGCGCCGCCGCCTGCGTGGGGAAAGCAGAAGAGCCGCGCCTTCGCATCGGCGCGCGGCCTTCGATACGGGAGCCAAGGATCCGGGCCCATGGAGCAACAGTACCGCGGACCTGCACGAGAGACCTCTCGGCTGGCCGCGGTACCGTTGCGCGCGGGGAGCGCGGGCGCGGACTACTTCTTCTTCTTCGGCGCGGGCGCAGCGGCCTTGGCCGGCTTCTCCGCCTTGGGCGTCGGCGCCTTCTTCTCGAGGATGACGAACTGCACGCGGCGGTTCTTCGCCTTGCCCGCCTCGGTCGCGTTGTCGGCGATCGGCTTCTCCTCACCGTAGCCCTTGGCGACGAGACGGCGATCCTCGACGCCGCGCTTCACGAGCGCCTTCTTCACCGAGTCGGCGCGCTGCTGCGAGAGGGTCTTGTTGTGGCGCGCGGCGCCGCTGTTGTCGGAGTGACCCTGGACCTCGATACGGGCGAGCTCGGGGTGATCCTTCATCACCTTGGCGACCGTCTCGAGGAGCTCGTCGCTCTCCTTCTTGATGTTGGCGCGATCGACCTCGAACTGGACCTGCTGCGTGATCACGATCTCCTGCTCGCGCACGACGACGAGCGGGCAGCCGTGTTTCGCGGGATCCTCGTTGGGCAGGCCCTTCTCTTCGGGGCACGCGTCCTTGTCGTCGCGGATGCCGTCGCCGTCGGTGTCGGGCGGGCAGCCGTTCTCCTTCGGATCTTCGGAGGCGCGGCCCGGGACGTCGGGGCAGGCGTCGAGCGGATCGATGATTTTGTCGCCGTCCTTGTCGGGGCAGCCGTTCTTCTTCGGATCGTCGCTCGGCGGGCCGGCGACGTCGGGGCACGCGTCGGACGCGTCGGGCACGCCGTCGTGATCCTTGTCGGGCGGCGGCGGGCAGCCGTTCTTCGTCGGATCGGTGTTCGGCAAGCCCGGCTGATCGGGGCAGGCGTCGACGTTGTCGAGGATGGCGTCGCCGTCGCGATCGCTCGGAGGCGGCGGGGGTGCGGGCGGCGGCGGCGGCTTGGTGCGGCCGGTGACGAAGGCGATGCCGAAGCGCGTGGCCAGGAAGGTCGCGGGCCCCGTGCCGGTGTCGCAGTCGCCGATTTGCTTGTCGGTGAGCCGGAAGTGATCGACGCCGACCTCACCGAAGAAGATGAGCGCGTTCGTGAGCGCGACGTCGACGCCCGCGCCGCCGCGGAGGCCGAGGCCCGGCGAGGCGTACGCGCGGCACGAGCGCGTCACCTGCTGGACCTGGCCCGCGCCGTTGACCACCGTGCTGATGCCCGCGTCGCTCACGCGCTGCCAAGCCGGGCCGATGCCGAGCTGGAGGTAGATGCCCACCGCGTCGTTCGACCACGGATAGATGCGCCCCAGGGCCCAGAGCTGCTCGAGCGCGTGGCCGCGATCGAGGAAGGTGCCGTTCGCCTTGTTGTCGAGGCGCTCGGTGCCGAGGAAGCCGTGATCGTAGCCGATGCCGGCTTGCCACCACTTGTTGGTGCCGATGAGGGCATCGACGCCGACGAGACCACCGCCGCGCGCATCCGGCTCCGGCGTGACCGACCCCACGCGGTACGTGAAGCCGCCGTGCACGTCGAACGTGAAGCGGATCGGCTCGTCCTGCGGAGGCGCCGCCGCGGGCTCCGGCGGAGCGGCCGGCGCAGGCGGCGCCGCGGGCGGGGTCTGAGCGAGCAGGGCCGGGGAGCCGAGGCCCACGGCGGCAGCGATGCCGAAGCCGAGAGCGCAGCGCGGGAGCGAGCGGCGGGGGAGCATGAAAAGTCTTTTCGCCTCGGGATCGGCAGCCGATCCGGTTCAGGGAGCCCCACGCTCGTTCGCCGAGGGCAGGGATAAAGCGGGCACAGGAAAATCCGGAGTGGTCCGGCGCGTCAAGCGGAATTGCTCGACTGTCGCATGGTGCGTCGCGTCCTCTGCCCCGCAGCTCTCGCCGAATGCGGGCACGCCCGCGATTCGCACGGGCGGGCCAGGTGCCCCGGTGGGCTCGCCTGCTGCGCGCAACGGATGGCTGTAGGGCACGACGCCTGTCGTGCTAGGGTCTCGCCGTGATCGTTCGTGCCCCGGAGGCGCGCGCCGGCGAGCCGCTGATTCGCTTTCGCAACGTCCGCAAGGCGTTCGGCGAAAAAGTCATCTACAAGAAGCTCGATCTCGACATCTACCCCGGCGAGACGATCACCATCATGGGTGGATCGGGCGTGGGGAAGAGCGTCATGCTCAAGCTCCTCATCCGCCTGCTCGAGGCCGACTCGGGCACGATCACGTTCCACGGCGAGGACGTGACGAAGATGGGCGAGCGCCAGATCGCGGTGGTGCGCCAGCGCATCGCCATGCTCTTCCAAGGCGCGGCGCTCTTCGACTCGATCTCCGTCGGCGAGAACGTCGCCTACGGTCTGCACGAGCACTACCGCACGCAGATGACGGAGAAGCAGATCCAGGAGCGCGTGAACTGGGCGCTGTCGCTCGTCGGTCTGCCCGGCATCGAGGGCATGCGCCCGGCCGATCTCTCGGGCGGCATGAAGAAGCGCGTGGGCCTCGCGCGCGCCATCGCCACGCAGCCCGAGGTGCTCCTCTACGACGAGCCCACGACGGGCCTCGATCCCATCAACACCGCGCGCATCAACCACCTCATCAACGGGCTCAAGGCCGCGCTCAAGGTGACGAGCATCGTCGTCACGCACGACATGGGCAGCGCGTTCACCATCTCCGATCGAATGGCGATGGTCTATCGCGGCGAGATCATCCTCCAAGGCACGCCCGACCAATTCAAGGCCTCGAGAGATCCGCGGGTGCACGATTTCATCGAGGGCACCGCGCCGGTGAACGAGGACGTGGAGACGCTGCTGAAGGCGTGACCGGTGACACGCGGATCGCGCTTGAAAATGGCGAGCCCATCCGCATGCGGTGCCGCCCCGAAGGAAGTGAGCAACGCCGTTCGCAGCGAACGTCCAAGTTTCGTCGGCGCGATTGCTCGACCGTGACGCCCGCGACTGTGGATTATCGGCGGGGATTGCGCCATGATCCGCCCACCTCATGAGGGCACGTAACTTCAGGGTCGGGCTCTTCGTGCTGGCGGGCCTTCTCTTCTCCGCCTTGGTCATCTTCCTGATCGGCGACGAGCGACGGCTCTTCGAGTCGTCCGTCGAGTTCAGGGCCAAGTTCACCGACGTGCAGGGCCTCAAGGGCGGCGCGCCGGTGCGCATGGGCGGCGTCGACATCGGGCACGTCGGCACGGTGGGCTACGGCAAGACGGCGGGCGACACCACCATCTACGTCTCCCTCTCGATCGTGCGGGCCGAGGCCTCGCGCATCAAGACGGACAGCATCGCGCGCGTGGCCGCGAAGGGCCTCCTCGGCGACAAGATGATCGAGATCACCCGTGGGGTGAAGCCCGAGGCCGTGCCGCCCGGCGGCGACATCACCTCCGAGGAGCCGAGCGACATGTTCGGCAAGGTGGCCGGCATGGCCGACAAGGCCGACGCCACCTTGGGCGGCTTGCAGAAGGTCGCGGAGAACCTGGCCAACGAGAAGCTCCACCAGGATCTGCGCGAGAGCGTGGCCTCGCTCAACAACGTGCTGAAGCAGGTCTCCGAGGGCGAGGGCTACCCGCACCGGCTCATCGCCGACAAGCAGGAGGCCGAGCGCATCTCGCACCTGATCTCGAGCCTCGATCACACCGCCACCGAGATGAACGCGACGCTCGCCGAGGTGCGCAAGGTCGCGGCCCGCGTCGAGAGCGGCCCGGGCTTCACGCACGACGTGATCTACGGCGACGGTCCGAAGAAGGAGATCGCGCAGTTCGGCAACGCCGCGCAGGAGCTGGCGCTCACGCTGAAGGGCGTGCGCGAGAGCGACAGCCTGGCCCACGACATCCTCTACGGCGGCAAGGGCAACGGCGCCGAGGCGATCGCCAACGTCACCGCCATCACCGCCGATCTGCGCGCCATCACCGCCGACATGCGCAAGGGTAAGGGCACCATCGGTGCCCTCCTCGTGGACCCCTCGGTCTACGAAGACATGAAGGTGCTGCTCGGCAACGTGCAGCGCAACGACGTGCTCCGCGCGCTCGTCCGCTACTCGATCAAGCAGGACGAGAAGAAGCCTGAAGTGAAGGTCGAGCAGAAGTGAGCGCCGCGCGGTGATCACGATGGGGCCGCGAGCGGCCCCAAACCCCGGGCCGATTGAGCGGCGCCGTTTCACTTCGAGCGAAGCGCTCGCTCCCAATCTCCATAGCAATGCACGCATTCGCCGAAGCCCGGACGTGCGTATTCGCTGATGCTCACGTGCGCTGCGCGTGAACGCAGTCAGCACGGCGCAATGGCGCTCAAGCGAGCGTGCGCTGCGCTTCGTCGAGCTTCTTCTCGATGGCGTCGAAGCCTTCGGCCGGTGCGTCGCCGAGCGCGCGGGCGAGCGGGAGCTGCGTGCGCGCGGCGGCGATGAAGAAGGGGACGAGCGAAGGCACGAGCTTGTGGAGCACGTCGATGTGGCGGCCGATGCCGGCGGCGTCGCCGCGGCGCACGGGGCCGGTGAGCGCGTCGGGGAGGCCGAGGCGCTCCACGTTCTCGGCCACGCTGCGGAGGAGCGGGCCCAACATCGCGGCCGCTGTTTCCCGCGAGACGCCGGCCTTTTCCAAGAGCTCCACGCCGCCGGCGGCGAGCGCGGCGGCGCCGTTGGCGACGAGCCCGGCCGCCGCATGGTAGGCGACGCGATCGAGGCCGGGGATGGTTCGCGCCGTCATGCCGAGGCGCTTGCCGAGGGCGCGCGCGGCCTTCATGGCGGCGGGGTCGCCGTCGACGTGGAGCTGGCCGCGGGTGAGTGTCGGCGTGGCGTCCTTCGCGGCGAAGGAGATCATCGGGTGCATCTGCGCGACCGACACGTTCGGGCCGCGCGCGGCGGCGAGCGCTTCGGGGCCGAGCGCGCCAGCGCAGTGGACGACGGCCACCTTGCGATGCCCGATGAGGCCGTCCTTCACGAGCGCTTCCGCCGTCGGCGCGACGTCGCGATCGCGCACCGCGACGATGACGACGTCGGCGTCGATGCGTCGCGTCGGCAGGCCGGCGCGCTGCGCGCGCAACGTCACGGAGCAGCCGGTCTTGCGGAGCTCGCGCGCGAGGCCCGCGCCGACCTTGCCGGCGCCGAAGATGAAGATGCTGGGCTCCGTGGAGGCCCGGGTCTTGGAGCGCGGTGCGGCTCCGTCGCGTTGTCTCCTGCTCGCCATCGTCAACCTTGGTAGAGCCCCCGCGTCGTGATGTGGTCGAGGACGCTCGCGGGCACCAGCGCGCGCACGTCGTCGATGCGGCCGCTCGCGATGGCGGCGCGGATCTCGGAGCTCGACACGCGCGGGAGCATGGCGTCCTCGGGCTTGCCCACCCAGGTCACGGCGGCCTCCGTCGCGTCCACGCCGGCGCGGCCCATCACGAGCGGCGGGGCCAGCGCCGCGATGCGATCCCAGCGGTGCCACTTGGGGAGATCGGCGAGCACGTCGGAGCCGACGAGGAGGCGCAGCGACCAGCTCGGGTGCGTCGCGATGAGGTGCTCGACGGTGCGGAGCGTGAGGCTCTCGCCGCCGAGCTCCTCCTCGACGGTGGAGATGGTGACGTGCGGGAGCCAGCCGAGCGCGAGCCGACACAGCGCGAGCCGATCGGGGTAGGACGCGAGGTTCTTGGCGAAGGGGTGGCGGTAGACGGGAACCACCAGCACCTCGTCGATCGGCGCGGTGGAGAGCGCGTACACGACGCCGAGGACGTGGCCCACGTGCGGCGGGTTGAAGCTGCCGCCGTACACCGCGACGCGCCGCGGGCACGCGGCGTTCGTCGGATCGATCGATGCGCTACGTTCCACCTTGAACCCGCAGCTTGCCAGGACGAGGCCCGCCGACTTGATCGTGCGCCGTGACGACGCCGCCGGGCCCGATGATCTCGACGCGCACGCCCTCGGATCCATCGTCGAGCACCGCGGCGCCGCCGTTCGGCGATCCGATCGGGCCGGGCGTGACGAACACCCGCGCGCCGACGCGCTTGATGAGCGGCTCCTGCGCCTTGCCGAAGACGAGGATCTGCGCGGCGGCGATGTCCTCCTCGTCGAGCGTGGCCTTGTCGTACACGAACACGACCACACGCCCGTCGAGGATCTCGATGGTGCGGCTCTCGCCGCTCGGGAGGCTGTAAAACACGCCCAAGCGGAGGCGCGCCCGCTCGCTCTCGACGAAGTTGTCGATCTCGATGGGCTTCGCCTTGGCGCAGCGGGCGGCCGCTCGCTTGAAGAGCGCTTCCCCCGAAGGATTCGGCCCGACGAGCTCGCGCGCCCAGCTCACCACGACGCGCTCCATCGCGCCGTCGCCCGACAGGTAGATCACCTTCTCCGCGTGCGCCTCGTCGAGGAGGAACTGCGCCGCACGGGCCAGACCGATCATGTCGTCGTTCGCCGGTCCGAGGATGCCGAGCCGCATTCGAGCCGAGCGTAGACGATTTTCCCCAGAGTCCCCAGCTCATCCATACGATGCGCGTGCGCTCGCGTCCCTGCGCCTGCTTCGACGTATCGCTTCGTGCTCCCGTGTGTCTCGGCGCCCCAGGCAGACCCCTCGCCATTTCGTGGTACCGTCCGCGCCGCATGTTTCGCCGACGTCGCGCGCTCATCGATCCGGTGACCATTCATCTCGACGGCGAGGCGCTGCCGGCCGAACGAGGGGAGTCGCTCGCCGCCGCGCTGCTCGCGGCCGACAAGACCATCGTGGCGCGCAGCCCGAAGCTCCATCGGCCGCGCGGGCCGAGCTGCTTTCGCGGCGGTTGCGACGGGTGCCTCGCGCGCGTCGACGGCACGCCCAACGTGATGCTCTGCCAGACGCCGGCGCACGGCGGCGAGCACATCCGCGCGCAGAACGTGATCGGATCGCGCAAGGCCGATCTCCTGCGCGTCACCGACTGGTTCTTCGCCAAGGGCATCGATCATCATCACATGCTCGCGGGCGTCCCCGGCCTCTCCACGGTGATGCAAGGCTTCGCCGCCAAGGTCGCCGGCCTCGGACGCTTGCCATCGACGAGTGAAGCGCCGCGCCCGGCTCGTCGCATCGACGCGGACGTGGTCGTGGTGGGCGGCGGCGTCGCAGGTATCGCCGCGGCTTCGGCGCTCGCCGCGCATGGGCGATCGGTGCTGCTCGTCGACGATGGCCTCGCGCTCGGCGGCGCGCTCGCAGGTGCGCCGGCGGTTGCAGCGGATCTCTTCGCCTCCTGTCCGCTCGATGGCGTCACCGTCCTCGCACACAGCATCGCCGCCGGTTGCTACGACGGCGAGCTGCTCCTCGCGACGGCCTCGTTCGAGGCGATCCTCGTGCGCCCGCGCGCGCTCGTCTTCGCCACCGGCGCGCACGACGGCACGCTCGCGGTGCCGGGCAACGATCTCCCCGGCGTCTTCTCCGCGCGTGCTTTGTGTCGCCTCCTCCACGGCGGCCTCGAGCCCGACGGGCCCACCGCGATCGTCGGTGACGGCTTCTGGGCCGACGAGCTTTCGCGCGCGCTCGGCGAAGCGCCTTCGATGCGCTTCGTCGCGTCCGAGCTCGTCGAGGTGCGCGGCACGGCCTCCGCGCGCAACGTCACGCGCCGGGCCTCGGACACGGGCGAGATCACCACCCACGGTGTCGCCGCCGTCGCCCTCGCGCTCCCCGGCGCGCCCTCGTTCGAGCTGCCCGCGCAGGCCGGCGCCGAGGTTCGCTTCGACCCCGCGATCGGCTACGCCGTCATCATCGACGAGCGCGGCCGCATCGCCCCCTCGGCCTGGGCCGTGGGCGAGTGCACCGGCAAGCCGTTCGATCCCGCAGCGCTCCGCGCCGAGGGCAGGCGCATCGCCGACGACGTGCACGCCTCGCTTTGAGTCACCCACCACACGGCGAGCCAACCACGACGGCGCGCACGCTTCGCTGCTTCGTGGACACGGGGCGTGTGCGTGATCGGTGAATGACCTGCGCGCCGAGCGCGTCGCTCGAGGCCGCGCACTTCGTGGTGCGTCCCGACAAAAGCCATGAGCCCCACCATCGTTCGATGGCAGGGCTCATGGGCTGCTTCGCGCCGCGCGTCGGATGGGACCTTGCCGCGCGCCGCTGTTCGGTCAGGTCGTCAGTTGGTGACGCTCAGCGTGTAGTTGTTGCAGGTCACCGGCTTCCCGGCGCGGCGGAACACGTGGATGATCACGGTGCCACCGCTGCCCACCGCCGGGATGGGATTGAACTGGGGTGCGTTGTTCGGGTCGCCGGCCGTGTACACGGCCTCCCAGTCGGTCATGCTGACGGAGCTGCCGCCTTCCGTGCCGCAGGTGATCGCCGCGCCGGAGCAATTCACCAGGATGTCGAACGCGAACTCCGCGGTCCCGGCCGTCATCTTGACGTGCGGGTGGTAGCTGGTGTTCGTGTTGCCGTTGAACGTCACCGCGAGGTACGCGTCCGTTCCCTGCACGAGGTTGCCCGAGCGGCTGAGCGCCTGGCCGACGGCCAGCGACCCGAGCGAGGTCGGGTTCACGCACGAGCCGCTCTCGCCCGTGGTGGTGCACTCGCAGCCGTTGTTGCAAACGCCGTCGATGTTGTACTTGCCCGGAGCGCAGGCCGTGATCTGGCACGATCCGCTGCCGCACGTCGTGGCCAGCACGCCGCTCGCGCAGGTGGTGTTGCAGTTGTTCCCGCACATGCCGCAGTTGGTGACGTCGTTGAGGAGATCCTTCTCGCAGCCGTTGGCGTAGAAGCCGTCGCAGTTGGCGAAGCCCGTGTTGCAGCTCGCCACCGTGCACGCGCTGTTGGAGCAGCCCGGCGTGCCGTTGGCGACGTTGCACTGGAAGTTGCACGAGCCGCAGTTGAGCGGATCGGCCTTGGTGTTGATCTCGCAACCGTCGGGGTGCTGGTTGTTGCAGTTCTGGAAGCCCGTGTTGCAGGCGCCGATGGTGCAGATGCCGCCGGTGCACGCCGCCGTGGCGTTCGGCAGGTTGCAGATCTTGCCGCAGACGCCGCAGTTGTTCACGTCGGCGCCGGTGTTGGTCTCGCAGCCGTTGGTGACGTCGCCGTCGCAGTCGGCCCAGCCGGGGTTGCAGATGCCGACGGCGCACGTCCCGTTGTTGCAGGCCGGCGACCCGTTCGGGATCGTGCAGGTCTTGCCGCAGACGCCGCAGTTCTGCGGGTCGTTCTTGGTGTTGATCTCGCAGCCGTCGGCGGGGTTCGTGTTGCAGTTGGCGAACCCGGCGTTGCACTGGGCGACGATGCAGACGCCGCCGGCGCAGGCGGGCGTGCCGTTGGGCGTGACGCAGGGCTTGCAGTCGTCACCGCACTGCGTGGGATCGGTGTCGGTGTGGGCCTCGCAGCCGTCGGCGTCGTTGTTGTGGTAGTTCGGCTTGCTGTTGCAGTTCTGCCAGCCCGGGTCGCAGTTGATGGTGCAGCCGCCGCTCGTGCACACCGGCGTCGCGTGCACGCCCGTCGTGGTGCAGGCGTTGCCGCAGTTGCCGCAGTTGGCCGCGTCCGTCTGGACGTTGGTCTCGCAGCCGGTGTTGAACTGCGAGTCGCAGTTCATGAAGCCCGGCTGGCACTGGTCGATGATGCAGGTGCTCGTCTGCCCGTCGCAGTGCGACGTGCTGTTGGGCACGGTGCAGGAGTCGCCACAGAAGGCGCAGTCCGTCTGCGAGCCGAGCGGGACCTCGCAGCCGTCGCTGTCGTCGTTGTTGCAGTTGGCCTTGCCCTTCGGGCAGTAGAGGCCGCAGATGCCGTTCTCGCAGGTCTGACCGGGCGGGCAGGCGACGCTGCAGGTGCCGCAGTTCTTCGGGTCGACCTTGGTGTCGGACTCGCAGCCGTTCGCCGGGTCGCCGTCGCAGTCGAAGCGGCCCTGGTTGCAGCCGGCGATGCCGCATTTGCCGTCGACGCAGTTGGCCGTCGCGTTGGGCACGGTGCAGGGGCTGTTGCACGCGCCGCACTGCGAGGTGTCGGTCTGGATGTTGGTCTCGCAGCCGTTGGTCTCGTTGCCGTCGCAGTTCTTGAAGCCGTTGCTGCAGCCGGAGATCGTGCACACCCCGTTCGCGCAGGCGCTCTCGGCGTTGGGGAGCGCGGGGCAGCCGTCGCAACCCGTCTGGCTACAGCCGTAGGCCGGGTCGGTGATCTTCACGCAGGTGCCGTCGCACGACTTCTCGTCGCCCGCGCAGCCCATCATGCCGCCGGTGCCGCCGGTGCTGGAGGTGGTGCTTCCAGCGGTCCCGCCCGTGCTCATCGTGCTGCTGGAGCCGCCGGTGCCCGTGCCGGTTCCGGTGGCGTGGCTGGTCTCGGTCGAGCCGGCGGCGCAGCCGACCCAGCTCGAGAACAAGGTCGCGAGGGCGATGGTGAAGAAGGCGATCGACGGCAGCGCGTAGGTGGTTCGTGAGCGGCTAGGGCGCAAGGGTGCCTCCTCGTGAGTCCGGCTGGGGTCGAGCCGGGAAGCCGTGAGCGGGAGTCGGCAAGCACGCTTGCGCCGCCGCGCAGGACGCGCGACGTACGCAGGCGTTCATAGCATCGCATAAGTCGCTTCCCCGCACGAGATCCCTTCCAGGGCTCGTCGCCAAATGTTCATCGATGCGAGCGCGCCGCGTTGCGGCATGGCGTTGCGACTTGCGACGCGTGGGCTCGAACGCGCTCGGCGCGAGGGCCCCTCAACCCTCGATGAGCAGATCGAAGAGGCCGAGACCGCCGGCGATGAAGACCGTGCCGAAGACCCCCATGAGCGCGACGTAATCCCAGAGGGCGCCCACGGGAGCGCCGTCGAGCAGCTCGCGGGTGCCGGCGACCGCCGCCAGGATCGAAGGCGCGAGGAGAGGGAAGAGCACGGTGGCCAGCACCAGATCCCGGGCGCGGGTGCGGACCGTCATGGCGCCGAAGAGGGTGCCGGCGCCGGCGATGCCCGGCGTGGCGGCGAGACAGAGCAGGACGAGGCCGCCCCCCACCTTGCCCAAGTCGACCGAGAACAGCAGCGCGGTGACCGGGATGACGACCAGCTCCACGAGCGTGATGAAGATGGCCACCCCGATGGCCTTGCCGGCGAAGATCGCGCTCCGCGCGGTGGGCGTGGCCAAGAGGCCGGCGAGGGCGCCGTCGTCGCGCTCGCGCTGCCACGTGCGGCCGAGGGCGAGGATGGAGGCGAAGGCGACCGCGACCCAGATGACACCCGGCGCGACCCGCACCGCGGCGTCTTGCCCGGAGAAGAAGGCGAGCGAGGCGATCACCGCCACGAGCACCGCGAAGAACCCGCTGGTCGTCACGATCTCGCCGGTGGCGAGCTCGATGGCGAGATCCTTCCGCGCGACGAGCAGGACCTGCGCGGCCCAGGGCGGCTTCCTCCGGCGCACGACGCGACTATAGATCACCGGCGCCGTCGCTCGCGTCGCTTCCGCGCCGGCACCGGAAATCCTCGGGCGGTCTCGGCGGCGTGCCGGCGCGCCGTGGGGGTCGGTGCGTCGCCGGCGCCGACCGAGCTCGGCCCCGTCCCAGCTTCGCGCGGCGAGGCGTTCGCGCGGCTTGAACGAGCGGCCCGCATGGCGTATTGACCGCACGCCACCCGCGGCGTGCGAAGCCGTCCGCCGTAGCGACCGCGGGGTGCAGCAGGAGCGAGATAAATTGGACGCCGACAACGCGAAGGCCGCCGGCCCCGAGCCGTGGACGATCGAGGACGCGAAGGAGCTTTACCTGATCGACCGCTGGGGGAGCGGTTACTTCGACGTGAACCAGGAGGGCGCCGTGACCATCGCGCCGCTCCAGGAGCGTGGCCGCAAGATCGCCATCCGCGACGTCGTCGCAGCCTCGCTCGAGCAGGGGCTCAGCACCCCGCTGCTCATCCGCTTCCAAGACCTGCTCCATCACCGCGTCCGCGCGCTCAACGAGGCGTTCAACAACGCCATCAGCGAGAACAAGTTCCGCGGCACCTACCGCGGCGTGTTCCCCATCAAGGTGAACCAGCTCCGCGAGGTGGTGGAGGAGATCCTCGAGGCCGGTAGGCCCTTCCACTTCGGCATCGAGGTGGGCTCCAAGCCCGAGGTCTTCGCCGGCCTCAGCGTGCACACGGACAACGAGTCGCTCATCGTGTGCAACGGCTACAAGGACGACGGCTTCATCCGCACCGCGATGATCGGGCGCAAGCTCGGCAAGAAGGTGATCCTCATCGCCGAGAAGCTCTCGGAGGTCCGCGCCATCGTCCGCATCGGCAAGGAGATGGGCGTGGAGCCGATGATCGGCCTGCGCGTCCGCCTCGTCACGAAGGGCGCCGGCAAGTGGGCCGAGTCGGGCGGCGAGCACGCCAAGTTCGGCCTCTCCACCGCGGAGATCCTCGAGGCCGCGCAGATCATGAAGGACGCGGGCATGAGCTCGGCCTTCAAGCTCCTGCACTTCCACATCGGCTCGCAGGTGCCGGACATCCTCATCATCAAGCGCGCCGTGCGTGAGGCCGCGCGCTACTACGCGAAGCTCCGCCGCGCGGGGCAGCCCATCGAGTACCTCGACGTCGGCGGCGGCCTCGCCATCGATTACGATGGCTCGCGCTCAACCTTCCACTCCTCGATGAACTACACCGTCGAGGAGTACGCGCGCGACGTCGTCTACAACATCGGCGACGTCTGCGACGACGAGAAGGTCCCGCACCCGAACATCGTCTCCGAGTCGGGCCGCGCCACCGTCGCGCACCACTCGGTGCTCGTGGTCGAGGCCTTCGGCGCCATCGAGAAGACCAAGATCGAGACCGCCATCGAGGCGGCCGGCGCCGATCCGACCGATCACAAGCTCATCAAGGATCTCTATTACACGCAGGAGCACCTCTCCTCGCGCGGCCTCACGGAGACCTGGCACGACCTCCTCCAGGTGAAGGAGGAGGCGCAGAAGATGTTCGAGCTCGGTCTCCTCGGCCTCGACGTGAAGGCCAAGGTGGAGACGCTCTTCTGGCAGATCGCCGAGCAGCTCGCGAAGCTCGCCGAGCAGATGGACCCG
Source organism: Minicystis rosea (assembly GCA_001931535.1). Taxonomy (GTDB): domain Bacteria; phylum Myxococcota_A; class Polyangia; order Polyangiales; family Polyangiaceae; genus Minicystis; species Minicystis rosea. The sequence goes on from CP016211.1 coordinate 185,400, forward strand.
ACCGATCTCCCCGACGACATCGGCGAGCTCCGGAGCCAGCTCGCCGATCAGCACATCTGCAACTTCAGCGTCTTCCAGTCGCTGCTCGATCACTGGGCGCTCGGCGCGCTCTTCCCCATCGTGCCGATTCACCGCTTGAACGAGCGGCCCGACTCGCAGAGCACGCTGGTCGACATCACCTGCGACTCCGACGGCAAGGTGAGCAAGTTCATCGACCTCAACGACGTGCGCGACACCCTGCCGCTCCACACGATCGCGGAGGGCCCGTATTACCTCGGCGTGTTCCTCACCGGTGCCTACCAGGACATCATGGGCGACATGCACAACCTCTTCGGCCGGGTGAATGAGGTGCACGTCTTTCTCGATGACGACGAGGACGACGGCTACTACCTGGAGGAGACGATCGCCGGCAACACCATCGGCGAAGTCCTCCAGCTCACCCAGTACCAGACGCACGATCTGGTCGCGAAGGTGAAGGCCCAAGTCGACGTCGCCATCAAGCAGGACAAGCTCCGCCCCAACGAGGGCATGCGCATGCTCGCCGACTACGAGCGCGGCCTCAAAGAGCAGACCTACCTCAAGCTCCGCTGAAGCTCGCACCACGGCGAGCCGCTCCCGCCACACCCACCACGAACGACGACCGAGACGCGCTACCGAGCAGCAGGAGCGTGCTCGGCAGGCGCCCAGGCGCGTTCCTGAGGCTCCGGAACGCGTCTGGGGAAACTCAGGGGCCTTCCTGAGGCTCCGGAACGCGTCTGGGGAAACTCAGCGCGGTGTTTGCAGCGAGGCTGTACGAGCGGCGAACCCTGACGAGGTCACGTCGCGCTTCGCTTGATGGGGCGCTGCGCGAAGACGACGAGCGTCACGAAGACGGCGCTCAGCGCGAGGGCTGCCACGATGCCGGCCCACAGGTCGATGGGGAGCCGGGCGGCCGTGAAGATCGCGAGCGTGGTGAACGCCGGCGCGCTGGCGTCGAGCGCGGCGCGTCGCCAGCGGGAGGCGTCGTCGGGGCGGGCGTAGACGCGCGCGAGGCACGACGGCACCGCGAAGACCAGGATCACGAGGATGAAGGCGAAGGCGCTGAAGATGGCGCCGAGCTCGCCGGCTGGCGCTCGATCGCGGAGCCCCCAGCGGAGCGCGAGGACGTACACGGGCACGAAGAACACCGGCACGAGGAGCGTCATGCGCATGAGGTGACGGTCGGTGCCGTTGATGTCACCCATGGCTGTCACCCAGGCTCGCGGGCTCGTCGAGCCATCGAGAAGGAGCGCTCGGATCCGGAAGGCGCGGGGCTTCGTCGGGGTGCGGGTTGGGAGGGGGCGGGCAGATGTAGATGGGCTGCTGCGGGTGCTGTTGGCCGGACACGATCGCCGCCGCGATCGCGGCAGCAGCGGCGATGAGGGCCGCGGCGACGGCCGGCGCGAATTCTTGGTGCGCTTCCGCGGTGCGCTCGGCCGGCTCCACGTCTTCATTCGGCGTGTCGACCGGGCTCGTGCAAGCTGCGTGGAACAGCGCGCCGCCGAGCAGGGCAACGGCCATGAGCCTCCGTCCAACCTCGTGCATGACGGGGCGAAGTGCGAAGAGCACGCCAACACGCGCCGTGCGCGCTCGGCGCACGGCGTGGCGTGATGCGGAAGCGGGGCGGTGGAGGGAGCGTGCCCGTCGCGAGCGCGCGACCGATCAGAACTCGAAGGCGGCGTTGATGCGGAAGCCCTTGATGGCGGCGTCGAAGGGGGCGCCGCTGCCGCCGATCGGGCCGGCGACGGGGAGGATCATGCCGATGCCGGCCTTCACGGCCATGGACTTGTCGGCGTTGATCGGGAAGCGGCCGTTGACCTGCGGCTCGAGCACGAACTGCGCGCCGGAGTCGTCGCGCGTGAGCGTGTGGATGGGGAGCTTGGCGACGGCGAGCCAGGCGCGCAGGCCGGGCTCGAGCTTGCCGTCGAAGAAGCTGTAGTGGAACGAAGCCTGGGTCACCCAGGCGTAGGTCACGCCCGCGATGTTGTAGCCCATGTACGCGTCGCCGCCGCCGACCTTGGGCATGAGATCGAAGCGCGTGCCCGCGGTGACGTGCATCTCGTCCTTGTCCCAGGTGATGCCCGCGCCGAGGCGGAGGCCGAAGCGGCGCGTGGCGAAGAGCGGCATCTCTTCCCAACCGCGCGCGTACGACGCGGATTGGTTCATGAGCATCTGCGCGACCGAGAGCGCCTTGTCGGGCGAGGTCGTGTCGGGGAAGGAGTCACCCTGGGCCGTGGGTAGGAAGAGACCGATCTCGGCGGGCAGGCGAAGGTTGCGCGTGAGCTGGAACGAGGGCTTCGCGTTGAGCTCGAGGTTGCCCACGGCGAACGTGTTGTAGGCGCCCGCCGGGCCGTCGACGCTCGCGCGCGTGAAGGGGAAGCGCGCGCTCAGCGTCCAGATGTCGGCGACGCGCCAGCTGAAGCCGAAGATGAACGAGGCGCCGGTGGTGTTGGTGCGGGCGTTCTCGCCGCCCGAGTCGCCGACGATGTACCGCATGGCGCCGAAGCCGATCACCGTGTCGAGCCACGCGCGGCGCGCGGGGCCGAGGTCGACGGGCTTCTTGTCTTCCTCTTTCTCCTTCTGCTTCGCCTCGGCCTCCAGCTTCTTCTTGTCGCCGCCGGGCGCGAACTTCCCCTCTTCCTCCTTGCCGCCGACGCCCCATTGGCCAGCCTCGGTCGGCGGGAGCGGCGGGGGCTCGGCGGGCTTGGCGTCGGGATCGAACTCGGCGTCCGTCTTCTTCCCGCCGCCCTTGGCGGGCGGCGGCTTGGCCGGCGGCGGCACGATCACCGGGCCCTTGGCGGGCGGCGGCGCCTGCGCCAGCGCGGCGCTTTCGAGGACGAGGGGGAGTGCGAGGAAGGCGAGGGCGGTGATCGCGGCGGCGCGGCGGCGGTGGGCCATGTTGATTCTCGAATATGCGGACCCTGGGGCGGCAGCAACCCCTCGATGGGCGTAGGACCGCGTGTCCATTCCCGAATCCGTGCGCGGGAGGCTAAGATGCGGGGCCCTGTCGGCGATGGGGCTCACCCGGCGCGCCGGGCGAAGCACCCGCGATACCGGCCGAGCGCCGGCTGGGCAACGCCGGCGGGCAGCGCTCTCGAATGGCAAAAACCCCGCAGCAGCTCGCCGATTTCGAGATCCTCCACCGCTTGGGCGCGGGGGAATGGCGGAGGTCTTCCTCGCCAAGAAGCGCGGCGCCGAGGGCACGTACAAGCTCCTCGTCGTCAAGCGCATCCTCCCGGCGCACGGGGCTTCACGCCGGTTCCGATCGATGTTCGTGGAGGAGGCGCAGCTCGCGACCCGCCTCAACCACCCGAACATCGTCCAGGTCTACGAGTTCTCCGATCATGGTGAGGAGGGGCTCCTCCTCTCGATGGAGTACGTCGAGGGCTTCGATCTGGGGCGGGTGATCTCCGCGGCGCGGCAACAGGGGGCGCGCATCCCGCCGCCCGTGTCCGCGTTCATCATCGCCGAAGCCGCGAAGGGGCTGCACTACGCGCACGAGCGGCGCGACGAGCGCGGGGTGCCGCTCTCGATCGTGCACCGCGACGTGTCGCCGCAGAACATCCTCGTGTCGCACGAGGGCGTGGTGAAGATCGCCGACTTCGGGATCGCCAGCGCGAGCCTCTTCCGCGACGAGCCCGGCGTGCTCAAGGGCAAGGTCGGCTACATGTCGCCGGAGCAGGCGCGGCGCGAGAAGGTCGATCGAAGGAGCGACATCTACTCGCTCGGGGTCGTGCTCTACGAGCTCTTCGCGCTGCGATCGCCGTTCGGCAAGCTCGACGACGAGGCGCTCTTCGAGGCGGTGCAGAAGGGATCGTTCGAGCCGCCCTCGGCGTTCGCGCCCGATCTGCCGCCCGAGCTCGAGTCCATCGCCATGCGCGCGCTGGCGACGAGCGCCGACGATCGCTTCCAGACGGCGCGCGACATGGCCGGCGCCATCGCGCGCGCCATGCTCGCGCGCCAGGAGCTCGTCGACAACGCTTCGGTGGAGCAGACGCTGGCGCACCTGCTCGGCCGCGATCTGGCGCAGCCGCTGGCGGTGGACACGCAGCCGCGCACGCTCGCGGCGGTGCGCGTGCCGCGCGCGAGCGACGCCGAAGGGCATGGTTCGTCGCCGCCGCCGCGCCATGGTCCGCGGCGCGTGCGCGAGGTGCGCCACGTGGCCGTGGTGTCGGTGCGGCTCGCGGGCCTGCACGCGCTTTCGGCCGCGCCGGGCGTGGACGCGCGGGCGCGCTTCGGGGCCATCCGCGCCATCCTCGACAACATCGCGTACAAGCGCGGGGCCGTCTTCTCGTGGGATTCGTCCGACCACGATGGGACCGAGGGCGGTCTCATGCCCGCCGGCGAGGCGAGCATCACCGTGGCGCGCGCCATCGTCGGGCTGATGGCCAACCCGTCGCGCGCCGCGGCCGACGCGGCTTGGCTCGCGGTCGACGTGCACGAGGCGCTGGCCGGCGCGGACGACGATCTCCCCGTCCCGCTGCGCGCCGCCATCGGCATCGTGCGCGGCATCGCCTCGGGCGAGCGCGACGCGCAGGGCCACCTCGTGCACCACACGCTGCAGGAGCCCGCGAACTACCTCGCCGATCGCATCGGGCAGGCGACGCCCTTCGGCGCGACGTGGGTCGCGGGCGGCATCTATCGCCTCGTGCGCCGCGACTTCCGCTGGGCCGACGCGCCGCCGCTCGACATCGAAGCGGTGCCCGGCCGCGACGTGCCGCGCCAGATGCGGCCCTACGTGCTGGAGCGCCCGCTCACGCGCGAGGAGCGCCTCGACGAGCTCTCGTTCTCGCCCAGCGATCTCGTGGGCCGCGACGCCGAGCGGGCCGATCTCAACGCCGCCTTCCACCGCGCCGTCTCGCCCGCGCAGCCGAGCGCGCCGCCGCCGATCTCGGAGCCCTTCTTGGTCGAAGGCAGCGTCGAAGGCGGCGTCGATGGCCGCGGTGAGAGGCCGCCGCGATCGGGCCGCGAAGGGGAGCCGCGCTGGTCTCCCGCCCCGCCGGCGCCCGCGCGAGGCGCGCTGCGCGGCGCGGTGGTGACGCGCGCCGTCGTCGGCGAGATGGGCATCGGCAAGACGGCGCTCGTGAGCGCGTTCCTCGCCGAGCTCCCGACCGAGACCAGCGTCATCCACGTGGAGTGCTCGCCCGTGAAGAGCGAGCTGCCCATGTCCACGGTCTCCGATCTGCTCCGCTTCATCACGGGCATGGGCCTCGATCACGCGCTCGAGGAGGCCGAGCACGTGCTCCGCGGCGTGCTCGGCGACTATGCGAAGACGCCCGCGGGCGTGCACGCGGTGGCCCGCCTCGCCGAGCTGGTGACGGGCAAGCAGCACGCGCACGCCGAGGAGGATCCCGCCAACTACCGGCGCGATCTGGTGATCGGCGGCCTGCGCCACCTGCTCGTCAGCCTGGCGCGGATCCAGCCGCTCGTGATCGTGATCGACGGCCTGCACTGGGCCGATCTCGGGAGCCTCGAGATCCTGCGCGATCTGCTGCGGCGCGCGTCGGCGCTGCCCATCCTCGTGCTCCTCGTCACGCGCCCCGAGGATCGCATCGCCCCGTTCATCGAGGGCATGGTCCGCATCGAGCTGCGCGGGCTCGGGCCCGAGGAGCAGGTGCGGCTCGTGGAGGCGCACCTCGGCGTGCGCGAGGGCGTGGCCGCGGTCTGCGCCGAGCTCGTCCCGCGCGTCGCGGGCAACCCGTTCTTCCTCTTGGAGATGATCGACGCGCTCCTCGAGCGCGGCACGCTGGAGGTGATCGATCGGCCCGCGGAGGGCGAGCCGCCCGGCTCGTCGCGCCTCGAGCTGGTGCGCCACGAGCGCCCGGGCGATCGCAACGAGGCGCTTCCCTCGACGCTCGAGCAGATCATCGGCGATCGCCTGCGCGAGCTGCCCTCGGCGGAGCGCGACGTGGTCGATTGGCTCGCGGTGGCCGGCGGCCCGCTGCTCGAGTCGGATCTGCTCGCGCTCACGCGCCTCGCGGACGACGAGGCCATCACGCGGCTCTGCGCGCGCGGCCTCTGCGATCGCAAGGGCGGCTCGGTCGACTTCCGCCACCCGCTGGCGCGCGACGTGGCCTACTTGGCGCTCGATCCGCCGGCGCGCGTGCGCATGCACCGCCGCCTCGGCGAGCACTTGGCGACGACGCCGCTGTCGCAGGGGATCAGCGCGGCCATCGTGGCGCGGCACCTGGCGCGCGGGGAGGCGCCCGGCCCCGCGGCCGAGCTCTACATCGAGGCGGCCACTGCGGCGCGGGCCGCGCATCAGTCGCAGCTCGCGCAGCGCTATTTCCACCGCGCGCTCGGCCTCCTGCCCGCGGGCGACACGCGGCGGATGGTGGCGCACGACGCGCTCGAGGCCATCTACCGTCACCTCGGTCGCCGGCGCGAGCGGCGCGCGCACCTCTCCTCGTTGCGCAAGCTGGCGCGCGAGAGCGGGCAGGCGCGCTGGGCCGCGCTCGCGCTCGTGCGCACCGCGCGGCTCGATCTCGACGAGGGCTATCTCGCGCGTGGCCTGCCGGTGGCCCAGCGCGCCGCCGAGGTCACCCGCCTCGCGAAGAAGCCGGCGCTCGAGGTCGAGGCGCTCACCATTCTCAGCGAGATCCTCCGCGAGCTCGGCGACGTGCAAGGCGCCATCGACGCGGTCGAGCGAGCCCTCAAGGTGGCGCATGCCGGCGGGCTCCCGGCGCGCGCGCGGGCCGAGGTGCTGCGCGCGAAGGGCGTGCTCCTCCGCTACGGCGGCCGGGTGTACGAGGCCGTGGAGGCGTACGCCGAAGCGATCGCGGTGTTCAAGGCCGTGGGCGCTCGCCGGGCCGAGGCCCGCGTGAAGAACGCGCTCGCCTTCGCCATGTTCGTGCTCGAGCGCTTCGAGGACGCCATCGCCGTGGGGATGAGCTCGATCACCATCGATCTCGCCATCGGCGGCCGCTTCCAGATCGCCAAGACGCTGAGCAACATCGGCCAGGCCTACGCGCGCATCGGCGACGCGGGCCGCGGCCTCGCGTACCTCCGGCGCGCGCGCGATGCGCACGAGCGCTACGGCGATCAGGACTCGCGGGCGGACACGCTCCTCTGCACGGCCGAGATCTTGCTCGAAGTCGGCGACGTGGACGGCGCGCACACGCTGGCCGGCGACGCCGGCGCGCTCGTGGCAGTGACGGGCAGCGCCTACGATCTGGCCCACGAGCGCCTCACGCGCGCGCTGCTCGCGCGGAGCGGCGGCGACGCGCGCGGCGCCATCCCGCTCGCGGCCGAGTCCCGTCGCCTGTCGGAGGCGCAGGGCCTCGTCAGCTACCACGCGCTCGCCACCGCGGTGGAGGCGCTCGCGCGCGTGGACTCGGGCGAGCTCCACTCCGGCGTCCTCTTGGCGCGCACCGCGCTCGGATCGGTGGAGACGACCTCCTCCGAGTACGGCCTCGAGACCCGCGCGCTCGCCGTCGAGGCGTTGCGCAAAGGCGCGCCGGGCAGCGCGCGCGAGGCCGCGGCCCGCACCGTCGCGCATGCGCGCAAGGTCATGAGCTACATCCGTGATCCTCGCCTCGCGGGCCTCTTTCTGCGTCGCCCCGTGGTCGCGCGCATCGTCGCGGAGGCTTCGGCCTGCGGCATCGCCGACGCATTGGACACCATCGTCGGCGGCCGCGCGCGGCCGCGTGATTCGGCCGAGCCGCCCTCGCGTCGCAACCCGCCGCCCTCGTTCGGACCGCCGGCCGCCTCCACGGCGCTGCGCGGGAAGGAGTCGTCTTGAACCGCGGTCGTCACGATCTTTCGAACAGCAAGAGCCTCCCGCCCAGCACCGGTCGCGGCCGGCGCGTGGCCATGATCCTCTCGGGCGGCGGCGCGCGCGGCGCGTACGAGGTCGGCGTCCTCTCGTACGTGCTCGACGGCTTCGCCCGCCGGCGCGGCGCGCCTCCGCGCATCGACATCCTCTGCGGCACCAGCGTGGGCGCGATCAACGCCTGCTTCTTGGCCGCGCACCTCGCCGACGCCACGCTCGGCATCCGGCGCCTCGTCGATCTGTGGACCGAGCTCAACCTCGCGCGCGTCCTCGGCTTCGGCCTACGCCAGGCGATGAGCGTGCACCGCGTCGTGCTCGGCGGCGGCACCGACGCTGCGGGGCTCTTCGACGTCACGCCGATGACGCAGCTCATCGAGCGCGAGATCCCGTGGCGCGCCATCGCGCGCACGCTCCGCCACGGGCACCTCTCGGCGCTCAGCGTCTCCGCCACCGAGGTCAGCTCCGGCCGCACCGTCATCTTCATGCAGACGGGCCCGGACAGCACGCTGCCCACCACCGCGCCGCCGCGCACCGTCATCCGCGGCGCGCTCATCGGCCCCGTGCACGCGCTCGCGTCGGCCGCGATCCCGATCCTGTTTCCGCCCGTGCGCATCGGCCGCGAGCTCTTCATGGATGGCGGCGTCCGCCAGAACACGCCCATCGCGCCCGCGCTGCGCCTCGGGGCCACGCACGTCTTCGCGGTGGGCCTCTCGCGTGAAGTGCGCGGCGTCGAGAGCGGCGGCGAAGATCAGAAGCCGCCCGGCGCCGCCATGGTGCTCGGCAAGGTGCTGAACGCGTTCCTCCTCGATCACGTGCAGAGCGACTACGAAGTCCTCACCCGCATGAACCGCGTGATCGAGGACGGCGAGGCCGTCTATGGAAACGACTTCCTCCGCCGGGTGAACAAGGAAGTGATGACCCGCGGCGACATCCCCTATCGCCGCGTCCAGTCGCTCGTCGTGCGCCCGAGCGAAGACATCGGCCGCCTCGCCGCCACCTACGTGCGGAGCGGCGCGCTCCGTCACGGCGGCGGCCTCACGCGTCGCATCCTCTCGCTGCTCGACGTCGGCGAGGCCACCGAGGCCGACCTCGCGAGCTACCTCCTCTTCGACGGCACGTTCGCCAAGAAGCTCATCGATCTGGGCCGCGCCGACGCGGAGGCGCGGCGCCACGAGATCGCCGACTTCTTCGGCAGCGCCTCGGAGGACGGCGCGCCGCAATCGAGCGACGATCCCAACGACGGCGACGGCTGGACGATGCCTCCGCCCGCGTTGGGTTGAGCACGTTGCGCGAAGATCGCGCTGCTTTGGCCCGCTCGAAAGCTGACGCTAGGCCCGAAGCGGCGCTCCTTTCCTCGCCTCAAATCAGCTCATAGACCTCGAACTGCACCTCGCCGGCCGCGAGGCTGCCCTTGGCCACCGCCTGGATCCGGTTCAGCCACGCGTAGCGTGCGTCGCCGGTCTCGAAGCGAGGCGCGAGGTAGACGGGCGCGCCCTTCGCGAAGGTGGCGCTGTCGGTGCGACCGTGCGTCTGCACGAAGATCACCGCGCCGTCGTCGGTCTCGAGGGTGAAGCGAATGTCGAGCGTGGCGGTGCCCTCGGGCCGATCGCGATCCAATCGGCCGCGGCGTGACCCTTGAGGCGACCGCGGAGGCGCGGCCCCTCCCAGGTGACGGCGGGGAACTCGACGATGACGCGCATGCCCGCAGGGCAGTTGGGGATGGAGATCGACTCGCCCATCACGAGCGTGAGCGTTCCCAGCGACGAGAGCTCGAGAGCCATGATGGACGAGACGTTATCCAAACGCGGCGTGAGCGTCCTCTGCGATCACGTAGGCGCGCGCTTCAGCGCTCGCCCGAGGTACGGCGCCGTCCGGCTCCCAGGCGCCCGCGCCACGGTCTCCGGAGGCCCGAACGCGACGACGCGGCCGCCCTCGTCGCCGGCGCCGGGCCCGATGTCCATCACGTAGTCGCTGCGCGCGACCACGCGCATGTTGTGCTCGACGACGATCACCGTGTTGCCCTCGTCGACCAGACCGGCGAGCTGCTCCATCAGCCGGTCCACGTCGGCGGGGTGCAGCCCGGTGGTGGGCTCGTCGAGCACGTAGAGCGTGTCGCCGCGCTGCGCGCGCTGCAGCTCCGTCGCGAGCTTGATGCGCTGGGCCTCGCCGCCCGAGAGCTCCGTGGCCGGCTGGCCGAGCCGAAGATAACCCACGCCCACCTGATGCAGCACGTCGAGCGCGCGGCGCACGTGCGGCTCGTCGGCGAAGAGATCGCGCGCGCCGTCCACCGTCATCGCGAGCACGTCGGCGATGCTCTGCGCGCGGTACCTGACCTCGAGGATCTTCGGGTCGTAGCGCGCGCCGTGACACGCGGGGCAGGGCGCGTACACGCTGGGGAGGAAGAGCAGCTCGACCTCCACGAAGCCCTCGCCCTCGCAGGTCGCGCAGCGCCCCTTGGCGACGTTGAACGAGAAGTGCCCCGCGCCGTAGCGTCGCGCCCGCGCCGTCTTCGTGGCGGCGAACAGCTTCCTCACGTGATCGAACAGCCCCGTGTAGGTGGCGAGGTTCGAGCGCGGCGTGCGGCCGATCGGCTTCTGGTCCACCTGCACCAAGCGACGGATGTGCTCCATGCCGGCGGCGATGCGGCCGGCGACGGCGTTCGGCACGTCCTCGAGCATCTCCTCGCTCGTCACTTCCTCGGTCGCGACGTCGTGGCCGAGGTGCGTGGAGACGAGCTCCACGAGCGCCTGGCTCACGAGGCTCGACTTGCCCGAGCCGGACACGCCGGTCACGGAGGTGAGCACGCCGAGCGGGAGCTCGACGTCGAGACCGCGCAGGTTGTTGAGCGTCACGCCCGTGAGACGCAGCCACCCTCTGGGCGTCCGCGGTGCGCGCTTCGGGATCGGCGCCTCGTCGAAGAGGTAACGGCGCGTGTGCGAATCCGTGACGCGCGCGAGCTCCGGCAGAGGCCCGCTGTGCAGCACGCGTCCCCCGTGCTCTCCGGCATCCGGCCCGACGTCCACGATCCAGTCGGCGTGCCGGATGACGTCGAGGTCGTGCTCGACGACGAACAGCGAGTTGCCCGACGCCTTCAGCCGATCGAGCGCGCGGAGCAGCGCTTCGGTGTCGGCGGGATGGAGCCCCGCCGACGGCTCGTCGAGCACGTAGACCACGCCGAAGAGGTTCGAGCGCACCTGCGTGCCGAGCCGCAGCCGCTGCAGCTCTCCCGGGGAGAGCGTCGGCGTGCTGCGCTCGAGGGAGAGGTACCCGAGCCCGAGATCGAGCAGGACCCGAATCCGCGCGAGGAGGTCCTCGGCGATCTGCTGCGTGACGATGGCCTTCTCGGGATGCGCCTTCGCCATGCGCTTCTGCGCCGGCGTGCCGCCTCGTGCGCCGTTCGCGGAGCCCTCGGCAGCCGGGCGGAAGATGTCCTCGAGCCGCTTCAGCGGGAGCCGTGACATGTCCGCGATGTCGAGCCCCGCGAACGTGATCGAGAGCGCCTCCGGGCGGAGCCGCTTCCCACGGCACAGCGGGCACTCGGTGCTCACGAGGTACCTCGACACGCGCTTCTTCATCAGCGCGCTCTCGGTGCTCGCGAAGGTGTGCAGCACGTACCGCCGCGCGCTCGTGAACGTGCCCTGGTAGCTCGGCGTCTCCTTCCGCCGGATCGCGCGCTGGACCTCCTCCATGTCGTAGCCCGCGTACACGGGCACGGTCGGTTGCTCCTCGGTGAAGAGGATCCAGTCGCGCGTCTTCTTCGGCAGCGCGCGCCACGGGCGGTCGACGTCGTGGCCGAGCGTGGTGAGGATGTCGCGCAGGTTCTGACCGTGCCACGCAGGGGGCCAAGCCGCGATCGCTCCGTCGCGGATGCTCAGCCGATCGTCGTGCACCATCGAGGCTTCGGTCGCGTCGTAGATGCGGCCGAGACCGTGGCACGTGGGGCAGGCTCCTTGGGGTGTGTTGGGCGAGAAGTCCTCGGCGTGCAGCATCGGCTGCTTCGGGGGATAGTCGCCCGCGCGCGAGTAGAGCATCCGCAGCAGGTTGGAGATGGTGGTGACGCTGCCGACGGAGGAGCGAGACGTCGGCGCGCCGCGCTGCTGTTGCAACGCCACCGCGGGAGGCAGGCCGTCGATCGCGTCGACGTCGGGGATGCCCATCTGATCGAAGAGGCGACGCGCGTACGGCGAGACCGACTCGAGGTACCGCCGCTGCGCCTCCGCGTAGAGCGTGCCGAACGCCAGCGACGACTTGCCGGAGCCCGACACGCCCGTGAAGACGACGAGCGCGTCGCGCGGGATGTCGACGTCGATGTCCTTCAGGTTGTGCTCGCGCGCGCCGCGTACGTGCACGCGGCCATCGGCTCCGCTGGGGCAGGTCGCTGACGGACGTGCTCTCTGGTTCGCTGCCATGCGGCCGACTTAGCAGAAGGGTCGGTGGCGCGTGACGGCGACGGCGACAACCGCGCCGATGCGCTCGCGTCACCGACTTGCATCAGCGCGCGCAGCGCTCGCCTGCTCGGCGCGATCGTCGCGCCGTCGTGCTCACTCGCCGCGCAGCCCCGAAAGCACGAACGGGCCGGGACCGCATCGGCCCGAGCCCGTTCGTGATCCGGTGACGAGCGCGCCGCGCGTCACCTCGGCTGCGCGTCTCTCAGTTCACGCAGACGTTGTTCTGGCACTTGCTCGTGCAGCACTCGAGGCCCAGGTTGCACGCCTGCCCGACGGGCTTGCAGTCCTGGCAGACGCCGAACTTGCACAGGCCCGAGCAGCACGCGCCGTTGTCTTGGCACTGCATCCACGCCGCGGTGCACGTGGTCGAGCCGACGCACTTGCCGCCCTGGCACTGGCCCGAGCAGCAGAGCTCGTTCTGGTTGCAGGTGGCGCCCTCGCCGAGGCAGGGCAGGCAGGTGTTGTTCGAGCACCGGTGCGAGCAGCACTGGTTGTTGGACGCGCACGTCTTCCCGTTGCCCTGGCAGCCCTGCGCCCCGCACACGCCGGACGCGTTGCACTGCTCGCCGCAGCACTCGGTCGCCGCGTCGCAGGCGTTGCCGTAGGTCTTGCACGTGCCGCCGCTGCTGGAGCTCGAGCTGCTGCTGGAGCTGGAGCTCGAGGTGGTGGCGCCGCCCGTCCCGCTGCTCGAGGTGGTCGCCGCGCCGCCCGCGCCGCCCGTGCTGCTCGTCGTGGCCGTGGAGCCGCCCGCGCCGCCCGTGTTGCCGCCGGTGGTCGACGTGCTCCCGCTGCTCGCGTCGCTGTTGCCGCTGCTCGAGGCGGTGCTGGGATCGCCGAAGAGATCACCACCATCGATCCCGCAACCCTGTGCGGAGGCGGCGGTGACGGCGACGAGCGAGAGCGCGGCGAAGAGCGCGCGGCGACGTTGGTTCGGACGAGCAAGGCGAGGGAAGGATGACATGTTGGCCTCGTCACTATACGCGAAACGCAGCTGCTTCGCAGAGTCTACGCAGCGCCCTTTACACGCGTGAGGTGAACGGATCTCATTCGCCCATGTCCGCCCCGCGATACGCACCATCGACGCTCGCCGCCATGCTCGGGATCGCGCTCGCGGGATGCGGGTCCGAAGCGCCGCCCATGGGCGCTGGAGGCACCGGTGGCACTGCCCAGGCGGATGGAACCACGGTCTCCATGGACTTCGCCGCCCGGGCTGATTTCTATGCGGCCCCATTCCCGAGCGACACCCGGCTCGGCGTCGACGGCGTCGTCGACCTCGAAGGTTTCCCCGACCCGTTCGGCAAGGATCTCCCGGCGCGCGTTCGCACCATCTTGAAGAACGACGTGCGCGGCTTCGGCGCCACGTCGGCCATCTACTTTCGCTTCTCCGGCCCGATCGCGGACAAGGAGCTGCCCGATGTTCACGGCAGCGTCGCCGAGGGCGCGACCGTGTTTCTCGTCGGCGTCGATCCCGCCGCGCCCGACTACTCGAAGCGCTATCCCATCGACGCGCGCTTCCTCGCCGACGGCGGCCCCTACGGTGCGCCCAACCTGCTCGCGTTGCTCCCGTTGCAGGGCGTGCCGCTCCGTCCAGCCACGCGCTACGCTGCGGTCGTCACGCGCAGCTTGCACGACGCGAAGGGCGCGCGGCTCGGCGTCGCTTCCGGCATGGCCACGCTCGCCGCGGGAAACGCGCCCGAAGGCATGAGCGCGACGGCGCACGACACCTATCGCGCGGCCCTCGACGCGCTCGGCGATGGCGGGCTCGACGTCGCCGAGATCGCGGGCCTCGCCGTCTTCACCACGGGCGTGCCCACCGAGACCATGGGCCGCGTCACCGCGACCATGATCGCATCGCCGCCGCTGCCGGCGAAGGCCTTCGCGCAGACGGACGTGTTCGCCGACTACTGCGTCTACGCGAGCACCATCGCCATGCCGGAGTACCAGCGCGGCGAGCCGCCCTACAACGACGACGGCGGCGAATGGGCCCTCGATGCGAAGGGCGATCCCATCCTCCAGCGCACCGAGGAAGCCAACTTCGTCGTCACCATCCCGCGCCGCGCGATGCCCTCGGCCGGCTACCCGATCGTCGTCTTGAGCCGCACCGGCGCCGGCGGCGAGCGCCCGCTGGTCGATCGCGGCGTGCAAGCGATGACGGGCGGCCCCGCGATCGAGCCGGGCACCGGCCCCGCGCTCCACTTCGCGGCCGCGGGCTTCGCCGGCTCGAGCATCGACGGCCCGCACGGCGGCCTCCGCAACATCACCCACGGCGACGAGCAGTTCCTCATGTTCAACGTGGGCAACCCCGTGGCCATGCGCGACAACGTCCGCCAGTCGGCCGCCGAGCTCGCCTTGCAGGCGCATGTCCTCGAGCTCGTCACCATCGACGTCTCCGATTGCCCGGGCGCCGTCGCGCCGCAGAACCTCGCGCGCTTCGACCCGGGCACCATGGCGCTCATGGGCCACTCCATGGGCGCCACCATCGCGCCGCTCACCGCCGCCTTCGAGCCGCGCTTCCGCGCGATTCTCTTGAGCGGCGCGGGCGGGAGCTGGATCGAGAACGTCATCCACAAGAAGAAGCCGCTCGAAGTCAAAGGGTTCGCCGAGCTGCTCGTGGGCCTCGCCGGCTCGGGGTACGCGCTCCACGAGCACGACCCCGTCCTCTCGCTCTTCCAGTGGGCCGTCGAGTCGGCCGATCCGCCGGTCTATGCGCGCAGCATCGTCCACGAGCCTTCCACCGGCGCGCCGCGGAACGTGCTCATGATGCAGGGCATCGTCGATCACTACATCCTGCCCTCCATCGCCAACGCCACGAGCCTCTCGATGGGCCTCGATCTCGCGGGCCCCGCGCTCGACGGCACCGTGCCCGAGATCGCCTCGTTCACGCCCGTCGCCTCGTTGCTCCCGCTCGTCGATCGTGGGTCCATCGCGCTCCCCGCCGCCGGCAACGCGGGCGGCGGCGTCACCGCCGTGCTCACCCAGCACGCCGAGGACGGCATCGAGGACGGGCACGAGGTCGTCTTCCAAACCGAGGTCCCGAAGCACGAATACCGCTGCTTCCTCGAAGGGCTCGTGAAGGGCGTGCCCAGCGTCCCCGCGGCCGGCCAAGCGATGGATCCCTGCCCGTGAGGGCTCGATCCCAAGGACGCGACCCATGAACGATCTCGCTGCTCTCCATCGTCGCTACCGCCGCGCGCTCGGCGATGAGCCTCTGCCCGCCGCGCTCATCGATCTCGACGCCCTCGATCGCAACGTCGACACCGTCGTCGCTCCCGCGCGGCGCGCCGGCAAGACGGTGCGCGTCGCCTCCAAGTCCGTCCGCTGCGTCGAGCTCCTCCGGCGCATCGTCGCCCGCGGCGGCGAGGCCATTCGCGGCGTCATGGCCTACTCGCCCGCGGAAGCTTCGTACCTCGTCGACGAGGGCTTCCGCGACATCCTCATCGCCTATCCGACCGCGCAGCCGCGCGACGCGGCCCTCATCGCCGCGGCCAACCGTCGCGGCGCACAGGTCTCCATCGTCGCCGACGCACCCGAGCACCTCGCGGTCCTCGGCGCCGCCGCGCGCGACGCGGGCGTGCGCATCCCGGTGATCGTCGACCTCGATGTCTCCTACCGTCCCCTCGGGGATCGCCTGCACGTCGGCGTCCGCCGCAGCCCGCTGCGCACGGCGGAGGCCGTCGCCGCGCTGGCGCAGGCCGTCCACGAGCATCCTCACCTCGGCTTCGCCGGGCTCATGGCCTACGAAGCGCACATCGCGGGCATGCCCGATCACAACGCGGTCGCGCCTCTCCTCGATGCGCCGAAGCGCGCCGTGAAGCAGCTCGCCCGCGGCCCGGCCCGCGCGCTCCGCGCCGAGGTTCGCCGCGCCGTCGAGCGTCGCGGCCTCGCCGTCCCGCTCTTCAACGGCGGCGGCACGGGCAGCGTCGCCTGGTCCGTCGACGATCCCACGCTCACCGAGGTCGCGGCCGGATCGGGCTTCGTCGACAGCCACCTCTTCGACGGTTACGACGGCCTCACGCTCGCGCCCGCGGCCTTCTTCGCCCTCCAGATCACGCGCCGTCCCGGCCCCGGCTTCGTCACGTGCCAGAGCGGCGGCTTCATCGCTTCAGGCGCGCCCGGCCCCGATCGCCTTCCGATTCCGTACCTCCCCGAAGGTCTCCGCCTCACCGGCCTCGAAGGCGCCGGCGAAGTGCAAACACCCCTCCTCGTGCCCGACGGCGTGCACCTCGAGATCGGCGCGCCCGTCTTCTTCCGCCACGCGAAGGCCGGCGAGCTCGCCGAGCACTTCACGACCTACCTCCTCGTGCGAGACGACCGGATCGAAGCAAGGGCCCCGACCTACCGCGGTGCGGGACATTGCTTCGCGTGAAGATGCTCACACGTCTTCGGGGGGATCCTGATCTTGGTCCGTGTTCGGTGCACAGCCTGGGAAAATGCTCTAAGTGGTAACTGAGTAGTCTTTGGGGCGCGCGCGTGTCCCGAGCCGGGTGGGGACCATGGCCAACAACTACGTGCTCATCGCCGATCCCGATCTGGTGGCGGCCCAGGTGTACCTCGCGGGGGTGCGCGAGGTCGGGCTCGCCACCGCGGTCGTCCGTGATGGAGCCCAAGCGCGGTCCACGATGTCCTTTCGGGGCTCGCCGGCGCTTTTGATCTGCGAGCTGGCGCTCCCCAATGTCGACGCCTTCGAGCTCATCGAGGGCCTGCGCCGCACCGTCCCCGAGTCGATGACGCCGGTGATCGTCGTCTCCGCCCATCGGGCCATGCGCGATCTCGCCGCCGAGCAGCGCCAGCGCCTCGGCATCAGCGCCATCATGGCGCGCGCGGCCACGGACGAATCGGTGCGCCGCGTGATTCGCCGCCTCCTCGGCGTTCCCGAAGAGCCGCCCACGCGCGCGGCGCACGGCCTGGCTGCGTTCCCCATCCGCGCGCTCGCGCGGCTCCGCGCCCCGCGCTTCTGACGCGGCCTCGCGGCTGTCGCTCATCACCCCGCGCCGAGCGCGCCGCGCGCAGGTTTTCCCGGTGTATCGCGACAAGGACCCCAGCCGGTGGCGCGGCTCGCGGGCCCGCGCCGTGTTGCCCTCGCTCCTCGGTTCTGCGATAGCGGCCGCCGGCGATGGTGCAATCGAGCGAGACGGAAGGTTCGGCGGGCGTCGCGACGGCGAGCGCCCCCGCGGCGGATGGATCGACGGCGCGAGCCGCGGGACGCGGAGGCCTGGCGATCGCCGGCGCCAAGGTGGCCTTCATCCTCTTCGGCTTCATCCAGCAGCCGCTGTTGCCGGCGCTCCTCGGCGCCGACGGTTACGGCCAGGTGGCGCTCGTGCTGTCGATCGTGTCGATCGTCAACAACGTCATCGTCGCCACGTCGATCCAAGGCGTCTCGCGCGCCGTCTCCAGCGCGCCCGGCCGCGAGAGCGAGGCCTTCCGCGCCACGCTGCGCGTGCACGTCGTCGTCGCGGTGCTCGTGTCGTTGGCCTTCGCGACCTTCGCCGGCCTCATCGCCTCGTTCGAAGGCGCGCCGCACGTGGCCGTCCCGCTCCGCGTCGCCGCGCTCATCGTGCTGCTCTACGGCGTCTACGCGCCGCTCGTCGGATCGCTCAACGGCCGCCGTCGCTTCATCCCGCAGGCCGCGCTCGACACCGGCTACGGCGCGCTCCGCCTCGCGGGCGTCGCGTTCGGCGCCTACTTCTTCATGCGCGCGAGCGGCAGCGGCGTGCTCGGCGTCTTCGTCGGATCGGCCATGGCCGCGGCGCTCATCGTCCCCTTCGCCTTGTCCCAGAGCGGCATCGGTCGCGCGGGCGAAGGCGGCCCGAGCGCGTCCGAGTACCTCGAGTTCCTCTTCCCGCTCGCGGGCGGTCAGATCTTCCTCAACCTCTTGATGCAGACCGACTTCCTCCTCCTGCGCCGCTTCGCCGGAGCGGTCGCCGCGTCTCCGCAGGCCGCGGACTCGCTTCAGGGCGTCTATCGCGGCGTGCAGCTCTTCTCCTTCCTCCCGTACCAGCTCCTCATGTCGGTCACGTTCATCCTCTTCCCCATGCTGGCGCGCGCGCGCGCCGAGGGGGATCGCGAGGCCGTGCGGGGCTACACCATGACCGGCGTCCGCCTCGCGCTCGTCCTCACGGTGCTCATGATCGGCGTCGTCTCCGGCATCGCGCCGCACCTGCTCCGCCTCGTCTATCCGGTGGAGATCTGGAGCCGCGGCGGCGACGCCCTGCGCATCCTCAGCGTGGGCATGGGCGCGTTCAGCGTCCTCGGCATCACCTGCGCCGCGCTCACGAGCCTCGGCCGCGAGCGCGAGAGCGCGGCCCTCACGCTCGTCGCCGTGCTCCTCGTGGCCGTCGGGTGCTTCTACCTCGTCCCGCGGGCCGCCTTCGGCCCCGAGATGCTCGTCAAATCCGCGCTCGCCACGTCGGCGGCGCTCGCCGCGGTCGCGATCGTCGGTGGCATCCGTCTCTCCCGCGTCGCGGGCGGCTTCGTCGAGAAGCTCACCCTCGTGCGCGCCCTCGTGACGCTCGTGGTGTGCATCGCCGCCGGCTCGCGCCTCCCGTGGCTCGGCAAGGTCGGCACCCTCGTCGAGGCCGCTGCCCTCGGCGTCCTCGGCCTCGTGGTGCTCATCGCGCTCGGCGAAATCGGCAAGCAGGACCTCGCCCGCATCAAGCAGGTCGCCGGCAAGAAGGGCTGACCCTTCGCCGCTGCGCGCTCTCGGTCAGCGCTCGAGCGCGCGCCGCGCGAGATCGTTGGAGCTCCAACGATCTCGCGCCTTCGACCTACGCGTCCCCGCCGCCACCCAGCCGATCGTACTCGTCTTCTTCCAGCCGCACGCCGACCCACGCGTGCGCCTGCCCGCCCGACGCGATCACCACCGCCACGTCGCGACCGCGATCGTACACCGCCCAGATCCCTTCTTCGGCGACCTGCGGCGCGCCCTGCCCGTGCCGCGAGAGCCGCACGGGCAGCCGCGCCTTGCGTTGCAGCGCGATCCCGGAGAGCTCGATGGTCGCGGGCGGCTCGTCGGGCGACGCGATCTCCGCGGGCGACATCCACCAGAGGTCCTTGCGCGGCGGCGCGAACACGGCGACCGCCTTGTGCTCCTTGCCTTCGGGCGCGAGGAACAGCGCCGCGATCACGTGGCCCTCCTCCCGCGCCACGATGGCCCCCGCGAGCCAGCGCTCGTCCGGCCCCGAGGTCACCACGTCGCCGAGCGCGAGCGGCAGCGTCGCGAACGGCGCCGGATCGGGCTTCGGCTTCTTGATCGCGGGCGCGGGCGGCTCGTCGCTCTCGCGCTTCTTCTCCTTGCGCTTCTCGGTGTCCCCGTCGCCCTCGTCGGGGAGCGGCTCGCCGTCGCCGTGCTTGCGCGCGGCCAGGTAGCCCATCGAAGCCGCCACCGCGGCCGTCACCGCCAAGAGGAGCGTGAGGCTCACGACGCGCGCTCCTCTCCGCGGAGGGCCGCGCCGAACGCCCGCGTCTTCGCCCGGATCTCGTCCTCCGGCGCGCCGTCACCCGTCGGCAGGATGGCTTGGATCACCGCCGCCATGTCCGCGATCGCGCCCACCTCGGCCGCGTTCGCCGCCGTGATCCCGCCGATGGCCACGATGGGCAGCCCGGGCCTCGCCGCGCGCACGCGCGCCGCGAGCGCGCGCAGCCCTTCGATGCCGACCACCGGATCGGGCTTCTCTTTGCTCGCCGTCGGAAAGATGGGCCCGATCGCGATGTAGTCGGGCCCCTCGGCGATCGCGGCCTCGAGCTGCTCCGCGTCGTGCGTCGACAGCCCGACCCGGAGCCCGCGCGCCGGCGCGAGCGAGCGCACCGTGGCGACGGGAAGATCGTCCTGCCCCACGTGCACGCCGTCGCAGCCCGCGAGGATCGCGAGGTCGGGCCGATCGTTGGCGAACAGCGGCACGCCGGCCCGCGCCGCGATCGGCGCGATCGCGCGGAGCCACGCGAGCGTCCTCCGCGCGCCGCCGCTCTTGTCGCGGAGCTGGATCGCGGCCGGCTTTTCGGCGAGCACGATCTCCGCGAACCACAGCGGATCGAGACCACGCTTCGTGAGCGAATCGACATCGACGATGGCGTACAGGCCGCGCATTCTTCTCCGGATCCCCGCCGTCCGTCGTCAGGGCCCGCGTACGCTATCACTCCTCGCGACGCCGCCGCCCCCAGAACGCCTCATCGAAGGTTGACGCCACCGAGGAGACCGCGGCAACGTCTCCCCACGATGTCAGCGATGTCCCGAGGGCTCCGAGGCGCTCTTTTCACCGCTCTGGCCGCCGGTTCGACCGTGCCGGCGCTGCTCGCCGCGCCCGCCGCCGCCCAGCCGGCGCCGGCCAAGCCTGCTGCTCCCGCCGCACCTGCTGCACCTGCTCCCGCGTCCGCCGCTGCGCCTGCTGCGCCCGCGGCTGCCAAGCCGGCTGCGCCGCGCCCCGTCGCCAAGAAAGGGCCGGCCAAGCCGCCCGAGCCCGAGCTCCCCGATCCCGAGGTGAAGCTCCGCGTGATCGCGCCCTCCGCGCAGGGCCTCTGGACGATGCGCATCGAGAACGAAGGTTCGCATTGGGTGCGTGTGCCGGCCGACGCTCGCTTGCTCCGCTTCACCCTCGAGCCCGGCGACACGATGTCGAAGAAGGCGGCGAAGCCCACCAACTGCCAAGCCCCCGCGGGCCTTCGGCCCGATGGTTTCCCCGAGCCGCGCGCCCTCATGCTCGCGCCCGGCGATGCCTACGTGGAGACCTTCGATCCGCGCCTCTTCTGTTTCGGCAAGGACGCGAAGGTCGTCGAAGGCGGCGTCATCGTCCGCGCCCGCTACGGCTGGGACGCGCCCAAGAACGCCAAGAAGGTCGACGCTCCGTTCGCCGTCGAAGGCACCGAGTATCCGGCCACGATCGCGCCGCAGAAGCAGCTCTTCGCGCCCACCATCGTCCTGAGCTGGGAGCCGCCCGATCCCGTCGAAGAGCCCAACGCGAGCGACGCCAAGCCCGACGACGACAAGGGCACGAAGGCCGACAAGGACGCGAAGGACGACAAGGACACGAAGGACGACAAGGATCCGGCGAAGGACGACAAGGATCCCGCGAAGGCCGACAAGGACGCGAAGGACGACAAGGGCACGAAGGACGGCAAGGACGACAGGAGCAACGAGCCCAAGCCTCCCGTCGACGAGAACGCGCCCAAGATCGAGCTCAAGGCCGGCCCGTACACCGAGGCCGTCAGCGGCGCGCGCCTCACGCTCACGCTCACCGCCACCAACGTCGGCCGGCGCGCCACGCTCGCCGCCGTGCGCTCGCGCATGTTCGGCTTCCGCATCGAAGGTCCCGACGGCGTCACGCGCTGCACCGCCGGCGCCCAGACGCGCACCATCGCGCGCGACGGCTACCGTCCGCTCAAGCCGGGCGGCTCCATCTCCATGACCGTCTTCGTCGAGGAAGCCTGCGGCCGCCCCATCTTCCGCCGTCCCGGCCTCTACAAGGTCACGCCTTCGCTCCACCTCGTCGAGACGGGCGTGGAGCACGGCCTCGCCGCCTACACGGGCGTCGCCCGCGCCAAGGAGCCCACCCTCGTGCGCATCCACACCGGCCACGATTCCTACCACTCGAGCGCCCCCAAGCCCGTCCACACGCCGAAGCCCGAAGGCGATACCGCGAGCCCCTGATTCATGCTCGCTCCCGCGCGACGACGCGGGTCGCAGCATCGCCGCCGCGTGCGCTCCGCCCGCGGCGCGCGTGACCGCCATCACGCATCGTTCGCGCGCTCGCCGCTTCCTCCACCACCCCCGACACCGTTCCGAACCGCAAGCGCCTTTCGCGCGCGCCGCCTCGTCGCGCAGCGCCGTTTACCCTTCTGCACGTTTGCGCCGCGGGCAGTAGAATCGGCGCCGCCGCCGCACATCGATGGCCCATGGGCGCGCAGGCCCACACGATGGTTGTCATGTGTGCCGAACGGCGCCGCTGTCGCTCGGAATTCGCGCTCGGGCGCGTGCTCCAATCCTGGTTTCGAAGTGGGTTGGAAGCGCGGGACTCTCGTGTGCGCATTCGCGACGCGCTTTTCTATCCGCGAGAGAACATGCGTGGATGGCGTGCAAAAGAGCGTCCGGCAAAGAACGCTCATGAGCACGAATCAATCGTTGATTGTTCAATGGCCGAGACTAGAAGCTGGGCCTGTCGGTGTCTGATGGTTTCTTGAACGGTCGCCGCCTTCGTCCGGTGTGAGCGTGTGAATCCGTCGATTCCACGGCTTCCATCCTGGGGTCTTCTGCGCTCGCGCGCCGATTCGCCGGTTGCCCTCCCTCGAAGTCGCCGAGGATTCCTTGGTTGGGCTCGCCGGGCTCGGAGCGCTCGCGACGAAATCAACGGGTTGGAGAGCCCGGGCCTCGCCATCCGATCTCGGGGAAAGAGTGAGCATCATGAGCCAGAGAGCGCTTTCGATCTCCGCCTTCATCGCCTTTGCCCTTCCGCTCGCGGCGTGCCTCGCGCCGACTTCCGACAGCGGTGTCGACGCCGACGGGGAGAACGTGGGCCGCGACGGTCGCGCCATCATCGGTGGCTCCAAGGCCACGGCGTACCCCGAAGCCGTGCTCGTCAACATGAAGAAGGGCGGCCAGTTGAGCGCTTATTGCTCCGGCGCCCTCATCGCCCCCAAGGTCGTTTTGACGGCGGGGCACTGTGTCTATCAATTCACCGGCTGGGACATCATCGCTCCTTACGCGTCCAATCAGAAGGCCTCGGCGTCGAGCGGCGCCACCTACGATTGGAAGAACGCCGGTGAGACGGTGAATCCCAACATGCACGACATCGGCCTCGTCTTCTTGGACAAGGCCATCACGCTCGCGTCGTATCCCACGGTGGCCACGTCTCCGCTCGCGAGCGGTGCTTCCGTGCTCAACATCGGCCGCATCAACAATGGCAGCCTCTCGACCACGAACCTCTACGTGAGCAAGGTGCTCACCGTCGACAACGCCACGAGCTCCGGCTTCCCTTACGACTACATCGCCAAAGAGGTCATCGAATCGGGCGATTCGGGCGGGCCTGATTTGATCCCCGGCACGCACACCATCGTCGCGGTCAACTCCGGCGCCGGCGGCGGCACCGAGGTGCTGGCCCGCGTCGATCTCCTCGCCGCCTGGATTCAACAGCAGGTCGCCGCGCACGGCGGCTCGGGCAGCACGGGCGGCACTGGCGGCACGGGTGGAACGGCCGGCGCCGGCACGGGCGGCACGTGCAGCCACGACATCTGCAGCTCGGGCACGAAGCTCACCTCCACGTGCGATCCCTGCGCCCAGGCCATCTGCGCGCAGGACGCGTATTGCTGCTCGACCTCGTGGGACACCCAGTGCATGGGCGAGGTCGCGAGCATCTGCGGCAAGACCTGCGGCGGCACGGGGGGCAGCGGCGGCTCGACGTCCAGTCCGTGCGGCGGCGTGACGTTCACGGGCCAGTGCTCGGGCAACACCGTGAAGTGGTGTGAGAACAACGCGCTCCAGAGCATCACGTGCACCGGGGTCACGCACTGCGGCTACGATTCTCAGCACGGTTATTACAACTGCCTTTGATCGCGGGACGCGAGGGGAATGCTCATCGTGCCGCCGGCCCGCGGCGCCGCGGTGAATCGGAGCTGCGCGCTCGGTTCGCGAAAGAGAAGAAGCGCGCTACACGTGAAGCGCGGCTGAACGCCGAGCTACAGCACGACACCTCGCTTCCTCGAGCGCTTCTGAAGCGTGTCGCGCCGACGCGCGGCCCATGATCCCCTCTTCGACAGATGCGCCGCGCGCCCCGGGCGAGTGTCTGCATTTTCAGGCTGCCCGGCGGCGCGCTCCGTTGCTCGTCTCGTCTGATCGGATCGGGGCGAGTCACGTGTCGCAAGAATGAGATCCGCCGCGCACGGGCGCTGAGACGAAACGCGTTCGGGATCTCACCTACATCGCTTCGCGCGCCGCGCACGACGAATGACGTCGCCGCGCGCGAACGCATCAGGCGATTATCGCTCTCGTCATCTCTTCTCCGACTCTGACAGCGTTTCAGGCTTGTTCCGGTAGTGCATTGACGCCTCGGCGGTTGGGGGTAAGAGGTGGCCCCAGTCGAACCGCGCTTCGCGGAGGCTTGCGCACATGGGTGGATCCGCCGTGTACGGCGCGGGTTCCGTGCGCGTATTCGATGTCGGCGCCGGAGGCGCTTTGGCGCCCGTGCGTCCTGCAGAAAAAGGGCAACCCATGATACGTGTCCTGTCGGTGCTCGCGGCTACCGTGCTCTCGCTCGTCGCGGGGGGCTGCGCGGGGGAGAGCGCGACGACCGACGAAGAGCTCGGCGAGAACGCGGCTGGCATCGCGACGCCGCCGCCCACGCCGGGATCGGGCCGCACCATCACGGCCGACATCGTCGCCATCGATCAAGTCTACGTCTACAACCGCTTCGGCTCCTTCAACCCAGCCGGGATGATCTACGCGCTCAAGCGCGATGTCGTCCCGATCGATCCCAGTAAACCCATCGGTCCGGGCAACGCCACGCTCCGCGAAGACAAGCGCCCAAGGCCGCTGGTGCTCCGCGCCAACGTGGGCGACACACTGGTGATCCGATTCACCAATTGGCTCGCGCCCGCGCGCGTCGATGAAGATCAACCCGTCACCCGGCAGGCGTCCGTCCATGTGAACGGGCTCGAGGTGCAGAACCTCGAATCGCTGGGCGGCAACGTGGGAAAGAGCCCGAGCGCCTTGGCCAACCCCGGGCAGACGCGCGTCTATCGACTCTTCGCCGAGCGTGAGGGCACTTATCTCATGCACAGCGCAGGGGCGATGACCGGCGGCCAGGGGAGGGCGGGCAGATCGTCCAGGGCCTTTTCGGCGCGGTCAACGTCGAGCCTCCCGGTGCCGTCTGGTATCGATCCCAGGTGACCGCGGCGCAGCTCGCGGCGGCCTCGCTGCCGCAGCGGAACCCCGACGGCACGCCCCGGATCGACTACGACGCCGAGGACGCGCAGGGCGTCCCGATCCTACGCATCCTCGACGATCAAAACCGGATCGTGCACGGCGATCTCAACGCCATCGTCGCGGGCTACGTCGCCACCGAGGTCGGCACGCCCAACTCGGTGGACCAAGGCGTCTTTCGCGAGATGACCATCGTCTTCCATGACGAGCTCAACGCCGTGCAGGCCTTTCCCGAGTTGGACACGCGCCCGTTCCAGGGCGTGCGCGACGGCTTTGGCATCAACTACGGCGCGGCCGGCATGGGCGCCGAGCTGCTCGCCAACCGCAAACGGATCGGCCCGACGAAGAACTGCGTCGAGTGCCGCTTCGAGGAGTTCTTCCTCTCCTCCTGGGCGGGCGGCGATCCAGCCATGAACGTGGACAAGAACGCGAACGGGGTCGCGACTCGAGCGCTCTTCCCGGACGACCCGTCGAACGTCCACCACGCGTATCTGGGCGACCCCATCCGGATGCGAAACCAGCACGCAGGGCCGAAGGAGCATCACGTCTTCCACCTGCACGCGCACCAGTGGTTGCACACGCCCAACGGGGATCGGTCCACCTTCCTGGACGCGCAGACCCTCGGCCCGGGCGCCGCGTACACGTACGACATCGCCTTCGGCGGCGCGGGCAATCGCAACCTCACGCCGGGCGACGCGATCTTCCACTGTCATCTCTATCCCCATTTCGCACAGGGCATGTGGGAGCTGCTCCGGGTTCATGACGTCTTCGAGTCCGGCACGCCCGATCGCAACTTGCCTGATGGCGAGATCCCGCAGGGGACGCCGACCCCGGCGCTCGTGCCTTTGCCCGAGCGCGCCATGCCGCCCATGCCGACACCGGAGTTCCGCGGTTATCCATTCTACATCGGCGCCATCGCCGGACACAGGCCCTCGCAACCGCCGCTCGACATCGAGTTCGACGGTGGGCTTCAGCGCCACGTGATCCCCAAGGTCCAGGAGGCGGTGTTCGGCGAGCGTGGCGTGTTCGACGTGGAGATCCTGAAGGCGAACGTGAAGCTCCTGCCGCCGGAGGGGACGCCGCAGGAGCAGACGGCCATGGACTTCCACGCCGGCGCCTTCCCGGGCGGAGCGCCCTTCACGACCCTTTATGGCTTCCCGGCCAGGTCCTATCCGGCCTTCACGCCCGAGGGCGCGCCGGCGCGCTTCGTGGTCAACGGTCAGGGGCGGAAGCCGGGCGCACCGTACGCCAATCCGTGCCCGCCCACCGCACCGCTGCGTGATTATCGCACCGCCTACGTGCAGCTCGACGGCGTGGTCAACAAGGCCGGGTGGCACGACAAGCAGATGCGCATCACCGTCCTCGAGGACGACGTGGTGGCGACGGTGAACAAGACCCGTCCGCTGGAGCCGTTCTTCGTCCGCGCCAATTCGAACGATTGCGTCACCTTCGCGGCGTCGAACCTCCTGCCCGACTCCCTGGTGGAGGACGACTTCCAGATCTTCACGCCGACGGACGTCGTTGGCCAACACATCCATCTGGTCAAATTCGATGTCACGTCCTCGGACGGCGCCGCCAACGGCTTCAATTACGAGGATGGATCCCTCGCCGCCCAAGGGGTGAAGGAGCTCATCAATGCAGCCAACGCCGTCGGAGGCGCGTTCGCGGCCGACGGCGATCTCCGGCCCGAGCCGGGCGACGCGCGCGTCCGGCTCCAGGCCAGGGTGAACCCGCGTGTCCCGCTGGCCAAGCCCGGCACGCAAACGACCGTCCAGCGCTGGTGGGCCGATCCCCTGCTCGACGTGCAGGCCCAGGACCGCACCGTCCGCACGTCGTTCACCCACGATCACTTCTCGCCTTCTTCGCACCAGCACCACGGCCTCTACGGCGCTCTCGTCGTCGAGCCGACGGGGTCCGTGTGGCGCGATCCCACGACGGGCCAGCTCTTCGGCACGCGCGCCGACGGCGGGCCGACGAGCTTCCGCGCCGACATCCTCACGCCCGCAGTGGCCGACAGCTACCGCGAGTTCAACCTCGCCTTCGCCGACTTCGCCATCCTCTACGACGCCTTCGACAATCCGGTGAATCCGCCGAACCAGGTCGAGGCGCCGCTGCCGATCGCCATCGCGCACACGGGCGTCCACGAGCCGGAGGTCATCTCGTCCCGTGATCCAGGGACGATGCTGATCAACTACCGCAACGAGCCCATCCCGCTGCGCATCGCCAACCGCAACCCGGACGGCACCTTTAGCCTCAAGGCCGGGGACAAGGGGCGGATGCATCACGTCTTCCGCACCGCGATCCACGGCGATCCGTTCACGCCCATCCTGCCGATCTACGAGCGCGACAAGGTCCAGGTTCGCCTGATCCAGGGCGCGCAGGAGGAGCAGCACGTCTACTCGGTGCACGGCTTCCGGTGGCTGACGGAGGCCGCGGATCCGGACAGCGGCTTCCGCAACGATCAGGCCTTCGGCATCTCCGAGCACTTCGAGTTCGTCATGCAGAGCTTCTCCACGTCGACGAAGAACGCGGACGGCTCGGTCGATCACCTCTACGAGAGCGCGCCCACGGACGATCTCTGGAACGGGATGTGGGGTATCCTCCGGTCGTTCGGGAAGCGGATTCCAGGGCTTTTGCCGCTCCCCAACAACCCGCCTCCCGCGCAGCTCGCGCCGCCCACGCCGGTGTGCCCGGCGGGCGCGCCGGTGCGCGCCTACGAGGTGCACGCCATCACGGCCAAGGGCAACCTGCCCGGCGATCGTCTGAGCTACAACGAAGAGTTCAAGCTCTACGATCCGGACGCGATCCTCTTCGTCAAGAAGGAGCAGCTCGCGGACCTCCGCAGCGGCGCACGGAAGCCGGAGCCGCTGATCCTGCGCGCGGCGGCCGGTGACTGCGTGAAGGTCACGCTCGTCAACGACCTGCCCCTCGTGCCGCCGAAGACGCCGCACTGGAACTACAACCCGCCGATCACCGAGCGGTTCAACACCAACCAGGTGCCGTCGTCGAACAACGTCTCGCTGCACCCGCAGCTCGTGAGCTACGACATGAACCGCGGCGACGGCGCCAACATCGGGCAGAACGAGGTGCAGACGGTCGCGCCCGGGCAGACGCGCACGTACACCTGGTATGCGGGCCAGATCGTGCCGAAGCTCGGTGGTGGCGAGCAGCACGTCCCCGTCGAGTTCGGCGTCGTCAACCTGAAGGACATGGCCGACGTCGTGAACCACGGCGTGAACGCCGCGATCGGCACGCTCGTCATCGAGCCGCAGGGCGCAGCCTGGGTGGCCGATCCGAAGATGGAGGCGCAGGCCCTCGTCCAGCACGTGGATCTCGGTGGGCAGCCCCGATCGTTCCGCGAGCACGTGCTCGTGTACCAGGACGAGATCGGGATGCACTCCGACGATCCGCGGTTCCAGTGCCGGAATCAGGGCCTGAACTGCGGCACCGCGATCCGCAACCTGGCCGGCGAGGACGACGCCGAGGACACGGGCCACAAGGCCTTCAACTACCGCACGGAGCCGATCTGGGCGCGGCTCGGGCTGCCGCCGGAGGCGGATCCGAACGAGATCAACGATCGCAACCTGAGCGCCATCCTCAGCTCGCTCGCCAACGGCGATCCGGCGACGCCGATCTTCACCGCGCGTCGCGGACAGCAGCAGCGCTTCCGCATCGCGCAGCCCTCGGGACACCCGCGGCAGCACTCCTTCACGCAGTGGGGCGCGGAGTGGCCGAACAACCCCTTCGCGGCCGGATCGTTCTCCCGCGTGATCGGCCCGAACCCGGTGAACTTCACGCGCGCGGTGCACGACGCGCAGTCGGCGATGCGCGTGAACAACATCGTGCCTCTCTTCGGCGCAGGCGGCAGGTTCGCCGTGACCGGCGACTTCCTGTACTGGAATCCGGAGAGCTTCGGCTTCACCCAGGGGCTCTGGGGAATCCTCCGGGTGACGCCGTGAAACGCGCTCCCTGGATCGAGCCGCGAGGCGGCGTGTCCCTGCGCCGTCTCGCGATGACAGTTGTGCTCGCGCTGTCCGTCTCCTGCAACCGAGGGCGCACGCTCGCCACCGTCGCCGCGGACGCCGGTGCGCCCGCGGCGCCGGCTGGCAGCGCGATCCCGGCGGCCGGCAGCGTCGTGCGCGACGGGATCTCCATCGCGTTCGAGCTGCGGCCTGTGAATGGACCAGTCGCCGCGCATGGTGATGCGTCCGCCGTGTTCACCATCACCGACGCCGCCACGGGCGCGCCCGTCCGCGGGCTCCGCCCCCTCGCCTGGATGTCGCGGCGAGGGAGCGAGCCCGCGCCGGACGAGACCGCGTGCAAGGACAAGGTGAAGAGCTACCTGGGCGGCCTGATCTCGGCGAAGGCGGACGTCGAGATGAGCGCCTATCACCTGTGGACGCTCGGCGGCGATGGCACGATCTCCATCATCGATCCGACCGTCGCGTTCACCCGCACCAAGCTCCACGGCGTCATCGATCTCGACGGGCGCCCCGCCGACTGGGCCATGAGCCTCGATCGCGCATCGGTGTTCGTGAGCCTCCCCGAGAAGAGGTCCGTGGCGATCGTCGACGTCCACAAACGCGCCGTCGTCGCCCGCGTGCCGGTCGGCGCCGGCGCGGCGCGCGTCGCCCCGGCGCCGGATGGACGTCGCGTCTGGATCGGCAACGACGACGGCGTGAGCGTGATCGACGCGCGCACCCACGCCGTCGAGGAGACGATCGCGGCCGGCGCTGGGCACCACGAGATCGCGTTCGCCGACGGCGGGCAGACGGCATGGATCACGAGCCGCGAGAGCGACGCGGTGGTCGTGGTCGACGCCCGCAGTCTCGCGGTGATCGGGAGGGTGGCCGTGGGCCGCGGCGTGGTCGCCGTCGCCGCGAGCGAGGTGGCGCAGGCCGTCTACGTGGCCAACGGGGAGGCGGGGGAGATCGCCGTCATCGACATCGCGCGCCGGGCCGTCGTCGGTCGGATCGCGCAGAAGCGCGGGCTCGCGGCGCTGCGCTTCGATCCTTCGGGGCGCTTCGCGTTCGCGACGAACCGCGTCGAGGGCGAGCTCTCGATCATCGACGCGGCCGCGGCGCGGACCGCGCGGACGCTGACCGGGCTCGGCGCGCCGGACGAGATCGCGTTCACGGGGAGCTTCGCCTACGTACGCCAGCCGAGCGCCGCGAAGATGAGCGTCATCGAGCTGAACACCATCGATCGACAGGGATCCCTGGCCGCGATCGAGGTCCCCATCGGACAGGCCACGACGACCGAGGCCCGCGCCGGCCTCGCTCCGCTCATCGCGCCGACGCCGGAGGGCAACAGCGTCATGGCGGCGAGCCCTGCGGACAAGAACCTGCATTACTTCGTCGAGGGGATGATGGCGCCGGTGGGGGCGCACCGGACCTACGGCCGGGCGCCGGAGGGCCTCTTGATCGTCGATCGCGGCCTCACCGAAGGCGCGCCCGGCGTGTACGCGGCCACGGTCCAGCTCGGTAAGCCCGGCCCGTACGACGTCTCGATCCTGCTCGATCGGCCGCGCTTCGCCGCCTGTCTCGAGCAGACGGTCCCGGTGGGCGCACGCCACGCGTCCGACGAGGAGACGCCGCGGCTCACCGTCGTTCCGGTCTTCGATCCGAAGGCGCATCTCCAGCGCGGCGTGCCGGTCACGCTCCGCTTCCGGCTGCACGAGGAGGCCGAGGGCGCCGCGCCGGCCACGCTCGGCGCGGCGGACATCGACGTGCTGATCATCCGCTTTCCCACGGGCCATCGCTTTCACGAGCGCGCGCGGGACGAGGGCAACGGCGTGTACTCCGTGACCTTCACGCCGCCCTCGCCGGGCCAGTATCGATTTCTCGCAGCCGTCGAGTCGAGGGGGCTGCCTCTCGGCAAGATTCCGTATCTCACGCTCGGCGTCGAAGGGGCCGCGCCGTCGGGCGACGAACGAAGGGGGACACCTTGATCGGAAACGCGGCGGGACGGCTTGGTCGCGGCGCTTGAGAGCCTCCGCGATTTCGACCTCCTCACGCTTTCTCGTTCGCGGTCGAGCCGCTCGGTGCGACGTGTCCGCGGTCCTCTGCGGTGGAGTCATGGCCTTGATTCCTCGGTCAGCGTTGGAGTCATGCTCTGCCTCTCGCTGGGCTCTCACGTCGGCGTGTTCGGTCACGCGCCGTTCGGCCGCCCGCCTTGCAATGAAAGGCGAGGGGCGTCGTGACCCGACGGGGAGTTTCGCCCCGTGACGGCGACTTTCAGCGCGCGGGCCCGATGCTGCCAGTCCGTTTCATCGCCCCCGCCGCGCCGCTTCGGCGCGCGGCGATTGCGCCGGGGCTTTGCCGGCAATTCGCGGGCTGCGAGCGGCGCGCGCGGGGTGACCTCGGGCTGGTCCGTGGCGTGCAATGGGGCGGGTGACTCTCGTGACCGGAGGAGCCCGCGATGCCGCGAAAGCCCACCATCGACGATCGCGTCGATGACGTCGTCTTCAAGAACAGCCCGATTTCCATCCTCCTGGCCGAAGACGACGCGGAGATGCGGGCCCTGGTCGGAATGCAGCTCCGCGAGGACGGCTACGATCTCGTGGAGGCGCAGAACGGCGTCGAGCTCATCCGCGCCATTCATCGCTTCGAGAGCGCGATGCGGCCCATCCACCTCATCATCACCGACGTGCGCATGCCGGGCTTCAGCGGGCTCGAAGTGCTCGAATACCTGCGCTACGCGGGCCTCGCCGTGCCCGTCATCGTGATGACCGCCTTCGGCGACGCCCGCACCCACGCCGACGCCGCGAGCCTCGACGCCGCCCTCGTCCTCGACAAACCCTTCGACGTCGACGAGCTCCGCGCCGCCGTCGCCCGCCTGGTCCCGCGCGTCGACTCCTCGGCCGCATAGAGGCCCCCACCCCCACCTCTCCGGCCCCGAGGGCCAGCGTCCAGCCCCGAGCGCCGCAATCGAGCCCCCAAGGGCCAGCCTCCAGCCCCGAGCGCCGCAATCGAGCCCCAAAGGGCACCGTTCGAGCCCCAAAGGGCCAGCGTCCAGCCCCAAAGGGCCGGCGTTGGAGCCCCAAAGGGCGCCAATCGAGCGCCGAAGGGCGCCAATCACGCCTCGAAGGGCGAGCGTCGGGCATCGAGGGCCCCAATCCAGCCCCGAGGGCCCCATCGAGCCTCGAAGGCTGCGGGCGGGCGCGCCTCAGCTCTCGCCCTTCTCTCCGGTCCAGCGTTCGAGCTTGCGGTGCAGGGTCTTGCGATCGAGGCCGAGGATCTTGGCGGCCAAGGTCTTGTTGCCGGAGGTGGCGTCGAGGACGCGGAGCGCGTAGCGCTTCTCGACCTCTTCGAGGGGGACGAGCTCCGAGGGATCGTCGGCGGCGACGAGCACGTGCGACGAGGGGCGGTGCTCGCGGATCTTCTCGGGGAGATCGTCGGCAGTGATTTGCTCGTAGCGGGTGAGGGCGACGGCGCGCTCCACCGCGTTCATGAGCTCGCGCACGTTGCCCGGCCACGCGTAGGCGAGGAGCTTCTCGGCCGCGGGGGAGGAGATGCCGTTCACGTTCTTGCCGGCGCGCGAGGCCGCGGACTCCACGAAGCGCTGCGCGAGGAGGAGGATGTCGCCGCCGCGCGCGCGCAGCGGGGGCAGCGGCACGTGGATGACGTTGATGCGGTAGTAGAGATCCTCGCGGAAGCGGCGCTCCTCGATGGCGGTCTCCAGATCGCGGTTCGTGGCGGCGACGATGCGCGCGTCGAAGGGGACCTCGGCGCCGCCGCCCACGGGGCGCACCGTGCGCTCTTGCAGGGCGCGGAGGAGCTTGGGCTGCATGCCCATCGGCAGCTCGCCGATCTCGTCGAGGAAGATGGTGCCCCCGCTCGCCTGCACGAAGAGGCCGGTGCGGGCCGTGCGCGCGTCGGTGAACGCCCCCTTCACGTGGCCGAAGAGCTCGCTCTCGAGCAGCGTCTCGGGCACGGCCGCGCAGTTGACCGCGACGAAGGGGCCGTTCTTGTGCCGGCCGCGCGCGTGCAGCGCCTTGGCCACGACCTCCTTGCCGGTGCCGCTCTCGCCGGTGACGAGGACGCTGG
Source organism: Minicystis rosea (assembly GCA_001931535.1). Taxonomy (GTDB): domain Bacteria; phylum Myxococcota_A; class Polyangia; order Polyangiales; family Polyangiaceae; genus Minicystis; species Minicystis rosea. The sequence continues at coordinate 218,589 of CP016211.1, forward strand.
CGTCGGAGTCGGCCACGCGGCTCAGCAGATCGTGCACCTTGCGCATGGCATCGCTGCGGCCCACGAGCTCGCCGAAGCGGTTGCCTTCGTCGACGGCGCGGCGCAGGCGGCGCACCTCTTGGCGGAGCGCGTGGTGCTCGATGGCGCGATCGAGCGCGAGGGTGAGCGCCTCCACGTCGATGGGCTTCGTGATGTAGTCGTAGGCGCCGGCGCGGATGGCCTGCACCGCGGTCTCGATGCTCCCGAACGCGGTGATGACCACCACGGGCACGTCGGGCCGGCTCTCGGCGACGCGGCGGCACAGCTCGATGCCGCTCATGCCGCGCATGTTGAGATCGGTGAGCACGACGTCGAAGCTGCGCTCGGCGAGGAGCGCGAGCGCGTCGTGCGCGGTGGTGCGCGCCTCGGTGGTGAAGCGCCGGTCCCCGAGATCGGCCTCGAGGAGATCGCACATGGCCTTGTCGTCGTCGACGATGAGCACCTGCCGCGGCATCGCCGTGCATCCTAGTACGAGAGCCGCGGCGCTCGTCCCCTCGAAGTGCGCCCGATCTCGCCGCGCACCGCGAAGGATCTGCGCGCTGCCCTGCCGAGGGCGTGTCGATCGATCGAGGACGGTGAGCGCGCGCGCGGGCGCTGATCGGGATTCGACGCAAAGGCGCGAAGGCGCGGAGAGTCGTCGTTTCCGGGGGTGGCGTGCTTCGGGCGATCAGCGCGCGGGGAGGTGGATGGTGAAGGTGGTGCCTTCGCCGAGCGCGCTCTGCACGTCGATCCAGCCGCCGTGCTCTTCGACGATGCCCCAGGTGACGCTGAGGCCGAGGCCGGTGCCCTCGCCCACGTCCTTGGTGGTGAAGAAGGGCTCGAAGACGTGCGGGAGGTGCTCGGGCTTGATGCCTTCGCCTTCGTCGGCGACGCGGATGGCCAGGTAACTCGCTTCGGCGCCGCCGTGGGAAGGCGGCGGCACGGCCTGCTCGCGCGCGAGGCTCACCGTGAGGCGGCCGCCCGCGTGCATCGCTTGGATGCCGTTCATCACCAGGTTGGTGAGCGCCTGCTGGATTTGGCCGAGGTCGATGTCGGCGCGGCCTTCGCTGGAGCCATCGGCGAGGGTGAGCTCGATCCCGCGCTTGTGCGCGAGCGGCTGGAGCAGGGCGAGGACCTCGGCGGCGATCGCGCCCACGTCGCCCGGCGCTTTCTGTGCGCCGCGGCGGCGCGCGAAATCGAGGAGCTGGCGGATGATGCGCGTCATCCGATCGGTCTGCTCCACGATGATGCGGGCGTTGTCGTTCGCCTCTTCGGCCGGCGCGCCGCGGAGGATGCGTTTGGCCCGTCCGCTGACGACGTTGAGCGGCGTGCCGAGCTCGTGGGCAATGCCGGAGGCGAGCTTGCCCACCGTGCTCAAGCGATCCGCGTGGCGGAGCTGCTGCAAGGTCGAGATGCGCGCGGCCGTCTCCTTGGCGAGGCTCGCCAAGGTCTTCTCCAGGCGCGCGGACATGACGTTGATCTCGCGCGCCACCAGGCCGAGCTCGTCGTTCTGCTGGAGATCGAGCGGGCCCGCGAGATCGCCTTCGCCGATGCGACGGGTCTTGTCGACGATGGCCTGCACCGGGCGGCCCACGAAATAGGCGCCGAGCCCGAGGGCCATGATCCCGCCGAGCACCGCGAGCGCCGCCACCGCGAGCGCGGCGCTCTCCACGCTCGAGCGGAGGATGAGATCGGACTCCTCCAGCGACTCGGAGAGCTCGATGGCGCCGGGCCGGCCTTCGCCCACGTCGATGAGGGCATAGACGAAGTCGCGCGGCTCGCCGTCGAACACGCGCTCGATGCGTACGACGCCGTTGCGCGCCTTCGAGGTGTCGACGGACACCGCGGGCGCGAAGGCGTCGGTGCGCGCGGCGTCGAGCCACACCCAGCGCAGGTGCAGGCCGTCGCCGCGCCGATCGGCCTCCTCGATGAGCTCGTGCGCCGCCGCCTCGCCGTCGTGCCGCCACGCGTCCAGCACCGAGATGGAGAGCGAGTGCAAGATGAGCTGATCGCCGCGGCTCCGGTAGTTGTCGAGCAGCTCCTGCTCGCGGCGCACCGATCGGTAGCCGAAGATGGTGAGGACGACGCTCATCCCGAGGACGAGCGCGAGCGTGAGCTTGGCGACGAGTCTCATGACGGGCTCGGCCCGGGAAGCCGGGCCCTCTGCGGAGGTACGCGGCGATCATAGCCGGCGCGGCGCGGCCCGCGCAGCGAGCGACCGCGGCCTTGGGCCCGCGCCGCGACCATGCGTCGCGAGCACCGTGTTTCCTGCGCGATCCACGCGCGGGCGCGTCAGCGGTAGAGCTCGCTCTTCAGCGCGAACACGCCGTCGCTCACCACGACGGTGCCCTCGGCGATCCCTTCGCGGATCTCCTGCTCGGCCCCGGTGGCGGCGCCGAGCGTGACGCGCGTGGGGATGACGCGGTTGTCGCCCGCGACCACGAAGACGGTGGGCTTGCCGTCGACCCAGGTCACGGCGTTGGTGGGGATGGAGAGCGCGTTGCGCGTCGGGCCGCTGGCGCGGATGCTCGCGGTCACGGCTTGGCCGGGGCGGAGCTTGCGGGCGGTGTTGTCGATCTTCACGCGCACCGGCGCGCTGCGCGTGGTGGCGTCGAGCGCGTCGCCCACGTGCGCGACGGTGCCGGCGATGACGCGATCGGGATCGGCGAGCGGGCGGATCTCCACGGCGTCGCCGCGGCGAATGGCGTCGACGCTGCGCTCGAAGACGGCGAGCTCGATCCAGAGGTGATCGAGATCGGCGACGCGGTACGCGACGAGGTTGCCCTCCACCGATTGGCCCGCGGACACGAGGCGCTCGACCACCGTGCCCGAGAGCGGCGCCTTGAGCACGTACAAGCCGAGCGCGCCGCTGGGCCCGCCGCCGAGCGCGGCGACCTTCTGGCGCGCGGCGCCGAGCATGGCCTGATGCTCGGAGAGCGAGGCTTCGGCGACCTCGGCCTCGCGCGCGGTGGAGAGCTTGCGCTGGGAGAGATCGCGCTCGCGGGCGGCGTTGAGCTCGGCGGCCTTGCGCTGGGCCTCGATCATCGCCACGGAGGCCTGCGCCTCGCCGAGCTCGGCGCTCTCGATCTCCGCGAGCGTGTCGCCCGCCTTCACCGCGTCGCCCTCGATCTTCACGAGCTTGCGCACGAGGCCACGGATGCGCGTGCCCACGGCGGCCACGTGCTCGGGATCGAAGGCCACCGTGCCCACGACCTTGAGCTCGGGCACGAGCTCGCCTTTGTGCGCGATGGTGGTCTTGATCCCCGCGCGATCACGGAAGGCCGGCGAATAGACGATGGCGGTGCCCTCGGCGCGCGGCACGTCGGGCCCGATCGCGGCGGCCCCGCTCTCGCCGTGCGCGCCGCGGAACGCGAGGCCGGTGACGGCGCCGAGGGCCGCGACGCCGCCGAGGATCAAGCCGATCAGGCGCCGCCGGCTCCGCAGAGACGCCGCGGGCGGCACCGTGCCGGGGGCCGAATGGAGATCGTCCGAAGCTTTCGAGGTGGCGCTGCGCGGTTGGCTCGACGGGTCCGTCACGGCAGCTCTCCGGTGAGGGTCACGATGTCGCTCACGATGTTCCATTCGCGGAGCGTGAGCTCCAGACGGCGGGCTTCGAGCAGCGCGAGATCGCGCCGCGCGGTGAGCACCGCCAAGAGATCGCCCTTGCCCGCGCGCTGCGTGGCCACGGCGGCGTCGATGGCGGCGCGCGCGGCCGGCTCGGCGGTGCGCGTGACCTCGTCGAGGGCGCGGCGCACCTGCTCGCGCTCCGCGGTCATGCCCGCGACCGCCGCCGCGATGTTGCGCGCCGACACGTTGCGCAGCGCGAGCGCCCGCAGGCGCGACGCGTCCGCGCGCGCCGCCTCGCCCTGACCCGTGCGGGCGATGGGCAACGTCCACCCGAAGCCGCCGCCGAAGCGCGTCTCGCCCATGTCGCCGCGGCCGGCGAGCACGATCAGGCTCAGCGGGCTGTGCGCCTCGCGCGTCTGCCGCTCGCGCACGCGCAGGTGATAGTCGGCCTCGCTCTCGTAGGCGCGCACCTGCGGCGCCCTCTGCGGCTCGGGGCGCCGCGTCGGCTCCGGCGGCTCGGCCGACGCCGGTGCCTCCGTGAAGCGCACGGCCGTGAGGCGCGAGACGTCGGCGAGGGCGCGGGTGAGATCGGCCCGCGCCTCGGCCAGCACCACCGAGTTCTTGGCGAGCTCCACACGCGCGAGGGTGGCGTCCTGCTCCGTCGCGTCGCGCGCCGCGAGCCGGGCTGCGTAGATGTCGGCCTCGTCGCGGGCCACGCCCACGAGCCGCTGCCACGTGCGCACCCGCGCGCCGGCCACGGCCGCCGCGCCGTACGCGCGCACCGTCTCGCCGACCGCAGTGGCGCGCGCCGTCTCCAGCTCGGCCTCGCGCAGCCCGAGCAGCGCGTCGGCTTCGGCCATGCGGCGCCCGCGCTGCCCCGAGATCTCCACCGGCACGAACAGCGTGGCCTGCATCGCCACGTCCTTGGTCACGTTCAGGGTGCCGCGCTGCACCTGCACCTCGAGGTACGGGTTCGTCACCGGCGGCAGGCGTGCGCCGACCTGCTCGGCGCGGCCGACGGCGACGTCCTCGCGGGCGGCCGCCACGAGCGGCGCGCGCTCCCGGGCGAGCGCGATGACCCGCGGGAGCGTCGGCACGCCGCCCGTCGGCACCTCCGCCTCCGGTGACGGAGCATCCGGCACGGCAGCGAAGGCCGGCGTCGCCGGAGCCATCAGGACGAACGCGAGGAGGCGAAGGAGGGACGATGGCTTGGGCATGGTCGCGCTGGCCGCGGGCTTCGCAGCCGCGCGCCCTCACGCATGCCCCGTGCCGACACGAATGAGCGGAAACATTGGGCTTTTCGGGACGAGGAGCGTGGCGTTTTGCCACGACGCGTGGAGTTTTGCCGCGGAATCTCTTCCAGGCGCTCGCGCGCGAAGCCCTGCGGCGCCCGACGCCAGGAGCGCACGCCGCACCCCGCCGCCGACGCGGAGGTCTCGAATCCAGTGGAGATTGGCAATCTCCCTGCGCGGCTCATGCCTCCTCGAGATTGGCAATCTCCGCCTCGGCGCGCTCGGCGACGTGCTCTCCATTCCTGCTTCTCGTCGTTGGGCCTGCGCGCGCCGCGCCCATCGACGTTGCCCCGCGCGCCGTTTCATCCACGCGGGCGCCGCGGCGCAATTCGCGAGGTGCCGAGAGCGCGCGTGGTGGCATCCGGGTTGTCAGCGACCGAGCGGGCTCCATGGACCATCGGGGGGAGATATCATGACGGACACACGCAGACTCGAAGCGGATCTGAAAGACCTTCGAATCGTGGTGAACGAGATCCGCGACGCCATTCGCAGCTTGGTGCACGCGCGGACGATCGCCGCGACGGCCGTCGACGAGCTCGACGATCACGAGACCGCGGACACCGCCGCGTTCTCGTGCAGCTCCTGCGGCGGCTGTCGTCCCTGCGGCGGTTGCCGTCCTTGCGGCGGTTGCCGTCCTTGCGGCGGTTGCCGTCCCTGCAGCGGTTGCGGCGGCTGCCGTCCTTGCGGTGGTTGCCGTCAGTGCAATGAATGCGGGCAATGCGGCCAATGCGGGCAGTGCCACGGCGGCGGGCCCGACGGCCCGGGCGGCCCCGGTGGACCCGGCGGGCCCGGTGGACCCGGCGGCGGCGGCGGGCGCCCCTGCGGCCCCCGTTGAGCCTCGAGCGATGGCGCGATTGAGAGGGTGAGACGCGCGCCGCACCTTTCGAGGTGCGGCGCCTTTTCATCGTCGCGTGGCGGCGACGCGCGCCTCCGGCGAGGAGGTCAATCCCGCGCCGGCGTCACTGGCAGAGGCCCACGGCGAGGCCGGTCCAGCTCGACGCATCGACGCACTTCTTGCCCGCGGAGCAACGCTTGCCGGCGGCGCCCGACGGATCGCAGATATCCATGCAGGCGTTCGTGTCGAGGTTGCACGTGCTGCCGACGGCGCAGCTCCCCTCGGCCGAGCACGGCTTTCCGTGGGCGCCGGTGCCTGCGTCCCAGCACGCCGTCGCCGCGTTGCCGAGCGGGACGCAGGCCGTCCCGTTCCCGCAGGTCTGCCGGATGGGATCGCAGCCGTCGCTCGCGTAGCAATAGCCGCCGCTCGCCGCGCTCTCGTCGGGCACGCAGGCGCTGCCCTTGGCGCAGCCGCCGAATCCATTGCAGGTCGGCGCGCAGACGTGATCGACGTTGCACATGAGCCCATGGCCGCAGTCCGAGGGCGTGAGGCAGGTGCCGCCCGCGGCCACCTGGGTGGTGGGCTTCGTCGTCAGGCTGGTGCTCCGGCGCAGCGCGAGCGCGCCGCGATCCACGAGCGCGCCGGCGCGATACACGCGCGAGACGCGGCCCACGTTGCGGATGTTCGTGGTCGCGTCGCCGTCGACCACCAGCACGTCCGCGATCGCGCCCGGCTCGAGGCGGCCGAGATCGTGACGCCCGAGGACCTCGGCCGCCGTGCGCGTGCCCGAGGCCAGCGCCTCCACCGGCGACATGCCCGCTTCGACGTAGAGCGCGAGCTCGTCGGCCATGGCGAGGCCATGGAAGGTGCCGGGGTTGCCCGCATCGGTGCCGCCCGCGATCGTGACGCCGGCCGCGTGGCACGTCTTGAGATTGGCCATCACGTTGCTGCGCCAGGTCGCGGTCATGGCCTTGTATTTCGACGTGGTCATGTACCCGAGCTCCTGCGGATCCTGCAGCGAGTCGATGACGTCCCCGGGCACGTCGTCGCGGAGCGCGCGCTCGTCGAGCCGGGCGACGGTGCCGTGCGAGACGCGGTAGAAACCATCCATCACCGCGGCCGTCGGGACGATGACCACGCCCATGGCGGCCATCTTCTGCGCGAGCGCGGGGGAGATGAGATCTTCGTTGGGGAGGTGCGCGAAGTGGGTGATGCCGGCGGTGAGCGCATCCTCCACGTCCTTGGCATAGGACACGTGGGCGAAGACCGGGAGCCCGGCCGCCGCCGCGGCCTGCTCGACCGCCGCCATCGAAGCCTCCGTCATGCGCGGGAGCGGCTTCACCGGGCCGGACTCGATGACGATCTTGACCGCATCGGGCTTGTACGCGACGAGCTTCGAGAAGGCTTTGCCGACGTCGCTCGGAGCATCGATGAAGAAGCAGGAGTCGCCCGCCCGGGTACCGGCATAACACGGGTGTCCGCCCGTCGGCGTGAGGAGCGGGCCCACCGCGAAGACGCGCGGCCCGATCATCTCGCCGGCGTCGATGCGCTTGCGATACTCGAAGATCACGTGCGCGGAGGTGCCGAGATCGAGAAACGAGGTCACGCCCGCGCGGAGCATCGACTTCATGTGATCGTCGGGGCGCACGCCTTCGTAGCTCCCGCCGTTCAGAGGCCCGGAGTCGGCGAGGAGGTGAACGTGCAGGTCGAGGAGGCCGGGCATCACCGTCTTGCCGGCGACGTCGACCACTTCACCCGCGGTCACGGGCGCGTCTCCAAAGACGATCTCCCGGACCTTCTTCCCCTCCATCACCACCGTTCCGCGCCCTTTGCGGACGCCGTCGAACACCATGCCTCCGCGCAGCACCGTGCAGCTCGGGCACCCGACCGCGGGCGGCGTCTGCGCGGCGGCCTCGCTACGGCAGCTCGCCAGCGCCGGCGTCAGCGCGAGCAGGGAGAGCGCGAGCAACTGGGCCGAAGGCCCACCAATCCTAAGCGGCATATACTCCTTCGGGCCCGCGATCCATGGGGAAGTCCGACGGCGGGCCCCCCGTGGGTATCAGGAGGAGGGCAGACGACAATCGTGCTCCCGTGAGCGAGAGCACGCGGGCGCGCCGACACGCGCGGCAGCCGTCAGGCGCGTTACCGCCGAACGAGCATGTCATTCACACGACGCGCGCGGCGCCGCGTCACCGATCTCGCTGGCGAAAGAGCCGATGTGGAAGTGGGGCTCACGCGTGGGACAGGCCGCTCGACTCAAGGCGTGAGGCGGACGCAGGCGACTTGGTACGTGCCCGTCACGAAGAATTGGCTGAGCGACACGGGATTGTTGCCGCCTTCGGCGAAGACGCCCACGAGCGGTGTGGCGCCTCGGTTCGTGGCGATGAAGCGAGGTTGGAGATTCAGGCCCACGTTCGCGCGCCACAGGGACCCGAGATCACGAATGTCCGCAGTCTGGTAGCTCGCGCCGAAGGCGCTCGTGCACGCGGCATCGAGGGTGGCGACCGTGGCCGTGGTGGGCGAGATCGTCCGCGTGTATCGGACTCTCGCGTCGACGCGCACGCAGGCCGCGGGCGCAGTGGCCGGCGTGGACGTGCTCACGATGGCCGCGTTGAAGGTGAATCCGCTGATGGTCCCAGCGTTGTTCGCCCAAAACGAAGGGTTGATACCATTGTAGCCGAGCCCGCCGAAGTGAATGCCCACCTCGCGAATGTCGGCGAGCTGATAGTTGGGACCGTATTCGGTCACACATGCACCGTCGAGCGCCGCAAGGGTGCTGCCGGACCCCGGCGTCGCGCGACTGAACACAAGCGTGACCGCGCCGCCGGTGCCCGACGCGCCGGTCGCACCCGTGGCGCCGGTCGCGCCCGTTGCGCCGATCGCACCCGTCGCACCCACCGGACCTGCGGGACCCGTTGGGCCCATTGCGCCGGTCGCGCCTGCAGCGCCGGTCGCGCCTGCGGGACCCGTCGGGCCTACTGGACCAACAGGGCCCATTGGACCCGCAGCGCCGGTTGGGCCCGTGACACCCATGGGCCCATCGGCGCCGGTCGCACCGGTCGCGCCCATTGGGCCAGTCGCGCCGATGGGGCCCGTCGCGCCCGTGGCACCCGTAGCACCGACAGCACCCGTCGGGCCCGTTGCGCCGGTAGCACCCGTTGCGCCGGTAGCACCCGTTGCGCCGGTAGCACCCGTTGCGCCGATGGCACCTGTTGCGCCGATGGCACCTGTTGCGCCGACCGCACCCGTAGGACCCATTGGTCCTGCAGGACCGATAGCACCTGTCGCGCCGGTCGGGCCCATGGGCCCATCGACACCCGTGGCGCCGGTCGCTCCGACAGGGCCTGTCGCACCAGTCGCTCCGATTGGCCCTGTCGCGCCTGTCGCACCCACTGCACCTGTCGCGCCGGTTGCGCCCACTGCACCTGTCGGACCGATAGGCCCTGTCGCGCCCGTTGCTCCTGTCGCACCCACTGCACCTGTCGCGCCGGTTGCGCCCACTGCACCTGTCGGACCGATGGGGCCAGTTGCGCCCGTGGCTCCGGTTGCGCCCGTCGGACCCATTGGACCGATCGGACCCGCAGGACCCATGGGGCCCGCCGCTCCCGTTGCGCCGGTGGCACCCGTCGCACCCGCAGGCCCCATTGCACCCGTTGCGCCTGTTGCACCGACAGGCCCGATTGCACCCGTCGCGCCCGCTGTGCCTGCAGGTCCCGTCGCGCCGGTCGCGCCCGCTGTGCCTGCAGGTCCCGTCGCGCCGGTCGCGCCCGCTGGACCCGCTGGGCCTGCAGGTCCCGTTGGGCCGACGAGGCCGGTGGGATCGCCGACCCATTGGCCCTTGTCGTTGATGACCTCTTGGTCGCCGATCGAGACGGAGCTCGGGTGGATGTCGCCGCGGACGTCGCCGGCGAGGAGGGCGTAAGGCACGCTTTGGATGGGGGAGCGGGGGGCGAGCTCCGGATCGCTGCCGATGGTGATGCCGAAGTAGCGGAGCGAGCCGTCGAAGACCTTGGCGCCGAACGGCACGAGCGCGCCGAGCGAGACCGAGTAGTAGCCTTGATCGAAGGTGATCGTGTGCTGCTCGCTCCAGAGCGGCGCGGTCGCGTCGGGCGCATCGTAGATGGCGAAGACGATGTCGAGCGATCCCTCCACCGGGGCGCCGCCCACCTCGAAGAGCCGGCCTTGATTGGTGATGGTCTGTGGCACCGCGCTCTGCGCGCTCGCGCGGAGAGGCAGGCTCGCCGCCTGGGCGAGCAGCGTCGCGAACATCAGCGAACGAATCGTGCGCGTTCTCATGATGGACCCCGGAGCAGCTTTCGCGCGCGGCGCGAGGAGCTACATCGATTCACGGTAACGGCCCAATTCGGCTTCTGTCAAACGATGGCTCGATGGCCCGGCGCGTCACGTCGAGATTGTTTGCGAAGGGGCTTTGGTGAATCGTTTTGGTGAACCGTGGTCCAAGCCGCACGGTAAACATGGTTCGTTGGCCAAGGTGCTTGCTTTACCCTGGTTCTTGCAGGTCGCGTCGTGCGTGGTCTCCCTCTCGCGCTGCGTGGGTCGACTCGGCCGTCGGGAGTCTCTCGATGTCTCCGTTTGGGCTCTCGGCGGTTGGGTATGCTTTGGGTCGAAGGCGGATTGTTCTCGAAGCGTCTTCGTGGCTGAAGATGGGTTTGGTGCTCGTGCTCGCGCGTCGATGTCGAGATGTCGAGTCAGGTCGGCGCGCAGCGGAGAGGGCGAGTCGGTGGACGGGGGCACGAGCTGCCTCGTCATTCCCTGCGGCGCCGTGCATGTCCGGTCTTCGTGGTGGATCGTTCGGTCGATGGCAGCGGTGGACGTGGGCTCGCGTGCATCTCGGCCGGCATCCGGCGGCGCGGGCGTGCAGGGCGCGCCGACGGTGTCGGGGATGGTCGCAACATCTCTCCTCTCGCGCGGCGCCGGCCTCCACCCAGGCCTTGGTTCTGGCGCGCGGGCAGTGATATGCGGTGGTCATGAATCCACCCGCCCTCATTCAGGACGCCATCGCGGTCCTGTGCACGCGTTTCGTGTCGGGAGGCTACGGGCTCGCGCCCATCATCGACCTCGGCGCCCTCGTCGCCAACGCGGACGGGACCGTGGACGAGAAGGAGCTGGAAATGCTGCGCTACCTGTTCGATGCCGCGCTCGGCGCGCGCCTCGGGAAGGATGCGCTCGCGCACCTCGTCCGATCGAGCATCCAGGTGATCCTGGAAGCGGGGCTCGAGCCGCGGGCCCGCTTCCTCGCGGACATCCTCCTGGACTGCGATGCGGTGGAGGAGGGGCTGACCGTCGCGCTCAGCGTCGCGTTCGCGAGCGAGGGGCTCTCGAAGCCGGAGCAGGACGTCATCGATTCGATCGCGCGCGCCGCGCGGCTCCCGCGGGCGAAGCTCGACGCGCTGGCGGCGAACGTCGGGCGATCCATGGAGGTTGCTTCGTGACCGCCAACACGCGCGCCTCTCTGCCTTCGCTCCCGCCTTCGCCGGCGCGCTCGCGCGGCCTGCGTGGCTACCTCCTGAACCCCGGCTTCCAGCTCAAGTACACGGGCTATCTCGTGTTCACCGTGCTCACGGTGATGCTCGGCCTGGGCGTCGTGATCTGGCGGACCGCGAGCGCCTCCGCCGCGCACGCCGCCTATGCGGCGGGCCAGGCCGAGGTGGCCTTGAAGGAGTCGCGGACCAGCTCGCAGCTCGTGCACATGCAATCGGTGATGGCCGCCGGGGAAGACTCGGTGCTCGTCAAGGTGCTCGAAGAGGAGCTGAAGAAGACCGACGCGGTCCACGACGCGAACCTCGCCGAGGTGCGCCGCCGGAAGGCCGAGGTCGAGCGGGACACCGCGCGGCTCCTGCGCCTCCTCATCGGCGCGGGCGTGGGGCTGCTCGCGTTGCTGACGGTGCTCGGCATCGTCATCACCCATCGCATCGTCGGGCCGGTCTTCAAGATCAAGCGCCTCCTGCGACAGGTCGCCTCCGGCAAGCTGGTCGTGCGGCAGCGCCTGCGCAAAGGCGACGAGCTCGGCGATCTGTTCGAGACCTTCCTGCAGATGACCCTCTCGCTCAAGGTGCTGCAGATGGATCGCATCGCCACGCTCGAAGCGGCCATCGCCGACGCCGAGCGCGACGGCGCTTCCCCCGAGACGCTCGCCCGCCTCCGCGCGCTCGAAGCCCAGCTTCGCCTGCCGCTCACGTAACCGCGCACCGCTCCCGACCGGTTACACGATGGGGCCGCGAGCGGCCCCAAACCCCGGGCCGGCCCTGATCACGATAGGCACGCTCGCCTTCCTCCCGGAGCCCCGCGGCTCCGGGCTTCGAGCGCTCTCCCACGTTCGCCCCGCCATCGATCCCGCTCGACGAATCGCCCGGGCTTCGCGCGTTGCGCGGCGGCGACCCTCGCGCGTACGTTCCTCCGAGGTCTCCTCTCATGTCAGCTTCGTCGAGACAGCACGCGCGCGGAGCATGGGCCGTATCGCCGGGATCGGCGCAGGCGCGCGCCATCGAGCACGTCGCCGCGCGCAGCGCCGGCGGGGAGGTCGATCCGACGCTGCACGTGACCCTGAGCTTTCATCCCGACAGGCTTCACGGCGCGACTCCCCTCCTGCGGCAGCTCGCCAACGATGGTGAATGGCGATCGCAGTTCGAGACGGGGACGAGCAACGGTGGATTGACGGCGCACCCCGGCGGAGATCGCTTTCGCTGGGAGAGCCACATGTTCGGCGGCGCCTACGACGATGCCGCGCCGCACGAGCGGCCCAAGTACGGCGCGCTCGATTACCGCCGTCGCGCGACGGGCGGATCTCCGCGCTTCGGATCGGCCTATCTGCGCCTGCGTCGAGAGGTGCTGTCGCGCAGCACGTTCTGCTATCCCGACAGCTTCTTCGATCCCACGTGCTTCGGGGTCTCCTCTCGGATGTCGCTCGTCACGCTCGCCGAGGCCGGCGCCGTGGACAGGCTCGATGAATACATCGAGGCGCACATCCATGGCCCCTTGCGCATGGCCGATGACGTCGAGGCGCTGGTCCTCGACCCGTGTTATCGCGGCACGGAGATCGAGGTGCTGGCGCGGGCGCTTCCGTGTCCGATCGAGTGGCATCCAGGCTTCCGCTTGCATGTCGACGTCCTCCGCCTCCATCCGGAGTACCGCGGGCCTCGTCATGTGGAGCTCGGGCTTTCCCTGGCTCGGGACGAGCACCTCACGCCGGCGATCCTCGGCGACGCGGCGCGCGCGGGCACGCACGATCCTCAGGACCTCAAGAAGGTTTGGCACCTCCTCGCCAGGTTCGGTGATTGCTCCTGCCCCGCCGTCGAGGGCTGATGTTCGGCATTCATCGCCGTTGATGCGACGGCCAGGGAAAGCCTGATGGCGCGCTCGATCCGTGCCTTGCCTCCCCGAGCGAGGAACATCCCCGCTGGCTGATTCACACGGCGGGGACTCGCGTCCCCGCCGCCCCAGCGGCAAAGCCGCTGGGGCCCCACCACCCCGCGATCCACCCGAGATTTCCAGCACGCTTCGCCGCTTCGGGCCTAGCGTTCGTCGCGTCCGGGCGCATGAGGGAGGGCGAAGTCATCGACCGCGTGAATGAGAAAATTCGAGGATCGACGAGAGCCGAGTCGAGCGCGGAGAGGGGCGCTGGATGGTGCGGCAGGAAGGGTGTTTGCGGGGGCGGTGGGGTTCACCCCATCTCGCGTGCTCTTGGCATCGAGCGGAAAACACGATGTCTTCGCGCGCTTGCGCATGCAGCGGCCGACCCCATGTCTGGGGTGGGGGAAAACCACCATGGATGATGTGAAGCGAGTCGGTGAGGAGCTGAAGGACCTGCAACTGTCGGTCAACGAGATCCGTGACGCGATCCGGAGTCTCTCCGAGACCGGCATGGGCTACGAAGCCGTCGAGTCCGACGCGGGAGAGACGACGGGAGAGGCGCGCTCGGCATTCGCCTGTGGCGGCTGTCGTGGTTGTCGCGGCTGCGTCGGTTGCCGCGGGTGCGTGGGTTGCGGCGGTTGCGGCGGTTGCGTGAGTTGCGTCTCCTGCGTGGGTTGCGTCTCCTGCGTGGGTTGCGTCTCCTGCGTGGGTTGCGTCTCCTGCGTGGGTTGCGTGGGTTGCGTGGGTTGCCGCGGTTGCGTGGGTTGCCGCGGTTGCGTGGGCTGCCGCGGGTGCAGGAAGTGATCAATTCGATCCTGCTCGGCGGATGAATCGCGGCGCCGCGCCGGTTTTCCGGCGCGGCGCCCCATTTGCTTCGGAGACAGCGTGCCCACGTCATCATCGATCCGCTCGTCCACCGCGGAGTCGCCGGAGTCCCTTCCGACGCGCCTCTCGCGCCTGCGTGTCCTCGTCGTCGGTCTCGAGCCCTGGGGTGCCGTCGCGGCCGTGGAGCTCGCGACGCTGGGAATCGGCGCGTTTCACGTCCTCGACACAGGCCCGGTGACCGTCGACGATCTCGCCTCCGTCCGCGTCTTCACGGACGCCGATCGCGGCACGCCGCGCGGCGCCGCGCTGGCGACGGCGATCGCGAAGATCGCGCCTCGATGCGTCGTCACCTCGGCGCCTCTGATCGCGGCCGCGGGCCACCCGCTGGACCCGGGCGAGGGCCGTTACGACCTCGTCCTCATGTGCGTTCCCGGGGACGATCTCCTCGTTCTTCAGAGCGCCGCGCGCTACGCCGCCAACGAGAAGATCCCTTCGATCGGCGCCTGCCTCGACGGGCTCGAAGCGGTGATTGGCCCGGGCGTGGTGCCGGGGAAGACCGCTTGTTGGAATTGCTGTCGGCTGCGCCGTCTCGCGCTCAGCGATCGTCCGGAAATCGATCGATCACTCCACGCTTCGCTGCTCGCGGAGCGGCCCCGCGCGCGGGCGCGGACGTACCTCGCGCCGGTGCCCGCGCTCCTCGGACATACCCTCGCGCGGATGACCCTCGATCTCCTCGAGGATTCCGCCGCGGCCGCCATCGCGGGCAGCATTCTGGTGCAGAACCTGGTCTCGCAGGAGACGAAGCGTCATGCGGTGTTGCCCATGCCGCGCTGTCCGGTGTGCGGAGGCGCGTTTGCCGCGTTGCCGAACGGCGCGCCGCCCGAAGGCAATGGGGTGAACCTCGACGACGCGAAAGATCCGGAGGATCTGCGGCGCATGCTGGCCGGCGTCGTCGACGCGCGCACCGGCGTGGTCGGGCAAATCCTGGTGCGACCTGCCGAGTCGGCGCGTGATCCGGAGATGCCGGTCACCGCCACCGCCGTCCTGGCCCGCGCGGAGAAGACCTGTCAGCACGCGCACGCCGACGAGCCCGAGCTCGGCGCCGGCAAAGGCACGAGCACCCTCTTGGCGATGATCAGCGCCGTCGGTGAAGCGGTGGAGCGTTATTCCGCCGGCATCTTCAACCCGCGGACGATCGTGCGCGCGTCGGTCGCCGACATGAAGCGCGATCACGTCGCGCCCGCCGATCTCTGCCCGTATGCCGAGCATCAGTATGGCGACGTGAATTTCCCGGTGGCGCGGCTCGATCCGGCGACGCCCATCGATTGGGTGCGTGGGTTCTGGCTCGACACGAAGGCCGAAGTCCTGGTGCCCGCGCTGCCGGTGTACATGAATTATCCGACGTCGCAGGAGGCCTATTTCTGCGAGGTCACCTCCAGTGGTTTGGCCGCGGGGCCCACGCTGGAAGAGGCGGCGCTGGGCGCGGCGCTGGAGCTCATCGAGCGTGATGCCTTCATGATGTCGTGGATGACGCGGACGCCGGGGCGCATCGTGCGTCCGGATGCGTCCATCGATCCACGCGCGCGGGAAGTCGGGCGGCAGCTCGAAGAGATGGGCGTTCGCGTGGTGCTTTATGCGCTCGACGTGGGCCTCGGGGTGCCGACCATCGTGTGCGTGGGATACGGCGACGGCGAGCGCTGGCCCGGCGCGACGGTGTCCCTCTCCGCGCACCTCCGCCCGCGCGTGGCCATCGCCAAAGCGCTGCTCGAGCAAGGGCACGTGGGGCCTTATCTCCGGCGTCTGGTCTTCGAGGACAAGAAGCCGATTCCCGAGCAGCCGGAGGACGTGCGCACTCTGGATGATCATGCGTTCTATTACGCCCCCAAGGAGCGCGCCGCGAAGCTCGCCTTCCTCGGTGAAGGAGGATCGGTGGCCGCCGCCGATCTCCCCGAGCCCGAGGCCGTCGGGACGAAGGCCGTGGCCCGGCGGGCGGCGGCGGCGGGGCTCCGCATCGCCGTCGTGGACGTGACCTCGGCGGACCTCGCCCAAACGCCCTTCCGCGTGGCGCGCGCCATGGGCGCGGGCTTCCAACAGATTCACTTCGGTCATGTCATGGCGCGGCTCGGGAATCCGCGGCTCTTGGCGATGGCCAAAGACGGCATCAACCCCGATCCGCACCCGCTGGCCTGAGACACGAGCCATGACGAAGCGCACCGACGCCGATATCGCTCGGCTTTATCACCTCCACTCCTCGTTCGACAAAGCGCGGAGCCTCGATCCGGACGTCGATTTCGATCGCACGCCGGCCCGCTTCCGCACCTACCCGGGCGCCGCGCGCACCGCGCTGCCCGGGCGCGATTTCGCCGTGGAAATGTCGCTCGGGACGGCGCTCGAGCGCCGGCGATCCATCCGCGAATACGCGCTCGGGCCGCTGCCCCTCGAGGTGCTGGGGCGGCTGCTCCACACGAGCTATGGAGTGCGCGGCCTCCGCGAGATGGATGGAGAATGGTCCTTCCACCGGCCGGCGCCGTCGGCGGGAGCCCGCTATCCACTGGAGCTCTACGTGGCCACGCAGGCCGTGGAGTCGCTCGCGGACGGCATCTACCATTACGACGCGCGCGGCCACGCGCTCGAGCTGATGCGGCCCGGGCTCGCTCAGCCGGCGCTCATGGATCTGACGCTGGGCCAGGAGATGGTCCGGGACACGAACCTGGTGATCGTCGTCACCGCGATTCGGGATCGGACCTTGTGGAAGTACGGCCAGCGTGGTTATCGCCACGTGCTCCTCGACGCGGGGCACGTGGGCGAGAATCTGTATCTCGTGGCCACCGCCCTCGGCCTCGGGCCCACGGGCATCGGGGGCTTCTACGACGCGGAGCTCGCCGCGCTGCTCAAGCTCCCCGAGGACGAAGAGCCCTTTTACGTGCTCTGCATCGGCCAGCCGGCGCCCGCGGCTCGGCCCACCGAGTGAACCGATCTCGAGAAGCGCTGGAGCCCAACGTGTCACGCATTCGACTCTCCTCCTCTGCCAGCATCACGCCCACCCACGCGGGCGTCATCCTCCAATCCGATCTCGGCACCTTCCAGGTGACGGGCGCGGACGTGCGCACCTTCCTGGAGCGGATCGCGCCGCTCCTCGACGGCTCGCGCGATCGCACGGGAATCACCGAGGCGCTCTCCGACTACGCCCCTCAGAGCGTGGCCGCGTTCCTCGATCTCCTGCGGAAGCGCGGCCTCGTCGAAGAGGTCACGGCCGCCGCGCCCGGCGAGCGCGCGCGCTTCCGGGGACAAGCGGAGTTCCTCCGCAAGTGGGGCCCGATGATGGGAGATCCGATGGACCGGCTCGCGAGCGCGCGGGTCTCCATCCTCGGGATGGAGTCTTGGGCCACGGCCGCCGCCATCGAGCTCACGGCCGCCGGGATTGGAGCGATTCAGCTCTTCGACGACGGCGACGCCCGGCGCGAGACCGTGGCCGCGCACCTGCGCGGGCTGGCCCCGTGGTGCCGAATCGAGGCCTCGCCCATGGCGGCGCTCGACGGCGACGCGGCGCAAAGCGATCTCGTGGTGGCCGCGGTGCCGCCTGCGGATCTCGCGCGGATCGAGCGGATTGCGCGCTTCGCGGAGCGCGCCGGGCGCCGCTGCCTGTGGGCGCACCTCGACGGTGGCCACGCCGTGCTCGGCCCGGTGTCGGTGCCGGGGCGGACCGCGTGCCGCCTCTGCGCCGCGGCCGATCCGATCAATCCGAGGATCGCCGGAGACGCGGCGACGGGCCACCGCGCCGAGATGATGAGCAAGATGCTCGGGCACTTGGCTGCGTTGGAGATCGTCAAGCTGATCTCCGAATACATGCCCACGCTCCTCGCCGGTCAGGTTCTCCGCGTGGACGAGGGCACGCTCGAGACGTCGCTGCGCACGCTCGTGCGCATTCCGTGGTGCCGAGTCTGTGGCAAGGACGACAGCCGCGCTCGCGCCGTCGCTGTCTGAACGTCGGACGTCCATCCCTCGGAACGCCCGTGATCTCTTGGACGAGCCCGCGTCCCCGCGGGCGGGCTCGACGCCTCCGAGACATCGAATCAGCCCAAGCACGTTGATGGCCGAGGTCGCTGCCATTTCATCGCCGCACGCTCGGTTCTACCATTCTCGATCCTCGCAATCGTTATGCGACGGTTGAATCGGGTTGAATCCGTGCCCTCGCGCGCAATGTTCAGGCACCCGGTCTGCGCGCGGCGCGCCGAGCGGGCGACGCACGCGCGCAGGTGGACATGCCCGGACGACACAAGCACTCCGAACGACGCCGGCAGAGCTCGGACGTCGACGACAAGCATCCCAGAGCATCCGCGTCCGCGACCGATTTTCGGGCGTTCTTCGAATCGCTGCCCGAATGTTATCTCGTGGTCGATGACGGCATGACGATGGTCGCCGCGAGCGAAGCCTTCCTGCGCTCGCGGATGGTCTCGCGCGACGCCGTCATCGGTCACAAGCTCTTCGAGGTCTTCCCCGACAACCCCGAGGACCCGCACGCCACCGGCATCGCCAATCTGCGCGCCTCGATCGAGCGCGTCTTCGCGACCGGAAAGCCCGACACGATGGCCGTGCAGGAGTATCACATCCGCCGGCCCGAGGCGGAGGGCGGGGGCTTCGCGCAGCGCTGGTACAGCCCGACGAACTCACCGGTCTTCGGCGCGGAGCACGAGCTCAAGTACGTCATTCATCGCGGCGAGGACGTGACCGACTTCATCCTCTTGAAGCAAGAGGAGGACGCGCAACACAAGGTCGCGGAGGAGCAACGGTCGCGCGCGGAGCGGATGGAAGCGGAGGTGTACGTCCGCGCCCAGGACATTCAGCGCGCCAACGCGGATCTGCGCGTGGCCAACGAGAAGCTGAGCCGGCTCGACGAGCTGAAGACGCGCTTCTTCGCCAACGTGAGCCACGAGTTCCGCACCCCGCTGACGCTCATGCTGGGCCCCGCGCAGGCCCTCCTCGAAGGCGTGCACGGCCCTCTCGACGACGCGCAGCAGCGCGAGGTCGAGGTCCTCCAGCGCAACGCCCGGCGCCTCCTCAAGCTGGTCAATTCGCTCCTCGATTTGTCCCGGATCGAGGCCGCCCGCATGGAGGTGGCGTACGAGCCCACCGATCTCGCGACGCTGACCGCCGAGCTCGCCTCCGCCTTTCGCGCGCTCATCGAGCAGGCTGGGCTCACGCTGGTCGTCGACTGTCCCAAGCTGCCCGAGCCGATCGCCGTCGATCGCGAGATGTGGGAGAAGATCGTCCTCAATCTCCTCTCCAATGCTTTCAAATTCACGTTCCACGGGACGATTAGCGTCTCGCTCCGGTGGGGCGGTGATCACGTGGAGCTCGCGGTGCGCGACACCGGCACGGGCATTCCGGAGGCGGAGCTGCCGCGCGTGTTCGAGCGCTTTCACCGCGTCCAGCGCGCGCGCGGGCGGACGCACGAGGGCTCGGGCATCGGCCTCGCATTGGTGCGCGAGCTGGTCGGCTTCCACCACGGATCCATTCGCGTCGCCAGCGTGCCGGGGGAGGGGAGCACGTTCAGCGTGCGCGTCCCGGCGGGGACTTCGCACCTGCCGGTCGAGCGGATCGGCGCCGAGCGCGAGCTCGGCCTCACGGCCACGAGCGCAGCGGCCTTCGTCGAAGAGGCCTCGCATTGGGTGGGCGCGCAGCCGCGCATGGATGAGGGCTCGCAAGCAGCGCCGCAGGCCGCGGGAGAGGCCGGAGGGCGCGTGCTCCTCGTCGAGGACAACGCCGACATGCGCGGCTACATCACGAGGCTCCTGTCGCCGCGCTACGAGGTCGAGGCCGTGGCGGACGGGCTCCTCGGCCTCGCGGCGGCCCGCGCCTGCGTGCCCGATCTGGTCGTCACGGACGTGATGATGCCTGGGCTCGACGGCTTCGGTCTGCTGCGCGCGCTGCGCGCCGATCCGCGCACGCAGACCGTCCCCGTGATGATGCTCTCGGCCCGCGCCGGCGAAGAGGCGCGCGTCGAAGGCGTCGAGCTCGGCGCCGACGATTACCTCGTCAAACCATTCTCGCCGCGGGAGCTCCTCGCGCGCGTCGGCGCCCGCATCGAGCTCGCCCGCCTGCGCCGCCAGGTGGCCCGCGAGACCGAGCGCCTCCGCGAGAGCGAGGCTCGTTTCCGGGCCGTGGCCGACGCCGCGCCGGTGATGATTTGGCTCTCGGATCCGTCCGGCGCCTGCGAATACGTCAACGCCACGTGGGCGCGGCTCACCCGGCAAACGAGCTCGCAATCGTTGGGCGACGGTTGGCTCGACGTCGTCCACCCCGACGACCGGGCGCGCGCGGCGGAGACGTTCCGCGCCGCCGTCGCCGGCCGTTCGCCGTTCACGATGGAGTATCGCATCCAGGTGGTCGACGGCACCTATCGCTGGATCCTCGATCACGCCGTCTCGCGGCCCAGCGAGAGCGGCGAGTACCTCGGTCACGTCGGATCGTGCATCGACATCGACGAGCGCAAGCGCGCCGAGGAGATCAAGACCGAGGCCGAGCGCCGCAAGGACGAGTTCCTCGCCATGCTCGCGCACGAGCTCCGAAACCCCCTCGCGCCCATGCGGCTCGCGCTCCACCTCCTCCGCATGCAGACGAGCGGCGCAGCCATGGATCGGCACCTCCAGATCCTGGAGCGCCAGACCAACAACCTGGCGCGCCTCGTCGACGATCTGCTCGACGTGTCGCGCGTGACCCGCGGGAAGATCCAGCTCCGCATGGAGCGCGTCGAGGTCGCCACCGTCGTGACCCGCGCCCTCGAGGCCACGCGCGGGCTCTGTGAATCACGAAGACATCACGTCACCGTCGCGCTGCCCGACGAGCCCATCGTCGTGTTCGCGGACGCCGTTCGCTTGGAGCAGATCCTCGTCAACCTCATCACCAACGCCGCCAAATACACCGACCCCGGCGGGCACCTCGACGTCCGCGTGCGGCGCGACGGGGATCGCGTGGAGATGAGCGTGAAGGACGACGGCATCGGCATCGCGAAGCACATGCTCGATCGCGTCTGGAACCTCTTTCAGCAGGCGGAGCGCAGCCTCGATCGCGCGCAGGGCGGCCTCGGCATCGGCCTCTCGATCGTGCGCCGGTTGGTCGAGCTGCACGGCGGCACCACGGAGGCGCGGAGCCCCGGCCTCGGTGGAGGCAGCACGTTCTTCGTGTGGCTGCCCATCGCGGCCGCGGAGCCCGTCACCCCACCGAAGGACGATGTCGACACGGCGCGCGCGCGCGCAGCAGCCCGCAAGCTGCGCGTGCTCATCGTCGACGACAACGTCGATGCGGCGACGACGCTCGGTGAGCTCGTGCGCGGAGAAGGCCACGACGTCCGGCTCGCCCACGACGGGCCGACCGCGCTCGTGGCCGCGGGCGAGCAGCGCCCCGAGATCGTGTTCCTCGACATCGGCCTACCCGGCATGGATGGATACGAGGTCGCGCGCCGCCTCCGCGCCGCCGGCCCGCGTGCCGCCAAGCTCGTGGCCCTCACCGGCTATGGACAGGAGGCCGATCGCAAGCGCGCGGCCGAAGCCGGATTCGCGCAGCATCTCGTCAAGCCGGCGCTGGCCTCCGCCGTCCTCGATCTGCTCGCCGGGGCGTGATCACCCGGCTCGCTCGTTCGTCTCTTCTCGTTCGCCTCGTGGCAGGCGCGGACGCCGCCATGTGCAACGCGAGATGTGACCGAGAGAGCTGCCGTGCGCGCTGCGCGTCGGCGTCAGCCTCCCTCGAGCTCCCACGGTCGGCCTGCCGATCCGCGCGGCGCTCTCGGCGCTCTCTCGATCCGATTCTCGGAGCTCGAACGATCTACATCAGAGCTTCGAAGCGGCGTGGTCCCAGTTGACCAGGTTCCACCACGTCTCGACGTACTTCGCGCGGGCGTTGCGGTAGTCGATGTAATACGCGTGCTCCCAGACGTCGCAGGTGAGGAGCGGCGTCTTGCCCTCGGTGAGCGGGCAACCGGCGTTGCTCGTCTGCACGATCTCGAGGTTGCCGGCCGCGTTCTTCACGAGCCAAGCCCAGCCCGAGCCGAACTGACCGACGGCGGCCGCGTTGAACTTCTCGCGGAACGTCGCGACGCTGCCGAACGTCTTCTCGATGGCGGCGAGGAGCGCGCCCGTCGGCTCACCACCGCCCTGCGGCTTCATGCTGTGCCAGTAGAACGTGTGGTTCCAGACCTGGGCCGCCTGGTTGAAGACGCCGCCGGAGGTCGTGCGGATGAGATCCTCGAGGCTCTTGCCCGCGAGCGACGGGTCCGCCGCCACGAGCTCGTTCAGCTTCGTGACGTACGCGTTGTGGTGCTTGCCGTGGTGGAAATCGAGCGTCTCCGCCGAGATGTGGGGAGCGAGCGCATCGCGGGAGTAGGGGAGCTCGGGAAGAGTGAAGGCCATGATGGTGTTCCTCTCGGGTAGGGTTCGGGCCCGGAGAATACTCATTTGTCACGGCAAACCAAGGCTCGTTCCAACAAAGGCGACGAACCGCCAATCCATTGGAGGGCCCGGACGGATCCCTGTCGCCCCGACGCGCCGCGCGCCCACGCGCGCGGCATCTCCGCTCAAGGCCCCATGAACCCGAGATCGCGCACGGGGAAGCTGGGCAGCACGGGGAAGAGGGCGTTCTGCTCGGCGTCCGTGGCGCCGAACCATTTGGCGAGCGTGGCGCCGTATTGTACGAGGGAGACGGCGGGGAGGAGCACGCCGCGCGCGTCGGCGTAATCGTCGGCCGTGGCGTTGAAATTGACATAGTTGCGCATGAGCGGGAAGCGCCCGTGGATGCGGCCGCCTTTGACGGCGCCGCCCAGGATCAAGTGATGATTCCCCCAACCGTGGTCCGTGCCGTTGCCGCTCGGTTGGAGCGTCCGGCCGAAATCGGAGAGGGTGAAGGTCGTCACCCGATCCTGGAGCGTGAGCTGGACGGTGGCCGCATAGAAGGCGTCGAGCGCCGCGCTCACCTGTTGGAGCAAGCTCCATTGTTGATAGTCCTGCCCGGCGTGGGTGTCGAAGCCGCCGATGCTGGCGAAGAACACTTGGCGGCCGATGCCGAGCTGCGCATTGAGGCTGATGACCCGGGCGATCTCCTTCAATTGATCGCCGAGCGGCGTGCTCGGAAAGGGCTTTTGGAAGGCGAGCGTGCCGGCCGCGGCCTTGAGGAGGGGGTTCAGGGCGACGGCGCTCGCCATCACTCGGTTGGCCGCGTCGACGACGTCGTTCCCGCTGTTCGCCGAGAGGATCTGCTGCTGTGCCGCCGCGGTCGCTTGGACCGCCGCGGGCGGGTAGGTGCGCAAGATGCTTTGGTCCAATTGATTGCCGGGCTGGAGGGCGAAGCTCTGCACCGTGGCGCCGGTGCAGAACAGGGCCGGGCTGTTGAGCGAAATCGAAGTGGGGAAGCTCGTGCCGACGTTGTACGCGTGCGCGCTCTGCATCACGTCGATGGTGCGCCCGCCCCAGCCGGTGCCGTTGGCGAAGGTCGGATCGCCGGCTTGCATTTGCACCACCTGGTCCGCGTGCGAGCGCAGGTTGGAAGGGAGCGGGAAGCTCGGGCTCGCCAGGTTGGAGAAGCGCGTCGGCGTGACGAGCACGCCCGTGTTGGCCAAGATGGCGAGATCCCCCTGGTTGAACAGCGTTTGCAGCTCCGGCATTCCATAGTGGAAGCCGAAGTTGCCGAGGATGGGATCGCTCACCGGGAGCAGCTCGGCCGGCGTGAGCGCGAGCCCGCCGCGCACCGCCGTGTAGGCCGCGTATTCGGTGGCGCCGAGAGGAACCACCATGTTGTGCCCGTCGTTGCCGCCGAACAGAAAGAGGCAGATCAAGGCCTTGTAGTCCGAGCTCGCGGCGGCGGCGAGCTCGAGGCGGCTCAGGGCGGACAGGACCCCGAGGCCGCCCCCGAGCTGGAGGAGCCGCCGGCGGGAGATCGCTTTGGGCGTGAGCATGAGCATTCCTTCCTAGGCGGAGGTGATTCGGCCCCTCGCATCATCGCTGGACGAGGCACTCGCCCGACATGAGGGCCAGATGGAGCGCCGTCAGCGCGCGTGCGTTGTTGTCGGCGATGGATGTCATCGCTTGGCTGATGGCGGTTCGGGTCGTCGCCGACATGCGCCCGAAGAGCAGTGTCCGGTCCACGCTGTCGACGAGCTGCGCCGCGCTCCCGGCCACGCTCACGAAGGGCTGGAGCGCCGGGTGGATGGGGTACGGGTTGAACATGAGCTGATAGAACCAATTTGGCGCGGTTGACCGCGTCGCTCGGCGAGTAGATCTGGAATTCGGGGCCGAAGAGCGATGTCTTCGGGATGCGATACGTGGGCACGTAGTGGCCGAACACCGAGGGCGCGTCGAGGATGCCTTCATCCATGCTGTAGAACAGGTAGGCGAAGAGCGACGCCGGCCCGGGATCGATGCCCAACGTGCGCACGAAGAAGGCGGCGTGTTGGAACGGCGTGCGCAGCCTCCCGAACGTGGAAGAGGGCGTGTCGTTCCGCGCCTCCGTATCGAGGAGGACGGCGCGGAGCACCGCTTTCATGTCGCCTCGAACGCCCTGCCCATCGTTGTTGAACGCCGTCGCCACCCGCGCGACGTAGGCCGGTGTGGGGTTGCTCGTCACCAGCGCGCGAATGAGCCGTGTGGCGACGAACGGGCCCATGTTGGGGTGGTTGAAGAGGATGTTGACGACGTCGTCGAGATCCTGTTGGACCGTCCTCCCGGCCGGTAGGGTGTAGCCGAGAAAGGCCTTGGCCGACGTGTCGTGCCGTGCCTGCACGGGCAGCATCGGACCGGGGTAATCGCTGTAGTTGGGCAGCGCCGGCGGGATCCCGCTCGCGTTTCCATACGTCCACCCGGAGAGCGCCCGCGCCAATTGCACGACGTCGCTTTGGCCGTAGGTGGGAATGGGGCGGCCGTTGCCATCGAGCGGTGTCGTCCCATCGAGGTTCGACGACGTGAGGCCTATGGTGAAGAGCTGCATCACCTCGCGCGCGTAATTCTCGTTGGGCGCGGCCCCGTCGCTGTTGGCGAGGTCGAGGTATTTGCCCATGCTGGCGTCGAGCATCAGCTCTTTGAGCAACGTCCGGTAATTGCCGAAGGCGTTCCGCGAAAGGAGAGCGAGCCAAGGGATGAGCTCGTTGGCGTTCGTGTTCTTGCTCATGGAGATCACGAGGACCTCCGAGAGGGCGAAGACGACGCGCTGGCGGAGCTGATCCGTGCCGCTCGTGGCGTTGGCGAAGAAGGCGTCGACCACGTTCCAGCGCTGGAGGCCGCTGCCCGTGGGCCAAGGGGAGGGGGGTATTTGAAACTGCTCGTCGAGGAACGCCGAAGGGCCGACTTGCTGGACGTGGGCTATCAGCGAGGGGGTGGGCCCGAAGGTGGTTTGATCCAAAAGGCGCGCCGCGCTCAAGGTGGTGACAATCGCTGCTTCGGCGGTGCCTATGCGTGCCTCGTCGCTCTCGCCGTGCGCGCCGCGATCGGGCGCATCGCCGCACGCCGAGAGCATCAAAGACGACAACATGCCCGCGACGGCGCTCCACGTGGACCGCTTCGGGTCGCGGACCCGGTGATTTGGCTCGTGACGACGGATGTTGCTCATCGGGCCCTCCCGCCCGACCAACCTCGTCGAGCGTCGAATTGCTCCGGAACAGCGCTCTCCGGTGTCCGCGAGCGCGCGCGCTTCGGGTGAAGGTCACGCGCCGCGCTGCGCGGGATCACCGCGAGCGACGAGGTATGACACCGAATCTCCACCCCTCGCCAGTCTTATCGAACCATCCATCTCCGCCCGCGGACGTGGCATACGTCGTCAACGCGTTGGGCGATGTTCGGCGAGCGCATGTTGTGTCGCCCGTGCAACGACGATGGAGCCACGGACATCGGGTGACGAGGTGCCGTTTGGGGGCGAGGCACCTCGATCAAATGGCCTGTCGCAAAATGCGAGCCCGTCCGTGACGATGGGCGCCGCTCGTGGGAAGCCGCGATGGCGAGGCTACGCGGTGTTCGATGGCCGCAGAGAGCGGTGGCCACGCGTGGATCGATTACCAGCGCTTTTGGATGTTCGCGATGAACTTGTAGGGATACCCGAGCTCGAAGGCGCTCGCTTCGTCGAGCTTCTGTACGTCGGCGTCGCTGAGCTTCACCTCGGCGGCGGCGAGGTTGTCGTCGAGCTGTTGAATCGATCGAGCCCCGAAGATCACGGACGAGACCGTCGGCTTCGCGAGGAGCCAGGCCAGCGCCACGGCGGAGGGCGTGGTGTCCCTTTCCCGAGCGACCGCCTTGACCGCATCGAGCGTCCGCCAGGCGCGCTCGTTGTCGAAATCGGAGAAGCGTTCCTTCCACTTCTCGAGGCGCACCCCCGGAGGCGGCGGTTGATTCTTCTCGTATTTCCCCGAGAGGAAGCCGGCGGCGAGGGGCGACCAGGGGAGCACGCCGAGGCCGAATTGCTTGCACACCGGGATGTGCTCGCGCTCGAGGTCGCGCACCAAGAGGCTGTATTGCATCTGCAGCGCGACGAAGCGGGTGAGGTGCTCCGTCTTGGCGATCCATTGGCTGTCGGTGAGCCGATAGGCCGCGTAATTGCTCGCGCCCAGATAGAGCACCTTGCCGGCGCGCACGAGATCGTCGAGGGCGCGGAGCGTCTCCTCCTCGGGCGTCTCGATGTCCTGCATGTGAATCTGATAGAGATCGATGCGGTCCGTCGCGAGGCGGCGCAGGCTGTTCTCCACGGCGCGGACGATGCGATAGCGGGAGGCGCCGGTGCCATTCGGCCCTTCGCCCATACGGAAACGGAACTTGGTGGCGAGCACCACGCGATCGCGCGTCTTCTCCTTGGCCATCCATGCGCCCACGATGCGCTCCGAGAGCCCGTCCTGCCCGTAGACGTCGGCCGTGTCGATGAAGCCCGCGCCCCGCTCGAGCGCGCGGCTCATGATGGCGAAGGACGTCTTCTCGTCGCAGCCGACCTGGTGCATGAACGATTTGTCGTCCGCTTCGCCGAAGGTCATGGCCCCGAGGCAGAGCACGGGGACCTTGAGCCCGCTGTTGCCGAGTGATCGATATTCCATAGGGAGGATCTCCTGTGCGACGGCGCGGGAGCATAGCGTACGCACGCGTCGCGGTCGCATCGACGCGCGTCACCGACGCTCTGATTTACACGGCGGGGACTCGCGTCCCCGCCGCCCTGGTCTTCGTCGTGGGGCTCCGGGTCGGCGTTGCCGCCCTACGCCCCACACCCCCGGCTTTGCCGTCGGGGCCCCACCACCCCGCGATCCACCCTCGCCGACAAGCACGTCTTGCCGCTGCGGGCCTGAGGTTGATCGCATCGAGATACGCGACCGCGGACGAGGTCGTCGGCCGTGTGAATGAGAAGAAGAAGAGGAGCGCGACGGCCAGGATGTCGAGCCGAGGTTCGAGCGCCGAATAGGATGTTTTTCGCCTACACGGGTGTCGCTTTCGAACTGTCGTGTTGAGCCCACGGATCTCTTGGTGGTTAGGCAGAGACTCCGTAAGAGGTCGCCGGGCACGCCCGAAGGGCGCGTGGTGAGCGATATCCTCGCTCGGCGACGCGGCCGCGCTCGGGGATCCGTCGTCGCAGGTGACGTGATCGTCATGCGCACACCAAACTTCGTGTCACGGTCGGCCCGTGTCTGTCTCGTCACCCGCGACGAGGCGTCTTTACGGGCGCTCGGCCACCATGGCCCACGATCAACCATGCTTAGGGGAAAACCTGCTGGCGCGATCGGGCGCTCAGTCTAAGTTCGGCGGCGTCGGCGAGCGCGCCCCGTCGCGCGGTCGCCGTTCCTGGGGAGGGGGATTGGACTTTGTCCGTGAAGGAGCGTTTGCGCGAGCGCTCCGACGAAGAGCGGTTTGATGGCGGTCCATCGAAGGACACCACTGTCGGCCGGCGGCATCGATGACGGCGCCGATACCCGAGAGCGATATCCACCTTCGCGCAA
Source organism: Minicystis rosea (assembly GCA_001931535.1). Lineage (GTDB taxonomy): Bacteria > Myxococcota_A > Polyangia > Polyangiales > Polyangiaceae > Minicystis > Minicystis rosea. The sequence continues at coordinate 246,442 of CP016211.1, forward strand.
CGGTGCCGCTTCGAGGCCTGATTCCGTCGGTTCGAACGCATGAACGCTCGGTGCACGTCGGGGGACGCGTCGCGGTCGGATATCATCTGTCGTGGTTCACGCGCGTTCCGGCGACACCACACGATGCCGTGTTTTCTACAATGTGGAATCGCGCTTGATTTAGGGAAAGACCCGCTGGCGTGACTTGTCACAAAGTCTAAGTTCGGCTCGTTGGCCGACGGTCGTGCCCGGCAGCGGCGTCGCCGACTTGACCTGAAGAATCGTGGACGACCGTCCACGAACAAGGAGCCATTGAATGAAAGCAATGATGAAGAAGTTGTTCTTGGCGGCTTGCAGCAGCTTGGCCATTGGAGCGACCGGTTGTCTCGCGGGCTCCGATCAAGGTATCGACGAGAACGTGGCCGAAGCCGAAGAGGCTCTCGTCACGCCGTCAGCCTTCAGCGGCGAGGCATCAATCCTCGACGGCACCCTGGCGGGGATCACGCCCCCGACCTTCCCGGTTGCCCTCGCGGGGCCGCAGCCGCCGGCGGGCGGCACGTTCACGAACAGCATTTTGAACTTCAGCCTGGCCGGCATCAGCTTGGGCGCGGGCAACACCTCCACCGTCGGCACCGTCGCCTCGGGCGCGTCCAACTCGCAATCGCAGCTCGCGTCGCTCAGCGTGGGTATCACGGTCCCGATCGTCGGCACTCAGCTCAACGTCCTCAGCGCGGGGGTCGTGCAGGCGCAGGCCTCGGCGACCCGCACCCAGGCGAGCCTCCAGCCCACGATCGTCGGCACCTCCAGCATCGCGAACCTCTCGTTGCTCGGCACCCCATCAACGTCACGGGCTTGCCCAACCAGGCGGTCTCCTTGAACGCCGGCATCGTCTCGGCCTCGCTCATCATCAACGAGCAGACCTCCGTTCTCAACCCGACCAACGGTCAGATCGCGGTGAGCGCGCTCCACCTCACGGTCACGGCGCTCGGCGCCACGCTGCTCGATCTCCGTCTCCTCAACGCGGAGGCCGACATCACCTGCTCCGGCACCGTCCCGGTCTGCCGCGCCATCGACTGGTTCACCGCCAACCAGGGCGTCATCAGCACGGCGGGTCACCCGGGCACGTTCGCGTTCGCGCTCGGCACGGTCAACGGCAACCCGCAAGGCAACCTCACGTATCAGGACTTCGTGTCGAACGTGCTCATCAAGGCCACGAGCATCACGGCGGTCAACGTGCTCACGGCGAGCAGCCGCCAGATCTCGGGCCTCGCGACGGTGAACGGCGTGCCCGGCCAGCCGTTCAACCTCCAGATCTTCGACAACGGCGCTGGCCCGACGGACTCGCTCAACATCACCGTGGCCGGCTACAACGGTAACGGCCTCTTGACCCACGGCAACATCGAGCACACGGTGAACCCCTGCTTCACCGGCACCGACGGCTGATATCCGCTCTGCCAAGTCGCCTCCCAATCTAGGTCGCAGTCCGCGGGTCGAGCACCTCCGCGCATCCGAGGTGAGCACGCCCGCGCGGTGACCGCGACCTCCTGCCAACGAATGGCCATCTCCGTGGTGGGGAGTGAATCCCGCTCTCTCCACGCGGAGGTGGCCATTGCCTTTTCGTTCGTTCGACGGTCCCATCGTCATAAGCCATCTCCGGATGCTGCCCCGACAAGGCAGCTCGTGCGCCTCCCGGTCGCGGCGTCGTTTTCATTCCAAAAGCCTCTCGTCGGAGGGCGATGATTCGGTATCGCGGGCGGCGTTTCGGGCGGCCGTGTCCGGACGGACGCCGAGATCCGGAGGAGCCCTCGCCGGGCTGTGGTAAGAGGCCGGGCATGCGTCTCCAGAACCGCGTCGTCTTCATCACGGGAGCCTCGCGAGGCATCGGGCGTGTGATTGCGCTCGCGTGCGCGCGGGAGGGGGCGGACGTGGTCATCGCGGCCAAGACCGAGGTCGCCGAGAACCCTCGCTTGCCGGGCACGATCCACGAGGTGGCGCGCGAGGTCGAGGCGCTCGGGCGGAAGGCGCTGCCCATCAAGCTCGACGTGCGCGACGCCGATGCCTGCGAGGCCGCGGTGGATCAGGTGATCGAGCGGTTCGGCCGCATCGACGTGCTCATCAACAACGCGGGCGCGCTCTGGTGGGCCGACGTGGTCGAGACGCCGGTGAAGAAGTTCGATCTCATCGTCGGGGTCAACGTGCGCGCCTCGTTCGTGCTCGCGCACGCGGTGCTCCCGCACATGATCAAGAATCGGTGGGGCCACATCGTGATGATGTCGCCGCCCGTCGACGCGGCGGGCGTCGCGCACCACGGGGCCTATGCCGTCTCCAAGTTCGGCATGACGATGATCGCGCAGGCGATCGCGGAAGAGGCGCGCGCGCACAACGTCACGGCGAACGCGCTCTGGCCGGCGACGGCCATCGAGAGCTTCGCCACCATCAACTTCGGCTTGGGTGGGCCGGAGCTGTGGCGCACGGCCGACGTCCTCGCCGACGCCACGCTCGCGCTCATCACCAAAGAGCCTTCGGCGCGCCCCGGCCGCGCCTGGATCGACGAAGAGCTGCTCCGATCCGAGGGCGTCACCGATTTCGCCAAGTACCAGTGCGTGCCTGGATCGGAGCCGCCGCATTTCCCCTTCTCGGCGTTGCCGCGGGCCGTCGAGACCAAGCATTGAGAGGGGCCATGGGATACAAAGACGACAACATCATCGACACGACCATCGACACCGGCCTCGACGTCGCCCTCGATCCGATGGCCGAGCTCGACGCGGTCATGGATGATCTCGAGGCCATGCTGAAGAACGGCGAGGTCATCGGATCGCTCACGAGCCGCGGGATCAACGCCAGCATCGCGCTGCTCGCGGTCGCCGGTCTGCGCGCCTATTTCAAGGGCGACAAGGCGAGCGCCGCCGATGATCTCGGCACCGCCGCCGACGAGATCGAGGGGCGCATCGCGTCCGGCAAGCAGGGTTAGGGGATCCGCGTGGCTCCGCCCTGGCACCCGCACGCGCCGCTCTCCGGGGCGGGCTACTCCGCGGTCGAGCTCGCCGCCGAGGGCGATCGCGTCTTCATGATGGATCAGCGCGAGCTGCCGGCGCGCGAGGTCTACGTGGAGCTGTTCACGGCCGCGCAGGTGGCCGAGGGGATCAAGTCGATGGTGGTGCGCGGCGCGCCCGCCATCGGGATCTCCGCCGCGTACGGGATGGCGCTCGCGGCCCGCGCCGCGATCACCGCGAGCGAGGCCGGTTATCTGGCGACGATGCGCGAAGCGGGCGCGGTGCTCGCGGCCTCGCGTCCCACCGCGGTGAACCTCGCGTGGGCCGTCGATCGCGCGCTCGCGTTGGCCGCGCAGCACGCCGCGCTCCCCGGCGCGGATCGCGCGTCCGCGCTCGCCGAGCTCGCGCGGACGATTCACCGCGACGACGTCGAGGCGTGCCGCGTGATGGGCCGCTTCGGCGCGCTGCGCTTGCCGTCGCAGGGCACGGTGCTGACCCATTGCAACGCGGGCGCGCTGGCGACGGGCGGCTACGGCACGGCGCTCGGGGTGATCCGCGCGGCGATCGAGTCGGGCAAGCAGCTTGCGGTGCTCGCGGACGAGACGCGTCCCTACCTGCAAGGCGCGCGGCTCACGGCCTGGGAGCTCCACGCCGACGGGATCCCGGTCGAGGTGATCACCGACTCGATGGCCGCGCATTTCATGAAGCGGGGCGAGGTGAGCGCCGTGATCGTCGGCGCTGATCGCATCGCGCGGAACGGCGACGTCGCCAACAAGATCGGCACCTACGGCCTCGCCTGCGTGGCGCGCGCCCACGCGGTGCCGTTCTACGTGGCCGCGCCTTGGAGCACCGTCGATCTGCAGACGCCCGACGGCGCCGCCATCCCCATCGAAGAGCGCAGCCGCGACGAGGTGGCCCGCGTCGGCGATCGCGTGCTCGTCCCCGACGGCGTGGGCGCGCGGCATCCGGCCTTCGACGTGACGCCCGCCGCGCTCGTGACGGCGATCTTCACCGAGCGCGGCGAGGTCGCGCCGGCCGACATCGCGAGCCTCGCGTCGCGCTGAGTCCCAGGCAAGGACTCGCGTCCTTTCCCTCCACGGGCACCGGCCCAGGCGGGCTCGCAAGCGAGCCCTGGACCCGTGGAGCCTCCCATACCTCGAACCACCCGAGCCGGCTTCGAGGTCGCGCCGCTCGGGCCTGACGTTGCCTTTCTCGGTCAGCTTCTGAGCGGAGAAGAGAGCTGCGCCGAGGCGCGATGAGCGCTCGCGGTGCGCGCGCGCCGGAGCGGAGATCAACGCCGAGGCGCGAAGACGCAAAAAGGCGGGGAGGGATTGGGCTCGTTGCGTCGGGGGGCGCGATGCATGAGCGAGAGCTACGCCGGCGCGAAGGCGCAAGAAGGCGCGCGTTGGGTGAGGTGCGGGCGGCTCAGTAGTTCTGGCCGAGGATGGCGGGGTCGGTGGTCTGATCGAAGGTCTGCTCGCAGCGACGGCAGCGGTACTTGATGCGGATGGGGCGCGCCGAGATGCCGAAGATGAGCAGGAACCAGCCGAGGGGCGTGTGGTCGTGCTCGGGGCTGACCATGTGATGGTCGCGCGTGTGGCCGCACCGGCAGACCGCGGCCTTCGGTGCTTCGACGTTCGTCATGGTGACCTTTGTATGGGGCTGACGCGGCCCGGCGTCGAGGGCCTGCACCGGCGATCGGGTGTCATGTATGGATGCCGCCGGCCGGGCACGCGAGCCCGACGCGGGCGCGCCCACGAACGGAGGGCGCTGGAGCGACGGCGTTTTCGTGGTGGTGTCCATGCGCGGGAGCGATGTTGCCATAGAATGTATGGATGGTGCGGATCTTTCTTTGCGCAAGGGGGCGGACGTGTAGAATGAATGTATGGGTTCAATGTATGGGTACTAGGCCGGCATGGCGCCCACGGCTGTCGGTGGGATCCGGGTCGAAGTACCTGGGCATCGTCGAGGCGCTCACGGCGGACGTGCGGGCCGGCGTGGTGCGCGAGGGAGATCGGCTGCCGGCGCAGCGGGCCGTCGCGGAGGCGCTCGGGGTCGACCTCACGACGGTGACGCGGGCGTTCAACGAGGCGCGGCGGCGCGGGCTCATCGAGGCGCAGCCGGGGCGGCACGGGACGTTCGTGAAGGCCGTCGACGTCGCCGCCCAGCGCGCGATGGGAGCGGCGCCGACCGTGGATATGAGCATGAACATCCCACCGCAGCCGGCGGCGGCGGACCTCGGGCGGCGCCTCGTCGAGGGGATCGCGTCGGTGCTGGGATCGAACGTGGGCGTGGCGCACCTGCACTATCAGGAGAGCGCCGGGAGCGAGCCGGATCGCGCGGCCGCGGCCGTGTGGCTCGGGCAGTTCTTGGGCGCGGTTCCGAGCGATCGCATCCTGGTCGCGTGCGGCGCGCAGGGCGCGTTGTTCGCGGTGTGCGAGGCGCTGCTGCGGCCGGGCGATGCGTTGTGCGCGGGGGCCGTGACGTATCCGGGCATCCGCTCGATCGCGGCGCAGCGCGGCTTCTCGCTGCTCGGGCTCGCGATGGATGAAGAAGGCATCCGGCCCGATGCATTCGAGGCCTGCTGTCGCAACGAGGCGCCGCGGGCGCTCTACGTGGTGCCGACGATCGACAACCCCACGACCGCGACGATGTCCGAGGCGCGCCGCCGCGAGATCGTGGAGATCGCGCGCCGTTATGGCGTCTCCATCGTGGAAGACGATCCGTACCGCATGCTGCCCGATGCGGCGCCGCGTCCGATCGCGACGCTCGCGCCCGAGCTGACGTGGCATCTGTCGACGCTCTCGAAGTGCGCGACGCCCGGGCTGCGGATCGCGTACGTGGCGTGTCCGGACAAGATCCAGGCGCTGCGCCTCGCGGGGGTGCTGCGGGCGACGACGTTGATGGCGCCTCCGTTGATGGCGGCGCTCGCGTCACGCTTCATCGCGGACGGGACGCTCTCCGAGATCGTGGCGGCCATCCGCGGCGAGAGCGCCGCGCGCCAAGCGATCGCCGCCGAAGCGCTGAAAGGGGTGGATTTCGCGGCCGATCCGTTCGGGCATCACCTCTGGCTCTCGCTGCCGCCTGGGTGCCGAGCGACGGACTTCGCTGCGGGCGCCGGTCGATCGGGGCTCGCCATCGTGCCGAGCAGCGCGTTCGCGGTGGGGAAGAAGTACCCCGAGGCCGCGCGGGTGTCGCTCGGGCTCGCGCAGGATCGCAAGGCGCTGCGTGAGGCGCTCGATCTGCTCGCGGCGCTGGTGTCCGATCCATCGCTGTTCGCGCGCGCGGTGGTGTGAGCGCGGCGCGCGTCGCGGACGTGACGGCGCCCGCGGTTTGACGGGCGGGCCGACCGGGCTAGCTTCGGAGCGGGGTCGCCGGCCGCGCCGGCGGGAAGCGGGGGCGTGATCGTGAAGCTCACCGTGCGGGCGCCGGACGTCGATCGCGTGATCGAGGTGGCCGTCGCGCCTGGATCAGGGGTGCTCATCGGACGGAGGCCGGATCTCGTCGAGCTCCGCGCGCACGAGCCCGCGGAGGTGGAGGGCGCGATCGCGGAGGTCACCGTCGATGCGCCGGGGATCTCGAAGAACCACGCCCTCGTCCGGGTCGAACGCGATGGACGCATCGTGGTGCGCGATCTGCGGAGTCGCCGCGGCACGTCGGTGCGGGTGCCGAAGGATGCGCCCGTGGTGGTGGCGGGCGGCGGGGAGCTGGAGATCGAGCTCTCCTCGTTGGCGTCGAAAGGCGGCGTGTTTCGCGCGCCGCCGGAGGCGCGCTGGAGCTCCGTCGCCGACTTCGCCGAGGGCGTGCGGCAGGCCATCCAGCGCTGGCTCGGCGGCGCGCTCGAGGTGACGATCGGGCGCGTGAGCGGGCCGCGCGAGGTGGCGTCGTTCACGCTCGCCGATGGATCGGAGCTCTCGCTGGCGCAGAGCGCGGACGGCGACACGCAGGTGATGCCGGCGCGCGAGGTGATCGAGATCCTGCGCCGGTGGGTGGGCGAGCAGAACGCTCTCCTGTCGTTGGAGCAGGGGCACGGCGAGGGATTTCTGCTCTCGTCGCCCGCGATCCGCAACGCGCATCGCGAGGTCGCCGACGCGGCCGTGCGCGGCATGAACGTGGTGCTCATCGGGCCGACGGGCGCCGGCAAGGAGGAGCTCGCGCGTTGCTATCACCTCCACTCGGGACGCGCGGGCGGGCCGTTCGTGATGTTCCGCTGCCAGAACATGGTCGGCGACTTCGGCTACATCGATCTGTTCGGCGTCATCAAGGGCGCTGTCCACGACGTGGAGGCGAGGGAAGGCGCGGTCGAGCAGGCCAACCACGGGACGCTGTTCCTCGACGAGATCCAAGATCTGCGGCCGCGCGAGCAGGCGAACCTCCTCGGCTTCAGCAACTACGTTCGCCAGCCCGACGGGAGCGTGCGCCGCGGCGAGTTCTCCCGCATGGGTGAGAAGGATCGACGCAAGCCGCGCTACGCGGACGACGTGAACCTGGTCTGCGCTTCGCTCTGCGATCTCGACGATCCCGAGGTGCGGAGGCAGCTCGGGTTTCGCGAGGATCTGTGGTTTCGTCTGGCGGTGCGCGTGATCCGCGTGCCGCCGCTCGCCGAGCGCCCCGAGGACGTGCGCGCGTTCCTCGAGAGCCATCCGCGCGGTGGGGCCGTGAAGCTCGTGGATGCGTTGACGCCCGAGGCGCTCGCCTTCGTGATGGCGTATCCGTTCCCTGGTAACTTTCGCGAGCTGTCGAGCTTCGTGGCGCGGCTCCCGGCGGACCTCGCGCCGCGCCGGATCGATCGGTCGACCGCGGAGCAAGCGCTGCAGATGGCCGGACGATCGCGATCGACCGCCCCGCCGCCCGCGATCGATGCGAGCTCCGAGAGCTGCGGGTGGGAGGCCATCCACGCGGAGGCGAAGCGGCTCTTCGAGCGGGATCACGGGGCCACGCCCACGCCGAGGCAGGTGGACCGCTACTACCAGGACTACCTGAAGCCGGTGATGATCACGCACGCGTGCGGCTGCTCCGGCATCCGCGAGATGCCGAAGGTGAACTGCTCGGAGCTCGCGCGAAAGCTCGGCTTCTGCGACGGCACGAGCGTGCGCAACCACCTCAAGCGGTACGTCGAGCTGAACAAGGTCTGAGCGGCGTGCAGCGCTCCGCGATCGAGGCTCGCGTCGATCGTCCGCGACGCCGCGACGAGCCGTGGGCGCGACGGAATCGGCGCGTCGGGAGAGGCGCGCTCAGGAGGGCCCCGGCTGGTGGAGTGCTCGCCCTGTCGACCATGTTCGCGGCAAGCACGTGGTGTCGATCGAAACAGGGATCGTGTTCGCCCGTCGATACCGGATCCTCCGCCTCATCGCCACGGGCGGAATGGGCGCGGTCTACGAGGTGCTCCACCTCTCGACGGAGCGGCGGCGCGCGCTCAAGGTGATGCACCCGCACGTGCTCGCGAGCGAGGCCCTGCGCGAGCGGTTCAAGCGTGAGGCGCGCATCGCCGCGCGTGTGGAGAGCGAATACATCGTCGATGTCTTCGACGCGGGCGTCGACGAGCCGACGGGGACGCCGTTCCTCGTGATGGAGCTCCTGCGCGGGGAGGATCTCGGCGCGCGCCTCGCGCGGCTCGGGCGCCTGCCCAAAGAAGAGGTGGCGACATATCTCCACCAGACCGCGCTCGCGCTCGACAAGACGCATCGCGCGCACATCGTTCATCGCGATCTCAAGCCGCGGAACCTGTTCCTCACGGAGCGCGAGGACGGGCCGCCGCGCATCAAGGTGCTCGACTTCGGGATCGCGAAGATCGCGGCCGAAGGCGCGTCGACCTGCGGGACGCAGGCGGTGGGCACGCCGGCGTACATGGCGCCGGAGCAGCTCGATCCGGAGGCGCGGCTCACGGGGGCGACGGATGTGTATGCGCTGGGGATGGCGGCGTACACGCTGCTCGTGGGCGCACCGTATTTCGACGAGGAAGCGAAGGCCCGCGGGGTCCTCGCGCTGGCGGCGGTGATCGCGCGCGGGCCGCGCGATGCGGCGAGCAAGCGGGCCGCGGCGCGGGGCGCAACGCTGCCTGAGGCCTTCGATGCATGGTTCGCGCGGGCTACGGCGATGCGGCCGGAGGCGCGCTTTCCTTCGGCGATCGAGGCCGCGCGCGCGCTCGCCGAAGCGCTCGGTGTGCACGACACGACGCCCGAAGCCACGCCGCCGGCGACGCCGATCGGGCTCTCGACGACGCTGTCGCGGAGCCTCGGTGCGCGCGCGTCGCGGATCGCGATCGCGATGCGACGCCGCTTCGAGGTGCGCGCATCGCGGGCCGAGAAGGTGGCCGCGGCGGTGCTCGGGCTCGGCGCGACCTTCGCGTTGGGCTGGCAGATCGGCACCGACAACGCGACGGGGAATGGGGCGCGCGCCGTGGATGTGCGGCCCCTCGCGACGGCGGCGGCGGTGCCGAGCACGGACGATCTCTCCGAAAGCCTCGATCGCGGCGCGTGCCCGAGCGGCGCTGCGTGCGGTGGGCAGTGCGTCGATACCAGCGCCGATGCCGAGAACTGTGGTGCGTGCGGCCATTCGTGCCTCGGCGGCACGTGTGAGGCGGGCTCGTGTCAGCCGGTGATCCTGGCGTCGGGGCAGCGCGCGCCCATCGACGTCGCCGTCGACGGCCAGCTCGTCTATTGGATCAACCTCGGCGTCGGTGAGCACGACGGCGCGGTGCTCGCCGCGCCGATCGGCGGTGGCAGCGCCGTTACCCTCGCCGCGCGACAGAGCCGGCCGAGCGGCATGACGGTGGCCGCGGGCCACGTGTATTGGGTCAACTACGGGAACGGCACCGTGATGCGCGCGCCCGTGCACGGCGGTGCGCCCGAGGTGCTGCGCGCGGGCCAGCGCGGACCGCGCAGCGTCGCGGTGAGCGCCGACCGCGTGTATTGGACCAACCGCAACGACGGCACCGTGCGGCTCCTCGACGAGGGAGGCGAGTCGACGTTGGCGTCCGCGCAGACGCAGCCCGGCGCGCTCGCGCTCGACGCGGAGAACGTGTACTGGGCCGAGCGCGGAGGCCGCCGCTTGATGGCGATCTCCATGCGCGGCGGGGCACCGCGGAGCCTCGCTTACGGGCCTGAAACACCCATCGGCATCGCGGTGGACGCGAAGCGCGTGTACTGGGTCGAGTACGATGGTGGTCGCGTGATGTCGGTCCTCTTGAAGGGCGGTCGGTCCACCGTCCTGGCGTCGGGGCAGCGTCATCCGCTGGCCATCGCGGTCGACGGCGAGCGCGTGTACTGGACCAACCAGGACGAGGGCACGGTGATGTCGGTCCCCCTCGAAGGCGGCAGCGCTACGCGGCTCTGCTCCGGACAAGCGTGGCCGGTGAGCCTTTCCCTCGACGACGTGAGCCTCTACTGGACCAACGAAAAGGGCGGCCAGGTGATGCGCTTGGCCAAGTGATCTCCGAGACGCGGGCTTTCTTCTCCGCGATCCTCATCCACGTCGTCGCTGTGGTCTGAAGATTCAACCGAAAGGGCGTCGAGCGCGCCGGGCGGCGATGGGAGGTCGATCGAGGAATCCTCGGCGATTTCGAGGGAGACCGACCGACGACGCGCGACGCGCAGAAGCTTCGCCGGTCGCATCCCGAGCCCGCTCGATCGGATGACCCCTGCACGCCGACCGAATCCACGCTAAAGAGGGCCCCGATGTCCCGCTTCGCGCCGAAGCCCGAGTGGCTCAAGGTCCGCGCCCCCGGGGGCGACACCTATCACCACCTCAAGGAGACCTTCCGCAAGCTCGATCTGCACACGGTCTGCGAGGAGGCGCGCTGCCCCAACGTGGGCGAGTGCTGGCGCGAGGGCACCGCGACCGTGATGTTGCTCGGGGACGTCTGCACGCGCGGGTGCCGCTTCTGCGCGGTGACCACGGGCGATCCGCGCGGCGCGGTCGACGTGCGCGAGCCGGAGCACGTGGCCCGCGCGATTGCGCGGCTCGATCTCCAGTACGTCGTCATGACGATGGTCGATCGCGACGACCTCCTCGACGGCGGCGCCGATCACGTCGCCCGCACGGTGCGCCGGCTGCGCAGCCTGCGGCCGGACATCCTCATCGAGACGCTCGTGGGCGATTTCCACGGCCACATGGACGCGGTCGACGTCATGGTCGACGCCGCGCCCGACGTGTTCGCGCACAACATCGAGACCGTCCGCCGGCTGACGCGCACCGTGCGCGACGTGCGCTGCTCCTACGATCAATCGCTGGCGGTGCTGCGCCGCGCGCGCGCCCGGGCCGAGGCCGCGGGGCCGATGGATACGCCGCTCGGGCGCCGCTTGACCAAGAGCTCGATCATGGTCGGCCTCGGCGAGAGCGACGACGAGGTCATCGAGACCATGCGCGATCTGCGCGACGCCGGCGTCGACGTGGTCACCGTCGGCCAGTATCTTCGGCCCACGCCGAAGCACCACGAGGTGCTCCGCTTCGTGGAGCCGGCGACGTTCGCGGTCTACGAGAAGGCGGCCTTGGACATGGGCTTCCTCTACGCGGCCAGCGGGCCGCTCGTGCGTTCGAGCTACCGCGCGGCGGAGGTCTTCCTCCGCAGCCTGCTCGAGCGCGGCGAGGCCGCCCACGCGCCGCACGATCCCCGCTGGGTCGACGCCATGTTGACCGAGCGCGTGGAGCGCGCGCGCCGAGAGGCCGCGCGCGTCGCTGCAGAGCTGGGGGGGATGATGTGACGCCGGCCACTTTGTCGGCGACGCGCCCTGATCCGGGATTGGTCCCGGCAGGGTCCTTGGTGCGCCGGGCTTGACGCGTTCCCGGGTTTGCCGGACCGTTGCAACGGACCCCAAGGGAGGAGACGTAATGACCGCCCCCGACAAGACCCTCCTCGAGCGAGTCGCCCACGGCATCAGCCGTCCGGGCGGTACTGCGCCGATGGGGGTGAGCGCGTCGATCTTGACGCAAGCAGCGAAATCGTACGGTGCCCGACCCATCCTGGATGAGACAACCGTCCCCACCGGCTTCGATCCGGCAGCGGCGGCCCTCTTCGAAGCGACCATCGAAGCCGCGTTTTTGGTGGCCAACTCGGATGGTGTCTTCGACGACGAAGAGCGCGCGGCGTTCGAGTCCGTCGTGACGACGGCGTGCAACGGCCAAGTGCAAACCTCACAACTGTCGGCGCTCCTCGCGGATTTGCGCGAGCAGCTGTCCGACGACGGTATCGAGAAGCGCGCGCGGATGGTGGCCCGCACCATCACCCGTCGCGATCACCAGCTCGAGGTGCTCCGCATCGCCGCGTTGATGGCGCACATCTCCGGCGGCGTGAGCGATCCTGAGCGCGACGTGCTCGATCATCTGTCGCGCGGCTTCGATCTCGAAGCCGAAGCCGTCGAGCGCGCGCTCACCGAAGCGCAGTCCGTCCTCAAAGCGAGCTGAGCACGATGGGGCCGCAACGGCCGCGTCGCGATGGGGCCGCAAGCGGCCCCAAAACCCCGGGCCGGACGAGCCGGCTCTGATCGAAGCGAGCTGATCGCAGGCGCCGCTCGCTGCGGCGCCGCGGACCTCCGCGCCACGTCCATCGCGACATGATGCGTCGTGATCGCACGGCCCCTCTCGCGGCTCTGCGACGTGCGCTGTCGTGTTTCTCCTCACTGTCCGGCATGCTGGTCGTGAGCTCGTGCAGCGCATGCACAGTGCATGGACGGGACGCGAGCCGTCGGTGTCACGGCATCGATCCGTGGTGGCTGCGTAATGACGATCGCGGCGGAGCGGCTCGTGTTGCGTGCGTGAGTCGACGCGGTGTGTCGCGCGCCTGCAAATGCGAACCTCGTGGCAGAGGTGCAAAGCCTGCACGGTCGTGCTGGCGAGCGCGATGCCGTTTGACTAGTGTGCCCGCGCCTTATGAGCACCATGACCCAACCCCTGGTGAGCCCGGCCCCCGTCAACGCCAATGGAGGCGATCGCGCGCAAAACCCCGCGGCGCGGCATCCGCAAGACATCTACGCGGACGACGTGGTCAGGGTGCTGCGCGACGACGGCACGCTCGATCCGAAGACGGATCCGCACCTCCGCGAGGACGAGGTCACCGGCCTGTACCGAGCGCTCCTGCGCACGCGCATGCTCGACGATCGCCTCACGGCGATTCAGCGGCAGGGGCGCATCGGGTTCCACATCGGCTCGCTCGGTGAGGAGGCGGCCATCCTCGGCAGCGCGTTCGCGCTCCGCCCGCAGGACTGGTTGTTCCCCTGCTACCGCGAGTTCGGCGGCGCGCTCCTCCGTGGCTTCCCGCTGCAGCGCTACGTCGACAACATGTTCGGCAACCAGAACGATCCGGCCAAGGGCCGGCAGATGCCGGATCACTACTGCTACCGCGCGGCCAAGGTCACCTCCGTCAGCTCGCCGATCGGCACGCAGATCACGCAGGCCGTCGGCTTCGCCTGGGCCGCCAAGCTCAAGCACGAGGATCTCGTCAGCCTCGTCTACTTCGGCGAGGGCGCCACGAGCTCCAGCGAGTTCCACAACGGGATGAACTTCGCCGGTGTCTACAAGGCCCCGTGCGTCCTCTTCTGCCGCAACAACGGCTGGGCCATCAGCGTGCCCACCGAGCGGCAGACCGCGAGCGCCGGCTTCGCCGTGAAGGCCGAGGCCTACGGCATCCCGGGCGTGCGCGTCGACGGCAACGATCTCTTCGCCGTCATCAAGGTGACGCGCGACGCGATCGCGCGCGCCGCGCGCGGCGAGGGCCCGACGATGATCGAAGCGCTGACCTACCGCCTCTCCGGTCACTCGACGAGCGACGATCCCAAGGCCTACCGCCCCGAGCAGTGGCTCGAGCCGTGGCGCCGGCAGGATCCGATCGCGCGCGTGCGCCGCCACTTGGAGCGCACCGGCACCTGGAGCGACGCCAAGGACAAGGAGGTCGAGGCCGAGGTCGACACCGAGCTGCGCGCCGCCGTGGCCGTGGCCGAGAAGACGCCCGCGCCGCCGATCGACTCGCTCTTCGACGACGTCTTCGCCGAGCTGCCCTGGCACCTGGTCGAGCAGCGCGAGCAACTCCGCAAGGGGACGCGGGCCAAGGGCCACTGATCACGATGGGGCCGCAAGCGGCCCTTGGTCACGATGGGGCCGCAAGCGGCCCCAAACCCCGGGCCGCGAGCGGCCCAAACCCGGGCCGGACGAGCCGGCCCTGGTTGCACGGTGGGGCCGCAGGTGGCTCCAAACCCGGGCCGGACGAGCCGGCCCTTGGTCACGATGGGGCCGCGAGCGGCGGCCCCGATTTCACGATGGGGCCGCAGGCGGTCCCAAACGCGGGCTGGGCGGCGGTGAGCATCCCGCAGCGAGCGCCCCGATGAAGACTCTTCGGTAGACCGACGATCCAGGGAGAAGACCAAGCATGTCTCAGATGAACATGGTCCAGGCCATCAACGACGCGCTCCGCTTCGAGATGCGGCGCGACAACCGCGTCGTGGTGCTGGGCGAGGACGTGGGCAAGGTCGGCGGCGTGTTCCGCGTCACGCAGGGGCTCTTCGACGAGTTCGGTGACGATCGCGTGATCGACACGCCGCTCTCGGAGGGCGGCATCATCGGCACGGCCATCGGCATGGCGCTCTACGGCCTCGTGCCCGTGCCCGAGATCCAGTTCGCCGACTTCATCTTCCCCGCCTACGACCAGATCGTGTCCGAGGTGGCGAAGATGCGTTATCGCTCCGGCGGCGAGTACGCGTCGAAGCTCGTGATCCGCACGCCCGTGGGCGGCGGCATCCGCGGCGGTCACTATCACTCGCAGTCGCCCGAGGCGCAGTTCATCCACGTGGCCGGCCTCAAGGTGGTCTGCCCGTCGAACCCGGCGGACGCGAAGGGCCTGCTCCTCGCGTCGATCCGCGATCCCGATCCGGTGCTCTTCTTCGAGCCGAAGCGCATCTACCGCGCGGCCAAGGGCGACGTGCCCGAGGGCGATTACACGGTGCCGCTCGGCAAGGCCAAGGTGGTCAAGCCCGGCAAGAACGTGACGATCGTGACCTGGGGCGCGATGCTGTACGAGTCGCTCGAGGCGGCCAACCAGGCCGCGGCGCAGGGCATCGACGTCGAGGTCGTCGACCTGCGCACGCTCTGGCCGCTCGACGTCGACACCATCGTCGAGTCGGTGAAGAAGACCGGCCGCGTGGTGGTGGTGCACGAGGCGCCGAAGAGCTGCGGGCTCGGCGCGGAGATCGTCTCGCTGGTGAACGAGAAGGCGTTCCTCCACCTGGAGGCGCCGCCGGTGCGCGTCACGGGCTTCGACACGCCGTTCCCGTACACGCTCGAGAACGAGTACCTCCCGCTCGCTCACCGCATCCTGCCCGCCATCGTCGAGACCGCGAGGTACTGATCGATGAAGACCTACGAGTTCAAGCTGCCCGACATCGGCGAGGGCGTGACCGAGGGCGAGATCGTCAAATGGCTGATCTCGCCGGGCGATGCGGTGGCCGAAGATCAGCCGATCGTCGAAGTGATGACCGACAAGGCGACCGTCACCATCACCGCGCCGAAGGCCGGCAAGGTGCTGGAGACGCGCGGCTCCGTGGGCGGGATCGTGCCCGTGCACTCGGTGCTGGTGGTGTTCGATCTCGGCGGCGACGCGCCGGCCACGGCGACGCAGGCCGAGCCCGAGAAGAAGGGCGAGCCGGCGGCGACGGCGGTGGGCGACATCAAGGAGAGCCTGCCGGGGATGAACCTGATGAGCGCGGCCCCGGCGCCGGTGCACGTCAACGGCCACGCCAAGACGGCGAGCTACTTCAACGACAAGCCGCTGGCCACGCCGGCGACGCGCGCCCTCGCGCGCGAGCTCGGGATCGATCTGCGCACCGTCCCGCCCACCGGCCCCTACGGCCGCGTGACCAAGGACGATCTGCGCGCGCACGGGCAGGGCTCGTCGCCCGCGACGACGGTCGCGCCGATGGCGCAGCGCGTGCCGGATCTGCGGCCCGTCGCGGACTCCACGCCGCGCCCCGAGCCGACCGCGCCGCAGGCGCGCACCGTGGTGGAGCCCGCGGCTCCCTCGCCGGTGACGACGCGCGCGCCGATGAAGATCGCCCCCTCCGCCGAGCTCGAGGAGCGGACCCCGCTCCGCGGCGTGCGCAAGCGGATCTTCGAGGGCATGACGCGCTCGAAGCACACGGCGGCGCACTTCACCTTCGTCGAGGAGTGCGACGTCACGGCGCTCAAGGATCTCCGCGCGCGCCTGCGCCCCGCGGCCGAGAAGGCGGGCGTGAAGCTCACGTTCCTGCCCTTCATCGTGAAGGCCACGGTCGCCGCGCTGAAGAAGCACCCCTCGCTCAACAGCGCCTTCGACGAGTCCACGCAGGAGATCGTGACCCGTCGGTACTACGACATCGGCATCGCCTCCGCGACCGAGGCCGGCCTGATCGTGCCGGTCGTGCGCGACGCCGATCGGAAGAGCATCCTCGACGTGGCGCGCGACATCCAGCGGCTCGGCGAGGACACCAAGGCGGGCAAGGTCAGCCCGGCGGATCTCGGTGGATCGACCTTCACCATCACCTCGCTGGGCGCGCAGGGCGGCCTCTTCGCCACGCCGATCCTGAACTTCCCCGAGGTGGGGATCCTCGGCGTGCACCAGATGAAGCAGAAGCCGGTCGTGCGCGATGGGCAGATCGTCATCGGTGACGTGATGCTGCTCTCGCTCTCGTTCGATCACCGCATCATCGACGGGCACGTGGGCGCGGCGTTCGCATACGAGATCATCGGCTATCTCCAAGACCCGGATCGGCTGTTCCTCGAAATGGCCTGAGCTTGCACGGCGGGGGGATCGTGGACGAATCGAGCGAGGCCGCCGAGGCGATCGCGACGCTGCGGGACGAGCAGCGTCGCGCCGAGGCGGCCGTGCGCGCCAGCGAAGAGCGCTTCCGCGTGGTGGCGCGCGCGACCAA
Organism: Minicystis rosea; assembly: GCA_001931535.1. Taxonomy (GTDB): domain Bacteria; phylum Myxococcota_A; class Polyangia; order Polyangiales; family Polyangiaceae; genus Minicystis; species Minicystis rosea. Next base: position 263,306 of record CP016211.1, read on the forward strand.
CGACGCCATCTGGGAGATGGATCTCGTCACGGGCGAGGTCGTCCGCGGTGACACGTTCGCCGCGCTCTTCGGCTATCGCCCCGAGGAGGTCGGCAAGGACGTCGCGTGGTGGCGCGCGCGCGTCCACCCCGAGGACGGCCCGCGCATCGACGCAGGGCAGGTCGCGTGGCAGGCGAACGGCGGTGACACGTACGCCGACGAGTACCGCTTCCGCCGCGCCGACGGGACGTGGGCCCACGTCTTCGATCGCGCCGTGCTGATGCGCGACGCCACCGGCGTGCCGGTGCGCGTCATCGGCGCGATGATGGACATCAGCGAGCGCAAGCAGATGGAGGTGAAGCTCTCGCTCGCCGATCGCTTGGCCTCGCTCGGCACGCTGGCGGCGGGCGTGGCGCACGAGATCAACAACCCGCTCTCGTACGTGATCAACAACGTGCGCCTCGTGGAAGAGCGGCTCGTGAAGCTCGCCGAGGAGGCCGACGCCACCTCGGTCACGACGCTCCGCGAGGCGCTCACTGCGGCGGCCGCCGCGCTCGACGAAGCCCGCGAGGGCGCCGAGCGCGTGCATCGCATCGTCTGCGATCTCAAGACCTTCGCCCGCGCCGAGGAGGATCGGCGCCGCGTCGTCGACGTGCGCCGCGTCCTCGAAGCCGCGCTCCATTTGGCCGAGCACGACATACGCCGCCGCGCCCGCTTGGTCCGCGAGATCGAGGACCTGCCGCCCGTGCTCGCCAACGAAGCGCGGCTCGGGCAGGTGTTCCTCACGCTCGTCGTCAACGCCGCCGAGTCCATCCCGCCCGGCGCCGCCGACGCCAACACCGTGCGCGTGGTCGCCCGTCGCGCCGACGGCGATCGCGTCGTCATCGAGGTCATCGACACCGGCACGGGCATCTCGGCCGAAGCGCGGGGGCGCGTGTTCGAGCCGTTCTTCAGCGCGCGGGCGTCCGGCGAGCGCAAGGGCATCGGCCTCTCCATCTGCCACGCCATCGTCACCGCCCTCGGCGGCGACATCGAGGTCGACAGCGAGATCGGCCGCGGCACCTGCTTCCGCGTGATCCTCCCCGCCGTCGCGAGCGCGCCGGCCGTCGCGCCGCCTCCGCCGCCGCGCCCCGCGTCGAGCCGGCCTCCGGCGGCGCCGCGCGCGGGGCGCGTGCTCGTGGTCGACGACGAGCCCATGGTCGGCCGCATGGTCGAGCGCGCGCTCGGCCAGGTGCACAAGATCCAGAGCGTCACCTCGGGCAAGGACGCGCTCGATCGTCTCAACGCGGGCGAGCGGTGGGACGTGATCCTCTGCGATCTCATGATGCCGTCGATGACGGGGATGGACCTCCACGATCGCATCGTCGCGCTCGATCCCGCGCAAGCCGAGCGGATGGTGTTCCTCTCCGGCGGCGCGTTCACGCGGCGCGCCCGCGAGTTCCTGGAGGGGCACCCTTCGCTCGAGAAGCCCTTCGATCTGCGCGCGCTCGAAGCCGTGATCCAAGCGCGCCTCCGCTGATCCCGATGCCCCTCGCGGGCAGATTCGGTTAGTGTCGAGCGCGATGCGCGCGGACACGTTCCAGCTCAAGGTCGAGGACGGCAAAGAGATCTTCGTCTACCGCTTCCAGCCCGACGAAGGGCAGAAGCCGAAGGCGATCGTCCACGTGGCCCACGGCATGGCCGAGCACGGGGCGCGCTACGCGCGCTTCGCCGAGGCGCTCACCGCAAAGGGCTACGTCGTCTACGCCAACGATCACCGCGGCCACGGCAAGACCGCGAACGGCGACGGCGAGCTCGGCTACTTCGCGGACGCGCGCGGCTTCTCGCGCGCCGTGCAGGATCTCCAGCAGCTCGTGGTCCACGAGAAGGGGCAGCACCCGGGGCTTCCGCTCTTCCTCTTCGGCCACAGCATGGGCTCGTTCCTCACGCAGGCCTTCCTCGTCGAGTTCGGCTCGTCGGTGCGCGGCGCCATCCTCTCGGGCTCCAACGGCAAGCCCAACGCGCTGGCGCAGGCGGGGCGCGTCGTGGCCCGCCTCGAGCGGGCGCGCCTCGGCCCGAAGGGCAAGAGCCGCCTCCTCACCTCCTTGAGCTTCGACGACTTCAACAAGGCTTTCAAACCGAACCGGACGAGCTTCGATTGGCTCTCCCGCGACGAGGCCGAGGTCGACAAGTACATCGCCGATCCGCTCTGCGGCTTCATGGTGACCACGCAGCTCTGGGTCGATCTGCTCGACGGCACCGCCGAGATGTCCGACCCCGCCGGCCAAGCGCTCATCCCGAAGGATCTGCCCATCTACATCTTCGCCGGCAGCGAAGATCCGGTGGGCGGCAAGACCCGCGGCTTGCAGCAGCTCGTCGCGGCCTACCGCGCCGCCGGCATCAAGGACGTGAGCCACAAGTTCTACCCCGGCGGCCGGCACGAGATGCTGAACGAGACGAACCGGGACGAGGTCACGCGCGACGTCATCGCCTGGCTCGACGCCCACGCGGGGTGAGGCCCCACACGCTTCATTGACGTCGGCGAAGAGCGCTGAAATTCTCCTCACATGCGCTCTGTCATTCCCTCTTGCTTCCTGATCGGCGCGGGGCTCGCCGTCGCTTGCAGCTCCGTTCCCAGCAATCCGGGCGACACGACCTCGACCTCCACCGGCGGCAGTGACGGCGGCGGACAGAGCGTGTCGAGCACCGGCGTCGGCTTCGGTGGATCGCTCACGACGACGGGCACCGGCGGGCCGACGGGGACCTGCTCCTCCGATCTGCAGGCCATCGTCGACGACCAAGGCAACATCCTCCAGATGTGCCCGCCCGAGCAGGGCTGCGCCGGCGGTACGTGCGTGCCCGCGTGCAGCGCGGCCGAGCAATCCAAGGGGAGCATCGGCTGCGACTTCTGGGCGCCCGATCCGCCGTTCTACTCGAACGGCCAAGGGTCGACCTACGACGGCACCTGCTACGCCGTCTTCATCGCCAACACCTGGAGCCGGCCGGCGCAGATCACGGTGTCGCGCGGCGGGCAAACGTTTGACCTCAAACAATTCGGCCGCATCCCGAGCGGCATCGTCCCCAACATCGCCTACGATCCCATCCCCGCCACGGGCGTGCCGCCGAACCAGGTGGCGGTGCTCTTCCTCTCGCACAAGCCCGGCGCGAAGCACGATCTCGGATCACCGCTGACCTGTCCGGTGGCGCCCGCGTATCTCGACGATGCCGCCGTCGCCGGCAGCGGGAAGGGGCAGGCGTTCCACGTCGTCGCGGACACGCCCGTCACCGCGTACGACATCCTCCCGTACGGCGGCGCGAAGAGCTTCCTGCCGAGCGCGTCGCTCCTCTTCCCCGCGACGTCCTGGGGCACGAACTACTACGCGGTCGCGCCTCACGCGGCCGGCGGTGGACTCTTGTGGATGCTGGTGGCGAGCGCCGCCGACGGGAACGAGATCACCATCGCCGCGCCCGGGCAATCGCAGACGATGACGTACACGCTCAACGCCGGCGAGACGATCCAGTGGACGGGCGCCGATCCTACGAGCACCGTCCTCGCGTCGACGCAGCCCATCGGCGTGTTCACCGGCTCGACGTACCTCCGCGTGGCGTCGCAGACCTCGCCGAGCGGCGGCGGTCAGGACTCGTCGCACCAGCAGATCCCGCAGATCAAGGCGCTCGGCAGCGAGTACGTGGCGCCGGGCGTGGTGTCGCGGCTCGCGTCCCTCGCGCCGGAGAGCGTCCCTTACCGGATGCTCGGCGTCATCGACGGGACGACGCTCACGTACGATCCCGCGCCGCCGCCGGGCGCGCCCTCGACGCTCTCGGCAGGGCAGGTGGTGGAGTTCGAGACGACCTCGCTCTTCGTGGTGCGATCGCAGGACGACGATCACCCGTTCGGCCTCACGCAATACATGCCCGGCGCGCCCTCGAGCAGCCGGGCTGGGTGCGGTCCCGAAGAGCCGTACCCCGGCGCGGGCGCCTGCCACCTCGGTGACGAGGATTGGGTGAACCTCCTCGCGCCGAAGCAGTTCCTCCAGCGCTACGTCTTCTTCACCGATCCCACCTACGGGACGACGAACCTGGTGCTCACGCGCGTGAAGGGCGCGAGCGGCTTCTCCGAGGTGAGCATCGACTGCCTCGGCGGCGACGTGACGGGTTGGATGGACGTGGACGGCGCCGGCAAATACCAAGTCGCGCACGTGGACCTGACGCGTGGCGCCTCCCCCATCGCCCAATGCACGGGCAGCCGCCACGAGGCCACGAGCAAGGGCCAGTTCGGCGTCATGGTCTGGGGCACGGACTTCTACGCGTCCTACGGCTACCCCGCCGGCGGCAACATCGGCTCGATCAACAACGTCACCGTGCCGCCCGTGCCCAAGTGATGCCCGCCTGACGGGCACGATCGAGCTCGCGTGTCGAGGCGCGATCCCACCGGCGGATCGCGCCTCGTTCGCTCGAGCCTCGCGCATCGTCATGCGTGAGCTCGATGCGTGTCGTCGCCGCGCGAAGCGCTGTGCGGCGAGGGCGAGCCGTCGTTGGTTGGGCCTCGGGCCGCGCTCCAAACATCATCCTCCTCCAAAGCAGCGACGCTTCCCGTTCGGGCGATGCTCCTCGTGCGTTCGTGATGCGCGCGGGGAGCTTTCGCGGATGAACGCGATAAGCTTCCGCGTCATGGAGCCGAGCTCGATCTATCGCCGTGGCCGCTTCGACCCGCAAGCGTGGCGAGAGGCGGTGCGGACGCGGCTCGTGTCACGCTTCGGCCTGCGCTTGCACATGACGCTGGTGCTGCTGCTCGTCTTCGCGGCGGCCTTCGTGACGACGCGGGCGCTGCTCCTCTTGGGTGTGCATTCGATGGGCACGCGGTACCTGGTGGCGTCGATCACGGGATATGGCGCGTTCCTCGGGCTCGTGCGCGCGTGGCTCTGGTACGTGACGACGGAGGTCGGGCACGAGCTCTTGCCGGTACACGCTCCGGACGAGGTTGCGTCCGCCGTCGATTCGAACGAGGCGCCGCCCGTCCAGCCGGCGGCTTCGGGGGCGTTGAAGCAATCGCGTTCGCGGCGCGCGAAGACGGGGACGTCATCGCGCGCCACGCCCGCGGAAGTCGACGTCGTCCCCGAGCTGGCGATCGCCGGCACCTCATCCCCGCGCAAGAAGAGCGGGAGCGGGGGCCCCGGCGCCGGCGGGCTCGATCTCGACTTCGGTGATGGTGAAGGCTGCGTGGCTGTCATCATCGTCGGCATCGTCGCGCTGATCGGGGCCGCGCTCTTCGGGGCGGCCGGGTACGTCATCTACCAAGCGCCGTCGCTGCTCGGCGAAGCGTTCGTCGAGCTGATGCTCGCCTCGGTCCTGGCCCGATCGTCTCGCAAGGTCACCCGCGAGGGATGGGGCGGGAGCGTGCTCGCGGCGACGTGGAAGCCGGCGCTCGCGGTGCTCCTCGTCGCGAGCATCGGCGGCTTCACCGCGCAGCGACTCTGCCCGAAAGAGATCACGATGCAGGGCGTGATCAAGCGCTGCGTCCTCCATCGCGACAACGCGTAGGAGGCACGAAGCGGCACAGCTCGGATCGCGCTGCCGGCGCGTCTCCGTCCCTTGTTGCGGAAGTGTGCGCCGATCGGCCATGGCGCTCGACGGTATGCGCGTTGCGATATGCTGGCGCTCGTCCACGACAGGAGGACTCATGGCTTTTGCGAACTTCGCGCGTCGTCTCATCGGTTTCACGCTCATCCTCAGCGCGTTCGCCGCGTGCAAGGAACAGGACTGCGGCGACGCCACCGGGTGCAGCGCCGGCGCTGACCCCGGCGGCGGCGGCAACGGCGGCGCCGACGCGTGCTCCACGGAAGGTGCCTTCCAGGCCTGCCAGTTGGCGAACGATCCGGCCGGCCAACCCTCGGGCGGCCAGCAGTGCACGGCCGATGCGGATGGGAATCTCGCGTGGAACGAGTGCCAGCCGGCGAGCTCGGCCGCGTCGACGCCGCTCGTCCTCTCCTTCGACGGCGCGCCCGTGGAGATGAAGGCCGGCGCAGCGGCGTTCGACATCAACGGCACGATGAGCGTCGTCACCGATTGGCCCACCGCCGCGACGCCCTGGCTCGCGCTCGATCGCAACGGCAACGGGGCCATCGACGACGGCGGCGAGCTGTTCGGATCGGCTACGAAGCTGGGCAGCGGCGCCCGCGCGCCCAACGGGTTCGCGGCGCTCGCCGAGCTCGACTCCGACGGCGACGGGCGCATCACGCCGGCGGACGCCGCGTGGGCCTCGCTGCGGCTGTGGAGCGATCGCGACGGTGATCGGTTCAGCGCGAGCAGCGAGCTCGGCGGACTCGACGCGCGCGGCGTGATCTCGATCGATCTCGACTACACCTCGGCGCGACGCTGCGACGCGCGGCAGAACTGCGAGATCGAGCGCGCGTCCTTCCGCTGGGTCGACGCGTCCGGCGTCACGCGCACCGGCGCGATCATCGACGTTCACCTCAAGCACCAGTGACGATGTGACCGATAGAGCGTCGCGAGCGGCGCGCGGCGGAGGAAGGTCGAGGGAGACCGATCGACGACGCGCGATGCGCAGCTGCCTCGTCGGTCGCATCGCGAGCGTCGCTGCAGGCGCCCCGGATCACGGAGGCGCCCGCGTCGTCGGATCAGGATCGCTTGCCGCGCGAGGGACGGGCGCGCCGGCGGAGCGGGACGAGCGCGGCGAGCGCCGCCATCAGCAAGATCGAGAACCGCGGCCCGCGCGTGCGGTGGCCCTTGCCGCTCATGGAGCAGTCGTCTCCGGCGGCCTCGGCGAACGCGCCGAGCACCTCGGCGCAGGCTTCGGCGCCCGCGGCCGCAGCTTCGCCATCGCAATCGCACGAGTCGCCGCGGCTGCTCCCCGAATCGTCGCTGCTGCCATTGGAGGAGCTCGACGGCGCGGACTCGATGGAGGGAGCACCGTTGCTGCTGCCACTGCTGCTGCTCGCGCTGCTGCCGTTCGGGCCTTCGAGATCGGTGAAGAGCTGGCCGCTGCTGGAGGAAGAGCTCGTCGACGAGGCGCACGCCGTCTTGTCGATCGCGGTGGCCGTGACGACCGGGGACTTCTCGGGGCCGGGCGCGACTTCGATGGGCAGGTCGGTGCCGTCCTCGCCGGCGCCGATGACGAGGTGGAGGCGCGTGATCGAGACGGACGACGGCGCGAGGCCGGAGAGCGCGACCGCGAGATCGTCGGCGCCCGCACCGCAGCGAAGATCGTCGGGATCGATCTGGCTCGCGGTCACGGGCTCGGTGCAGGCCGCGTCGGGATCGGGCCCGCCGAGCTGGGCGTGCGGGCAGCTCGGCGCCACGGGCGCGCTCGACGCGAGCGCGGCGCCCGCCTTGGCGGTGCAGGCGAAGCTGTCGGGATCACCTGCTCCATAGATCGCCGCGCGCGCGAAATAGGTGGGTAGGACGGCGTCGATCGTGTTCAGGCCGATGGGGAGGGTTTGGCCGAGGGCGCCGTGGCCGGTGGACTCGACGAGGAAGCGGGTCGCGTCGGAGGCGAGCGCGCCATCGCGCTTCGCGACGTAGTCGCTCACGTGCGTGGCAGCGTTCCAGGTGAGCGCGTCGACGGTGACCTCGGCGGCGTTCGGGAGATCGGCGCGGCCGGCGCCGATGATCCACGCGGTGACCGGCAGATCGGCGGCGCCCGCATGCGTGAGCGCGAGCGGCAACACGGGCGGCGCCGCGGGCATCACCACGCGCAGCGTAGGCGTGACGCCTGCGCCCGGCGGCGTCGTGAAGCGCGCCGCCAGGAAGCGCAGGCCCGCGAGGCTCGCGAGCTTCGCTTGCAATGCCGGCTTCACGAGGAGCCCGGCCTGCGCGGCCCACGCGCTCACCGCGGCTGCGTCGTCGAGGACGGCGACGTTCGCGAGCGGCTGGCTCGCGGTGTGACCGAGGTGGCCCTCGACTTGGAACGACGAGGGGATGCCCGTGTATCCCGGGCAGCTCGATGCGACGTTCGCCGGCGGGAAGATGCGCGGCGCGGTGGCCACGTCGAGCGCTTCGAGCCATGCGTCGGAGCTCAGGTCGATCGACGCGCCCGAGGGCACGGGCACGACGACGGCCAAGGTCCCGCCGCCGTGCTGGTAGCGCAGGCTCGTCCACAACGTCGTGCGCGCGGGGCCCGCGGCGATCGCGATCCGTTGCTCCACCGGCTCGTGCTGCGTGTTCGAGATCCACGCGCCCGCGGCGCCTGCATGTTGTGTCGTCGCCATGATCGCGCCCGCGAGGGCTGTCGCCGTCCACGCTCGTCGTTGCATGAGCAGCGCGCTCCGCAAGGCACGTGCCCCATGACGACTTCGCGGTTGCGCCGAGGATTCGCGAGATCCTGCGCGCCGGCCGAGAACCGCGGTTCACGGGTGCCGGAGACCACGACGACGATCCGCCGTATCCTCCTTGCGACATGTCGATCCTCTTTCCCGAGCACGAGGCCCGCGCCGCCCTTCGCGCCATGAGCACCGTCGCGAGCGCGCACGCCCCCGTCGAGCCCATCGAGCTGCGTTGGATCGAGTCGATCGCGCGCACGCTCGGCCTCGATCCCGGCGCCGAGGACCTCTCGCCCTGCGCGCCGGAGGTCGTGGCCCGCGCCGTCGATTCCCGCGAGGGACGGGAGCGCGTGATTCAGGCGATGATCCTCATGGCCATCCTCGACGGCGAAGCCACGGACGACGAGGTCGCCGTCGTCGCCCGATTCGCAGAGGCGCTCGGCGTCGACGAGCCTCGGCTCCGCAGCCTCGAGCAGCTCGCCCACGGGCGCACGCTGGCGATGTGGATGGGGCTCGCGCGGCGATCGTTCGCGCGTCGAACCTTCGAGCAGGCGCTGCGCGAGGAGGGGCTCGGCGGCGTGTGGCGCATCGTCGGCCCGATGATCGGCATGGCGAGCGACTACGATCGCGCGCGTCGCTACAACGATCTCGGCAAGCTCCCCGCGGGTACGCTGGGGCGCGCCTATTGGGACTTCATCGTCGGCAACGAGCTGCGCTTCCCCGGCGAGCCCGGCGGCGTGCCCGAGCGTGGTTTGTGGCACGACATGTCGCACGTGCTCGGCGGCTACGGCATCGATCCCGACGGCGAGGTTCGGGTGGTGAGCTTCATCGCCGGGTATCGGCGCGACGATCCCTTCTTCTGGCTCTTCACCATCGCGTTGCAGTTCCATGTGGGCCTGCGCGTCTCGCCATACTCGGTTGGGCACAAAGGGCACTTCGAGCCCGAGCGCGTGCTCTCTGCGTTCACGCGCGGGCGCGCGATGAACATCGACATCTCCGAAGGTTGGGACCCTTGGCCGCTGATGGCAGAGCAGCTCGACGACGTGCGTGCGCGCTACGGCGTGCCGCCGCCTTGATCGCAGGGGTCGCGGCGCGCGAGCGTCCACGCCGCGAGCCCGCACACCGCGAAGCCGAGCGCGTTGCCCACGCCGTGCCAGCGGGCCATGAAGCGGATCGGCAGCGCATCCTCGGCGTTCAAGACGCGCAGGCTCGCGTACGTCACGGCGAGCGCCATGGTCAGGATCAACGAGAGCGACGAGACGTTGAGCAGGCCGCGCGCCGCCGGCGATGCGAAGGTGCGGCGCACCACGACGACGTTGAGCGTCGCCGATCCGAGGAGGCAGCTCGCGAGGATGGCCGCGCCCGGGAGCTCGAGCGCGCGCGAGAAGAGGATGCCCGTCGCGACCAGCGGCGGACCCGCGATGGTGCCGGCCGCGAAGATCGGCGCGACCCGCCGCGCCCATGACGGCCCCTCCGCGAGCACGCGCCGCCCGGTGAGGCCTACGAGGAGGGGCGCCGCGAAGCCCGCGAAATGGAAGTGCGCTCCCGTGAGCGTGACCAAATCACCCGAGAACCCGAGCACGGTCCAGCGCATGCGCGACGCCGTCATCCAGGCCGCGCCGATGGGCAAGTAAAGGAGGCCCGCGTCGATGCAGGCTTCCGGGAGCGCGCCCAGGCCGCGCGCGGTGAGCCGCGCGAGGCCGGCCAGCGCGACGACGGCGGTGAGCGCCACCCACACGAGCGCGAGGGCGAGCGCCGGCGACGGAGCCTCGACGAGGAAAGCGGCCACGCCGGCGGCGGCGGCGAAGGGCTGCGCCGAACGGGCGACATCGAGGAGACGGCGGGCGCGCGGGTCGGCGGGGCCACCCTCGAAGGCGAGCCCGAGGCCGAGCGGGACCGCGACCAGCGGCCCGAGGAGCATCAGCCAGCGGATGATGTCGAGCCGCGAAGCGACGCCGAGGAAGAGCCACACGACCCCACCGGCGACGGCGGAGGCGCGCACGATGCGACCTTCGGAGAGCACGTGGATACTCCGAGGCTAGTGCTGCCGGTCGAAAATTCCGCCGAGAATCGGAGGGCGCGGCGCCGGGCCGCGAGGATCGTCGCAGCGCCTGGGCTTCGCCCCTTCACGGACGATGCTGTCACCCGCGCCGAGCACGGCCGCGAGGCGATGCTCGAATCCGCCGGGCTTCGGGCGGACCGCGCTCGGGCCGCGGAGGGGAGATGCCCTGCAGTTATGGAAGCGTGATGCGCACCGTCGCGCAGAGAATGCGCATGGTGGAGGCGGCACCGACTGGTGAGGCGGCCCGCGTCGACATCCTTCCTTCACCAAAGCCCCGACCGCGTCTATGGCGCGCGGTGGTATTTGACTATCTTCGGACGAACGGGAAGGATCCATTGCTGATGTCTCGTGTCGCTGCCGTTGCCGTGATGACCGCGGTGCTCTCCATTGCGGTTCCGGCCTCCGCGGAGAACCCGCCGAGTGCGCCCGATGCCGCGCGTGTCCGCACCGCTGCCGAGCAATTCGATGCTGGAGTGAACGCCTACAAAGCCAAGGACTACGAAGGCGCCGCTTCCCATTTCGAGGCCGCCGACGCCGCGGTGCCCAGCGCGAAGTCGCTGCGCCAAGCGATTCGCGCGCGCGCCGAGGCGGGGCATGCCTCGCGCGCGGCGACGCACGCGGGGCAGGCGCTCCTCAAGTATCCGAGCGACGAGGCGACCGCCAAGCTCGCGCGCGAGACGATCGAGAAGTTCGCGCCGCAGCTCCACAAGGTGAGCGTGAGCTGTGCGTCGCCCTGCGTGCTCGCCGTCGGGACGCGCAGCATCCCCGGCGACGCGAGCACGCGCTGGGTCGTCTACCTCGATCCAGGCAAGGAGTCGGTGAGCGCCAGCTTCTTCGGCGGCGCGGGGAGCAAGCCGCGCTCGATCAACGCCAAGGCGGGCGGCTCCGACGACGTGCGCTTCGAGCCGGAAGAGAAGGCCGCGCCGCCCGTCGTCGCTCCCGTGGTCGGGGCGCCCGCGCTGCCGAAGAACGACGCGCCCCCGCCCTCGAAGGAGGCGCCGGAGCCCGAGGCGAAGGGCATCTCGCCCGCGTTCTTCGGCGTGGCCTTGGCCGCGACCGCGGGCCTCGGCGCGACCACCATCTGGAGCGGCGTCGACACGCAGACCAACCCCGGCCCCGACGCGGTGAAGGCCGCATGTCAGGGCAAGGGCCCCGAGTGTCCGCTCTACCAGCAGGGCCTCGACAAGCAGCGGCGCACCAACATCCTCATCGGTGCGACCGCGGGCACGGCGGCGGTCACCGTCGTCCTCGCCGTCTTCACCCGCTGGCGCAGCCCGAAGAAGGCCGCGCAGGCGAGCACACTGCTCGACCCTTCCGGTCGCGCAGCCGAGCCGGGCGCCACCTGGTCGCCCACCGCGATCGTCGTCGACCGCGGCGCCGCTTTCGGCGCAGCGGGCACGTTCTGAGCGAAGGAGGCACACGTGGCCAAAGTCCGACTGCTCGATCCGACAGACTCGAAGCGTCGCCTCGATCGCTACGAGCTCATCGGCGAGCTGGCTTCGGGCGGGATGGCGACCGTCTTCCTCGGTCGCCTCGCCGGTGTCGGAGGCTTTCAGCGCTTCGTCGCCATCAAGCGGCTCCACCCGCACCTCGCCGGCGAAGAAGAGTTCATCGAGATGTTCCTCGACGAGGCGCGTCTCGCCGCGGGGATTCATCACCCGCACGTCGTGCCCATCCTCGAGGTCGGCGAGAGCGAGAGCGGCTACTACCTCGTGATGGAGTACGTCGAGGGCGACACGCTCGCGCGTCTCATGGCGCGGTCGGTCGCTCGGGCGAAGCCGGTGCCGCGTCCGGTGCTCGTGCGCATCGTCCTCGACTCGCTCGCCGGCCTCCATGCCGCGCACGAAGTCACCGATTCGAACGGGGAGCCCGTGCACCTCGTGCATCGCGACATCTCTCCGCAGAACATCCTCGTCGGCGTCGACGGGTGCTCGCGCATCACCGACTTCGGCGTGGCCCACGCGTCCTCGCGCCTCTCCAACACGCGCGCGGACAAGCTCAAGGGCAAGCTCGCGTACATGAGCCCGGAGCAGGCGCGATCGGCCGAGATCGATCGACGCTCCGACGTGTTCGCGATGGGCGTCATTCTTTGGGAGGTCCTCGCCGGCAAGCGCCTCTTCAAGACGGAGAACGAGGCGATGACCTTGCAGAAGGTCCTCGTCGAGCCGATCCCGCGGCTCCTGCAGGTCGCGCCGAGCGTCCACCCCGCCTTCGATCAAGTCTGCGCCAAGGCGCTCGAGCGCGACGTGAGCAAGCGCTACCGATCGGCGGCCGAGATGGCCGAGTCGCTGGAGCGCGCCGCGCGCACGGCGGCCGCGATCTCGCCGACCGATCTGGGCGTTGCCTCGCCCCGTGAGGTCGCGGCCTTCGTGCAGGGCGCGCTCGGCGAAGACATCGCCGCGCAGCGCGAGAGCGTGCGCGCGTGGATCGCGCACAGCGAGCCGAGCATGCCGCGCTCGGCGGTGCGCACCGGCGAGAACCCGCTCGTCCGCCCGGACGTGACGGTGAAGGTCCCGCTCGACAAGGGCAGCCAGTCCGGCGTGAGGCCGCCGCCCTCCTCGAAGCCGGGCGAGCGCACGCCCGCCTCGGTGAGCCACTCGAAGACGGCGGTGAGCCCGACCGGGGAAGGCGAGCCGGCGCCGCGCGCGGGCGGGTCCGAGGAGGACGAAGAGCACGAGACGCTGCTCATGGATCGCGAGGCGCAGAACGCGATGGCGGCCCTCGGCCTGGTGCCGGCCGTGCCGCCTCTGCCGCCGGCGCCCGCGCCGATCGCGCCTCCGTCGAGCAAGCGCCGCGCGGGGTTCGCCGAGGAGAGCACCAGCGGCAGCGCGTCGCTCGAAGCGCTCGCGGTCGCGCCGCGCCCATCGCGCCGCACGCCGCAGTTGGTCGCGGTGGTGCTCGGGCTCCTCGTCGCGGCGGCCGCGTTCGTCTTCTGGACGAAGACGCACGGCCAGCAAATCGCGCCGCCTCTGCCTCCTGCGCCCGCCGCGCCGCCGCCCAGCGCGCCCGCGCCGGTGGCCTCGACGACGGCGGCACCTCCGCCGGCTGCATCCGCGACGGCCTCGGCCACCGCCGCGGCGACAGCCTCCGCGAAGGCGGCGGAGCCCGCCGCCGCGCCCGCGAAGGGAGCAGGCAGGCCCGGCCCGAGGGGTAGGCCCGAGCCTGCGCGGCCGGCGGAACCAGCGAAACCTGCCGAGCCCGCGAAGCCCGCGGAGGCTCCGAAGCCGGCGGAGCCTGCGAAGCCGCCGGAGGACATGGCGAACCCGTACCGCTGAATCGGCGCGCATTGCCGCGCGCCGCGCGCCACATGGCGTGAGGTCGTAGGAGCAAGCGCCCCTTGCGACCTCCGCGCCCCCGCGCTTCTGTTCCGCCGCCGCGGGCCTTCGTCGGCCCGTCGTGCGCGCCGCTCGCCGGCTCGTGCGCCGGCAGGCGGCGCGCGTCGTTCGTGATTTCGTTTGAGCACCAACTTTCTCGCCGGCGGGTGCCTTGCCGAGCCGCCGCGCAGAAGTATCTCTCCCTCCCCAGGAGCGACTCTCGTGAAGATGGTTCACCTCTTCCTCGGCTCGATCGTCGCTGCCGCCGCCTTCGCCGGCGCGCGCAGCTTCACCAGCGCGGCCGCGCCGCAGCCCGAGCCCATGCCCGCCATCATGCCGCCCGCGTCGACGACGGCGCCTCCACCCGCGTCCGCCGACGGCGCCCCCGTGGAGACGATCGCGGGCGAGGTGCTCGAGACGATCGACGTGTCGAGCTACTCGTACCTGCGCCTCGGCGCGAAGGGATCCGAAGGCACGTGGGTCGCGGTCCCCACCGCGAAGCTCGCCGTCGGCACGCCGGTGCGCGTCGTCAGCTCCCTCAAGATGACCGACTTCAAGAGCGCGACGCTCAAGCGCACGTTCCCCGTCATCTACTTCGGGACGCTCGACGATGGGAAGGGCACGCCGCCCGCCCTCGAGCCGCACGCGAACGGCGCGCCTCCTCCCGGCCTCGGCGGCGATCCGCACGGCGGCGCGGCTCCCGTCGAGATCCCCGTGAAGCCCGGGCCGCGCGCGGCCGGCCCCAACGGCAAGACGGTCGCCGAGGTCATCGGCCAGCGCACGCAGCTCGACGGAAAGACGGTGCGCGTGCGCGGCACGGTCGTGAAGGTCACCGTCGGTGTCCTCGGGCGGAACTACTTCCACCTGCGCGATGGATCGGGCGACGCCTCCGCCGGCACGCACGATCTCACCGTGACCAGCGAGGCGACGCCGGCGATCGGCGACGCCGTCGAGATCGAAGGCAAGGTCGCGATCGATCGCGACATCGGCTCTGGGTACACCTTCCCGACGCTGGTCGAGGACGCGCGCCTCGTGGCATCGAAGTAGCGCAGAGGCGCCGCAGAGAGCGCATCACGCGCGGCGGCGCTTCTGTAGATGCACACGGCGAGCGCGCGGTGACGACGCGCTCGCCGTGCTCGTGATCGTCAGCCCTGCGGGGGCGCGGGCGGCGGCGGGTTGCTCGGCTTCTTCGTGGGCGCCGGCTTGCCGCGGTCCGGGATGACGGTGTGGATCTCGGCCTCCGAGTAGCCGGCGGCCTTGAGGATCCGCTTGAAGGCCGAGAGCTTGAGCGCCGCGCTCCGCGCCACGGCTTGGCTCACCTGCTCCAACAGGAGGACCTTGCTGCGCGGCGCCTGCGCGGCCGTCAGGGCTTGGCGCAGCGCCTCGGCTTCGGCGTGGATGGTGTCGGCCGCGCTCGTGGCGACGGGTGCAGGCAGGTTCGGATGAACGCCGGCCCGGAGGAGCTCGACGAGAAGGTCCATCCGGTCGGGCTGATCGCGGACGTCACCGCCGACGTAGAACGAGGTCCCTCCCGGAAACAGAATGTCGAACGCGGGATCCGAGCCCGGACGTCCGATCGCGTTCCACACGTCGTCGGAAACCTTGCCGACCGCACGGTCCGCTCTCTCGTTGGCGGCGCCGAGCGTGAGATTGAGCGGGAGCACGACGTTCTTGGCGTCGGCGAGCTGGACGGCCACGGAGTCGACCAGCTTCACGGTTGGGCCGAGGTGCTCCTCGGCGATGCTCTGCCACTTTCCCTGCTTGGCAATGGCTTTCAGGTACGACTCGCGAAGATCGGCGACGATGTCCGCGACCGCGGCCTGGCGACGGATGACTTCAGGCATGACGATGACCCCTTGTTTCGGTGTCGGGACGCGTCGCCGAACGTGGCGATCGCGGAGCCCTTAAAGGGACATCGACGCTGGCAGCACCGGAGTTGCGTGCTCGGGGCGTCGAAATCGTGCTGTCACCCTCCGCCATCGTGCGCGGAGCGCGGGAGCCGCCGTTCACGACGAGGTCAGCCGTCGATCCCGAGCGGCGCGCGCGACCTCCGTCGATGGAAGCGGCGCACCGAGACGAGGATCGGTCGCTGACGGCGACGTGAACGCGCCGGGGAGAGGAGGAGCGGCCGCCGGCGTCGAGGTCGGCGGCGGAGCTTCGTCTCCCCAGCCCGTTCACGACGATGGAGGTCGGCGAGGGAGACGTCCCCGCGGGGCTCACGACGGGGGCAGCGCGCTGTCCCGCGGTCGCCGTTCGGCTCACGGCGATGGAGGCGCCGAGGGGAGGCGAGCTTTCGTGACCGACGTCGCCGGCAGCGGCCGGCCCCGATCAGGTTTCGTGATGGACGTCGTCGGGAGCGGCCTTCACCGCGCTCCTCGAGGCTCATCGGCTGGGGGAGGAGACGTCCGCGCCGCAAAGGCGCAGGTTTCTGCCGGCGGAAGCGGCGTCGAGCGGCCTCGGGGGATACCGCCGCTCGCTGCCCACGGTTTCCCGAGCAGCGGGGTCGAAGGCGTCGCCGGGGCAATGTTACGCTCTGGGCCTAGAGCTTATGTGGACACGCACCCTTCTCCCAGCCTTACTCGCCTTGGTTTGCTCGTGCAGCGCGCCGGAGCCCGATCCCGTGATCGAGCGCCCGCCGTTCGCGGTGACGATGACGGGACCCACCGGGCCGTTCCGCGGACTGGCCGACGTCACGGCGACAGCGGAGCCGGCCGATGGGGTCGTCGAGGTGCGCTTCCAGGTCGACGATGACGAGCGCGCGGTGGACAAGGTGGCGCCGTATGCCGCATCGCTCGACTTCTCGCTCGATTGGGGCGGCGCGCATCGCATCACGGCGGTCGCCGTGCGCGACGATGGCTCGAAGGCGGAGGCGTCGATCGATGTCTCGTACGATCCGCTCGGCCCGTTCGTCACGGTGTTGAAGCCCGTGACCGGCCTGCGGGTGTCGCCGACCGGCGGCACCGTCGACGTCGCGTTCGCGGCCAGTGATCCCAATGGGCTCGCGGTCGGCAGCGTGCAGCTCTCGGGCGGCATGCCGATGGCGGTGCCGCTGCCTTCGCTGGCGCTTACGGTCGAGGTGCCGAAGGCGTTGGATCTGCCGGTCAAGCCCGAGCTGTCGTGGTGGTTCGAGGACACGCTCGGCAACCGCACGCAGGGCTCGTTGAGCTTCCTGCAATCGTACGAGCGGTTCGGCACCACGTTCAGCGCGAAGGGGACCGTGTTTCCGTTGCCGGGAAAGCGCCTCGCGGTCCTGTCGCCGTCGCAGCTCCGCGCGCTCGAGCCCGATGGAGGCGTCGCGTGGGTGTTGGATGGCCCGCCGAGCCAAGAATCCGAGGGCGCGGTGTCGCTGAGCGGGGACCTCTTCGTCGCGTGGACCTCGTCGAAGGGGGACACGCAGATCCAACGCGTTCACCCGGACGGCACCGTGGCGTGGACGTGGTCGAGCGAGTTCGCGAACATGCGACGGATCCTCTACGTCGCCGAGAGCGACAGCGTGCTCTTCCTGCAGGGCCAAGGAGCGAAGGCGGGATTCGCGGCGTGGCTCATCGGACCGAACGGTCAGACGACGCCGGTGAAGACGTTCACACCGGGCGTCGACGTTCGGCCCTTCGTCACCCCGCCGGGCGTCTCGCCGGGTGGCTTCGCGCTGGGCTCGACGAGCGACGACCTCGATAGCCACTACGACGTCTACGACGCGGCGGGGACGCTCGTGTGGAGCCGCGGGCTCACCAGCTCCTTCGATCGGACCGCGTTGCTCTCGCGCGACGTGATCTTCGGGGGCTGCCGACGCAGGACCCGACCCACTCTTCCCTCGTGGGCCCCAGCGCGGTCATCGCGGATCTCGGCAAGGTCGAGCGCTTCCTCCCCATGGCGAATGGTGACGTCGTCATCAGCACGTACGTGGGGACGAGCGCCGTCACCCGTCTCCATCCCGATGGAAGCACGGTCTGGCAGGTGCCGTTCTCCGGGTACGTGACCGCGCTCTCGGGAGGAAACGATCGCGTCGGTGCGGCCTCCGGAACACTGCTGCGCGTGATCGACGCGACCGGCGGCGTGGTGGAGTGGATCCCCGACGCCGATCCCTCGCAGCCGGTCGCGCCGCGCGTGATGCCGGCTCCCACAGGCGCGTTTTACGTGATCGGAGAGCTCGCGAGCGGCAACAAGCGCGTGTACCGCGCCGCCGCCGACGGGACCACGCTGTGGCACGAGACGCTGTTCGATGCCGGGCAGATCCGGGAGGAGACCCTCGCGCCCGACGACGAGCGGCTGGTGGTGTCGGTGCAGGATCAGACGACGCGGATGCACGTGTTCGAGCCGTAGCGCAGAGGCGAGCCTGGGGAGGCTCGCGTCGATCCGCGCTCCTTTCCGATGAGGCGAATCATGACGGCGTCACGAGGGCACAGGGGCACTGCATCTGCTGGTGAAAGAGGCGTCTGTGCGGTCCTCGCGGCGACCGCGGGGGTGCGGAGCGTGCGCTCGTTGCGGGGGCATGTGTGTGCGAGCCGTCGTCGGGGCGATGTTAAGCTGTGGGTCTAGATCTCATGTCGATGCGCACGCTTCTCCCAGCCTTGCTCGCCTTGGTTTGCTCGTGCAGCGCGCCGGAGCCCGATCCCGTGATCGAGCGCCCGCCGTTCGCGGTGACGATGACGGGGCCCACCGGGCCGTTTCGCGGAGCGGCCGACGTCACGGCGATACCGGAGCCGGCCGATGGTGTCGTCGAGGTGCGCTTCCAAGTCGACGATGACGAGCGCGCGGTGGACAAGGTGGCGCCGTATGCCGCATCGCTCGACTTCTCGCTCGATTGGGGCGGCGCGCATCGGATCACGGCGGTCGCGGTGCGCGACGATGGCTCGAAGGCCGAGGCATCGATCGAGGTCTCGTACGATCCGCTCGGTCCTTTCGTCACGGTGGTGAAGCCCGCGACCGGCCTGCGTGTCTCACCGTCCGGCGCGATGGTCGACGTCGCGTTCGCCGCCAGTGATCCCAATGGGCTCGCGGCGGGAAGCGTGCAGCTCACGGGGGGCATGTCGATGGCGGTGCCGCTGCCGTCGCTCGCGTTCGCTATCGAGGTGCCGAAGGCGTTGGACCTGCCGGCCAAGCCCGAGCTGTCGTGGTGGTTCGACGACACGCTGGGCAACCGCACGCAGGGCTCGCTGAGCTTCTTGCAGTCGTACGAGCGCTTCAGCGCCGCGTTCGGGGCGGAGGGCCGCGTGTATCCGTTGTCGGGCGGGCGCCTCGCCGTCCTGTCGAAATTGCAGCTCCGCGCGCTCGAGCCCGATGGAGGCGTCGCGTGGGTGTTGGACGGCCCGCCGAGCCAACTCTCCGAAGCCATCGTGACGGTGGGCGGCGACCTCCTCGTCATGTGGACCTCGTTGCAGCTCGTCGCCCAGATCCAACGCGTCCACCCGGACGGCACCGTGGCGTGGACGTGGTTGAGCGAGATGTCGCCCACACGCCGGATGGCCTACGTCGCCGAGAGCGACAGCCTTCTCTTCCTCCAGCGCCAAGGCTCCATGGACAGCTTCGCAGCGTCGCTCATCGGCCCGACGGGGCAGACGACGTTCGTGCGGTCCTTCCCCTCGGACCAGGACGTCTGGCCCTTCGTCTCGCCGCCGGGCGCCTCGCCGGGCGGCTTCGCGCTGGGCTCGACGGGCGGCGACGTCAACGCCCACTACGACGTCTACGACGCGGCGGGGACACCCGCGTGGAGCTGCGAGCTCAGCGCCTACTTCGATCAGACCAAGATGCTCACGCGCGACGCGATCTACGGGCCGCTGCCCACGCAGGATGCGAACGACTTCACCCTCGTGGGTCCGAGCGGGACCATCGCAGACCTCGGCAAGATCGAGCGCTTCCTCGCCATGGCGAACGGTGACGTCGTCGTCAGCACGTTCACGGGGACGGACAGCGCCGTCACCCGTCTGCGTCCCGATGGGAGCACGGTGTGGCAGGTGCCGTTCCCCGCGTACGTGACCGAGCTCTCGGGGGGAACGATCGCATCGGGGCAGCCTCCGGGACGCTGCTGCGTGTGATCGACGCGACCGGCGGCATGGTGGAGTGGATCCCCGACCCCGATCCCTGGCCGCTGCTCGCGCCGCGCATGGTGCCGGCTGCGTCGGGGGCGTTCTACGTGATCGGAGAGCTCGCGAATGGCCACAAGCGCGTCTCTCGCGCGGCTGCGGATGGGACGACGCTGTGGCACGAGACGCTGTTCGATGTCGGGATGCTCCGCGGGGAGAGCCTCGCGCCCGACGACGAGCGGCTGGTGGTGTCGGTGCAGGATCAGACGACGCGAATGCACGTGTTCGAGCCGTAGCGCAGGCGCGCTCGGCCGCCGGCTTGCGGGGCAACGCCGGTGACAGCGGGACCGGGGACGCCCACCTCCCGGTCACTTCTCGGATGTGACGAATCATGTCGGCGTGAGGAAGGCACATGGCGATGAAATCCCCTGGTGAACGAGGCTTCGGCGCGGTGCTGGCAGCGAGCGCTGGAGAGTCGAGCGCGCGTGCGTTGCCCATCGCTCCGACGACGCCTCGCCAATGGGGCACCGAGAAGCCGTTGCCCAGAAGGCTCGTATCGTCACGCACGCTTTTCGCAGCGTTGCTCGCGTTGGTTTGCTCGTGCGGCACGCCGGGGCGCGATCCCGTGATCGAGCGTCCGCCGTTCGCGGTGACGATGACGGGACCCACGGCGCCGTTCCGCGGACCGGCCGACGTGACGGCGACACCCGAGCCGGCCGATGGTGTCGTCGAGGTGCGCTTCGAGGTCGATGGAGCCGAGCGCGCACGGGACACGACGGCTCCGTATGCCGCTTCGCTCGACTTCTCGCACGATTGGGGCGGCGCGCATCACATCAAGGCGCTGGCGTTCCGCGACGATGGCTCGAAGGCGGAGGCGTCGATCGATGTCTCGTACGATCCGCTCGGCCCGTTCGTCACGGTGTTGAAGCCTGCGACCGGCCTGCGTGTCTCGCCGACCGGCGGCATGGTCGACGTCGCGTTCGCTGCCAGCGATCCCAACGGGCTCGCGGCCGGCAGCGTGCAGATCGCGGGCGGCGCGCCGACGGCGGTGCCGCTTTCATCGCTCGCGCTCACCGTCGAGGTGCCGAAGGCGTTGGATCCGCCGGCCAACACCGAGCTGTCGTGGTGGTTCGAGGACACGCTCGGCAACCGCACGCAGGGCGCGATCAACCTGTTGCAGTCGTCCGTGCAGCTCAGCGCCACGTTCGATCGGATGGGCCAGGTCTTTCCGTTGCCGGGCCGGCGCATGGCCGTCTTGTTGCCGTCGCGGCTTCACGCGATCGAGGCCGATGGATCCCCCGTGTGGACGCTGGACGGCTCTCCAAGCCAATTCGCCGGCGGCGTGTCGGCGGTGGGAGGCGATCTCCTCGTCGAATGGTTCCCGCCGGGCGGCGGCGTCGTCGTGCAACGTGTCCACCCGGACGGCTCCGTCGCGTGGACGTGGAGCAGCGATCCTTCGTTCGCCACGGTGCGGGCCCTCTACGTCGCCGAAAGCGACAGCTTGCTCGTGCTGCGACGCAAGAGCGCCGAGGATGGCCTCACGGCGTTGCTTCTCGGTCCGACCGCGTCGGAGACGCCGGTGAAGACCTATACGTCGGACGTCGACGTCTGGCCCTTCGCCACACCGCCGGGCGCCTCGCCGGGCGGCTTCGCGTTGTGCTCGGCGTCGGGCGCCGCCATGGCCCAATGCGACGTCTTCGACGGGGCAGGGGCAGCCGTGTGGAGCTTCACCCTCGGCAGCTTCGACGCGTCCACCGCGCTGCTCACGCGCGACGCGCTCTACGGGCCCGTAGAGGTTGCGGACCCGTTGCACTTCGCCATCGTGGGTCCGGGAGGGATCGTCGCGGATCTCGGCGACGTCGATCGCTCCCTCGTCGCGGCCAACGGCGATGTCGTGATCGGTACGCACACGCCGACGGACAGCGCCGTCACCCGCCTGCATCCCGATGGGGGCACGGTGTGGCAGGTGCCGCTCTCCGCGCCCGTGACCGATCTCTCGGGAGGAAGCGATCGCGTCGGCGTGACCACGGGGACGTCGCTGCGGGTGGTCGACGCGACGGGCGGCGTGGTGGAGTGGATGTCGGATGCCGATCCTTGGAAGCTGGTCTCACCGCGGATGGTGCCGGCGCCCTCCGGGGCGTTCTACGCGATCGGAGATCTCGCGAGCGGCAACAAGCGCGTGTACCGCGCCGCCGCCGATGGGACGACGCTGTGGCACGAGACGCTGTTCGAGCTCGGCACGCTCGGGGCGGTGCTCCTCGCGCCCGACGACGAGCGGCTCGTGGTGTCGGTGCAGGACAAGGTGATGACGCGGATCCACGTGCTCGGGCCGTAGCGCGGTATCCTCGCCGGTGCATGGCGGCTTCGGCCCCGCCCTCGGGGGGCGGCGAACCGAAGGCGCGCCGAGGCTCGATGCTCATGTCGTCACGCACGCTTCTCGCAGCCATCCTCGTGTCGTGTTGCTCGTGCAGCGCGCCGGAGCCCGATCTCGGCACGGAGGCCCGTCCCTATGCGCTGACGATCACCGGGCCCACTGGGCCGTTCCGGGGACACGCGGAGGTCACGGCGACACCGGAGCCGGCCGATGGCACGGTGGAGGTGCGCTTCGAGGTCGACGGCGACGAGCGCGCGGTGGACGAGATGGCGCCGTTCGCGGCGTCGATCGACATGTCGCCCGATTGGGGAGGGGCCCATCTCATCAAGGCGATCGCGCGCCGCCAGGATGGGGCGACGGCGGAAGCGTCGATCGAGGTCACGTATGATCCGCTCGGCCCGTTCGTCACGATGCTGAAGCCTGCGCTCGGCACGCGCGTGTCGCCCGAGGGCGGGAAGATCGACGTCGCCTTCTTGGCCAACGATCCCAGTGGGCTCGCAGGAGGTGAGGTGAAGGTCGGCGACGGCGCGCCGATGTCGGTCCCGCTTTCGTCGCTCTCCCTCGAAGTCCTCGTGCCGAAAGCAGTCGCTCTGCCGGCCACGCCCGAGGTGTCGTGGTGGTTCGACGATACGGTCGGTAACCGCACGCAGGGGGCGACGACGAGCGTCTTGCAGTCGTACGAGGTGTTCAGCGCTTCCTTGGAGACGGCGCACGTGTATCCGCTACCGGGCCGGCGTCTTGCCCTCTTGGCCACGTCGCAGCTTGTCGCGATCGAGGCCGATGGGACCCCCGCGTGGAAGCTGGACGGCCCACTCTGCGAAGCGAGCACGGCGGTGCCGGCGGGGGGCGGCGATCTCCTCGTCATGTGGTCCACCGTGCAGGGCACCACGCGCATCCAGCGGGTCAAGCCGGACGGCACCGTGGCGTGGACCTGGTCCAACGAGGTCACGAGCCCGAACCGGGCCGTCTACGTCGCCGAGATCGATGGCCTCCTCATCGTGCAGCGCTTGGCCATCAAGGAGGGCTTCACGGCACTGCTCCTCGACCAGACCGGCCAGACGACGAACGTGAAGACGTTCCCGGAGGAGCGCGAGGTCTGGCCCTTCGCCACACCACCGGGCGTCTCGCCGGGCGGCTTCGCGCTGGGCTCGGCGGGGCCCAACGAAGACGTGGGCCACTACGAGGTCTTCGACATCGCGGGGGCGCCTCTGTGGAGCGCCGATCTCAGCTCCATCTTCTTGGCGACGATGATGCTCACGCGCGACGCCATCTTCGGCCCCATGCCAATGGCGAAGCAGTATTCCCCCACCATGGTGGGCCCAGGCGGGACCATCGCGGACATCGGCATATGCGATGTCGTCGTCGTCGCGCCGAACGGCGATCTCGTGTTCAGCGCGGGCACGACGCTCACGCGCTTGCACCCCGATGGCAGCGTGGTGTGGGGGGTGCCGTTACCGTCGGCCCCGAGCATCGCCGGTATGGCAGGCGACCGGATCGGTGTGTCCACGGAGACGTCGACCTACGTGATCGATGGGATGGGCGGCGTGCTGGAGTGGGTGCCCGACGCCGATACCGAGCTGCCCATCGCGCCGCGCGTCGTGCTCGATCCCTCCGGCAAGCTGCGCTACGTGGTCGCGACGCTCGCGAACAAGAACGAGCGCGTCTACCGCGTGGCGGAGGACGGGGCGACGCTGTGGCACGAGACGCTGTTCGATCCCGGGGGGCTCTCGAGCGAGACCTTCGCGACCGACGACGAGCGGCTCGTGGTGTTCACGCGAGTGCCCGCGGTGCGGATGCACGTGTTCGAGCCGTAGCGCGGCCCACAGGGTTTCGCTGCGTGACGCCCGCGAGCCGGCGCATGGAGCGGCCGCGGGCCCGTTGCAGTTGAAGGGCCGCGCTGCGCGTGGTACCGCTCGCGCGCCTTCGAGCTTCGCGAGAGGGATGGGCGACCATCCAGGGAAGCCGGTGAAAGTCCGGCGCGGAGCCGCCGCTGTAACCCGGAAGGGCCCCGACATCACGCCACTGACGTTCGCGTTGGGAAGGCGTTCGGGGACGCGAAGGGGAGCCAGAAGACCTGCTCGTCGGCCTCCGGCGGAGCTGTGTCTCGTCACGCCGGGGTTCTCCCGAGAGCGCGCGCACTCGCTCGAAAGGTCCTCATGATGTCGGTCGAATGGGCACGGGTTGCCGTCGGGGTGGTTCTCTCGTGCGGGCTCCTCGCCTGCGGTGGCGGCGTGGAGACGACGGCGGGCTCGACGACGTCGAGCGGCGCGGGCGGCGCGACGGTGTCGTCGACGGCGAGCTCGGGCGGCGCCGGCGCGGATGCCGGCTGCACCGCCGAGATCGAGCCGAGCGACGGCGGGCCGCCGGTGTGCAACGGGCCGGGCTCGCGCTTCGTGAGCCGCGTCGTGTCGACGTGCTTCGGCGCTGGGCAGAACGTCGGACAGGACGCGCTGCCCGCGGTCGTCGCGGGTCCGCCCAAGGGCGGTGGTTGCTGCTCCGGATCGCTCGACGTCTGCTCGCTCGGCAACGGCGGATCCATCACGCTCGCGTTCGATGGCAACGCGATCGTCGACGGGCCCGGGCCGGACTTCATCGTCTTCGAGAACGCCTTCGACGTGGGCTCCGATCCGAAGAGCGTCTATGCCGAGCTCGCGACCGTCGAGGTGAGCGCCGACGGTGTGACGTGGCACGCCTTCCCGTGCACGGCGACCGCGTACCCGTATGGGAGCTGCGCCGGCTGGCACCCCGTGCTCGCGAACGCGGACGACAACGATATCGATCCGCTCGATCCGGCGACGGCCGGCGGTGATGCGTTCGACCTCGCGGACCTCGGGGTCTCCCTGGCCCGCTTCGTTCGCATCACCGATCGGCCCGACTTGCCCTCCGTGTTCGATCTCGATGCCGTCGCCATCGTGAACGCCGCCTGCCCGTGATGGCTCGGGTCCGGCTCCCGCGCCGTCGCCGTCGCGCGCGCTGCGTGGTGGATCGGGTCTCGTGTTGGGCGGTGCTCGCGCTCGGGCTCGCGCACGTCGCGGAGGCGCGGGCGGACGACGTGAAGCCGCTCGAGGTGACGGTCGCGGGCGACGCGGGGCGGCCGGCGCCGCGCGATCCGAGCGGCGCGTCGTACGTCATTCGCGAAGATCGCCTGCGCACGCCCGGCGCGAGCGCGGCCGACGTGCTCGTGCAGGTTCCGGGCGTGCAGGTGGCGCGATCGGGGAGCCAGGCGGAGCTCGCGACCGCGTCCATCCGCGGCGCGACGAGCGCGGAGACGCCCGTCTACTTGGCGGGCGTGCGTCTCAACGACGACGTGACCGGCACGGCGGATCTCTCGCTCGTGCCGCTGTGGATGATCCGCCGCGTCGAGGTCTATCGCAGCGGCGCGCCCGCGGACGCGGATCGCCTCGGCATCGGCGGCGCCATCTTCTTCGAGCCCACCTTGCCGCGCGGGACGCGCGTCGGCGGCGGGCTCGGCGCGGGGAGCTTCGGAGAGCGCGGCGTCTGGGCGGCCGGCGCGGTCGGCGACGATCGCGCCGGCGCGATGGTGGCCTTCCGCAGGCAGAGCGCGACGAACGACTATGCGTACGTCGACGATCGCGGCACCGCGTTCGATCCGCGCGACGATCGCGTGCGCACGCGGCAGAACGCCGACTTCGTCGCGTACGACGCTTGGGGCGTGGGCCGCTTCCACGCGGGGCCGGCGTCGATCACCGTCGTCGCCAACGGCTTCACCCGCGATCAAGGTGTCACCGGGCTCTCCGTCGTGCCCGCCCGCGCGGCGCGCTCCCATGCGCAGCGGGGGCTCGGCGCGATCGCGGCCACGGTGCCGTGCAAGGGCGGCGACGTCTGCACGCTCCAGCTCGTGACCTCGGTCCTCGTCACGCGCAGCGTGGTTTCGGATCCGCTCCGCGAGCTCAGCCTGCTCGCGCCGTGGGTCGCGAGCGCGGGCGAGCGGCTCTCGCAGCAGGCGCGGCTGCGCTACCGCTTCGGCGACGTCTTCTCGCTCGGGGCCGCCGTCTCGCAGGACTTCGAGCGGCTCTCCATCGATCAGCCGGCCGTGGTCGAGGGGCGTGCGCGGCGCTCGACCACGCGCGCGAGCGCCACGCTCGTCGCCGCGCCGAGCCGGTGGATCGAGCTCAACGCGCTCGCGGCGGCCGAGCTCCACGACACGCGGAGCGCCGGCGTCACGCGCGACATCTTCCAACCCACGGCGCGCGCCGGTGCGAGCTTCCATGTCGCCGAAGGCATCGATCTCCTCGCCAATGCCGGACGCTACGCACGCGTCCCCACGCTCGGCGAGACGTACGGCATCTCCCCGGTCGTGCGCGGCAACCCCGACCTTTCGCCCGAGCACGGCTTCGTCGTCGATCTCGGCGCGCGCGCCTCGCATGCGTGGAGCCGGGTCTCCGCCTACGCCAATGCCTTCGGGTTCGCGCGCTTCGCCTCCGATCTCGTCGGCTTTCGTCTGTCGAGCTTGGGCGTCATCCGTCCCTACAACGTGGCCCGCGCGCGCGTGCTCGGGCTCGAGCTCGACGCGGGCGTGAACCTCGTGCGCCACGTGCGCGCCGAGCTGGCGCTCACGGTCCTCGATCCGCGCGACGTCTCGCCGGATCGCGGCGTCGCCAACGATCTGCTGCGCTTTCAGGCGCGGCTCGTGGCGGTGCCGTCGATCGAGGTCTACTGGGAGGACGTGCCCGCGATCGCGTTGGACCGCGCGGCGCTCACGGGGCGGCTCTCGTATCGAGCGTCGCGCGTCGCCGATCCGGCGGGGCTCGTGGTGCTCCCGGCGCAGGCGCCGGTCGACGTCGAGCTGTCGGCCCAGTTTTGGAAGAAGCGCATCGCCGCGCGCTTCGCGCTCACCAACGTCCTCGACGCGCGGCTCTCGGACGTGATCGGCCTGCCGCTGCCCGGACGCGGCGCCCATGGATCGATGGAGGTGTGGTGGTGACGAGGATGCAAGGTCTCGGCTCGTTCGCGTCGGCGCTCCTGCTCGGAGCCGGCTTGGTCGGGTGCGGCGCGCCGACGCCGCCGGGGAACACCGGCGGCACCGACGTCCCTCCGGGAGCGTGCGGGCGCGGCGTGGTGACGTTCTCGTCCGACTACCAATCCACCAACACCTCGCTCGTCGATTGGGAGGGCAAGGTGCTCTCGGCGTCGCTGCTCTCGTCGGCCTCGACCGCGCCGCAGCTCTCCGTGCCACTCTCGGGCGACGTCGTCGCGCCCACCATGCCGGCGGCGGGCGATCGCATCACGATCATCGATCGCTACCCGGGCTCGGTGCTCACGTGGGTCGACGTGAAGCTGGGTCAGGTCACGGCGCAGCTCTCGGTCGCCACCGGCTTCAAGGCGAACCCGCAGGACTACGCCGAGATCACCTCGAAGAAGGCTTACGTCTCGCGCCTCGATCCGAACCTCGCGCCGGGCATGGCGCCGTTCGACGCCGGGAGCGACGTGCTCGTCGTCGATCCTTCGCAGCCCGCGATCACCGGCCGCATCGATCTCGCGCCCGCCATGAGCGGGGAGGATCCGAAATACTACCCGCGCCCGAACCGCATCGCGCTCGTCGATGGACGCGCGATCGTGCTCCTGTCGTCGCTGTCGCTCTCGTTCATGGATTCGTTGTCGTCGCGGCTCGTGACCATCGACACGGCCACGGACGCCATCGTCTCCGTGCGCGTCCTCGATGGCCTGCACGGTTGCACGGGGCTCGCGCTGTCACCGAACGGCAAGCGCGTCGCGGTCTCGTGCTCGGGCACGTTCGCGAACGATCAGATGTCGAACATCGACCAATCGGGCCTCGCGGTGCTCGCTCGATCGGGGGACACCCTGACCGAGGAGCGTCGCGTCGCGGCTGCGGACTTGGGCGGCGGGCCCCTCGGCTTCGCGGTCTCCTTCGCGACGGACGACAGCGTGGTCTTCACGACGTTCGGGCGTGACGCGTCGGGCGGCGCGCCGGCGCTCGACGACACGGTGACGCAGGTCGATGTGACCACGGGGCATCACGAGGTCGTCCTGCGCTCGCAGGGGACGCCGTTCACGCTCGGCGACGTCCGCTGCGCCGGCGAGTGTCCGGTGTGCTTCGCGACGGACGCCGGGATCGATGGGGGTGTCCTCCACCGCTTCGACGTCGAGGGCGGCGCGCTCGTGCGCGGAACGACCGTTCGCGTGGATGCTTCGATTGGGCTCCCGCCGCGTTACCTCGGGCGGTTCTGAGCGGCGCTTCTTCGCGGGCTTCGCCGCATCGAGGCGGGCGCGAGCGCAAGCGGATCGAGGAAGCGGGGACGCGTGTCGCGTCGCGTCCCCGCCGCGCGAATCACAGCACGGTGCCTTGCACCAAGAGGCGCGGCCCGTCGCGGAAGAGCACCTCGACCTTGGTGCCCTCGATGCGCGTGACCACGCCGACGCCGAACTTCGCGTGCGACAAGAGGCCGCCCGCGTCGAAGCGCGCGCTCGGGCGGTAGCCGGCGGCGTTCGACACGTCGCGATCGCCGATGGCGTTCTTCCACGCCTGCTCGTCCTTGGACGCGGCCTTGTCGGACTTGGCCTTCTCGCTCTTCGTCTTGCCGGGCGTCTTCGCGGCCTTCGGCTTGGCAGCGGCCTTCGGCGCCGCGGCGGTCGCCGGCGCCTTGGTCGCGCGCAGCGGAGCGAAGGGATCCGCGTGCTCCGCGTAGTGCAGGAGCGACGTGGCCAGCTCCGGGTTGGCCGCGGCCCAGCGATCGTCGAACAGGATCCACTGCTGGTAACCGAGCTGCTTCGAGGCGTGCGTCGCGAGGAACGCCGCGTGCTCGCCCGCGGACACGACCGGCGGCTCCGTCGCGGGCGCGATGCCCGCTGCGGCCGCCGTGATCTCCGCGCGCGCCGCGTCGTGCGCGCCGGTGCCGAGCTGCGCGTGCTCGCCCTTGGCCAACACGGCGGCGAGCGGGTAGGCCGCGGCCCGCGAAAGGGCCGGACCGATCGTCGTGTCGCCCGCGTCGATGAGCGCGCGCAGCACGCGGATCTCGAGGGGCCAGCCCTCCTGTCCGTCCGGCGCCGCGTCCGGCGTGACGCTCTGGAGGTGCGTCGAAAGCGCGGGCAACCGCACGCCCTGGATCGCGACGGCGCGCCCCGTGAGCGAGCGACGCCCGTACGAGGTGAGCAGGCACGCGTACGTCGCCCCTTCGCCCTGACCGGCGGGCCCGAGCGCGGGGAGCGCGGGCGCGGCGAACGGGCGATCCTCGTCGCCGTCGGGGAGGCGGGCCTCGTCGTGCAAGAGGAACGCGAGGTTGCGCGTGCTCTTGCGGAGGGCCTCCTCGTCGAAGAAGAACCACGCGATCTCGCCGTCGTCGTCGTTCGTGAGCACGCGGATGGCGTGCGCGTCGACGCGGAGCTCGTCGGCGCCGCCGTGGAGGTGCTCCTGAAGGAGCTTCGTCAGCGCCGAGCTCGACTTGGGCGTGTGCAGCGAGTGCTGTTTCGCCGCCTCGAAGAGCGCCGCGAGGCCATGGACCGGGCCGCCGAGATCCGCGTCGGCGACGCGGTGCGGGGTGAGCGAGGTGCGGGCGTCCTCGATCTTGGCCTGGAACCAAGCGAGGATCGAAGCGGCGGCCACGCGGCGGACGCGCTTGCCGAGCGGCCCTTCGTGCGGGGAGCGATAGACGAACCAGATGTGCGGAGCAGGGGCTTGCGACGCGGTCATAGATCCTTCGGGGGGCGCACCTCGGAGGAGGCGCGGGGGCCCGGTTATGGCACGGGGGCGGGGCGCGCGCGCGAGGTGTTTGGGAATACCGAGCGGGCGTGCCGCCGGACACGCGGCGCTTGCCCGGGGAAATGCCCTCGCCGAGCCCCGCTTCGGCCGTG
This sequence comes from Minicystis rosea, assembly GCA_001931535.1. Taxonomy (GTDB): domain Bacteria; phylum Myxococcota_A; class Polyangia; order Polyangiales; family Polyangiaceae; genus Minicystis; species Minicystis rosea. The sequence continues at coordinate 293,143 of CP016211.1, forward strand.
AGACCGGGCACGCGCCGGGCGGCTTTTCGGGATGCGGCAGCTCACCCCATGCGCCGGTGGCGCTCCAAGGCGGAATGGAATAGAACGCGCCCGCCATGGTTTCCGAGACGCGCGAGAAGATCTCCGACCTCAAAAGGCGCTATGCGGCGCTAAGGGGGCATCTTTGACGTCCCCAAGCTCGAACGGATGCTCGAAGACTTGACCCAGGCGACGCTGTCGCCCGGGTTCTACCGCGACAACGAGAAGGCTCAGGCCACCCTGCGCAAGCGCGCGCAGGTCGAGGCCAAGCTGGATTTGGCGAAGAAGCTCGCGAAGGAGATCGACGACGTCTCCGACTACCTCGAGCTCGGCGCCGCCGAGAATGACGAAGGCGCCGTCGCCGACGCCGCCGCCCAGGCCGAAGGCATCGACGCGAAGCTCCGCCAGGCCGAGCTCGACCGCATGCTCTCCGGCCCGGCCGATCGCGCCAACGCCATCGTCCGCATCAAGCCGGGCGCGGGCGGCACCGACGCGAAGGACTGGGCCTCGATGCTCATGCGCATGTACCTCCGCTGGGCCGAGCGCCGCGGGTACAAGACCGAGATCATCGACTACCAGGAAGGCGACGAGGCCGGCATCGACGACGTCTCGTTCACCGTCGCGGGCGACGCCGCCTACGGCTACCTCCGCTCGGAGATCGGCGTGCACCGGCTCGTGCGCATGAGCCCGTTCAACGCGGATCACACGCGCCAGACGGCCTTCGCCGCGGTCGAGGTCACGCCCGACAGCGACGACGACATCGACGTCCAGATCAACGAGAAGGACGTCGAGATCACGACCATGCGCGCCGGCGGCAAGGGCGGGCAGAACGTGAACAAGGTCGAGACGGCGGTGCGCCTCAAGTACCTGCCCGACCCGAGCATCAACATCGTCTGCCGCGCCGAGCGCAGCCAGCACCAGAACCGCGCGATGGCCATGAAGATGCTCAAGGCCAAGCTCTACGAGAAGGAGCTGGAGAAGCGCGAGGCCGCCAACGCCGCCTACCAGGCGACGAAGAGCGCCATCAACTTCGGCAGCCAGATGCGAAACTACGTCCTCGCGCCCTACCGGCTCGTGAAGGACACGCGCACCGGCACCGAGACCTCCAACGTCGACGCCGTGCTCGACGGCGATCTCGACGGCTTCATCGAGACGTATCTGCTCGCTGCCTCCGGCGGCGCGCTCAAGAAGGGCGGCGCCGTCTCCGAGGACGAGCCGTCGTAGCGAGGGGCCTTCGTGCAGGCGATCCCGAGACCGATCCTCCTGGCCTTCTACGTCGTCGTGGCGGGCCTCGTCTCCATGCTCGTCGCCCGCGGCGCGCGCCGCTTCAAGACGAGCCCCACCGGCGCCACCTTCACTTGGCTCGGCGCCGCCTTCGGGATCGCCTTCGCCGTCTTGGCCACGCTCGCGGCGCGCATCCCCGCGGCGCGGGCGGGCGCGCCCTTCCGCATCAAGCAGGAAGCCATCCGCTTCGGCGCCCTCGGCTGCGGCGTCATCTTCCTGCTCGCGGTCCTCTCCGCCATCCTCCCCATCGCGCTCGACGCGCTCGAGAACCGCTCCTTCACCTCGTACGTGGCCGCGCGCCACGTGCGCGCCAGCAAGAGCGGCTTCCTCACGGTCATCTCTATCCTCTCGATGGCCGGCGTGGGCGTGAGCTCGTGCGCGCTCTGCTCCGTCACCTCGATCATGGGCGGCTTCGGGCACGATCTGAAGCGCAAGATCCTCGGCAACAACGCGCACATCGTCGTCGACATCGATCGGCCCGGCGGCTTCGGCGAGTGGGAGGACAAGCTCACCAAGGTGCGCGTCGCCCTCGCGAAGAAGGGCGGCGGCGCGGCCACGCCCGTGGTCGGCGGCGAGGCCATGGCCTCGAGCGCTTCCAACACCGCGGGCGCGCTGGTGCGCGGAATCGATCCCGACACCATCGGCACCGTCATCGATCTCAAGAAGAACATCGAGGAGTCGGGCGTCGGCAAGTTCACCTACTTCGAGCACCCGGAGAAGCTGCTCGAGCTCGGCGCGAGCGAGGTCGTGGGCATGGGCCCCGGCGGCGAGCCGTACCTGCACGGCCCCGACTTCCGCAACTCGCCCGACACCGATCCGTCGCTGCGCGACTTCCTCAAGCAGAACGAGCAGGTCTACCCGGGCATCATCATCGGTCGCGAGCTGGCCAAGTCGCTGCACGTGCTCGTGGGCGACGAGGTCTCGCTCCTCTCGCCGATGGGCACGCTCACGCCGCTCGGCCTGATGCCGCACACCCGCAAGTACCGCGTCGCGGCCATCTTCTACAGCGGGATGTACGAGTACGACGCGACGCACGCGTACGTGATGCTGAGCGATGCGCAGGCCTTCTTCGGCATGAAGGAGCAGAACCGCATCACCAACATCGACATCCGCGTGCCCGATCCCGAGCGGGTCGAGGAGTTCGCTCCCGCCGTGCGCGAGGCCATGGGGGGGCTCGCGCCCGCCGCGCAGAAGGGCGCCGAGCACCGCGTGCGCGACTGGGTGGAGATGAACAAGAACCTCTTCAGCGCCCTCAAGCTGGAGAAGATCGCGACGTTCATCATCCTCTCCTTGGCCATCCTGGTGGCGAGCTTCTGCATCGTCTGCACGCTGCTCCTGATGGTGACGGAGAAGGGCAAGGAGATCGCCATCCTCAAGGCGCTCGGCGCGGCCGACGGCGCCATCATGCGCGTCTTCATGCTGGAGGGCGTGATCATCGGCGCCATCGGCACCATCTTCGGCGTGGGCACCGCGCTGGCCACGTGCACGGGCCTCATGTGGTTCGGCGTCCGGCTCGATCCGGACGTCTATTACATCGATCGGCTGCCCGTGAACGTGAACGCGGCCGACTACGCGATGGTGGCCATCGCGGCCATGATCATCTGCACCGCCTCGACGATTTACCCTGCGTACGCCGCGTCCAAGCTCCGTCCCGTCGACGGTCTGCGCTGGGAGTGACTCATGGATCCGATGACTCCATCGCCGCTTCGCCTCCGGCCGGCGCGGCGCGAGGTGCTGGAAGCTTTGCCGATGGGGCGGCGGGGCACGTGTCTCCGCCGTGTGAACGAGAGGGATCATGCCGCTCATCGTCGTAGAGAATCTGCAGAAGAGCTTCGTGCACATGGGGCGCAAGCTCCAGGTGCTGCGCGGGATCGACATGACGATCGACGAGGGCGAGGTCGTCGCCATCGTCGGCCCCTCGGGCGCCGGCAAGAGCACGCTGCTCCACTGCATCGGCACGCTGGATCTGCCGACGAGCGGCACCATCCGCCTCGGCCGCGACGAGCTCACCGGCCTGCCCTCGTCGCGCCTCGCCGCGATCCGGAACAAGACCATCGGCTTCGTCTTCCAGTTCCATCACCTCCTGCCCGAGTTCAATGCGCTCGAGAACGTGATGATGCCGGGCCTGATCCAAGGCCGGAGCCGTCGCGAGATGGAGGGCCCCGCGAGCGCGCTCCTCACCGAGGTCGGCCTCGCGCAGCGCATGACCCACCGCCCCGGCGAGCTCTCCGGCGGCGAGCAGCAGCGTGTCGCGCTGGCCCGCGCGCTCGTCCTCTCGCCGAAGCTCCTCCTCGCCGACGAGCCGACGGGCAACCTCGACACCGCCACCAGCACGGCGATGCACGACCTCTTCTTCCAGATCAACAAGAAGCACGGCACGACGATCGTGGTCGTCACGCACAACCAAGCGTTCGCCGAGTCGATGCCGCGCGTGGTGACCATGCGCGATGGCCACATCGATCGCGACGAAAAGCGCGCGCCGGGCCAGAGCGGCGCCTCCGATGCCGAGGCCGAGCACGAGGCTGCCGCCGTCGAAGAGGCGATGGCCGCGGAAGGCTCGCGATGAAGCTCGTCGGGTCGATCGCTTCTCGTCTCGCGGCTCCGTTGCTGCTCGTCGCGGCGAGCGCGTGCATGCCCGAGGCACCGCCTCCGCCGTCCACGCCGCCGCCTCCGCCGCCTGCACCGGCGTCTGCATTTCCGGCGGCGAAGCCCATTCCCGTGCCACCCGCGCTGCAAGCCGTCGTCGACGCGGCCGATCGCACCGACGCCGACCGCGCCCTCGACAAGGGCCGTCATCCCGGCGAAGTGCTGGCCTTCTTCGGCATCCGCTCCGGGATGAAGGTCGCCGAGCTCGGCGCCGGCGGCGGCTACACGGCGGAGCTCCTCGCGCGCGCCGTGGGCCCGAGCGGCAAGGTGTGGGGGCAGAACTCGCGCTTCCTGCTCGAGCGCTTCGCCGAGAAGCCTTGGTCCGCGCGGCTCGCCACGCCGATCATGAAGAACGTGGTCCGCGTCGATCGCGAGTTCGACGACCCGCTCCCGCCCGAGGCGACGAACCTCGACGCGGTGATCATGGTCCTCTTCTACCACGACACCTTCTGGCTCAAGACCGACCGCGCCGCGATGAACCGCAACATCCTGAAGGCGCTCAAGCCCGGCGGCGTGTACGGCATCATCGATCACAGCGGCCGCCCCGGCACCGGCTCCACCGAGGTGCAGAGCCTCCACCGCATCGACGAGAAGATCGTGCGCGCGGAGATCGAGGCCGCCGGCTTCCGCTTCGTGGCGGACGGCGACTTTCTCCGCAACCCGAACGATCCCCGCGACTGGAACGACGCGCCCGGCGCCGCCGGCGAGCGCCGCGGCACGAGCGATCGCTTCGTGATGAAGTTCGTGAAGCCCTGACATCCGCGGAAGGAGCGCCGCTCCTTCCTTCCACGCCGCTTCGAGCGTCGCGTCGTCTTCCTCGATCCGATCACGAGCGAGCGCCGCTTCGTCCCTCGTGCCGCTTCGGGCGTCGTCTCCTCGCTCCAAATCCTCACCGAGCACCGCCGAGCGCCGCGTCGTCCTTTGCCGTCATCGGGTCATGCGCGCTGCGCGTTGCGCGACCTTCCGCGTGATGCAAAGACTCCGGGCTCGGGCGGGCAGGGGAACATGGCGCTCTTCCATCACTACACCGCGCTGTCGAATTGGCTGCGCGGGCACGACCGTTATCGGGGCACGTACTCGAAGGCGCTCATCGGCGCGTCGTCGTTCAAGGATGCCTTCTACGTGCTCCGCGACGGCGACGAGCAACGCCCCGGCTTGGAGAAGGCCGCGCGTCTCGTCGAGAAGCTCGGGATCGCCGGCGACCGCGTGCTCAAGCTGAGCTGCGATCTGCCCATCGAAGGCGATGCGCTCGTGGCTCGCCCCAACGACGTCACGGGCACCGGCATCGGCTGGCGCTGGCCTCGCCCCGAGATCCCGGTGACCGCGCTCGCGCTCTTGGACGGCGACGGCGTCGAGACGCCCATCCACGTGGAGGACGCGTATGCCCTCGCCTACAAGCTCGACGACCGATCGATGAAGGGATGGGCCGAGCTCGCGCCCCGATCGTTCTCCGTGCTGCCCATCGCCATGGCGTGTCAGGCGAGCTGCGCTTTCTGCTTCTCCAAAGCGTCGGTCTCGCGCGCTGCCGTCGACGCTCCGCTCGACTTCGAGCACGTCGCCCGCGCGGCCCGACAGGCTGCCGCAGCGGGCGCCGAGCGCGCCGTGATCACCGGCGGCGGCGAGCCCGGTGTGCTCGAGAGTGCCGCGATGTTGCAGCTCATCGAAACGCTCTCCGCGGACCTCGGTCGCGTCACGCTCATCAGCAACGGCTTCCATCTGTCGAGCCTCGGCGACGCGCTCGGTAACCGGCTCGCGGCCTACGAGGCGCGGGGGCTCAGCGTTCTCTCGCTGTCGCGGCATGGCCTCGACGACGCGGGCACGCAGCGAATCATGGGGCTCCGTGCCGACGTCGCGGCGATCTTCGCGGCCGCGCAGCGAAGGGCCGGGACCGTGCGCCGCCGCCTCGTCTGCGTCTTGCAGCGCGGCGGCGTCGAAGACCGCGCCTCGATCGAAGCCTACCTCGCGGAGGCGGTGCGTCTCGGTGCAGAGGAGATCTGCTTCAAGGAGCTCTACGTCTCGAGCCGTGAAGAGTCGGCCTTCGCGACGCGCAAGGAGAACGAGTACTGCAAGCGGAGCCGCGTCCCGCTCTCGATGTTGGTGAGCGCGCTCGACGCGGCCGGCTTCGCGCGCGTCGCGGAGCTGCCGTGGGGCTCGCCCATCTTCACCGGCGAGCGCGGCGGCGTGCGCCTCACCGTCGCGGCCTACACCGAGCCCTCCGTCGGTTGGGAGCGCGTGCACGGCATCGCCCGGAGCTGGAACATGCTCGCCGATGGACGTGTGCTGGCCTCGCTCGAAGATCTCGACAGCGAGATCTCCATCGCGGGCTCTCCGCGCCGCGAAGTCCCGGAGAGGTCGCTCGTGCGGGCGCGAGGTGCCTCGTGATCTACGCCGCGTTCGAGGCCCATCGCGCCGCGCTCCGCGCCGCACATCCGAGCTTCCTCGATGCGGGCGAGACCAACCTCTACCGCGCGCTCCCTCATCATTTCCCAGAGCTCGCGCGCCTCGCCGATCCGGCGCCCGGCGGCCGCATCCATCGTTGCCACCTGGCCTCGGAAACGCTCGATTTCCTCGGCCTGCCGCGCGAGCGCTGGGAAGCGCGTCTCGGCATTTCGCTCGGCGTGCGGGACTCGCTCCGGATCCTCTTCGCGTACGCGGTCGCGACCGGCATCGAGATCCTGATCCCGAGCGATGTCTATCCCGTCTACTGGGACCTCGCCGCCGCTGCCGGCGTGCGTCGACAGGGGTACGAAGCGCGCACGCCATCCAGCCTCGCGGACGTCTCACCGGCCGCGGACGACGCGCCGCAATGGTTGCTCGTCCCAGATCCAGTGAAGCCCTGGGGCCGCGCGCTCACGGAGATCGATTCCATCCGTGCTTGGGCGCAGGCCGACGATCGCCGCCGCGTTCTCATCGATGCCGTCTATTCGCCGCGCGCGCTGCCGTCGTCGGCGCGCGGCCTCATCGACGATGGCATCGGCATCGGCCTCATGTCGCTGTCGAAGGGCTGGCTCGCTCCGCAGAAGATGGGATGGGCCTTGTTCTCCGAGCGGGACGGGCCGTCGTTGCGCCCGCTCTTCATGGGCCAGCAGAAGAACGAGGCTGGCCTCTCGTTCGCTCGACAAGCCTTCGGCGCGCACGCGGACCGACCTCGGCTCGTTGCTTCCGTCATCGATCGCCTGCGCGCGGGCTTCCTCGATCGCGTGGCGCACGCCACGGGCATCGCGGTCGCGCTGCCCTCGTGCGGGTATCTCGTGCCGGATCCTGCGAGCGCGGCGGCGTGGCAGGAGCGCGGTGTGATCGCCATCCCCGCGAGCGTGTTCGGATCGTCGTGGAGCGGGAGCTTGCTCTCGGTGATCCCGCCCGCGCCGTCAGCGAGGGACGCGAGCGCTTCCTGAGGACGGCTCAAATGCGCGATCGCGGTCACGCGACGATCATGGATCGAGGGTCTCGTTCGACGGGCACATCGTCGCGCGTGCTCGTCGCGCGGAAGTATGGACTCGCGAGCTCTCCCGAGGCCTCGACGTCCGGCCGTCCTATCCCCCCTTCGTGTCCTTGCCGTCGCCGCTCGACTTCGGCGCGGCGCCCTGCGCCCAGAGCTCCGTGATCTCCCTCTCGAGCTTGATCTTCCTCGCCGTCAACACACCGACCAGGGCGCCGTTCTTGGAGGCTCCGATCGCGCCGCCGGCGAAGGGGATCGCCTCCAGGGCGGCGTCCATGGCTGCGTCCGAAACGGTGTCGACGAACACCTCCGCGACCGCCATGCCCGCCGTGGAGGCGACGGAGGCCGCCGCGGCCCCCGCCCCGGCCGCGGCGGCCGCCAGCGCCGTCTTGGAGTCCGCGCCGCCCGCCGCGGGCGTGACGTGCCTCTCGAGCTGGGACCAGCTCGGCGTCTGGTTCGCCCCCAGCTCGGAGTGCAGCGCGTTGACCGCGCTCGCGACCTGCTGCGCGTTCATGGCATTGATGGCGGCGTAGAGCTGCCGCGCCTGGCTGCGGCGTTTGGCGCGCACACCCCCCATGGTGGGCGCTTGGACGAGCGTCTTGAAGGGGCTGAAGAGGCCGAGCGTGGCGATGTCGAGGCCGATGCCGCCTCCCGCCGTGCTCGTGGCGACGCTGCGCATGATCAGGTCGTCGTTGACGTACGCCAGATCGACGTACCGCCGGAGGAGGGTCTTCTGCTTGTCGGCGAACGACATCGTGAAGCTGGAAGGCGCGGCGCTGGACATGTTCCTCCATCCCGAGGAGCCACCTTCTGGGGGCTCGCGGGTGTGAGGCACGCTACACGCACCCCATCGCAGGAGGATAAGGAAGTTCCCGCCGCGCCTCGTCTTGGACGCTGGTGATGTCGATCTCGAGCGCCCGCGATCGCCCGACTCGCGTGTGGGAGCGCTTGCGACAGCGGGTCGCGTCTGCCGTTGCGGGTGTCTGCGCTCGGTCGATCGGGCATGCGAACCCCGTCGCGAAGGTCCCGCGATAGGGCCGGCACAGCCGCGCGCGATGGTGCCGACGACGCGGGGATCAGCCGCGCGCGATGGTGCCGACGAGGCGGTAGATCTGATCGGTCACGTACCCGAGCGGGCCGGCGATCAGGAAGCCGCCGAAGATCACCACGCCCAGCAGCACGAACTGCCCGTAGCGATGAACCTGCTCCCACATCGGGCGGAGGCGATAGGGCATCAAGCCGTCGACCACGCGGCTGCCGTCGAGCGGAGGCACGGGGATCAGGTTGAAGAGCGCGAGGCTCACGTTGATCTGGATGGCCATGACGAGGAACGGGGCCACGCCCGTGTGCTCGCGGACGAGGCCGAAGCGGAAGAGCACGCCGAGCGTCACCGCCGCGAGGATGGCGAGCACCATGTTCGAGATCGGGCCGGCGGCGGCGGTGATCATCATCCCCCGGCTCATGCTCACGTCACGACGGAAGCGGAGCGGGTTCACCGGCACGGGCTTGGCCCAGCCGAACGGCACGCCCATGAGCGGCAGCAGGAACGTGCCGATGGGATCGATGTGAGCGAGGGGGCTCATCGTGAGCCGGCCTTGCCGCTCGGCCGTGTCGTCGCCGAGGCGATGCGCCGACCAAGCGTGGGCCCACTCGTGGACGCTCAGCGAGAGCACGAGCGGCACCCAGATCATCAATCGTTGCATCAGCCACGTCGAGCTCATCCCGGAAATCCTCCTCGCCGCCCTGTCGTCCTAGCTTCGAATCGCCGCCGCACAAGCTGAAAACCAGCGCCGAGCACGCTACGCGCGCTTGCCGACCGCTTGCATCACCCGATCCCGCGAGAGGAACGCCATGCCGAGGATGGCCAGGGTCGCAAGGATCCACGGAGCGTCGCCGATGATCTCGTAGAGCGTCTTTCCCCGCATCCACTTGGCCACGCCGATGAGCGACTCTTCCTTGAACGTCCCGCCGTGGAGCGCCACGCGCCCGACGGGATCGACGATCACCGACACGCCGCTGTTCGTCCCGCGCACCAGATAGCGGCGGTGCTCGATGGCCCGCATCTTCGCGAGGGCCATGTGAATCCACGGCTCGGTGGACTCGCCGAACCACGCGTCGTTCGTCAGGTTCACGAGCAGATCCGGATTGGCGTGCTGCACCATGCCGTTGACGAAGCCGGGGAGGATGTCCTCGTAACAGATGAGCGTGGAGATCTTGTGCTCGCCGAAGACGAGCGGATCGATCGACTTTCCCGGGCTGAACTGCGAGGAGTTCGGCGACATCTCGTAGAGGACGGGGAACGTCTCGCCGAAGGGCAGGTACTCGCCGAAGGCGAGGAGGTACTGCTTGTCGTAGCGGCCGAGGATCTTCCCGCTCCGATCCGAGAGGAGCGCGGTGTTGAAGTACTTGTAGCGCTTGCCCTCGGATCTCGCGAGCAGCGCGCCGACGATGGTGGGCACGCCGAGCCGATCGGTGACCGCGCGGCGGACCTCGTCGTAGTCGGGCGTCTCGCGGTTGGCCATGCCAGTGGAGCCTTCGCTCCACACCACGAGATCGACGCCCTTCTGTTTGAGCTCCGCGGTGTGCGCCGTGTGGACCTTGAGCGCCTGGCGCCGGCCGATGAGCGGCATGTTCCCCTGCACGATCCCGATCTTCACCGGCTCGGCAGCCGCAGCCTGCGCGTCCACCATGCGCAGGCGGAGGTAGCCGTAGGCGGCCGCGAGGAGCGGCACGAGGGCGGCGACCGCGAGCACGCGGCGGTCGGGCTGCTTCGTCGAGGTGCCCGTTCCATTCGCGAGGCCGAGGCGCGCGCAGATCAGCTCGGCGATGCCGAGGTTGGCCGCGACCAGCACGAGGCCCACGAGGTAGCCACCGCCGAGGTCGGCGACCTGCGCGAAGAGGACGGCGTTGTGCACCGTCGCGCCGTAGTACCAGGGAAACAGCAGCGGAAAGGCGAGCTCGCTGCCCACGAAGGCGAGCGCGGCGACGGGCGCGGCCGGCCAGCCGCGCACCGTGGCGCGACCATGAAGCCAGCCGAAGAACGCGATGCGCCCGGCCTGGTACGCGCAGAGGATCGCCATGAACACGAAGCAGAGGACCGGGCCGAAACCGCTGAAGACCCGGAGCATCTCGAGCAGCCAGTAGAAGCCGCACATGGTCATGGTGAACCCGGCGGCCCAGCCGAGCCCGAGCGCGCGCTTCGGCGTCTGCCCGCGCAGGGCCACGAAGAGCGGCGCGAGCGCGATGAACGAGATGGGCCAGAAATCGACGCCCGGGAAGGCGAGGAAGTAGAGGAAGCCGCAGAGGACGGCGAGGGGATAGGCGATCTTCGCGGGGAGCGCGTTCGCCGACGTCGTGGGAGCAGATCCCGACTTGTCGAGCGAGGCCCCGGCCGTGGTCGGCGTGGTCGGCGTGGTCGGCGCAGATGACTTCGCGGCCTTCTTCTCCGGCTTCGCGGCGCTGCCATCGGCGGCGGACGTCACCTCGGGCGCGGCCTCGCCCTCGACCTGTTGCGGCTCGGACATGCGCGAATTGGCCCTCAAAGCGCGCGGGCCTGCAAGCAGATTGTGCGACTCGGTGCGGCGCCGTGCATCCCGCTTCCACGGAGCGGGTGAATCCTCGAATCGTGCCGCGTTCATCGGCGCTCGCCGCGTGTCGTGCGCGCGCAGCGGAGGGCGTGTCGCCGGGGCGAACGCGGGGCGCCGGCGTCACCCGGCGGGGCAGGGGCTCGCCGCCGTCACCCGAGCCGGGCGTCGATGCGCTCGGCGGCGCGCAACGCCATGGCCATGATGGTCATCTGCGGGTTCACGCCCAAGGACGAAGGCACCGCGCTGCCGTCGCAAACGTAGACGCCGGGCGCGCCGCGGAGCTCGTGATCGGGCGTGAGGCACGACCCGGGATCCGCGCCGATGCGGCAAGTGCCGAGCGGATGATACGCGGTGATCTCGAAGCAACCCGGCGCGAGCCGGCTGTTCTTGAGCCGCGCGAGCGCCTCGGGCGTGCTCACCTCGTCATGACCGGGGAGCGCCGGCAGCACACGGCGCGCGCCCGCCGCTTGGAAGACCTCGCAGAGCAGCTCGATTCCGCGCTGGAAACGCCGCGCGTCGCCCTCGTTCATGTTGTAGAGCACGAGCGGCGATCCACCCGGGCCCGCGCGCACCTCGCCGCGGCTCTCGTCCTGGATCATCAACCCGAAGGTCGCGAGGTAAGGGAAGCGCTCCATCAAATCGATGTAGCGCCGCCCCGTCCACGGCACGCCCAGGCTCGCCACGTTGAAGGGCAGCGAGCTGCCTTCGAGCATGATGCCTTCGTCGGCGAAGTGATCGACGGTGTACCCCTGGGGGATGCCGCGCCATTGCTCGACGGGTCGATCGAAGAGCGCGAACACCTTCGAGCACGGGTGAATGGAGAGGTTCTTCCCGAGGCCCGGAAGACCCGCGCCGAGCCCGCTCTTCTTCAAAAGGAGCGGCGTCATGAGCGTGCCCCCCGCGACGATCACCGCCTCCGCCTTCACCGTGAGGCGGCGCCCGCTGCCGAGCTTGGCGATCACGCCGCGCGCGCGGCCGGCGACCATCTCGATGGCGTCGACGCGCGCCGCGGTGACGAGCTGCGCGCCGCGCTTCAACGCTTCGGGCACGTAGCTCACGTCGGTCGAGCGCTTGGCGCCCGTGGGGCAGCCGAAGCAGCACACGCCCTGTCCATCGCAGTCGGGCGCGTTGCGCGAGAGCGGCCCGTGACGCAGGCCGAGGCGCTCGGCGCCGCGCGCGATGATGGGCCCGATCTCACCGAGGTGCATGGGCTTCGCCGGCGCGACCTGGAGCATGGACTCGACGCGATCGTAGAAGGGCGCGAGCCCCGCGGAGGAGAACTCGCCGCCGAGCTGGAAGCGATCGCGCCAGCGCGTGAACGTTCGCTCCGGCGTGCGATAGCAGGTGCCCGAGTTGACGATGGTGCTGCCGCCCACGGCGCGCCCGGAGAACACCGGGATGCTCGCGTTGCCGAGCGCGATCGTCATGCCGTTGTCGCGATACATCTCGCGATGCGCGCGCGAGACGTTGGCGCGCAGGCTCGAGCGACGGTGGTAATCCCCCTCTTCGAGCAGCAGCACTGCGCGCCCGCGCGAGGCCAGCTCGTACGCGGCCGCGGCCCCGCCCGCGCCCGTGCCGATGACGACGACCTCGCACTCGAGCGCGAGATCCTCGTCGACCTGACGACCGTCGGTGACCTGCGAAAGCCAGCGCGGCGACTCGTCGCGCACCGCGGGCAGCTCGAAGCGGCAGCCGACGTGCGCGTACATCTCCGGCCGATCGAAGTGCGCGAACTTGAGCGGCGTGAGCAGCGCGCGGAGGAGCGCGCGCGCGGCGTAGATCGAGCTCGTCTCCCAGTGCGCGAGCACCTCCATCCGCGCGTCGACCGGCAGCGCGGAGAAGGGCTTGCCACGCGTGGCGATCGTCGAGCCTTCGAGGATGAAATAGGCGGCGCGCAGGACCTTGGCCGTCGTGGGCGGCGCGTCGGCGAGCCACTTCGCGAAGCCGTCCACGGTGCGCTCACCGGCGGCGGGGAGGCGCTCGCCCGCGGGCATCGCGGCTTCGCAAATCGCCGTCAGGATGCGCCGCTCGCGAGCCGTGAAAGGCCCGACCGGTGTGTGCGGTGAGCCCTCGCGCGTCGTCGCGCGCGTCCCGGCGGGATTCCGATCGGATACCGTCGAAGGTTCGAGCGCCATCGTCATCGAAGCATCGCTCCACGCCCCGCGCTCGGTGCGGAGCGGTTTCGAATATTCTGTAGCAGCAGAACAAACAGAAGGCAAGACGCAATGCGCCACGAATGCGGCCGAGATCGCACAGGTGGATCGCTGGCGCACCGGTGCGGGCGCGCGTAATGTGCCCCCGATCATGGTCGCCTACGAGATCCGCGCCGCCCTCCCGGGAGACGAGGAGCAGCTCCTCCGCGTCGCGGGCCACCTCGACTCGGTGAACCTGCCGGAGGATCGCGCCTCGATCGACGAGATCGTGGAGACCAGCCGGCAGAGCTTCGCGGGCGAGATCACCGATCCGCGGCTCCGCCAATACGTGTTCGTGCTCATCGATCGGCAGAGCGGCCGCATCGTCGGCACGTCGATGATCTTCGCGCAGCTCGGTCGGCGCGGCGTGCCGTACGTGTACTTCGATGTGCTCGACGAGGAGAAGTACTCGGCGACCATCGACAAGCACTTCCATCACACGGTGCTGCGCATCGGCTACTCGTACAAAGGGCCCACCGAGATCGGCGGCCTCGTGCTCATGCCGGCCTATCGCCTCGCGGCCGAGCGGCTCGGGACGATGATCTCGTACGTGCGCTTCCTCTTCCTCGCTGCGCATCGCGGCTTCTTCCAGGACGAGATCCTCGCCGAGCTGATGCCGCCGCTCGAGCCCGATGGAACGAGCCACCTCTGGGAGGCCGTGGGCCGGCACTTCACGGGGATGAGCTACGCCGAGGCCGACAAGCTCTCGAAGAAGAACAAGGAGTTCATCAAGGGCCTCTTCCCCGAGGGCGTGATCTACGCATCCGTGCTCCCGCCCGATGCGCAGGCCGTGATCGGCAAGGTCGGGCACCAGACGCGCGGCGTGGAGAAGCTCCTTCGGAGGATCGGGTTCCGCTACGCGCACCGCGTGGACCCCTTCGACGGCGGGCCGCACTTCACGGCGCGCATGGATGAGATCACGCTCGTCTCGCAGACGAGGATGGGCACGGCCGGGCGCGCGTACACGCCGGCAGCCGGCGATCGCAAGGCGCTCATCGCCATCGAGCTGCCCGAGGCTCCGTTCTTCCGCGCGGTGATGGCACCCGCGCGCGACGAGGGCGACAAGGGCTTCGCGATCGCCGCGGATGCGTGGGATCTGCTGAAGATCGAGCAGGGGACGTCGATCTCGGTGCTGCCGATCGACTAGCGATCGCGCGGCCTCACACGATCGTACGAGGGCGCGAGGACGCGCTCAGCGGCAATCGAGTGAGGGTGAGATGCGATGGCGCGCGGGCGTGATCGCGAGCGACGTGTGGCCGCGGGGGGATGACTAGCTGCTGCGGCGCGAGGACATGGCTTGGGCTTCGGCGCTGTAGTCGCAGAGCTCGTAGGCGTCCTCGACGCCGAGCTCGGAGAGCTCGCGGAGTGTGCCGGCGCTCTCCTCGAACTCGGAGAGGAAGCGATCGAGCACCTCGCCGACGCCGGCGGGATCCGGCGGGACCAACGACTCTTGATGCACGAGCTGCACGAGCTCGGTGATGGTGGCGAGCTGGTGGCCGATGGCCTCGAGGTTCTCGCGCGTGCGCGTCCAGCACTCGGCGCGGCGGTACGCGATGGCGAGGCGGCGGCGGAGCAGCTCCTTCGTGCGATCGGGAGAGGCGATCTCGGCGGCCTCGAGCGAGCGGATGGTGCCTTCGAGGACGTGGCGGTTGGTCATCGCCAAGGACTCCTCGCAGGCCTTGTGGGCGATGGCGAGGCGGATGTAGCTCGTGGCGAGCTGCGCCAAGCCGAACGGGTCGCCGAAGCCCATCGCCGACACGCCGCCGCGGCGCTCGACGTTCGCGAAGGTCTTGCCCACGAGGGCTTCGATCTTTGCGAGCTCCTGCCGGTGCGCCTCGCCCATCTGGAGGACGAGCGCTTCGCGCGCCTTGGCGGCGGCGGCGCGATCGGCCTCGTCGAGCATCTCGTCGATGCGCACGCGGAAGAAGCGCAGGCGCGGCACGAGGCAGAGGAACACTCCTTCGACGCCGAGGCCCGCGAAGAGCACGGGCGCGCTCCAGAGGATCAGGCTCAGGAACATCACGCCGATGAGGAGCAGCAGGTTCGAGGGATGAATCGCGGCCTGCGCCAGGTATGTCCATCCGGTGCGCCGCGCCGGGCGCAGGGGAGCGAGCGGGGCGCCCACCGCCACGCGCGAGAGAGCCGAGCTGTGTGTTTCGGGCGTGATGCCCACGCCGAGGGTGATGCCGTCAAAAGGAATACGGTCGTGCTCGCGAGGTGCCATGCATTCCCCCGAGGGTCACGACCGGCAACGCTTGTGCCACCTCCGGAGACGCTCTCTAGCGCCCCCGACGGCGAAGGTTGCGGGTAGGGGAGTGATCGAGCGGTACAGCGGGCGCAGCCGAGCGCCTCGCGACCGGCGAGGTTTGCACGCCGTGCCGATCAGGCCGCGTCGAGATCGTCGTGGATGTGCCACGCCGCACCGTCGTCGGTCCGCACGAAGCGGATTCTTTCCGCCCGCTCGAGCTCGTCACAAAGCTCCTCGGCGGTGAGAACCGAGACGCCGAAATGCGCCGCGAGCGTGTCGCAGAGCAACGTCTTGCCTGGGAGGTAGTCGGCGTCGACGAGCGGGCCGAACTCTTCCGCGAGCAGGCGCCCGGCGCTCTCCACCGTGACGATGTCCGGCGCCAGGATGGTGGCGTCGGTCTCGACCGTCTCGGAGGTGGTCTGCACCGTCTCGTCGGTCGTCTGCACACTCTCGTCCGTCGTGTGGATCTCGATGTCCTCCGCGGGCTCTCGCTCCGCGTCGCCTTCATCCATCGCGGACCTCGCTTCGCTGCGCTCCATGGGGCCGGCCGCGAAGAATCGGAAGGGGCTCGCGTCACGCTCTGCCGATCTGATCGAAGAGCGCCGCCTCCATGGCCGCGAGCGGCGCTTCGTGTTGCGTGTAGAGCTCGAGCTGCCGCGCGGCCTGATGCAGCAGCATGCGGCCGCCGTGGATGGCGATGGCCCCGCGGGCGCGCGCGGCACGGACGAGCTCGGTCTCGATGGGCTTGTAGACGATGTCCATCACGACCTGCCCGGTCCGAAGGACGGCCTCGGGGATCGGGCTCCGTGCGTCGACCTCGCGCATGCCCACGGAGGTCGCGTTGATGAGCACGTCGTAGTCGGCCGCGCGATCGATCTCGTCGAGGCCTGCCGCGCGCGCGCCCGCTGCCTCGGCGAGCTCTTCGGCTTTGATCACGCTGCGGTTCGCGATGGTCACGCGCGCGCCGCGATCGACGGCCGCGTGCGCGACGGCGCGCGCCGCGCCGCCGGCGCCGAGGAGGAGCACGCGCGCACCGGCGAGCGGACGAACCTCCTCGACCGCGCGGGCGGCCCCCGCGGCGTCGGTGTTGTGCCCGACGAGGCGGCCGTCGTCGTTGACCACGGTGTTCACGGCGCCGATGCGCGCGGCGAGCGGATCGAGCGCGTCGAGGAGCGGGATGACGTCCTGCTTGTAGGGCATGGAGATGCCGAAGCCGCGGATGCCGAGCGCGCGCATGCCGGTGATGGCGCCCGCGAGATCGGTGACCTTGAAGGGGACG
Organism: Minicystis rosea; assembly: GCA_001931535.1. Lineage (GTDB taxonomy): Bacteria > Myxococcota_A > Polyangia > Polyangiales > Polyangiaceae > Minicystis > Minicystis rosea. The sequence goes on from CP016211.1 coordinate 309,836, forward strand.
TACGTGAACGGCAGATCGAGCGCGCGATACGCGGCCAAGTGCATGGCCGCGCCCGTGCCGACGGGGTGGAGCGAGAGCGAGCCGCAGAGCGTGAGGCGGGCAGAGGTCGACATGACCGCGGCAGGGTGCAGCGAATCGCGGCCGGAGGCCATGGCTTCTCCAGCGCGGGGGCCGTTGATAGCCTCGCTCGCCATGATGCGGCTCCACTCCGTGCTCGGCTCCGCGTTCGTCCTCGTCCTGGCCGCGTGCGGCGGCGCGCCCGAGGTGACACCGCCGCCCGTGGTGCCGCCGCCGTCGATCGCAACGACGTTGCAAGTGGCCGCGACGCCGGCAGGCGGGGCCGTCGGCGAGCTGCCTCCCAAGGTGCGGCTGGCCAAGCCCGACGGGCATCTCGCGACGGTCGCCTGCTTGTCGTTCTCACCCGATGGACGGCACCTCGTGACGGGATCGGACGATCGCGCGCTCTTGGTCTGGGATCTCGCGCGCGGCGAGATCGTGCAGCGCCTCGAGGGACACCCGGCCTACATCTCGCGGTGCAGCTACTTGCCCGATGGTCGTCGCATCGTGAGCGGCGGCGCGTGGGGCGAGGTCGTGCTGTGGGACGCGCTCGAAGGCGAGATCCTGACGCGCCTCCGCGGGCTCGGGATCGCGGACGACATCACCTCGCTCGCGGTGCGCCCCGATGGTCGCGAGATCTTGATCGGCGCGTACACGGGCAAGCTCATGGCGTGGGACGTGAAGCAGCTCGGCACGGGCAACGAAGACGTCGAGCTCGGCCGCGATCGCAATGGGCGCGCGCTCGTCGCGGGCTACCTCGATGGGCAGCGCCGCTTCGGCGGCAGCGGCGCGAGCCTTCGCATCGACGGCGTGGAGGCTTCCTATCCACTGCCGTTCAGCGCCGTCGGCGCCGCCCCGCTCCCGGGCGGGAGGCTCGTCACCGCGGGCGGAACCGGGGTGTACGTGTCGATGCCGTTCGAGGTCCCGCGTCTGATCGGCAAGCACCAAGGCAACGTCGAGGCGGTCGCCGCGAGCGGCTCGCGCGAGATCGCGGTCGCCGTCGATCGCTACGGTCTCGCGCGCGTGTGGGGCGTCGAAGATGGAACGGCGCGCTGCGATTTGAAGCATGGATCCGCGCTGCGCGCGGTGGCGCTCGACGCCTCGGGCGCGCACTTCGCCGTCGGCGCCGAGGACGGCGTCATCCTCGTCGCGCGCACCTCCGATTGCATCGTGCTTCATCGCTTCGCGTCGCCGCGCGCGCGCATCCGTGCCGTCGCGGCCGGTGGAGCGGTCGTGCTCGGCGACGGCGCGGGCCACGTGAGCACATGGTCGATCGGCGACTGGCGCGGGCTCGGGAGCACGCAGGCGCACATCGGCGAGGTCACCGCGCTCGCCCTCCTGCCGGATGGCCGGTGGATCTCGGGAGGCCTCGATTCCGCGGTGATCGCCGGGCCCTCCTCGCCGCAGCGCAAGCTCGCGCAGCTCTCGTGGTTCCCGTGGCGCGTACAGCCGAAGCTCGACGAGCGCGCAGTGCTCGTCGTCGACGAGAGCGGGCGCATCGTCGCGGTGCCCCTCGACGGATCCGCGTCGACGGACCTCGCGAAGAACGACGGCGGCCTCTACACGATCGCGCTGCGGCCCGGAAAGCGCGAGGCCATCTTCGGCGGCCGATCGCGGGTGCTCTACAAGCTCACCGGCCCGGCGTTCGGCGGTGCGCGCGCCATCGAGTGGCTGCGCCCCGGGCACTCGATCACGGCGTTGGCCTACAGCCCCGACGGCCGCTTCACGGTGGAAGGGAGCAACCGCGGCGACATCGTGGTGCGCGACGCCGACACGGGCGCGAGCGCGCGTCCACCGGCGCAGGTCCGCACGCAGGTCAACGGCCTCGTCGTGACCTCCGATCACGTGTGGGCCGGGAGCCTCGGCGGCGAGCTCTTCCAACTCCCGCTGCAAGGTGACTTCTCGCCGACGCTCGCGTTGCCGGAGGGATCGGGCATGTACGATCTCGCGCGCACCGCCGATGGTCGCTACCTCGTTGCGGCGCTCGACAACGGCGCCGCCGTTCACGAGCTTCCGAGCGGCCGGCGCGTCGCTTCGTTGATCCCGCTGCGCGATGGAAGCTGGGCCTCGATCCAAGCCGATCGTCGCTTCGTCGCGTCCGGCGGCGCCGCGCTCGGCCTGCGCGTGGAGGATCCCGAGAGCCGGCGCGTGGCCACGCTCGGCAACCTCTCCGCGCCCGTCTCGATCGGCGCGATCTCGACGGAGCGGCTCGCGGCTGGTCCAGCGCGCGTGCGCGCAGCGGTCTTCTCGCGCAGCGGTCCGCCGCGCGTGCGGCTCGATGGTCGTTGGCCCATCGCCATCACGCCGAGCCCTTCGAGCCTGCCTGCTTACGAGGTCGAGCTCCTCTTGGCCGATCCCACGGCCGGCGAGCACACGCTCGAAGTTCTTCCGCCCGAGGGCGCGCCCGCGCGACAAGCGTTCCGCGCGCCGCCCGCGGTCGGCGTCGGCAGCGCGCGCGCGCTGTTGATTGGCAACCAGCGTTATGCGCACGAGAAGCCGCCTGCCGGTGTTGCCGACGATGCGCGGGCGCTCGCCGATGCGCTCCGTCGCGAGGACGGATGGCAGCTCGCGAACCTCAAGCCCGAGCTCGATTTGAAGGGCGCGGAGATGGAGGGCGCCGTCGCGGCCTTCTTCCGCGACGCCGCGCCGGGCGAGACGCTGCTCTTCCATTTCGCCGGCCTCGGCCTCGTCGAGCACGGCGAGAGCTATCTCCTGCCCGTCGATCACGATCGCGCAATCGCGTCGTCGCGCCTCTCGCTCTCTTCGCTGTGGAGCTTCATCGAGCGCTCACCCGCGGCGCAGATCGTCGTCGTCCTCGATGCTTGCCGCGACGGTGCCTTCAAGATCCCGGCCGCGATCGAGAAGTTGGCAGAGTCGAAGCGCACGCTCTTCCTCACGTGCGGCGCGTCTTCGGCCCAGCAGGGATCGCTCACGCGCACCCTGCTCGATGCCATGCGGGATCCGGCGCGCATCGACGCGCGCCTCGGCGCCGTCACCATGCGCACGGCCTTCGTTCATGCGGCGGGCGCCGCGCCGCTCTTGCGATCCGGCCTCTTCGGCGATCACGCTCTCGAGGACGTCATCCTCGCGTCCCCGCGTGATCCCGCGAGCCGCACGCAAGCCGTCGCCGTCGCGCCGGCCGGCGCCGCGATGGCCGCCGCGCTCGCCGATGTCGACGCCACGTTGGAGACGCGCGCCGGCGGCGAAGCGGGGGCGTTCTTCGTGCGCGCGCGCTTCGCCGAGGACGCCGAGTCGCTGCGCTTCACGCTGCTCAAGCTGGCGGGCAACGAGACGAAGCCGGCGCTCCAGATGCTCGCGCCCGGCGGCGCGCGCTACCGCAAGGGACAGCGCATCACGCTGCGGGTCCCGCTGCGCGACGCGCTGCCTTCGGGCTGCTATCGGGCCGAGCTGGAGTCGTGCGCGAAGGACGCGGCTTGCGGCGCCGGCCCAGCGGTGCGCTTCGAGCTGCGCTTGCCCGATGGTGGGAAATGCGGCGCGCGCGTCGCGGCCCCGTGACCTGCGCTCACGCGCGCGCCGGAACCGCCGCGACCTCGAGCTCCTCGCGGAGATCTTCGCCCGTCATCGTCTCCACTTCGAGCAGGCGCTGCGCGATCCGCTCCAGCGCCGCGCGGTTCTCGGCCACGAGCGCCCGCGTCCGCGCGAGCGCCTCCGCCAGGATCCGCGCCACCTCGGCGTCGACGGCGCGCGCCGTCTCTTCGCTGTACTCGGGCGCAGAAGGCCAGCGATCGCCGCCCATCCCGCGCTTCGGCTCGAAGGTCACGACGCCCATCGTCTCGCTCATCCCGAGCTCGCGCACCATGCGCCGCGCGAGCTCGGTCGCGTTGAGCAGGTCGTCCTGCGCTCCCGTCGACACCTCGCCGACCACCGTCTCTTCGGCCACGCGCCCGCCGAGCAGCACCACCAGCCGATCGAGGATCTCCTGGCGGCTCAAGAGATAACGATCCTCGACCGGTGCCTGGATCGTGTAGCCGAGCGCGCCCGGGCCGCGCGGCACGATCGAGATCTTGCGCACCGGATCCTGTGAAGGCAGGAGCGCGCCGCAGAGCGCGTGCCCGGCCTCGTGGTAGGCGACCACCATCCGCTCGCGCGGGAGCAGGCGCCGCGCGCGCCGCGGCAGGCCCGCGACCGCGCGCTCCAGCGCCTCGTCGAGATCGCGCTGCTCCACCGCATCGCCGCGGCGCCGCGCCGCCAAGAGCGCAGCCTCGTTCATGAGGTTCGCGAGATCGGCGCCCGCGAGGCCCACCGTCTGCCCCGCCACGCGCGACAGATCCACGCTCCCGCCGAGCCGCACGCGGCGCGCATGCACCTCGAGGATCGCGCGCCGCTCCGACATGTCGGGGCGATCGACGAACACCCGGCGATCGAAGCGCCCCGGCCGCAGCAACGCGGCGTCGAGGATCTCGGGCCGGTTGGTCGCGCCGATGACGATGAGACCCGACGTCGAGTCGAAGCCATCCATCTCGGTGAGGAGCTGGTTCAGCGTCTGCTCGCGCTCATCGTTGCCGCCGAAGCTCCCGCCCACGCCGCGCGCTTTGCCCACGGCGTCGAGCTCGTCGATGAACAGGATGCTCGCCGGTCGCTCGCGCGCCTGCGCGAACAGATCGCGCACCCGCGCCGCGCCCACGCCCACGAACATCTCCACGAACTCCGACCCGCAGATGCTGAAGAACGGCACGCCGGCCTCGCCCGCGACGGCCTTGGCCAAGAGCGTCTTTCCGGTGCCCGGCGGCCCGACGAGCAGCACGCCGCGCGGCACCCGCGCGCCGAGGCGGCGGAACCGATCCGGAGAGCGAAGGAACTCGACCACTTCGCAGAGCTCGGCCTTCGCTTCTTCGCTGCCGGCCACGTCGCCGAACGTCACCGGCGCTCCCTTGTCGACGTAGAGCCGCGCCTTGTTCTTCCCGAAGGACAGCGCCGGATTCGTGATCGTCGGCGTGCCTCCTTTGCGCGTCGACAGCACGAGGATGATGATCGTGGCCCCGATCGGCAGGAGCCACAGCAGCGACGGCCCGATCAACGTGTGCTCCTCGGTCATCAAGGTGTAGGGAACGCTGTGCTCGTCGAGGCGGGCGAGCAGATCGCGCTCACCTTCCTTGATCCGCCCCGTGCGGTAGGTGTGCTTCGCGCCGCTGACCGGATCGGGCGTCGTCTTCGCGACGTAGCTGTCGCCGCGGATCTCGACGTCCGAGAGCTGTCCTTTCTCCGCCAGCTCGCGGAATCGCGCATACGGGATCCGATCGTCGCCCGTGGTCCGGATCGACTGGAAGATCAGCGCCGTGCCGAAGATGACGAGGAGATAGATCCACAAAGATCGCATTCCGACGTCCTGCTGCGCGGACCGTGCGCCGCGGATCCCGGACGCAGAAGCCGGGAGCCGCCTCGCGGCGTCCTGCGTACGGGGGTTGGCCTCGTTCCGACTGAACCGTCCACTCGGGGATCACCGGTGCTGCGTGCCGAAGCGAGCAGTACCGGCGCGCACAGGCTCGTGCCGGCGGCACGATCCCCACGCGCTCCATCGCCGGCGAGGAGGTGCACGGACCCTGCCAAAACCTTCCGTGCACATCGGATGCGCAGCGGACGGGGCAACTGGACAAGCGCGACCAATTCGATGCAGCCTCTCCCGCATGCTCCGTCTCCTCGTACCGGCCTTCCTCGCCGCGATCTCCGGCCTCGTCTGCTTCGCCTGCTCGCCGTCCCAGCCGCCCGAGACGCCGGAGAGCCTTGCCGGCAGCGCCGCGCCCTCCGCCGAGCCCGCGCCCTCCGCCACCGCAGCGCCGGGCGCTCTCGTGAAGGGCAGCGAAGCCGAGCAGAAGGGCCAGAGCCTCGAGAGCTACGAGCTCACGCCCTCCGACTGCGACGCGCTCGGCCGCCAGTACGGCGCGGTCGCGCGCGCCGATCAGATGGCCGCCCTCAGCCCCAAGCTCAGCGAGAAGCAGCGCACCGCGACCGCGGCTCAGATCGACAAGGTCGTGGGCAAGCTCGAGGAGAGCTGGATCGCGGGCTGCCATGCGAACCTCGTCAACAAGGCAGTCGATCACGGCGTCATCAAGTGCGCGCTCGCGTCCAAGACCGTGAAGCAGTTCGACATCTGCCTCAACGGCGAGGGCGGCACCCCGCAGCCGGCCGGCAAGCCCGACAAGAAGAAGTAGCCCGCCTGTGCGCGGTGGCCTCGCGCTCGGTCGGATGAGCATTGCGGAGGCACCGCGCCGTCGCCTCGGCGATGCGTCGTTCGTGCTCACGGGAGCGCGTGACGTCGTCCGGCGCCGCCGTGTATGCTGGTCGTGATGCACCCGCTCCTCGACGACCCGTTCATCGCGGCGCAGATCGAGGCCGCCGTGGCTCCGTACGTCGGGCGCCTCTCCGCGGGCGAGGTCGCGTGGATGCGCGAGCAGCTCGCCGAGACGCTCGCCTCCGACGAGCGGGCCGCGCGTCTCCTCCGGCGCGCGCGTCCGGTCACCGTCGAAGAGAGCGGCGAGGTGCGTCGCGACGGCGCCGCCACCGTGACGCCGATTCAAGCCGTGAAGGGCAAGGCAGGCCAGCGCGGATGAGGCTCGCGGATCGCGATCTCGTCCGCCAGGGGCTCCCCGTGGTGCAGTCGGTGGCGCGCCGCATCGCGCGTCGCCTCGGCGGCACCGTGCAGATCGACGATCTCCTCGGCATCGGCCACGTCGCCCTCATCGAGGCCGCGCGATCCTACGATCCCGCGCGCGCCACCTTCGTCGCGTACGCTGCTTCGAAGCTCAAATGGGCCATGCTCGACGGCCTCCGTCGCGAGACCCACGGCCGCTCCGTGAAGAGCGCGCGTCTCCTCGCCGTCATCGCCTCCGAGCGCTACGGCGAACGCGCCGAGCCCGATCGCGACGAGCCCACCACCGTCGAAGAAGATCAGGCTTCTCTCAAGGCCTTCTTGAACGGTCAAGCCGCCGCGCTCGCCCTCGGCCTCACGGCCGGCCTGCCCGATCCCGATCTCTTCGTCCCCCGCGCCGAGAGCCCCGAGGAGCAGCTCTCCCGCGCCCAGATCGTGCACGCCGCCCGCGCTGCCATCGCCGCGTTGCCCGATCGCGAGCGCGCCCTCATCGAGCGTCACTACTTCGGCGGCGAGGCCTTCGACGTCATCGCGCGCGATCTCGGCGTCAGCAAGAGCTGGGCGAGCCGCCTCCACGATCGCGCCATCGATCTGCTGAACCTCGCGCTCCGCGATCCCAGCGACGTCGAGCCCGAAGCCCTCGAGACCTGACGCTCACTGCTCACGTCGCGCGTCGCGATCGCGTCGCGCGCCCGTTCACTGCCCGGTGCGCGCCTTCTCGTAGGCCGAGCGCTCTTGATCCGAGAGCGGCTCCACGCCGAGCACGCGATGATCGCGCGGGAGGAAGTCGACCGCGCGCACCTCGAAGTGCGGCAGCACCACCGTCATCACGCCGCGCCAGCGCAGCTCGCGCGCTTCTTCGAAGGTCTTCGCCTTCGGATCGTAGGCGATGAGGTGATAGTTGTGCCCGACCGGCTCCGGGTAGTCGTCGACGTGAATGACCTTGTAGGTCCGGATACCGGGCTCCTTTTCCGCCGTCGTCACCGCGGCCACGACGGCGCCGGCGACGATGTCCTTGCCCTTCGGATCGGGCGGCGGAATCGGCTTGTTGCAGGCCGGGAGGAGCACGCTCGTCACCGCGAGCGCCATCATCGACAGAGTGGTCCGGAGCGCCATCGCCGCGATTCGATAACATCCACGGCCCTCGGCGCAAGGGGCGCCTTCGCGCGCCCGAGGTTTCGCGGAGGCGTCCGGTCGTGGTAAGGCCGGCGCCGGAGGCAATCATGCGACTCGAAGATGCAAAGTTCATCGTGACGGGCGGCGCGCAGGGCATGGGGCGTCACTTCGCCATCCGCATCGCGGAGGCGGGCGGCCAGGTCACCGCGGGCGACGTCAACGAAGCGGGGCTCGCGTCCCTCGTGGAGGAGGCCAAGTCGCTCAAGGGCAAGGTCCACGTCCGCAAGCTCAACGTCGCCGACGAGGCCGACGTCGCGAGCTTCGTCGACTTCGCGCACGGCGCCATGGACGGCCTCAACGGCGTCATCAACAACGCCGGCATCCTCCGCGACGGCCTCCTCGTGAAGCGCGACCGGGCCACGGGCGCCATCACCAAGCTCACGCGCGAGCAGTGGCAGGCCGTCATCGACGTGAACCTCACCGGCGCCACGCTCATGGTCCGCGACGTCGTCGCGAAGATGGCCGAGACGCAGCAGAAGGGCGTCGTCGTCAACATCAGCTCCGTCGCGCGTCACGGCAACCGCGGCCAGTCCAACTACAGCGCGGCCAAGAGCGCGCTCGCGACCAACACGAAGACGTGGGCCCTCGAGTTCGCGCCCTTCGGCATCCGCGTCGGCGCGGTCGCCCCGGGCATGATCGAGACCCCGATGACCCAGGGCATGAACCAGAAGGCGCGCGACGCGCTCGTCGCCGCCATCCCCGTCGGCCGCATCGGCCTCCCCGAGGACATCTGGGTCGCGGTCAAGTTCGTGATCGAGTGTGAGTACTTCAACGGCCGCACCATCGACGTCGACGGCGGCCTCAGCATGTAAGCCACGAGGCGCGCGATCCTCGCCGCCATCCCATCGGCTTCCATCGCTGTCGCGGACAGCATGATCGCCGTCGCGCTCTGATCGAGCAGCGCTCCCTCCGACATCCCCATCGACTTGCACGACGTCGCTACGACGCGCGCGTCACCGACGTCGCTCGCATCGAGCATCTCTCGATCCTCGTCGCGCTGCGATCGATCTCCTTCGACGCACCATCGACGCGGACGGCGACCTGAGCATGTCGCTCCAAGCCCTGTCCTACTGGGCCTTCCTGTTTCCCGCCCCACGACTGCATCCTCTGCTCCTCGCGCCCTATCCGAGTTGCCGGGGAGTTCTGCTTGACGTGTTGAAGTTGAAAGCTATATTCAACAACAGTAACACCATGTACGTCTGCCTCTGTCTTGGCGTCACTGACAAAGACATCCACGAGACCATTGCCGAGGGCGCTTCCTCTGCAGAGGAGGTCATGGATTGCACGGGCGCAGGCACGCGATGCGGGAGCTGTCGCCATGCGATTGCCGACATCGTGGAGGAAGCCGGCGCAGCGTCTCGTCCTTCGAATCGATCGCTGCGCGTGTTGACCTCTGCCGCTTAGCTCCCCATAGGCGACGCCAGTCATCGTTCTCGCGGGGTCTGCCTCGGGCGGACCGCGTGAACCGAGTGGCGCTCGCGCAGGCAAGAAAGCGTTCCCGACGTGGGGGAATGCGGCTACCTTCTCGCTCGAAAGGGCGGGCGGCCGCCCGCCTGCTTTCGAGGGAGAGCAATGAAGGGCAATCGAGAGGTCATCGACCTGCTGAACGAAGTCCTGGCGGGTGAGCTGGTGGCCATCAACCAGTATTTCCTGCACGCGCGGATGTGCAAAAACTGGGGCTACCTGCGCATCGCGGCGAAGGTCTACCACGAGTCGATCGACGAGATGAAACACGCCGACGAGCTCGTCGAGCGCATCCTGTACCTCGACGGTCTGCCGAACCTGCAGCGGCTCGACAAGATCAACATCGGGCAGACGGTGCCCGAGCAGATGAAGAGCGATCTCGATCTCGAGTACCGCGCGCTGAAGCGTCTCAACGACGGCATCCAGCTCTGCCGCGAGCGCAGCGACAACGGCAGCGAGGACCTCTTGAAGAAGATCCTCGTGTCGGAGGAGGAGCACGTCGACTGGCTGGAGACGCAGATCCGACTCATCGGCGAGCTCGGTGAGAAGGCATACCTGGCCGAGCAGCTCCACAGTTGATCTGATCGCCGGGCGGTCTGCGTGCATCCGATGGCTGTCGGTGCGACCGCGTGACCGCTCGCTTTGACTCATGCTAAAGCACGGTTTTCCGTGGTCGGCGCTTCGACCACGGAGCCCCGCACGCACCATCGGATCGACGCGGGCGCCGACCAAGCGCTCGCGTCGCACGCCGGGGGAGTTCGATGCCCAAGATTCTCGTCGTCGATGATCAGCGCAACATGAGGACCACGCTGGCGATGATGCTGCGTGGCGCCGGCTACGAAGTCGACGAAGCCAGCGACGGCAACCAAGGCGCCGAGATGGGCGCCCGCGGCGCCTACGACGTCGTCCTCACCGATCTGCGCATGGGGCAGTTCGACGGCATCCGCGTGCTGCGCGCAGTGAAGGAGTCGCACGCCGCCACCGAGGTCATCGTGATGACCGCGTACGGCACGATCGAGAGCGCCGTCGAGGCCATGCGCCTCGGCGCCTTCGACTACATCCAGAAGCCGTTCAGCGAGCAGGAGCTGCTCGTCAAAGTCGAGCGCGCCAACCACAACCGGAACCTCTCGAGCCAGGTCTCGCTCCTCGCGACCGAGTTCAAGGAGAAGTACAAGTTCGAGAACATCGCGGGCCGATCGCAGGCCATCCGCGAAGTGCTCGGCCGCATCGTCCGCGTCGCGCCGACGGACGCGACGGTGCTCATCACCGGCGAGAACGGCACGGGCAAGGAGCTCGTGGCCAAGGCCATCCACGCCAACTCGAAGCGCGCCGATCGGCCCTTCGTGCCGGTCAACTGCGCGGCCATCACCGAGACGCTGCTCGAGAGCGAGCTCTTCGGTCACGCGCGTGGCGCCTTCACCGGCGCGGTCTCCGCGCGCAAGGGCCTCTTCGAAGAGGCCGACGGCGGCACCTTCTTCTTCGACGAGATCGCCGAGACCCCGGTGAGCTTCCAGGCCAAGCTCCTCCGCGCGGTGCAAGAGAACGAGATCCGCCGCGTGGGCGAGAACAAGCCCATCCGCGTGAACGTGCGCATCATCGCGGCGACGAACCAAGACTTGCTCACGAGCGTCGCGGAGAAGCGCTTCCGTCAGGATCTCTACTATCGCCTCAACGTCGCGCGCTTCGTGCTCCCGCCGCTGCGCGATCGGCGCGAGGACATCCCGGTGCTGCTCGAGTTCTTCCTGCAGAAGGCGAACCGCAAGATGAGCACCGGCGCGAAGCTCGGCGACGGCGTCGTCGAAGCGCTGATGGCCTACGATTTCCCCGGCAACATCCGCGAGCTCGAGAACATGGTCGAGCAAGCGGTGGCGCTGTCCGGCGGCGGCGTGATCACCGTCGACGACATGATGACGACCAACGTGCAGCCGAAGCGTCCCGCCGGCGGCGGCCGCACGCTCGCCGACGTCGTCGATGCAGCCGAGCGTCAAGCCATCGAGTCCGCGCTCCGCGAGCACGACGGGAGCCGTGAAAAAGCGGCCGAAGCGCTCGGGATCAGCGCGACCACGCTGTGGCGGAAGATGACGCGGCTCGTGATCACGTACCCACCTCAAGGCTGAAACACGCGCCTCGCGCGGCACGCCGAGCGGCAACATCGCGGTGCGATCGAGCACGCGGTTGCCGACGCCTGCGGCTCTTCTCCAAGCGATGTTCGTGGGCTGTCTCACCGAACATCGCATGGGAACAAGAGTGCTCAGGGCATTCCGGAGCTTGCATAGGGGAAACGCGGATACGGGCCTCGTTGCACGCCTGAAATCCGGTAAGCTCGGCGCTGGCAGGTCGGGCCGCGTGATGAATCAGCTTTTTGGATCAGCTCGACTGGCCCGGTCGTTGCTTGACGCCGGCTGCCTGTTCGTGGCGTCACCAGACGGTACGCCCCGTCCGGCGTGGCTTGGATCTGTTGGGAGGTGCATCGTGGCTCGTGTGCTGATCGTCGACGACGAAGAGAATCAGCGACGTACGCTGTCGATCGGTCTCAAGCTGGAAGGCTTCGAAGTGGTGGTCGCGGGGTCGAGCCAGGAGGCGCTCGAGATCCTCTCGGCCTCGTCTCCGCAGGTGGACTTGGCGCTCATCGATTTGATGATGCCGGGCCTCAACGGGCTCGAGCTCGCGCGGCAGATGCGCAGCCTCTTCCCCAACGTGCGTGTGGTGCTGTCGAGCGCGTACCATCTCTCGGCACGTCAGGTGGAGCGGGCCGACTGCGGCGCGATCGGCTTCGTTCCGAAGCCGTATCGTCTCGCCGAGCTTTCGAGCTTCCTCCGCGCCAAGGCCAAGCCTTCGTTCCCCGCGGCCGTTTGAACACGATGGGCCGGACGAGCCGGCGCTGAGTCACGATGGGGCCGCAAGCGGCCCCAAACCCCGGGCCGGACGAGCCGGCGCTGAGTCACGATGGGGCCGCGAGCGGCCCCAAACCCCGGGCCGGACGAGCGGCCCTGATCTGAGCGAAGGTCGTCCGTTCGGCGCGCCTCGGGCGTGCCGTTCGTGCTAAGGCGACGCCGTGCGGAGAGCGCTCTTCGATTATCGACTCCCACCGGAGCTCATCGCGGCGCATCCGCCGGCCGAGCGCGACGGCGCTCGGCTCCTGGTGCTCGGCGGCGGCGCGCCGGAGCAGACCGAGGTGCGCGCGATCGAGCGCTTCATCGCGCCGGGCACGCTGCTCGTGGTCAACGACACGCGCGTGATCCCGGCGCGTCTCCTCGGTCACAAGGTCGGCACGGGGGGCCGCGTCGAGATCTTCCTGGTGCGCCGCCTCGGTGAAGGGGAGGTCGCCGACGGCGATCGCACGCTGCGCGCGGAGCGGTGGAGCGCGCTCGGCCGCTCGTCGAAGCCCCTGCGGCGCGGGTCACGCATCGTCGTCGATGCCGTCTCGAAGCAGCAGTACCCGCGGCCTCCGCTCTGCGTCGAGATCATCAGCGCCGGCAACGCGGGCATGTTCGAGGTCGATCTGTTTTCACCGGCGGATCTGCCGATCGAGCAGGCCATCGAGGCGTGCGGGCACGTGCCGCTGCCGCCGTACGTGCATCGCAAGGACGACGCTGCGGATCGCGAGCGCTACCAGACCGTCTTCGCGCGCGTGCCCGGCGCGGTGGCGGCGCCGACCGCGGGGCTGCACCTGACGACGGAGCTCCTCGATCGACTGCGTGCACGCGGGGCGGAGATCGCGAGCGTGACGCTGCACGTGGGGCTCGGCACGTTTCAGCCGGTGACCGTCGACGATCTCGACGATCACCCGATGCACGCAGAGATCTTCGCCGTACCGGCCGAGACGGTCGCGGCCGTCGCGCGGGCGCGTGATCGCGGCGCGCCGGTGCTCGCGATCGGCACGACGGCCGTGCGCGCGCTCGAGAGCGCGGCCGATCCGGATCGGCCGGGGCTCGTGCGCGCGATGGAGGGGGAGACGCGGCTCCTCATCCAGCCGGGGTATCGCTTCCGCGTCGTCGATCAGCTCCTCACCAACTTCCATCTGCCGGAGTCCACGCTGCTCGCGATGGTCTCTGCCTTCGCGGGGCGCGAACGCGTCCTCGCCGCGTATCAGGCGGCGATCGATGCGCGCTACCGCTTCTACTCGTACGGGGACGCCATGCTCATTCTCTCGCGCGCGGACGGAGGTGCCGTGTGAGCGCCCTCGTGACATCGGGTTACGCCTTCACCGTGCACGAACGAGACGGCAACGCCCGCACCGGCGTGCTGGTCACGCCGCACGGTGAGGTCCCGACGCCGACCTTCATGCCGGTGGGCACGCAGGGCAGCGTCAAGACGCTCACGCCCGGCGAGGTCGCGGCCACGGGCGCGCGCATCGTGCTCGGCAACACGTACCACCTGTGGCTCCGGCCCGGCCCCGAGATCGTCGCGCTCACCGGTGGCCTCCACAAGTTCACGCAGTGGCCGCATTCGATGCTCACGGACTCCGGCGGCTTTCAGGCCTTCTCGCTGGCCGAGCGACGATCGGTCGGGCCGGATGGCTTCGTTTTTCGCTCCCACCTCGATGGCAGCAAGCGCGCGCTCTCGCCCGAGGTGGCGATGCAGGTGCAGGGCGCGCTCGGCGCCGACATCGCGATGCAGCTCGACGTGTGCCCGCCGGGCGAGTCGCCGCGCGCCGAGATCGAGCAGGCGTGCCGGATGACCACGATCTGGGCGAAGCGCTGCCTCGCGGCCAAGCGCGTCGACCAAGCGGTGTTCGGGATCGTGCAGGGCGGCACGCACGCGGACCTGCGGCGCGCGCACGCCGACGAGCTGGGCGCGATGCCGTTCGATGGGCTCGCGCTCGGCGGCTTCAGCGTGGGTGAGCCCATCGAGCGGATGCACGAGGTCGTCGGCGAGGTGGCCTCGCACCTCGATCCGGCGCGGCCTCGCTATCTCATGGGCGTGGGGACGCCGCGCGATCTCGTGGTCGCCATCGGCGCCGGGGTCGACATGTTCGACTGCGTGCTGCCCACGCGGAACGCGCGCAACGGGCAAGCGCTCCTCAAGCGGGGGAAGGTCGTCATCAAGCAGGCCCGCTACCGCGAGGATCTGTCGCCCCTCGATCCGACCTGCGACTGCCCTACGTGCACGGGCGGGTACACGCGGGCGTACCTCCGGCATCTGTTCCTCGCCGGGGAGATCCTGGTCCTGCGGCTCTTCACCCAGCACAACCTGCACCTCTACGGGCAGCTCGTTCGCGAGGCTCGGGAGGCGATCGCGCGGGGCGCCTACGCGGCCTTCGCCCGGGATTGGGCCGAGGCCGGGAGCGCCAGCGTCACGGCTTGACGCGGCGTTCGCCGCGCGAATGACGCGGGGAGGGCGCGAGGGACGGCGATCGATACGGTGAGCGCTCACGCCCGTTGATGGTCGGCGGAGTGTTCGGTATGCTCCGTGATCGGCGTCGGATGACCGAGGACGCGAAGAAGCCGCTGGGACGCATCCTGCTTCGGCAGCGCGCGGTCACACAGCCCGAGCTCGACAAGGCGCTCGAAAGCGCCATTCCGGGCGGGCCTCCGCTTGCAACCCGGATGATCGAATCGGGAACACTCTCCGAACTCGCTGCGCTCAAGGCCCTCTCCGAACAGAGCGGCGTGCCAGGCATCGACCTGAACCAGGTCTGCCTCCGGCTGCGCGATCTCGACATCGTCCCGCGCGAAGTCGCCATGCGGCACAAGCTGCTGCCGGTGCTGGTGCGCGAGGATCGTGTGTTCGTGGCCATGGCCTCGCCGACCGACAAGAAGGTGATCGACGAGATCGGCTTCGTCACGGGCAAGCACGTGTTCCCGTACGTCGCGCTGGCCGGTCCGCTGATGCGCGTGATCACGGCCGCGTACCAGATGCGCGAGCGCGGCGAGCAGTTCTACGTCGGGCCGACGTGTCCGCCGGAGATTCAGCGCAAGGCTGGTCTCGTCCCGACCGAGCCGCCGGAGGCCGCGCTCCCCGATCACGAAGGGATCCGTGCGGCGCAGATCCCGCCGGCTCCGACACGGACGCCGGCCGCGCCGCCCGTCGACGATTCGCTGCGCCGGCCGAGCTTCACGCCGAATCCGCCGCCGGTGCCGAATCGACGGCCGCCGCCGCTGCCGAACCGCGCCGGGCTGCAACGTCCTTCGATCACGCCGGAGCCGCAACGTGTCTCCGATCCCGATGCGGGCTTCCGGCCGGCGACGGGGCGCTCCGAGGTGCCGACGACGACGGCGGTGGTCGTCGACGATGCGATGGGGCGCATGGCCGGCGCCGACGAGCTGAACGAGGCCGACTTCGGGTCGGTCAACCGCGATCTCTCGGTGATGGCCGAGCTGCCTGCGCGTGAAGAAGCGTCGGGTGGACGCCCGCACCTGCCGGGCCGACCGACGATCCTCGTCGTCGACGACGAGCCCGAGATCCGCCGGCTCGTGCGTCGCGTGCTCGAAGAGCGCCAGTACAACGTGCTCGAGGCGGCGCGCGGTCACACGGCGCTGGGCCTCTTGAAAGAGCACCCGCCCGATCTCTGTATCCTCGATGCGATGCTGCCCGAGGTGCACGGCTTCGACATCGCCAAGCGCATGAAGGGGACGGAGCGCTACGGGCACATCCCCATCATCATGATCTCGGCCGTGTATCGCGGCTGGCGCTTCGCCGAAGATCTCAAGGCGAGCTACGGCGTGGACGCGTACCTGGAGAAGCCGTTCAAGATGGCCGATCTGGTGCGCGCGGTGGAGACGGCGCTCTCGCAGAAGGGGCCGTCGAGCAGCGCCGAGCAGATCTCCGCCGAGGCCGAGAAGAAGCTCGCGGCCGGCATCGAGGCTTACCAAAAGGGTGATCTCGCGGGCGCGATCGAGCACCTCAAGGAAGGCACGCGCATCGATCCGCTGGCCTTCCGCCTGCATTTCCACTTGGGCTTGCTCTACGGCAAGCAGGGCCGGATCTACGACGCCATCCAGGAGCTGCAGACGGCGCTCGACATCAACGGCCGGCATTTCCCTGCGCTGAAGAACCTGGCGGTGCTCTATCAAAAGGTGGGCTTCCGCAACAAAGCGATCGAGACTTGGGAGCGCGCGCTGCGCGTCGCCCCGGATGATCCGACGCGCCAGTCGATCAAGGAGCACCTCGTTGGGCTGCTGTGACGCGTCTCGTGCTTGTGCTTTCCCGCGTGGGCGTGCGTTCCGCGGGGCTTTCGCCATCGGCGTTGGTACGGGGGTTTTGAGCGACGCGACGAAGCGTCATAAGCTCGCGGGGTCTCTCCCTCGCGTAGGCGGCATGCCCCGATGAAGTTCGTCTGCGACAACTGTCAGGCCAAGTATCAAATCGGGGACGACAAGGTCGCCGGTAAGACGGTGCGCATGAAGTGCCGTCGCTGCGGTCACGAGATCCGCGTGCGCGCCGACGGCGGCGACGTCGGCGCCGCAGACCTGCCGGTGACCGAGGTCGACGCGCAGCTCTCGGCGTCGTCGGCATCGATGCCGGCCGTGCAGCCGCCTGCGCCTCCGCCGGGACATCTGCCGCCTCCGCCCGGGCATCTCCCGCCTCCGGCAGCGCCTACCGCACGCACCGTCGGTGCGATCGCGCCGCGTCCGGGAGGCCCGTTGCGTCCGCCTTCGGGGACGATGGCGCTGGGCTCGCTGTCTGCGCCGCCGCCGCCTCCGCCTCCGGGCGCGATTGCGCCGCGTCCTGCGGCGCCCGCGCCGCGGCCCGTCGCGGGCGCGCCTCGTCCTCTCGCCGCGCCCGCAGCGACGCCGCGTCCGGCGACGGCAGCACCGGCGCCCCTGACGAAGAGCAGCGCGAGCGGGACGATGGCCGCGGTGCGAGACGCCGGCATCATGCCCGGCCCGCTCAAGACGACGCCCGCCGATGGTCCGGATTACGACTGGTTCGCCGGCATTCGCGGCACGCCCACGGGCCCGATGCGGCGCGCGGAGATCCGCGAGCGGATCGAGGCCGGTGACATCGACGCGGACACGCTCGTCTGGCGCGAAGGCATCGCCGAATGGAGCGCGCTGAAGACGTTCTCCGAGCTCAGCCCGCTGCTCGAAGCGACGAAGGCGCCGCCGCTCCCTGTCGCGCCGCCCGCGCTGCCCGTTCCGCCGCCGGCTGCTTCCGCGCCCTTCGCGCTCACCAACCCGAAGGCTGCCGCGCCGAAGCCGATCGCACCGCCGGCCGCAGCACCGAAGCCGCTTGCGCCTTCCGCGCTCGCAGCGCCGCCTCCGCCCCCTGCAGCGGCGTTGCCTCCGCCTGCAGCGGCGCTTCCACCGCCTGCAGCGGCGTTGCCTCCGCCTGCAGCAGCGCTTCCACCGCCTGCAGCGGCGCTTCCACCGCCTGCAGCGGCGCTTCCGCCGCCTGCTGCAACGCCGCTGCCTGTTGCAGCCGCGCCGGCGCCGGTTGCTTCACCGGCGCTGCCGATTGCAGCTGCATCGGCGATCGCTGCACCGGCTGTTGCGGTGGTGGAAGCGGCTCCGGTCGCGCCGCCGCCCGAGGTGTCGCTCGGGGTTCTTTCCGATCCGTTTGCGGCACCGGCGCCTGCGGTCACCAATGGCAAGGCCAACGGCGCGCACGTGGCGCATGCAGCGAGCGAGGTGCCGGCGGCGTCCGTGGCGGCTCCGCCGGTCGAGCCGGTTGCGGCGCCGGCTCCGCCTTCGCGGAAGGTGGAGGTCGAGTCCGATCTCGACGTCGTTCTCGGTCGCAACAGGCGGCAGACGCATCCGATGGTCTACGCGTTCGTCGCGGCGGCCGCCGTGTTCGGCGGCGTGGCGGCGTGGGCGTTGTTCGGCAATCGCGCGCCGCAGATCGTGGTGGTGCAGGCGCCTCCGGTCGTGACGACGGTGACCGTTGCCGCGACGTCGTCGGCCGAGCCGGACAAGGCGCAGGTCGAGGTGGGGGAGATCGCGTCTGCCGCGGCGCAGGGGCCGGTCGCCAAGCTGCCGCTCGGCCCGAGGCCCAAGGCGTCGGCGTCCGCGACGGCTGCTGCGGCGGCCGCGGCGCCCATCGATACGTCGGGGTTCGTGAACAACGTCCCCGGGCCAGCCGCGCAGGGGCCTACGGGCTCGCAGGCGGGCGGCGGTGGTCAGCTCTCGCAGGGCGAGATCAGCGCCGTCGTGAGCCAGAACCAGCCGATGGTGAAGCGCAAGTGCTGGATGCCGGCCCTCGAAGCGCGGGCGACGAACGGCGCGACCAACGCGCGCGTCAACGGCAGCATCACCATCGGTGCGTCCGGTGCGGTCGAGTCCGCCTCCGCGAGCGGTGGAGAGCGTGACTTCCCGGGACTCTCGTCGTGCATCGCCCAACGCATGAAGGGTTGGAAGTTCCCGCCCTCCGGCAGCTCGACGTCGGTCAACGTGCCCTTCGTGTTTGCGGGGCAATGACATGGTCGGCGCCCGCGCCTTTTGACCTCCGACGAAACTCTCGCTCGTCGACAACGTGCACCCGCTGGCCTGAAGAGCGCGGCTCCCGCCCTCGTTCGGCGCGCATCCGCGCGCTGCGAGGTTGCGTCACACGCGGAAGAGCGCGAGCTGCTGGCCGCTCTGCAACGGCGGAGCGGCGGCCGCATCGATCACCATCGTCTCGTTCTGTGATGCGACCAGGAGGCGCGTGCTCCGGCCCGCGAGCGCGTCGCGCGCCACGTCGAGCGCGACGTCGGGGCGGTTGTTGGTCTGCGACAGGTGCATGAGCGCGACGGTGTGCGTCTCGCGCGGCAGTGCGCGGAGGAGCGCGTGCGCTTGCTGGTTCGAGAGGTGCCCGCGCGCCGACGTGATCCGCTGCTTCAAGAACCATGGATAAGGGCCGCGGCGCAGCATGTCGGGATCGTGGTTCGACTCGATGAGCGCGACGTCGCAGCGCGCGAGGTGCGCGGGCAGCGCCGGCGGCACTTCACCAAGATCGGTCACGATCGCGGCTCGCCGGCCGCCGCCTTCGAGGACCAGCGCCACCTGCGCGGCGTCGTGCGGCAGCGGCAGCGGAGCGATGGTGACGGCGCCGATGGCGAAGGGCTCGCGCATGCCGAAGACGCGGACCTCGTCGCGGCCGTGCAGCCGTTCGCAGCGCGCGGTGGCCTCGCTCGCCCAGATCGGGATCCCGAGCTTCTTGGCGATGCGCAGGCATTGCCCGAAGTGATCTTGATGCTCGTGGGTGAGCACCACCGCGTGCGGCGCGCCCGTCGTGCCGGCCGCGGCGAGGCGCATGAGGAGCGCGCGCGGGCCGATGCCGGCATCGACGAGGACGCGCGTGCCGCCCGCTTCGAAGAGGGTCGCGTTGCCGGCGCTGCCGCTCGCGAGGATGGTGATCTTCACGTCTCGATGGGTGCGGCGGTGCCGCCGGCGATCGCGGGCTCGGCCCCGTCTTCGGCGAGCGCGGTGACGCTGAGCAGGATGAACGCGATCCACACGAGATCGGCGACGAGGAGGTGCACCATCTGCATCCACGCCGGAGCCATGAGCATGAAGTTCACGACGCCGCAGAGGAGCTGCGTGATCACGAGCGCGCCGAGCGCCCGCGAGAGCCGCTCCGCGTCGGGCCCGCGTCCGGCGGCGATCCCTTGGCGCGCATAGAGCAGGTACATTCCGACGAGCACCGCCACGATCGGATGCGAGACGCGGATCTGCTGGAGGAAGTGGGCCGTCGGCGAGAAGTCCGCGGCGACGCCTTCGGCCAGCGTCTTGGCGCCGAAGAGCGTGTCGCCGAGCGCGGTGAGCGCGCCCGTCACGCCCACCGCGAGGAGCCCGGCGAAGCCGCCGCCGACGAGCAGACCGGCGGTGCCATGACCGCGCAGGCGAGGCACGCGCCGGCCCGTCATCCACCACGCCGTGCACGCCAGCGAGGCGATGAGCAGGAACGTGTTCACGAGGTGGAGCGACATCCACGCGGCGCGCGCCGCCGACTTGTCGTGCGCGACCCGCTCGAAGAGCACGATGGCCGCGCCCACGGCGCCCTCGGTCATCACGAAGAACGTCGAGACGCCGGCGCCGCGACGGGCCGGGTGCCGGCGCGGCAGCACCGCGAGCGCCCAGAGGAGCTGGACCAGCACCATCACCGTGACGAAGCCGGAGCTCGCGCGGTGCGCGTACTCGACGAGCGTCTCCAGGCTCGTCATCGTCGGCACGAGCTTGCCTCTGCAGATCGGCCACTCCTTGCCGCAGCCTGCGCCCGATCCGCTCACGCGGACGTACGCACCCCAGAGGATGACGGCGAGGGTGACGCCCAGCGTGGCCCAGGAGAAACGGCGAAGTCGTTGCATCGGCCGCGGGCAGGTCTACTCCACTCGGCCGCCGGGCGCAGCCGTCGTGGCACGCATTCGCGTGGAAGATCGCGGTGGACGAGGTCGGTCGTGCGCGCGTGTGTCGCCGGTCGGCCTCTGCGGGTTGCTCTTCTTGCCGAGTCGCCCTATGGAGCGCAAACGCCGGCCGTCCGGGCCGCTGCTCGCTCCATGACGACGCTCCGAGCCACCAACCTCGACAGGCTCTCTCAATCCTCCATCGGGCCGCACCCCGAGCCGTTCGACGTCCTCGTCATCGGCGGTGGCATCAACGGCGCCGTCTCCGCGGCGTGCCTCGCGGCCCGCGGCGCGCGCGTCGCCCTCGTCGATCGCGGCGACTTCGCCGGCTTCACCAGCCAGCAGTCGTCGAACCTGGCGTGGGGCGGCATCAAGTACATGGAGAGCTTCGAATTCGGCCTGGTGCGCAAGCTCTGCAAGTCGCGCAACCACCTCATCGAGAGCTACCCGTCGACGGTGCAGGAGATCCGCTTCTACACCGCGCACGAGCGCGGCTTCCGCCACGGCCTCTGGAAGCTCGTGCTCGGCACCTGGCTCTACTGGCTCATCGGCAGCTTCTTCACCAAGACGCCGCGCCGCCTCTCGCTCGCGCAGATGACCCGCGAGGAGCCGATCATCAACCTCGATCGCTGCGACGGCGGCTTCGAGTACTCCGACGCGTACCTGCACGACACCGACACGCGCTTCGTGTGGGGCTTCATCCGGCGCGCGCTCGACTACGGCGCCGCTGCGGTCAACTACGTCGAGTCGCTCGGCGCGAAGCGCGAGGGCGACGTGTGGGTCTCGCGCGTCCGCGATCTCGTCTCCGGCCGCGAGATGGATGTGCGCGCGCGCGTGCTCGTCAACGCCGCCGGTCCCTTCGTCGATACCCACAACGCGCTCACCAAGCAGTCGACGCGCACGCGCCACGCCTTCTCCAAGGGCATCCACCTCATCGTCGATCGGCTCACGCCGCACAAACGCGTGCTCACGTTCTTCGCGGACGACGGGCGGCTGTTCTTCGTCATCCCGATGGGACCGCGCACGTGCATCGGCACCACCGATACCAAGGTGGAGAGCCCCTTCTCCTTCGTCACGCCCGAGGATCGGAGCTTCGTCCTCACCAACATCAACAAGCGCCTCCGCCTCGATCGCCCGCTCACCGAGGCCGACATCATCGCGGAGCGCTGCGGCGTGCGTCCCCTCGCGGTGCAGAGCAGCGGCGAGGGCAACGTCGACTGGCTCACGCTCTCGCGCAAGCACGTGATCGAGGTGAACGAGAAGGATGCCCACGTGAGCATCTTCGGCGGCAAGCTCACGGACTGCCTCAACGTGGGCGAGGAGATCTGCGCGATCGCGCGCGAGCTCGGCGTCACGCTCTCCGATCCCGAGCGCCGCTGGTACGGCGAGCCGGGGGCCGAGCTGCGCGACGAGTTCATGCTCCAGGCCGCGCGCATGGATCTCGATGGAATGACGTCGCCGAAATCGTCGGAGAAGCTCACCACCCGCTTGTGGCGGCGCTACGGGGCCCAGGCCTTCACGCTTCTCGAGAGCATCCGCGCCGATCCGCGCATGGCCGAGGTGCTCATCGAGGGCGCGGAGTACCTGCGCTGCGAGATCGAGCTGGCGGGGCGGCGGGAGATGATCACCAAGCTCGACGATTTCCTCCGGCGCCGATCGAAGATCGCGCTCGTGACTCGCTACGAGGACATGATCGCGGCGCCCGGCTTGAAGGAGGCGTGCCGCATCCTCTTCGGGGACGAGGCCGACGCGAAGCTCGCGGAGTACCTGCGCGAGCAGCGCGCGCCCGGGACGTCACCCGCACCGCAGGAGCTCGCCGCCGTGTCTTGACCGGCATGCGCGCCGCGCCGACCATGCGGCGCATGGCGAGCCCCGAGCTCAAGCACATCGTCGCGATGCTCCGCGCCATCCCCCGGCGCGAAACCCCCTCCGTCGCCAGCATGCGGCGCGGCTTCGAGTCCATGACGCGCCTCTTCCCGACGGCGCCCGACGTCACCATCACGCCCGTGGATCTCGGCGGCGTGCCGGGCGAGCACGTCGGCACGCCGGGCACCGAGCCTACCCGCGCGATCCTCTATCTCCACGGCGGCGGCTTCGTCATGGGCTCACCCGCCACGCATCGCGATCTCGTCGCGCGCCTCACGCGCGTGGCCGGCGCGTCCGCCTTTGTGCCGGACTATCGCCTCGCGCCGGAGCACCCTTTCCCACGCGGCTTCCAAGATTGTGTCGCCGCCTATCGCGCGCTGCTCGCGCGAGGCCTCGCGCCCGAGCGGATCGCCGTCGTCGGCGACTCCGCGGGCGGTGGCCTCACCATGTCGCTCCTGCTCTCGCTGCGCGACGCGGGCATCCCGTTGCCGGCGGCGGCCGCGTGCATGTCGCCGTGGGTCGATCTCACCATGTCGGGCGCTTCGATCGAGCTGCGCGGCGAGATGGATCCGTGGATCCCCAAAGAGGGTCTGGGGCTGACGGCGCAGCACTACCTCGCCGGCGCCGATCCCACGGATCCGCTGGCGTCGCCGATGCTCGCCGATCTCGCGCGGCTCCCGCCGTTGCTCATCCAGGTCGGGACGGCGGAGATCCTCTACGACGATGCCGCGCGCCTCGCCGAGCGCGCACGCGCGAGCGGAGTCGCGGTGACCTTCGAGCCGTGGGAGGAGATGATCCACGTCTGGCAAGCGTTCCCCATGCTGCCGGAGGCGCACGAGGCGGTTCTGCGGATCGGTCGGTTCGTCCGCGAGCACACCGGCGGCTGAAGGCGCGCGCGGCTGTCCCGGCGCGCGGCGGGCGGCGCAGATTCTTCCGCCTCTCGGTGTAGCGGGCGCGACGCCCGACACGCGTTCGTCACCGGCTGCGCGGCGCGCTCCCGGCGCTCGCGAAGGGCTCACGAAACCGATTGCATTTCCCGGCGAATCCCGCAATGTGCGCGCCTCCGCCGCGTCGCGGCGCTTCGATCGCCATGCGCCATTTTCTCACGACCCAGGACTACACCCGCGCCGAGATCGAGGCCCTCCTCGAGCGCGCCGCGCGCCTCAAGAAGCACCCGTACGATCGTCGCCTCCTCGAGCGCACGATCGCGCTGCTCTTCTTCAACCCCTCGCTGCGGACGCGATCGTCGTTCGACATCGGCATCCAGCAGCTCGGCGGTCACGCGGTCACGCTCGAGCCGGGCAAGGGCTCGTGGCCGATCGAGTTCGAAGAGGGCGCCGTCATGGACGGCGAGACCGAGGAGCACGTGCACGAGGTCGCCCGCGTCCTCTCGCGCTACGCGGATCTCATCGGTGTGCGCGCCTTCCCCAAGTTCCAAAAGTGGGAAGAGGATCGGCAAGACAAGGTGCTCGCGGGCTTCGCGCGCTACGCGACGGTGCCGGTCATCAACCTCGAGACCATCACGCACCCGTGTCAGGAGCTCGCGCTCGCGCTCGCGCTCAAGGAGCGCCTCGGCTCGCTCGACGGGAAGAAGTTCGTCCTGACGTGGACGTACCACCCGCGCCCGCTCAACACCGCGGTGGCCAACTCGGCGGCGCTCATCGCATCGAAGCTCGGCATGGATGTCACGCTGCTCTGCCCCAACGAGCAGTACCTCCTCGACGAGCGCTACATGCAGGCCGCGCGCGACAACGCGGCCGCGAACGGCCGCTCGTTCACCGTCTCGCACGACATCGAGGAGGCCTACTCCGGGGCCAACGTCGTGTACGCCAAGAGCTGGGGCGCCATCCCGTACTTCGGCCGCTGGGACGAGGAGAAGCCGATGCGTGATCGGCACAAGCACTTCATCGTCGACGAGGCGAAGATGGCGCTGACCGACAACGGCCTCTTCTCCCACTGCTTGCCGGTGCGGCGGAACGTGAAGGTGACCGACGCGGTGATCGACTCGCCGCGCTCGCTCGTGATCGAAGAGGCGGAGAACCGTCTCCATGTGCAGAAGGCCGTGATGGACGCGCTCGTCAACGGGCTGTGAGGGATCGATGAGCAACAAGAAGCAGGCTGTTTTGGCGTTCTCGGGCGGGCTCGACACGAGCTTCTGCGTCCCGTACCTGATCGAGAAGGGCTACGACGTCATCACCCTCCTCGTCGACACCGGCGGCTTCGACGCGGCCGAGATCCGCTACATCGAAGATCGCGCCCGCGCGCTCGGCGCCAAGGAGCACGTCACCGTCGACGGCGGCCAGTCGATCTGGGATCAGGTCGTCGTCCCGCTGGTCCAGGGCGGCGCGCTCTACCAAGGGCAGTATCCGGCGCTCTGCTCCGATCGCTACGTGATCGTCGAGGAGTCGCTGCGCCTCGCGCGTGCCCGCGGCATCACCACCTTCGCCCACGGCTGTACGGGCATGGGCAACGATCAGGTCCGCTTCGATCTCGCCGTGCGCGCCCTCGCCGACGTGGAGATCTCCGCGCCCATCCGCGAGATCCAGGCCGCCCACGCCAACGTGCGCGCCTACGAGCAGAAGTACCTCGAGGAGCGCGGCTTCTCGGTCCGCGCCAAGACCTCGAAGTACAGCATCAACACCAACGTGCTCGGCGTGACGACCTCGGGCTCCGAGATCGACGGCTTCCACGCGCCCGGGCCGGAGACGTACACCATCTCCGCGCACCCCTCGGCGTGGCCGAAGGAGCCGTACCGCGCGCGCCTCCGCTTCGAGAAGGGCGTCCTCACGCACCTCGACGGCCAGGCGCTCTCCGGGCCGGAGATGCTCCGCAAGCTCAACGCGTCGTTCGGCGCGTACGGCGTGGGTCGCGGCATCTACACGGGCGACACCACCATTGGCCTCAAGGGCCGCATCGTCTTCGAGTGCCCCGGCATCACCGCCATCATGACGGCGCACCGCGCGCTGGAAGAGGCCGTGCTCAGCGCCCACCAGAACACCTTCAAGACGGTGGTGGCGCAGAAGTGGATGGAGCTCGTCTACAAGGGCTTCTTCTTCGAGCCGCTGAAGCGCGATCTCGAAGCCTTCCTCGCGAGCTCGCAGGCGTTCGTGACCGGCGAGGTCACGCTCGAGACGCAGGGCGCCGTGTGCCACGCGGTCGAGGTCGCCTCCGATCACGTGCTCCTCAACAAGAAGGCCGTCTACGCGCAGTCGGCCGATTGGGGCGTGGTCGAGGCGGAGGGCT
Source organism: Minicystis rosea (assembly GCA_001931535.1). Classification (GTDB taxonomy): domain Bacteria; phylum Myxococcota_A; class Polyangia; order Polyangiales; family Polyangiaceae; genus Minicystis; species Minicystis rosea. The sequence goes on from CP016211.1 coordinate 335,512, forward strand.
TCATCAAGCTCTTCGGCCAGAGCTCGACGCTCTCGGCGCGCATCAACCCCGTCTACTCCCTCGACAAGCCGGATCCGAGCAAGGCCTGAGATGGAAGACACGCTCCCCGAGGTCCTCGGGCTGCTCGAGCGCCTCGTCGCCGTCGACACGAGAAACCCGCCGCGCGCCATCGATCGCGGCGGTATCTTCACCGTGCTCGCCGAGGCGCTCGGCCCGTCGTTCACCACCGAGATCATCGACATCGGCGACGGCTGCATCAGCCTCCTCGCCACGCGCGGCGCGCCCACGTTGCTCTTCAACGTGCACGTCGACACGGTGCCCGCCGATCCGGGGTGGACCGACGAGCCCCTGCGTCTCCGCGTCGAGGGTGATCGCGCCATCGGCCTCGGCGCCTGCGACATCAAGGGCGGCGCCGCCGCGCTCGTGGTCGCCGCGCGCCGCGCCAAGGGCGACGCCGCGCTCCTCTTCACCTCCGACGAGGAAGCCGGATCGAGCCGCTGCGTCCGCAACTTCCTCGATCGCCCGCTGCCGTACCGCGGCGTCGTCGTCGCGGAGCCCACGCGTTGCAAGGCCATCCTCGAGCACCGCGGCATCGCCACCTGCACGGGCCTCTTTCATGGCACCGGCGGTCACGCCTCTTCACCGCGCGCGCTCGACGACAGCGCCATCCACGAGGCGGTGCGCTGGGGATCGCGCGCGCTCGCCTTCGCCCAGGAAAACGAGGCGCGCCGTTACAAGACCCTCTCGGGCATCCGCTTCAACCTCGGCGTCCTCCACGGCGGCACCAAGGCCAACATGATCGCGTCGGCTGCGGAGCTGCGCTTCGGCGTGCGCCCGCTCCCGGATCAAGATCCCGAGACGCTCATCACCACCATCGCGGAGCTCGCGCCGCGCGGTGATCGCGTCACGTGGACGCCCGGTTTCCTCGCGCCGCCGCTCCTCGATCGCGGCCCCAAGGTCCACGCGGACGGGCCGATTTCCGCGCCCGGGCCCGTGCTCGGCAACCTCCCGTCGTCGGCTGCGCTCGCCGCCGAGTTCGGCTTTGCGATCGGGGAGCCGGTCGACTTCTGGACCGAGGCCGCACTCTTCTCCGAGGCGGGCTTGCCCGCGATCGTCTACGGCCCGGGCGACATCGCTCAGGCCCACACCGCCGGCGAGTGGGTTCGCCTCGCCGAGCTCCGTGAAGCCGAGGCCGCCTACGCGCGGATTCTCTCCGTTTGAGGGACAGCGATGCGCAACACGAAGGACGTGATCGTCCGCCTGCTCCGCAACCTCGGCACGCGTAAAGAGGTCGAGCAGTACCTCAAGCAGTACTCCGCGGTCGACTCGCAGAAGTTCGCCATCATCAAGGTCGGCGGGAACATCCTCGCGCGCGATCTCGACGGCCTCGCTTCGTCGCTCACGTTCCTCCAGAACGTCGGCCTCTATCCCGTCGTCCTCCACGGCGCCGGCCCGCAGATCGATCAAGCCTTGGAGGAGGCCGGCGTCCCCTCGCAGCGTAGCGACGGCGTCCGCGTCACCACGCCCAAGGTCCTCGAGATCGCGCGTCGCGTGACGCTCCACGAGAACCTGCGCCTCGTCGAAGCGCTGGAGGACTTGGGCACGCGCGCGCGCCCCGTCACCGCGGGCGTCTTCGAGGCCGAGCTCATCGATCCCGATCGCGTCGGCCTCGTCGGTCGCGTCACGCGCATCCACACCGAGGCCATCCACGCCGCGCTGCGCGCCGGGCACCTGCCCATCCTCACGTGCCTCGGCGAGACGTCGAGCGGGCAGATCGTGAACCTGCCCTCGGACGTCGCCGTGCGCGAGCTGAGCATCGCCACGCAGCCTTACAAGATGGTCTTCCTCACGGAGACCGGCGGCCTCCTCGGCGAGGATGGGCGCCTCATCTCCGCGGTGAACCTGGCCGAGGACTACGACACCCTCATGAGCCAGCCCTGGGTCCACTCGGGCATGCGGGCCAAGCTCCAGGAGATCAAGAAGCTCCTCGAAGGGCTGCCGGCCACCTCGTCGGCCTCGATCACCTCGCCCGATCGCCTGGCCAAGGAGCTCTTCACGCACACCGGATCGGGCACGCTCGTGCGCCGCGGCGAGCGCGTGAACCGCTTCGACACGCTGGCCGGCATCGATCGCGATCGGCTGAAGGATCTCCTCGAGGTCTGCTTCGGTCGCAAGCTCCTGCTCGACTACTTCGAGAAGAAGTCGTTCTACCGCATCTATCTCTCCGAGGAGTACCGCGCGACCGCCATCATCACGCGCGACGGCACGGAGCTCCCGCCGTACCTCGACAAGTTCGCCGTCACCACGCAGGCGCAGGGCGCGGGCGTGGGCGGCTCGCTCTGGCAGCGGATGAAGGCGGAGAACCCCAAGCTCTTCTGGCGATCGCGCGCCGAGAACGAGATCAACCCCTGGTACTTCCAGCAGGCGCAGGGGAGCTACCGCGCTGGCCGCTGGACGGTGTTCTGGTACGGGCTCGACGGCTTCGCCGAGGTGCAGCGCTGCATCGATCACGCGCTGTCCCTCCCGGCGACGCTCAAGGATCACGGCGCGGGAGAGGTCTGACGTGCAGAAGATCACCATCGGCCTCGTGGGCGCGCGGGGCTACGTCGGCCGCGAGATCGTCGCCGTCCTCGCGAAGCATCCGCGCTTCGCGGTGAGCTTCGTCGTCTCGCGCACGCAGGCCGGGCAGCCCGTGGCCGAGCACCTCCCGGGCGCGCCGGCCGATCTCGTGTTCGAGGATCTCGGTCCGGATCAAGTCGCGCAGACGGGCGTGGACGCCGTGGTCCTCGCGCTCTCGAACGGCCAAGCCGAGCCTTACGTCGCCGCGATCGATCGCGTGCGTCCCGAGACGGTGATCGTCGACGTCAGCGCCGACTACCGCTTCCACAGCGGGTGGGCCTACGGCCTGCCCGAGCTCGGCCGCGATCGTCTCCGCGGCGCGCGTCGCATCGCCAACCCCGGCTGCTACGCCACCGCCATGGCGCTCGCGCTCGATCCGGTGCTCGACGTGATCGACGGGCCCGCGCACGCCTTCGGCATCTCGGGCTACAGCGGCGCCGGCGCCACGCCCTCGCCGCGCAACGACGTGGACCTGCTGCGCGACAACATCATGCCGTACAGCGTGGTCGACCACGTGCACGAGCGTGAGGTCTCGCGCCAGGTCTCGACGGTCCATTTCGTGCCGCACGTCGCGCCGTTCTTCCGCGGCATCACGATGACGACCTCCTTCGCCGTCCGCCGCCACCCGTCGACCCTCGCGCTCCGCCAGATGTACCTGTCGCGCTACGCCGAGGAGCCGCTCGTCTCGGTCGTCGACGACATCCCGCTCGTGCGCGACGCGGCTGGCAAGCCGCACGCGACCATCGGCGGCATCACCGTGGCCCCCGACGGCACGCGCGCCGTGGTCGTCTCCACGCTCGACAACCTCCTGAAGGGCGCGGCCAGCCAAGCCGTGCAGAACCTCAACCTCGCCTTCGATCTGCCGGAGACGATGGGGATCCTCCCGTGGCAAAGCTGATCTGGGACAAGGACGGCGCCGCCGTCGACACGCGCATCCAGCGCTTCCTCGCCGGCGACGACGTCGTCCTCGATCGCGCGCTCTTCCTCCACGACATCCGCGCCTCCAAGGCCCACGTGCACGGCCTCGCCCGCATCGGCGTGGTCTCCGAGGCCGAGGCCACGGCCATCGACGGCGCCCTCGACGATCTCGCGAAGGCCTTCGAGCGAGGCGAGTTCGTGCTCGACGATCGCTTCGAGGACGGCCACTCCGCCATCGAGGCCTACCTCACCGAGCGCCTCGGCGAGCCCGGCAAGAAGGTGCACACCGGCCGGAGCCGCAACGATCAAGTGCTGGTCGCGCTCCGCCTCTACGTGCGCGACGCGCTCGATCGCATTCATTCACATGTGAAGGATGCCGCCGCCGCCTTCCTCGACCGCGCCGAGGCCGACGCAGAGACGCCGATGCCGGGCTACACGCACCTGCAGCGCGCGGTGCCCTCGTCGGTGGGCCTGTGGCTCGCGGGCTTCGCCGAGGCGATGATCGACGACGCCGCCCTCGTGAGCGGCACGCGTCGCTGGATCGATGCCTGCCCGCTCGGCACGGCGGCCGGCTACGGCGTGAACCTGCCCCTCGATCGTCAAGGCGTGAGCGACGAGCTCGGCTTCTCGCGCCTGCTCGTGAACCCGGTGTACGCGCAGAACAGCCGCGGCAAGCTCGAGCTCGGCGCGCTGATGGCGCTGCTCCAAGCGCTCTTCGACGTGCGCCGCTTCGCGTGGGACCTGTCGCTCTACACGACCGCGGAGTTCGCCTTCGTGAAGCTCCCCGCGGAGTACGTGACGGGCTCCTCGATCATGCCCAACAAGAAGAACCCCGACGTCGTCGAGCTCCTCCGCGCCTCGACCGCGCCTGTGCTCGGCGCCATGGCCGAGGTGGAGAGCGTGCTCTCGCTGTCCTCGGGTTATCACCGCGATCTGCAAGCGACGAAGGGCCCGGTGCTGCGCGCGCTCGCGCATGGAATCGAAGCGCTCTCGCTGGTGCCGGATCTGGTGCGGCGGATGGACTTCGACCGGGCCGCGATGAAGGCGGCCATCACGCCGGACATCTTCGCGACGGACGTCGCCGTGGAGCTGGCCGCCGCGGGCGTGCCGTTCCGCACGGCGTACCGGCAAGTGGCGGACAGCTTGGGATCGCTCGCGGCGCGGAAGCCCGAGGACAGCCTCGCGGCGCGCACGTCGCCGGGCGCGACCGGGAAGCTGATGCTGGACGTGCTGCGCGAGCGGCTCGCGACGGTCTGATCGAAAGAGCGGATCGCTGCGCGCGGAGCGTTGGCGGCTGCTCGTCGTCGATGCGCGGTGAGAGGACCGAGCTCGCCGGTGGCCCGCAGTGATGGCCACCGGCGGTGTCCGTTGCTCGCGCCGATCGTTCGGCCGTCGTGCGTCGAGGGGCGGAACCCTGCTCGCGTGTTGACGGTGATCGCCGCGCTTCGTACGCGTGCTGTCCCCGTGCGCGTGCTCGATTTGCGCACATCTCCTTGATCCTTTCCCAAGGCCACGAGGACCACCTTGAAGAGCTCCGCGTCCACCTCCTCGCCGCTCGTCTCCGAGGCCGTGCTCGCCCGTGTCGTGAAGAAGGCCAAGGCCAAGGGCGCGCGCTCCTTCGACGTCACCGATCCGCTCGACGGGGTCGGGCTCGTCGAGCAGGTCACGGTCCTCGCCGAGCTCTTCGCGAGCGGGGCGCTCGGGGCGAAGCAGGAGGTCGCGATCGATGCCCTTGCCCGCGTGCTCCGGCTCGTGATGAACAGCGAGCCGTCCGCACGCCCGCGCGGCCTCGCTGCTGCCGCGAAGGCGCTGCTTCCGGCGTTGAAGACGGCGCCGGCCGATGTACCGGGCATGTTCCCGCAGTACTCGCACGCGCTCGACATGTTGGTGATGTGGGGCTACGCGCTCGATGCGGAGGCGTTCGAAGCGCTCGCTCCTTCGCTCGAAGGGCCCGCGCGGCTCGGGCTCGAGAGCGTGCGTTTCCGCTTCGGCAAGAGCGTGCCCGAGGCGCTGCGGCCTTCGCTGCTCGAAGGTCTCGCGCGCACCGATGGCCGGTACGTCAGCGCCCGGCCGCCGCTCGTCGTGACGAACGACGGCCTCGCGCACGCGAGCGACGATGACATCGAAGCGCTCGCGCTTCGCCTCGGCGACGAGCCCGCGTGGCGCGCCGCGCTCGCGGCGGTGGCGGGGAAAGAGAAGCCGCTCTCGGGATGGCTGGTCGTGCGTCTCGAACCGTCGCAGGTCGTCAGCGCCATCGGCGCGCTCTCGGACCAAGCGGTCACCCGTCTCGACGACGAGACCATCGGCGCGCTCCTCGGTCACCCCGGCACGGCCGAAGCGTTCACCGATGCGATCGATGCCGTGCCCGACACCGCGAAGCCGCAGAAGACCTTGCTCGGCATCGTCGTCGGCGCGAAGCGCGCGGATGCGGGCCTGCCGATGCCCAAACCCTGGCCGCTCTTTCGCTCGTACGACGGCTGGTCGGACGCGGTCGCGAAGCGCCTCCTCGTGGGCGCGCTCTACCGCATCCACGCCGCGTTCCCCGCGGCGCGCTCCCATGCGTACGTGCAGAACGCGCTTGCCGCCGGCTTCCCCGACGTGATGGTGGCGCTCGCGGCGCACCCCGATCCCGCCCTCGTGGAGCAGGCGCTCGAGCGCTTCGGCGAGGGCGCGCACCCCGAGTCACGCGGTCTCCTCCTCGCCGCGCTCGGCAAGCCGATGCCCGAGGATCGGATGCTCCGCCTCGACTACCTCGTCGCTCGCTGCCAGACGATCGGCAAAGGCAAGCGCGAGCCCCGCTGGCTCGCCGCGCTCGATCTGCGCGAGGAGCTCGACAACCACGACGTGTGGCCCGTGGTGTGGGCCGAGTCGCGCATCCTCCTCGCGTTCCCCGCCGCGAAGCGCGCCGCCGCCGTGCAGCCCGCGTTGCGCGGCGACACCAAGAAGGCTCACGCGATCCAGCTCCTCCGCGTGCTCGACGAGCCCGACGCCGCCGCCGGCCTCGCCGCTGCGCTCACCAGCCCGACACCGCCGCCTCCCAACTGGCTCGACTGGTTGCTCCGAAACGGGAGCCTGCCCGGCGTCGCATCCCCGTGGACGCGCGCCTCGATCCTCGCGCGTCTCGATGCAGAGGCACGCGCGCGCTACGACGACATCCTCGGATGATCACGTCGTCCGCGGCGCTTGCTGGATGCGCTGCGGCTTGCCGCGACGAGGCCGCTCCGGGGGATGAAGGCCGGCACCACGACGAGAGCGGCCGCGTGCGCGCGTTGCGCTGCGACGCGTGCGGTCACGCTGCGGGTGTGATCGCGCGATGGTGTGATTGGCGACGTGGCCCGGGCGAGCGGACGAAATCGTGCTCGCGGGACGACGTCCATGGGAGCGGCGGGACCGGATGGTATCGTCCGCCTCGACATGAACCTTCGCTGCTCGCTCGGGCTCCTCGTGCTCCTTTCGGCTTGCGGTGGCGACCCCCAGCCGCCGGCCGGCGCGCCCGAGGTGACGGTATCGTCGGCATCGCCTGCGCCCATCACGAGTGCGACTGCAGCACCTGCGGCGACGCCTCCGCCCGTCGCTGCGGGGCCGAAGCTGGCATGCCCGCCGGCGCTGCCGGTGTTGAAGACCGAGAGCACAGTCTGGGGCCCGCTCGTTCGTCGCGGCGCGTGCTGGACGCTGCTCAATCACACGAAGGGCGCGCCCGACTACGACGACACGCTGCTCGTCATGGTGTCGAACGTGCGCAAGGTGGGCACGGCTGACGTCGCCCAGCTCAAATACACGCTCGGCCGCAATAGCAGCGCCCACGTGTCCCCGGACGACGTGCTCCCCAAGCAGGTCGCCGTCACGGACAAGGGCGTGTGGTTCCTCCCGGCCGACGCCGACGATGCAGCCATCACCGCCGCGCTCCGCAAGCCCCCCACGTACGCGGCCAAGCCGAAGACGTTCGAGCCGACCCAGGAGAACGGCCACACCTTCGTGCGCGAGGCGAAGACCTCCGGCGGCCCCATCGTGTGCACCGGCCACGCGACCCCTCATGCGCAGGGCAACGCGATGGTCTGCTTCTCGGCGTCTCACGGCGTGGTGATCGTCGATGGCACTGCGGCGCCGGCGTCGGGCGCGTATGCGCAGAACGGGTTCCGGATCGGCCAGTAGAGCGGGCCCGGCTTCGCGATTCGGCGGCGTGGGGGCTGCGGAAGCTCGCGATTTGGGCGGTCGCGCTGGCGGGCCGAGCGCGGCGCGCCGTGATGAGGTCGGTAGCGCTGACGGACTGAGCGCGGCCTGACGTGTTGAGGTCGGTAGAGCTGACGGACCGATTGCGGCGCGACGTGACAAGGTCAGTAGAGCTGACGGACCGAGCGCGGCGCGACCTGATGAGGTCGGTAGAGCTGACGGACCGAGCGCGGCGCGACCTGATGAGGTCGGTAGAGCTGACGGACCGAGCGCGGCGCGACGTGATGGGGTCGGTAGCGCTGACGGACCGAGCTTCACGGGCCCGATTGCGAGGCGCCGCGTGAGCGTGGAGTGTGGCTCTCTGGGCACCGCGCTCCGGTGGCTGGCCTCACGCGAGCGCTGTGCTCTGAACGCGCGCACATGAATCTCGAACCCCGGCGGATGCGCGGCGCCGGGCCGGCGGCGCATGTTCGCGGCTCCTCTCGACAGGAGAACGTCATGACGACTGCGCAACGACCCATCGGCTCCGGCTTCGGTGCCGCGTCCACCACCTCGCACGTGCTTCGCGGTGTCGACCTCGTCGGCAAGGTCGCCATCGTGACCGGCGGCTACTCCGGCCTCGGCCTCGAGTCGGCCCGCGCCCTCGCGTCGGCCGGCGCGCGCGTGATCGTGCCCACGCGGGATCGAGCGCGCGCCGAAAAGGCCCTCGGCGGCGCCGGCGGCATCGAGCTCGTCGATCTCGATCTCCTCGCGCCCGACGCCATCGACGACTTCGCCGCGCGCTTCGTCGACGCGGGCCTGCCGCTCGACATCCTGATGAACAACGCCGCCGTCATGGCGCTCGCCGAGAGGACGCTCGATGCCCGCGGCCACGAGCTGCAGCTCGCGACGAACCACCTCGGCCACTTCCATCTGACGGCGCGGCTCTGGCCGGCCCTCGCGCGCACGCCCGGCGCGCGCGTCGTGGTCGTCTCGTCCATGGGCCACCACTTCTCGCCCGTCGTCTTCGACGACCTGCACTATCGCGATCGTCCCTACGACCCGTGGACGGCGTACGGGCAATCGAAGACCGCGAACATTCTCTTCGCGCTCGAGCTCGATCGCCGCGCCCAAGCCCACGGCGTGCGCGCGTTCTCGCTCCATCCGGGCGGCATCCCCGACACCGATCTCCCGCGGCACATGCCTGCGGGCGCGCTGCGTGCTGCGGGGCTCGTCGACGAGCGAGGTCGTCCGCGGATCGATCCGGCGCGCGACGTGAAGTCCATCCCCCAGGGCGCGGCGACCCAAGTCTGGTGCGCGGTCAGCCCGCAGCTCGCCAACCTCGGCGGCGTCTTCTGCGCCGACTGCGACGTCGCACCCGTCACGCCGGCCGGCTCGTCCTTCTCGATCGATCGCGCCCATGCCGCGACACGCGTCGCGAGCGTCCACCCGCACGCCATCGACCCCGACGCGGCCCGCCGCCTGTGGGACGTGAGCGAGCTGCTGACCAAGGTCCGCTTCCTCGATTGAGCGTCGGCCGGCGAACGATGGAGCGCGTGCGCGGCGTTGATCGAGCCTCGCGGTGTCGATAGGGTCCCATCGTGCTCCACGATGCGTTCTCCGACGTCCTCGCGCTCGTCGGTGCGCGCTCCGCCATCGCGGGCGGCTTCGTCGCGGGCGGGCGGTGGGCGATTCGCTTTCCTCCTCCCGCGCTGGTGAAGTTCTTCATCGCCGCCCGCGGCGAATGCTGGCTGCAGGTCGACGGCGAGGCCGCTCCCGCGCGTCTCCGCGAAGGCGAGGTGTTCCTCCTCGCCGCCCCGCGCTCCTTTCGCCTCGCCAGCGCGCTCGACGTGCCGCCGCGAGCGGCGAGCGAGCTCTTCTCCGGCGCAGCGAGCGACATTCCGCGCATCGGCGAGGGCGACACGTTTCTCTTCTTCGGCGGCCACGTGTCCTTCGAAGACGCCCAGGCGCCGCTGATCATCGAGAGCCTGCCACCGGTCCTCCACCTCCCGGCGGGCGGCGCGGAGGCGGGCACGTTGCAAACGCTCATCCACCTCCTGCTCGAGGAGCACCGCGCCACGCGCCCCGGCGCCTCGTTCGCCGCGACGCAGATCGCTCAGCTCATGTTCCTTCAGATCCTTCGCGCCTGCGCCGCCGAGACCGGCCCCGGCATCTCGGGGCGCCTGCGCATCCTCGCCGATCGACGCCTCGCGCCTGCGCTCCAGCACATGCACGCCGAGCCGGGCCGCGCGTGGCAGCTCGACGAGCTGGCCCGCCTCGCGGGCATGTCGCGCACTGCGTTCGCCGTCCACTTCAAAGCCGTCGCCGGTGTCGCGCCGCTCGCGTACCTCACCGAGTGGCGCATGCGCCTCGCCCAACGCGAGCTCGACCGCACCAACACGAGCTTCGCCGAGCTGGCCGCGACGCTCGGCTACGCATCGGAGAGCGCCTTCAGCACGGCCTTCAAGCGCGTCACCGGCCTCTCGCCGAAGCACTACCGGGCGAAGGCGCGGCACGCGCGCACCGGCGCGTGAGCTGGCCGATCGGCGCTCCACAATTGCATCACTGCAGCGTCGGGTGTAGCGGGGGCCACGAGCAGCGCACTGCTCTCGAATCGAACCCAGGAGCAAGCCTTGAAATCGCGACTGTTTTGGATCGGCGTCATGGGAGCCATGGTCACCCTCTGCGGCTGCCGCGTGGTCACGGTGGAGAGCGCCTGGCAGGCCGACGGGCTCAAGAACGCCGCCTTCGATCTGCAGTGTACGGAGGACAAGGTCGAGATGACCGTGCTGAAGCGGAACGACGGCCTCGGGTGCTTCGGCTCCAAGGTCGGCGCGCGCGGCTGCGGCAAGCAGACGACCTACGAGTGCGACAATGCCCGGACCTGGCACCGCAGCTCCGAGGTGTCCGCGATCAGCCCCAAGTAGCGCCGCTGCTGCGAAGGCTGCGGCCGCAGCCTCTCGCGCGGTCGCAGCGCCCGCACGCGCAGGTCGACTCGTGACCTGCCAAGAGTCGAGATCCTTCCGTGATCGGCGTGCCATCGCCGAGCTCACCTGACGCATTCCACTCCGGCGCTGCCGCAACGGCCGACATCCTCGCGGTGTCGCGCCGAGGCGGCGCGCGGGTGGTGTCAGCGCGCGGATCGGCCGCGCTTCGTGGCGGCGGAGCGTGGTGCGGAGGCCTTGGCTTTCGCGGAGCGCTTGGCGCGCGGTGCGGGGCGTCGTCGAGCACTGCGGCGAGCGTCGGGGCCGTGAGCACCTGGATCGACCAGCGGGAGAGCGTCTTCTCGGCGGCGGCGAGGATCTTGGCTTTTGCTTCTTCCGGCACGCTACCGAAGCGAGCCGCCAGCAGCTCGAGCAGAGCGTTCATGCGCCCCGCGCGCTCGCCTTCGATGCGCCCCGCGCGCTCGCCTTCTCGCTTGAGCTCTTCCAGCACATCCATGTTGATCTCCTTCGGGCCTTTGCGCGCGGTGTTTTCCAGGAGCTTCGCCATCTCGGTGGGAGGCACCGTCGGGTGCGTCGCCACAAGGTACTCCAGCAGGGAGAGCACCGCTCGTGAACCGCTGGTGACGACGAGATGTGTGGTCGTCGAGCCCGAGGGACGATCGGAATCATCGCGCGGTCGTCGCCGGCGAGGAAGGCTCGGCGCAACCCTCACCGTGCTGATGCCGGCTGCTCGCGCGGTGGCGCGTCGATCGGGCCGGCCATCACGATCGGTTTGAGCGACTTCTCTGCGAGCGAGCCCCAGCACGCGATGCTCCCCGAGCGAAGGCGCGCGCAGGTCGAGTCCGTTGCCGCCGCGATCTCCACCGCGCCGGCGATTCCAAGCACGGGTGTCGGGACGAGGCGATCGTCCTTGGTGCCGTCGCCGATCGACGCGAAGTCGTTCTCCCCCCAGCACACGACTTCGCCGCCTGCTCTGCGCGCGCAGGTGTGATGGCTTCCTGCTGCGATCTCCTGCGCATCGTCGAGGCCGAGCACGGACGTGGGCGTGTGCTTCTCGACGGTCGTGCCGTCGCCGAGCTGCCCGCTGACGTTGAAGCCCCAGCATGCGACTCGGCCGCCCGCGCGGAGCGCGCACGCGTGCCGCTCGCCGAGCGCGAGCGCGACGGCGTCGTCGAGGCCGGGCACCGCTGCCGGCTTCGCGTGGTCGGTGGTCGTGCCGTCACCGAGCTGGCCGAATTCGTTCGAACCGAAACAATCGACCGCGCCTCCGCGACGTGCACAAGTGAAGCGACCGCCGAGAGCGATCTCTTCGGCGCCCGGGATCTCGATCGCGCTGATCGGGCCCGGGCGCACCGCGCCCGATGCGGTGCAGCGCTCGGTGGTCGTCCAGCAGCGGACGGCACCGTCGGTGTCGCGCGCGCAGGTGCGGTCGCCGCGCGCGGCGAGCTCGAGCACACCCGTGATGCCGGTGATCGGCTCGGGCGTGGCGTGTGCATCGGTGCGGCCGTCCCAGAGCTTGCCGCAGGCGGTGCCGTAGCCGAAGCACGTCATGGATCCGCCGGACGCGGGTGTGCACCGAGCGCCGGGATCGGAGGTGATGTCGCCCCAGCACGCGATGCTGCCGTCGCCGTCGAGCGCGCAGGTGTGGGACGCGCCCGAGGCGATCGCGGTTGCATGCGCGACGCCCGTGACCACGACCGGGGCCGCGTGCGCGACGTGCATCGCGTCGGCGCTGCCGAGTTGGCCGGAGGCGCCCCAACCCCAGCAGACGAGCGCGCCGGACGCTTCGCGGGCGCACGTGTGCGCGCCGCCGGCGAAGATGTCTCGTGCATCGGCGATGCCGGTGACCGCCACCGGCGCGCGCCGATCGTGGGTCGTGCCATCACCGAGCTGCCCGCTGTAGTTCGCGCCCCAGCATGCGATCGCGCCGCTCGCGCGCCGGACGCACGTGTGGTTGACGCCGGCCGCGATCGCTGTGGCGTCGTCGAGACCGGCGATGGTGACGAGTTGGAAACCAACCTGCTCCGCGGTGCCGCCGCCGAGCTGGCCGTAGTCGTTCGAGCCCCAACACGTGACGTGTCCCGTGCTCGTGAGCGCGCACGTGTGGCGCTGTCCCAAGGCGAGGTCGACGACGCGCTCGGGAGCAGGGCGGGGGAGGTCGCGGCAGGCGAGGGTGAGGTCCGCGTCGAGCACGCAAGGGGCGACCGCGCGGCCGGCCTTCGCGCGGAGCGCGACGACGTCGGCGGGCTCGTGCGCCGGCAAGGGGCGCGTGGGCACGGTTCGCTTCGCTCCCCGCAAGACCACGGGCGCGACCCGTGTGCTTCCCGGCTCCGGCGGCGGCGTGTCCCACGAGGCGCAGGTGACGGCGCCGCTCTTGCGCAGGAAGCACGTCGGCGAGACGAGCCCGACGGCGTCGCGGATCTCGCCGACGTCGTGGACGCCGCGCTCGCGATCGCGTTGCGACCAGCAGGCGACGCGTCCCGATCGACGACGCGCGCACGCGTTGTGCTCGTCGGCCGTCAGCTCGACCGCGTCGTCGATGCCGGCCACGGGCATGGGGGCAGCGGAGCCCGCGCCCCAGCAAAGCACGCGGCCGTCACGCGTGCGCACGCACGTGACATGGCCGCCGAGGCGGACTTCGACGACATCCGCGATCATCGGCGCCGGAACGGGTGTGGCACGGTAGGGCTGGTAGCCGTCGCCGAGCTGGTCGCGATCGTTGCTCCCCCAGCAGCGGACGCGTCCGTCATCGAGACGCTGGCAGCCGTGCCACGCGCCCAGCGTGAGGGTGCGCGGCGTGCGCGCCAGCGGCGCGGGTGCGGGCGGGAGCGGAGGCGCGGCGTGCGGCGTCGTGCATCCAGCGACGAGCGCGACCGCGAGCCAGCAGGCGGGGAGCGTGCGCATACGTCTTTGTTACCACCGCGGCGCCGTGGGCTTTGGATCCGCGAAGGCCTTTCGTGTCGTCGAGGCGCAACGTCTCCGAGGCGCGCGTCGACCGTCGAAGAATGCAGCCACTGCCGAGCGCATGACGGAGAGGAACGAGCATCGCCGGGCGGCGAGGCCGCGCCGCCGAAAGGACGAGCACGTCGAAGAGGTGAGCGCGACGATGGTGCGCGCGAGCCGCAGCTCACGAGCGCGTGGCGTCTCTCACTGCGCCGGCGCCGCGAGGGGTTGCCCCTGCCTACGCTGGAAGGTCGTGCGGCCTTGGACGAGCATCAAGATGCCCGAGGCCAGCATGAGGCCGCCGGCGGCCAGGCTGATGCCTCCCGCGGCGCGGGCGCCGTCGGCCTTGCTGCCGGCACCGACGCCGAGGACGACGCTGCCGGCGGAGACACCGATGCCGCCGAGGGTGGTCAGCGCCAAGCCCGAGCTCCAGAGGCCGGCGCGGCCGGGGCTCACGGTGAGCCGGAGATCGACGGGCGCGTCCGAGAGCTTGAAATGAGGTGAATCGGTGATGCCTTCGCCGGCGAGATAGAAATCCTGCCCGCGGCGAGCATCGACGACCACGTCACACGGAGGCGCGCACACGACGCGGCCCATGGGGCGGTTGCGGGTCGTGCGGCCCATTCCATCGGGGCTCTCCATGCCGTAGGGCACGAGCTCCCAACCAATCAGCTCGCGCAGCTCGATGCCCTCGATGTTCGCGCCCTTCGCGGCCTCGATGTGCACGCGCGGCGCGCCCGGCCCTTGTTGCACGGGGGCGGCATTCGCGGCCTGCGGCAACATCACGACTTCGACGCCGCTGCTCGCGCACCCGGCCACGAGGGGCGCGACGATGGAGATTACGAACACGGCCGTTCTCGATATCGACATGGCCCTCCGGGGCGACCGTGGCTGACGCACGGCTCTCGGGACCGGCTATAACACGCGCATGCCCGACATGATCTCCGTCGCCATCGATCGCCACGTCGCCACCGTTTCGATCCTCAAGACGACCATGCCGCCGGCCTTTTTCTACGAGCTGGAGGCGGCCTTTCGCGCTCTCGCCAAAGACGCCGAGGTCCGCGCCGTCGTGATCCGATCCGCTGTGAAGGCCTTCAGCTATGGCCTCGATCTGCCCGCGGCGTTTCAGGAGCATGGGCAGCTCTTTGCGGGCGGCGGGGCCGCCAACCGGGCCGCGTTGCTCGCGACCATTCGCAGCTTGCAAGGCACCATCACCGCCGTCGCGGACTCGCCGGTGCCCGTGATCGCGGCCATTCACGGTGCGTGCATCGGCGGTGGGCTCGATCTCGCGGCCGCGTGCGACGTGCGCCTCGCCTCGGCGGACGCGAAGATCTCGCTGCGCGAGGTCAAGGTCGCCATCGTCGCGGATCTCGGCAGCCTGCAGCGGCTGCCGCCCATCATCGGCGCGGGCCAGACGCGTGAGCTCGCGTTCACGGGCAAGACGATCGATGCGGCGCGCGCGCTCCGGATCGGCCTCGTCAACGAGGTCTACGCGACGCAGGAAGAGCTCTTCGCGGCCGCCGAGGCGATGGCGCGGGAGATCGCGCAGAACCCCCCGCTGACCGTGCGCGGCATCAAGGATGTGCTCCGGGCCGGCGAGGGGAAGTCCGTCGCCGAGGGGCTCGAGTACGTGGCGACGTACAACGCCGCGTTCCTGGCCTCCGAGGATCTCGGTGAAGCCATGGCTGCGTTCATCGAGAAGCGCGAGCCTCGCTACAAGGGGCGTTGAGCCGTCCCCGCGCGGTCAGGTGGGGAAGGGGAGCTTCTGTTCGCGGGCGAGCATCACGAGGCGCGCGTTCTCGGGGACACGCTCCAAGAAGCTCCGGCGCAGAGCGGGATCGTGGATGCGGGCGGCGCGCGCGGTGAGCGAGGTGAGGGCCGATTTCAGGGCTTCGCGTGCGCCTTCGGGATCGCTGGCGGCATCGAGGGCATCGACGAAGACGAGGCGCAGGCGTGATTCGCTCTCGGCGATGCCGCCGCCCTCGGGGTCCAGGGCGGCGACGCCTTCGCGCGCGTAGGCGAGGGCCTCGGTCACGCGGCCTGCGCGGAGGAGGATCTCGGCATAGGCGCCGATGACCTCGCGGCGCACGGCGTGCGAGTCGGCGATCAGATCGAGCGCGGCGCGCGCGTGCTCGAGGGCCGCCTCGAGATCGCCTTCGGCGGCCAAGATCTCGGCGAGGTAATGGCGCGCCGAGGCCTGGAACTTGGCGTCACCCTGCCGCCCGAGCGCGGAGAGCGCTTGGCTCGCGAGCGACCGCGCCTCGACGAACGCGCCGCGCTGGCGGAGGATGCGGCTCAGGAGGTGGCGCGCGACCGGCGTCCACGAGTCGAGATCGAGTCGCTCGGCGCGCTCGAGAGCGTCGCGGAGGATTCGCTCGGCCTCGTCGAGCTCGCCGAGCTCGATGAGCACGAGGGCGGTGTTGAGCTCTTGGATCAACGTGCCTCGGTGATCGCCGATGGAGGCGTAGGCGCGGCTCGCCGCTTGGAAGGCTTCGAGCGAGCCGCCGAGATCGCCTTGGTAGATCAGGCGGACGCCGCGCACGCGGCCGAGGCGGGCGGCGAGGAGCGGCGCGGCGCCGGCCAGCGGCGCGAGGCGCGCCTCCACGTGCGCGGTCGCTGCGTCGGCGAGCTCGGGCCGGCCCGCGATCGCGAGCTGGCTCGCGGCGCCCACGAGCACGTGCATGAGCGCCTCCGCGGCGTCGCGGCCGTCGGGCTCGAGGGCGAGGAGCCGTTCGACCCAGGCGATCACCGCGCCGATCCGGTTGGTGCGGGCGTGCGCGGAGAGCAGCTCGGAGACGGCTTGCAGCCACCCGGGGCTGCCATGCGGGAGCAACTCGAGCGCGTCGGTGACGCGCGCCTCGGCCAAGGCGGTGTCGCCGCGCCACCCGTAGACCTGGGCCTGCACGAGGCGGAGCGCGCCGAGATCCTCGTCCACCGCGCCGCAGGCGATGCCGCGGTCCGCGCGCGCCTGCGCCGCGGCCACGTCGCTCGCCTCCAACGCTTGCTCGGCCGCGTGCCGATACCAATGGGCCGCCTTGCCGAGCTCGCCGCCGCGCTCGTGGTGCTCGGCGAGGATCACGGCGTCACGCTCGCCGGCCTCGGAGAGCCATGCAGCCGCGATGCGATGGCCGAGCGCGCGATCCGCGGGCGTGAGCGCGGCATAGGCGGCCTCGCGGAAGAGCGCGTGGCGGAAGCCGAAGCGCGCGTCGATCCGGCCGTCGCCGCGCCGCTCGACGATCTCGCGATCGCACAGCGCGTCGAGCTGCTCCGCGACGTGCTCGAGGCCTGCGCCGAGGAGCGCGGCTACGCCGGGGAGCCTGAAATCCAAGCCGAAGACGCTCGCGGCCCGGAGCGCGCGGCGCGCCTCGTCGTCGAGCGTGCCGAGGCGCGCCTGCACCATGGCCAGCACCGTCTCGGGGAGCGCGTCGCCTTCGCCGTCGGCCTCGGCGCGGATGAGCTCCTCCAGATACAGCGCGTTTCCCGCGGCGCGCGCGACGATCCGATCGACGCGCTCCTGAGGGACCGAGGGGCCGAGGATCTCGCGGACGAGGCGCTCGCCGCTCTTGCGCGAGAGCTCGCCGAGGCGGAGCTGTTCGAGCGGGCGCTCGGCCCAGAGGCGCGGGAAGACGTCTGCGACCTCGGGGCGCGCGAGCGCGAGGACCACGAGCGGGCGATCGGCGAGGTTGCGCAGCGTGGCGTCGACGAGCTTGATGCTCGGGAGATCGCCCCAGTGCAGATCTTCGATCACGAGCAGCGCCGGTGCCTCCGCGCACTCGGCCGCGAGCAGATCGCGGAACGCGCGGGTCACCTGATCCGCCATCAGAGCGGCGTCGCTGCGCGCGGCCGTGAGCGCGACGCTCGCGGGGAAGGACGCGCCCACGATCTCGCCCAGGAACTCGGCCACACGGCGCGCGTCTTCGGGCGCGAGGAGGCGGCCGACCCGATCGGCGAGCTTGCGCCGCCGGAGCTCGATGGGCTCGCCTGCGTCGAGGCCCGCCGCGCTCCGCAGCGCGTCCGCGATGAGCCCGAAGGGCACGCCCGATCGCACCGGATCGCCGCGCGCGAGCCACACCTCGACGTGCTCGCCGCGCGCCCGCAGGCGATGCAAGAGCTCGCGGCGGAGGCGGGATTTCCCGGTCCCCGGCGGCGCCGTCACCAGCACTGCGCGCGCCACCTCCTCGGAGCGCGCCTCGGCGACGATCGCCTCCAACGCGGCCATCTCCCGGTCGCGGCCCACGAACGGCGTGGGCTTGCCGAGCAGCGTGCGCGCGGTGTCGAAGAGCTCGCGCTCGCCGTGGAGCTCGGTCCCGAGCGGGCCTACGCGTGCATCGAAGCGGATGTCGAGCAGCGCAGTGGTGACGTCGTCGAGATGCACGGGCGCGGCCTGCGCGCGCCGCGACAGCGGGGTTTCGCCCAAGTCCGCGCGCCGTAAATCCGGGCGCGATCGTCCGGCTTCGGCGACGTGGTGGAGGATGCGTGCGGCCCGATCGATCACCTCGCCCGTGGGGAAGCGACCGCCGATCTCGCCGCTCCCGGTGCATAGCACGATGCGCGCGCCCGGGATCGCCGCGCGCAGCGCGAGCGCCGATCGAGCGGCGCGGGCCGCCTGATCGGTGGCCGCTCCGCGGCCCGAGAGCGAGATCACCAGCGTGTCGTCGGCGAGCGCGTGCAGCCGCCCGCCGTAGGCCTCGGCGATGGCCCGCGCCTCGCCCACCACGGCGTGCGCGCGCGTCGCGGGCACGGTGGGCGCCGCGGCGCTGTCCACCGGGCCGCCTTCGGTCATCGGCTCCACGAAGATCACGCACAGCACCCGCCGCTCGATACGGGTGAGCGCTGAGCGCGCCGCGCGCACCGGCGCCGACCCCGGCGCGTCGAGCGCGGCCAGCGCCTCGGCCACCTCGCGCCCGTCGCGCGGCCGCTCGGCGGGATCCTTCGCCAGGAGGCAGCTCACGAGATCGTCGAGCGCGGGCGGGATCCCGGGCACGAGATCGCCGACGCGCGGCGCCTCCTCGAGCAGGATGCGCGCGAGGGTCGACATCCCCAGGTCCGACGCGAAAGGCGTCCGCCCCGCGAGGCACTCGAACAGCACACACCCGAGCGCGAACACATCCGCGCGCGGATCGAGGTCGCGCTCCCCGCGCGCCTGCTCCGGCGCCATGTATCCGAGCGTGCCCAGCGCCACGCCCGTGCGTGTCATGCGCCGCGCGTCGGCCGTGACGAGCGCGATGCCGAAGTCGATCACTTTAACGTCGTCGGTGCTCCCCGGACGAGGAAGATGTTCGATGGTTTGACGTCGCGGTGCACGATCCCGCGCGCGTGCGCCGCGCCCAGCGCCTCGGCCACGTGCCGCGCGAGGCGCACGGCGTCCGTCGCGCCGAGTGGCTCGCCGCGCGCGAGCCGGGCCGCGAGATCCTCGCCGTCGAGCCACTCCATGGCGAGGTACGCCTCGCCCGTGTCCGCCTCGCCGTACGCCACCGCGCGCACGATCCGCGGATGGGAGAGATCGGCGAGCAGCGCCGCCTCGCGCCGAAAGCGCGCCGCCTCGACCTCGGTCGACGCGAGCACCTTCACCGCCACGACGCCCCCACCATGCGTATCGACGGCGCGATAGACGCGCCCCATGCCGCCGGACCCCGCGAGCCGTTCGATGAGGAAGCGCTGCGCGAACAGGTGCTCCGCGGTCATGGACGGGCTTGGAGTATGGCGTGTGGCGAGGGCGCGTAAAGCGGCGAGCGCCGATCCGATCATCACGCCCCGTCGCCGGGCAGGTCGCGAACGTGCGTGCAGCGGCGATCGACTACGGCGCTGCCAGACGCGCGTCGACACGTGCTCCTGATTCGAGGACGACGAGTCGGTCATCGTGAGCTGACAAATCGACCGGCGAGGAGGAAACTCCGACCAGGCTCGTGGGTGATCGGGGGGCCATGCTCCGGAACGCGACGATCGGGCGGAGGTGCGGGTGACGGTCGCCGTCCGCTTCCCGAGCCCGCACCTGGCCGAGATCCTGAGGTCCCTCGCGTGCGAGCGGCTCCATGACGAGGCCGCGCCCGAGGTCCCCAAGGGCTACGTTTGCAAGCTGATCCAGCGCGCGGTGGATCGGCTGCGCGCCGCAGGTTGGGAGGTGAGCGATGCCTGACGGCGACATCCTGCGCATCCTGCGCGCGTTCGACACCGAGCTGGCCGCCGCCGCGCCGAGCCGGCAGCTCGAGGCGCGCCTGTCCGCGCGGCTGCGCGCGGCCGGCACCCGCAGATGGCCACCGGGCGGAAGGCTCGTGCGCATCGGCTGGCCGATCGGCCTCACGGCAGCCGTCGCGGGCGCGGCGCTGCTCTTCCATCGCGAGCATCCGGCGTACACCGCGCCGCAGGCGTGCGACGTGCCGCGCGGCGATCCGATGGAGATCGTGCGTGACAGGGATCGCGCCGATGGTGGTCCCGAGGAGAGGGACCCGCGCCGCGCGCCGCCGCGCATCCATGCGCCCAGCATCGATCGAGGACCATCGGTGTGGGATCCAACCGAGGCTCCCGCCGCGCCGTGACGCTGCTCCGCGCGACGGTGAGCGCCCGCGCGCCGTGGACGACGGCTCCCACGAGGATGTGCCGGCCCGTCGGCGAAGGGCTCTCATCGAGCCAGAGGCACGAATCCTCCTCGAACGAGCCGAGCGCCCGCCGCCGTATGCGAGAGACTTGGCGCCCCCGCCCGTTCGGCGCTAGGCACGGGACGCTCCTCCGGCATCATGGATACGTTCGGCGGCGTCCTTCTGGTCGTTTTTTACGCGGTCACGATCGCGGCCGCGTGCTTCTTCGTCCACAAAGTCCTCTGGCTCGTCCAATACCGCAGGCTCCAGCGCCGCATCGTGGACGAGGCGGTGCGCCGGCTGCGCGAGGGCAACGCCGCCGAGGTCGCCGATTGGGAGGACTTCGCGCGATCGTGTTGGGCGAAGGCGCTCGGGCACCCCGAGATCAGCGGGCCGTCGACGTTCATCCGGCGCGTGGAAGAAGGGCTGACGCAGGTCCGCGGGGATCTGCGGCAGAACCGCCGCTCCGTGGAGTCGCTCCTGGTCTCGGCGCTCGCGAGCGGCAAAGGATCGAGCGAGCGGCGTGTGCCGGTGCTGTCGTTGCGGCGGCTCACGCCGGGCAAGCGCGACCCGGACGAGAGCTACGACGTCACCATCGATCTCGCGTTCCCCGCCGTGCCCGTGCCGCGGCCGCCGGACAAGAGGCTCTACGAGCTCAAGGTCAAATCTCGTTACGGCTTCCTCCGTCGCGCGCTCGTCTTCTTCTCCGGCGCGGCGGACGTGATCTACAGCTCGCAGCACGTCGCGCTCATGTCGCAGAACGTGCACGTGCCGCTCTCGGTGCTGGTGCGGCGGCTCTCGCTCGTGTTCCTCATCGTGCTGGTCGTCTTCCTCGACATGGGCCTCCAGATCCGCAAGGGCATCTCGGCGACCATTCAGGAGTGGCTCTGGCCGCCGGTGCAGCAAGCCGCGCAGCGCGGGCTCGCCAACGCGGCGTCGGATGCGTCGCTGCACGATCTCCTCGGCACGGTGCTCGGCTTCGCGGTGTGGCTCGCCGTCTACGGATCGATCTACCTCGCCGTCTATTTCGCCATTCGCCGCCGCTACGAGCTCAACGTGCGCCGCTTGAAGAGCATGCTCGTCGATCGCGACCGCGCGATGGAGAAGATCCATCGCCGTCACGTCTCCGAGGTCGTGCGCTGGGGCGGCGCCTACGGGCGCAGCCTCGACAGCGCGGTGGAGATGACGGTGCTCCACGCGGAGCAGCTCATCGATCACTACGCGCACCGCCTGCGGCGTCGCATCGCCGGCCCGGGCCTGCTCTCGGCGAGCAAGCTCATCGCGGACGGGCTGTTCCTGAAGCTCCCCGAATCGAAGGGCGAGCTCACCGACGTGGCCACGTCGCAACCGCACACGCTGGCGCACTACGTGTGGCCGCGCGCGGAGGAGATGGGCTACCAGGTGCGCTTCGCGGAGTACCGCGCCGCGTGGCAGCACCTCGAGCTCGCCTGCGCCGATCTGCGGCGCGAGCAGCCCGATCCGGTGCTGGCCCACGAGCTGTGGCGCAGCGCGACGTCCTACGCGCACGCCTTCGCGCCGCTCGTCCCCACCGGCATGGCCGACCAGCTCCGCGAGGCCTACGCGCAGATGGTGACGGAGTGCGTGGCCGAGACGGACCGCGATCTCGTCCGGCTCGACCGGCGCCTCGGCGAGCTGTCGCGCAGCCTCAACGAGCAGCTCGCCGCCGCACGCGGCCTCGTGGAAGGCCGCGTGGAGCTGACCGCCGACGAGATGGCGGCGACGGTGGCGGCGCTCTCCGCCGAGGTGATCAACGTGCGGGAGCAGGCGCGGCTCGAAGCGATGGCGTTCGAGATCTGAGGTCGGGAGCCGCCGGTCAGGCGCTCTACCAGGTGGTGAAGCCAGGCGGTGAAGCGGTCGTGCCGAACGGCGGCGGGCGGCACGACGGCGCTGGCCAGCGCCTCGATTCGCCGGCATGCTAGTCGGCGAGCATGACCGCCACGCTGCGAGACGGAGCCGTCGTCGGCGGTCGCTTCCGCCTGGTGCGTCCCATCGGCGAAGGCGGCATGGGCAGCATCTGGCAGGCCCGCGAAGAGGCGAGCGGCCGCTCGATCGCGCTCAAGCTGGTGCATGCCACGCGCGACAGCGAGCTGTTCGCCCGCTTCGTTCGCGAGGCCCGCATCATCCGTCAATTTTCGCATCCGAACGTCGTCGGTGTGCTCGACGCGGGCGAGCTCACCGGCGAAGGCCTGCTCTTCATGGCCATGGAGCTGCTTCACGGCAGCCCGCTCTCGAACCACCTCCGCCCCGGCCGTCCGATGCCGCCGGTGGAGATCCTCCCGGTCCTCGTCGAGGTGTGCCGCGGCCTGGAAGCAGCGCATTCCGCGGGCGTGATCCACCGCGACATGAAGCCGGAGAACGTGTTCCTCGCCATCGTCGAGGGGAAGGGCGTGGTCCCGAAGATCCTCGATTTCGGCCTCAGCACCGCGGGCGATGGCCGCGCGCAGAACCGCATCAGCATGACGGGGCAGGTGCTCGGCACGCCTGCGTACATGAGCCCGGAGCAGGCCATGGCGCAGCACGAGGTGACGCCGGCGACTGACGTTTGGGCGGTGGGCGTGATCTTCTACGAGGCCGTCGCGGGCAAGCTTCCCTTCGCGGGCGTGAACCCGGGCCGCCAGCTCGACGCCATCGTGCAGGACGAGGCTGCGCCCCTGCCGGGCGAAGTGGACGCGCGCACGCGCGCCGTCATCGCGCGCTGTCTCCAGAAGGATCCCACGCTCCGCTATCCCGACGCCGGCTCGCTGCGCGTCGATCTGGAGCATGTCCTCGCCGCGCTCCGCGCCGGGGGCGAGGACATCGACGACGCCGATCGCGACTCCATGTTGCTCCCGCGCGGTGCGCTCGCCGATCCGACGCACGTCGCCGCCGAGCCGCCCATCACGCGCGACGAGCGCACGCCGCGCCAAGCGCTGGCGCGGCCCAAGAGCCCGCTCATCGTGGCGGCCTTCGCCCTCGCTCTCTGTGCCGGCGCCATCCACTGGGCCCGCACGCGCCGCGCCGCGCCGCAGCGCCTCGACACCGGCATCGGACGCATCGCCAAGACACGCGCCACCACCATGCAGTCGGCGACGCCGCGCCCGAAGCCCGAGACGGAGCGTTGACGCTTCCTGCATCTCGTCGACGGCCGTGATGGCTCGTCGACGCGGGCGCATCGACGTGGCCGTTCGTCGACGCGCGGACACCGGGCGCGACGAGCGCGCCTTCGCGTCAGCGCGTCAGCGCGGGTGCCGCGAGAACGGGGCCCGGGAGATGCGCAGGCGGAAGAGGTGGCCGAGGTACTCGACGTACTGGCGCCAGGTGACCTTGCTCTCGCCCTCGGAGCGCTCGATGAAGACGTAGCCGGCCTCGCGGATTCGATGCACGTTGCCGCGGCCGAGGACCTCGATGAGGATCTTGTAGCCGAGCGGGTTCATCACGATGCCGGCGACGGCACGCCGCCGGACCATGAAATAGCCGCTCATGGGATCGCTCACGCGCCCGACCACCGAGGGCAGCACGGCGAGCCCGAGGACCTGTGCGCCGCGCGACAAGAGCCTGCGGACCACGCTCCAATCGCTCACGCCGCCGCCTTCGACGTGGCGGCTCGCCACCGCGAGATCGGCGCCCTTTTCGATCTCGCGCCACAGCTCGAGCGTGATCTCTGGCGGGTGCTGGAGGTCGGCGTCGATGACGGCGAGCACGTCGCCGCGCGACGCTTGCCAGCCGCGCAGCACCGCGGTGGACAGCCCACGCTCGCCGACGCGACGCATGACGCGGAGCTGCGGATACGACGCCGCGAGCTCGGCCGCGACCTCCCAGGTGCGGTCGGGGCTGTCGTCGTCGACGACGATCAGCTCGTATGCGCCGCCGAGCGGCTCGTCGAGCAGCGCAGTGAGGCGTCGGATCATCTCGCGGATGTTCTTCGACTCGTTGAACGTCGGCAGAACGAGCGAGAGGAGCACGCGCTCGCCTTCGGCCACGCCGGGAAGGTCGTCGACGCGGAGCGCCCCCGTGGGGACCGGCAAGAGCGTCGAGGGCCTGGTTCGCGAGCTGATGGCCGCTAGCTAGCCCGCTCGCTGTCTCGCCGCAAGCCTGGCATCGGCGCCGCGCGCGCGTCGAGCACGCTTGGTCGCCCGCGCTCGCCCCGCCGCGCCTCGTGGGCTACTCGATTGACCTGCACCTCTTGTCCGCGCAGCGCCGCTCGGGAACGGCGTGGCTCGCGCTCCCGTTCTCGAACACGCGCATTCATCGCGCGGCGTGAAGCTCCTCATGGCTGCGGCGCGACGGCGCTGCGATCGTACGCGATGCGACCGCCCACGATGACGAGCGCGGCGTGCGTGTCGAGCAGCGATCGATCGGGCGCGAGCGCGCGATCGAAGACGGTGAGGTCGGCAACGAAGCCCGGCGCGAGCACGCCGCGATGCGCTTCGGTGAACGAGGCCCACGCGGGCTCGACGGTGAACGCATGGATCGCTTGCTCGAGGGAGAGCCGCTCCTCGGGGCGCCACCCGCCGGGCGGCTTCCCCTGCTCGTCCTCCCGCGTGACCGCCGCGTAGATGCCGAGGAGCGGTGACGTCTCCTCGACCGGGAAATCCGAGCCGAACGCGACGTGCGCGCCCGTCGCGAGGATCGAGCGCCACGCATACGCGCCGCGAATGCGCTGCGCGCCGACGCGGGCCTCGGCCCAGGGCATGTCGCTGGTGGCGTGGGTCGGCTGCATCGAGGCCACGGCGCCCAGCGCGGCGAAGCGCGGGATGTCCTCGGGCGCGACGATCTGCGCGTGCTCCACACGGAACCGCAGATCCCGCTTCGGGCTCGCGCCGGCCGCCGCGAACGCGTCGAGCACGTTCCGATTGGCGCGATCGCCGATGGCGTGCACCGCGAGTTGAAAGCCGCTTTGCGCAGCGATCCGCGCCGAGCGCGCGAGCTCCTCGGGCGAGGTGAGCACGAGCCCGGTGTTCCCAGGATCGTCACTGTACGGCGCGAGCAGCGCGGCCCCGCGCGATCCGAGCGCGCCGTCGGCGAAGAGCTTCACGCCGCGGAGCACGAACATCGCCGTCCCCTCGGGATCGTGATCGGGCTTGCGCGACGGAAGCGTATCCACGCGCCCGGTGCCCGCGAGGAACGCGTACACGCGAAGGGGAAGCTTCCCGCTCTGCGCCAGCGCGCGATAGACGGCGACCGTCTCGTCGTCGATGCCCATCTCGTGCACGCCGGTGAGCCCGAGCGAAACCGCGAGCGCCGCGGCCTTCTCGATGCGTCGCGCGCGTACGGCGGGCGGCGCAGCCGGCATGCGATCCTCGGCGAGCTTCATGGCGCGATCGATGAGCATGCCCGTGGGCGCGCCC
The DNA here is from genome assembly GCA_001931535.1 of Minicystis rosea. Taxonomy (GTDB): domain Bacteria; phylum Myxococcota_A; class Polyangia; order Polyangiales; family Polyangiaceae; genus Minicystis; species Minicystis rosea. Next base: position 361,009 of record CP016211.1, read on the forward strand.
GTCCCGTCGCGCACGATCTTCCCGCCCGGAGGATCGGCCGTCTCCTTGCCGATGCCCGCCGCGCGCAGCGCCTCCGCATTGAGCCACAGCGCGTGCCCATCGACGCGCTCGAGCGCCACCGGATGATGCGGCGCGGCCGCATCGAGCGACGCATGGCTCGGGAAGGCGGCCGGTGTCCACCGATTCTGATCCCAACCGCGTCCGATAATCCACTCACCTCGTGGCCGATGTGCCGCAGCCTCGGCCACGATCTTCGCGACGTCATCCGCGCTGCCCGTGCCGCGCAGCGAGAGCGACTCCAGCGCTTCACCGAGCCCGTAGAGGTGCGCGTGCGCGTCGACCAAACCGGGCGTGACCGTGCGGCCATGAAGATCGATCACGCGCGTCGCGGGTCCCACGAAGCGATGCACCTCCGCGTCGCTGCCGACCGCGGCGATCTTCCCGTCGAGGATCGCCACCGCTTCGGCGCGCGGCGCATCGGCCTTCATCGTGAGGATCGATCCGCCGGTGAGCACCAGCTCCGCCGCCGTGGCCTGCGGCTCCACGACGGTGGGCGAGGGACCGCCGGCGCAGGAGGCGGCGACGAGCGAGCAAGCGATCGCGAGAAGGGCTCTACTTCGCATGGCGCCGGGACTGTACGAGATCCCGAACGTCCCGGGCCGCGCGTGCCGGCGCACGGCGCGCTCGAGGACGGCAATCGTTGGAGCTCAAACGATTTGGCTCACGAGCGTGCGCCTCGATCCATCGGCCGAGCAAGCGCGGGCGCGGCGGTCACGCCGTCGGCGCGATCCCGCTCCAGCTCGTCGGATCCTGCGGGCCCGCGGCGGGGCGCACGTCGACCACGAAGCCCGTGAGGTGCGCCATTCCCGAGACGCGCTCGATCCGATCCGGACCATCGGCCGCGAGGAGGTTCACGTTCACGCCGCGCGTGCGGCTCGCCACCGAGAGGCCGCGCGCATGTTGGTGACCCCAGCCGTGCGGCAGCGCCACGGTGCCCGGCATCAAGTCGGCGAGCAGCCGCACGGGCACGCGCACGGTCGCGGTGTCGGTGGAGACGTCGGCCAGCGCGCCGTCCGCGAGGCCGAGGCGCGCCGCGTCCTCGGGGTGGACGTAGAGATGGTTCGTCCCGCGATCCCCCGCCACGAACTCTTCGAGGTTGTGGGTCCACGAGTTGTGCGTGGTCACCGCGCGCTTGGTGATGAGCTTGAGCTTCTCGGCGTTCTGCTGCTCCCGCGCGTACGTCGCGTCGAGCTGTCGCGCCGCCTGCGCGAGCAGCGGCGGCGGCGCGAGGTGGACCTTGCCGTCGTCGGTCACCACCCGCTTGCCCAAGAAATCGTCGGCGCGATGCGGCTCACGGAGCACGCCGTGCGGCTCGGCGAGGAGCGCGTCGAAGCTCTTCTGTCCGGTGACGCGGAGGAGCAACGACAGGAGCGCCTCCTGCGGCAGCGCCGGCTGCTCGCCCGGATGCCTGCGCGAGTGCAGGGCCTTCAGCGCTTCGAGCGCCTTCTGCGCCACGCGCGATCCGAAGAGCGGAGCGCCGGAGGCGCGGCAGAGATCGAGGTAGATCGACGCCTCGTCGCGCTGCTCTCCATCGGGCTTGATGAGCCTCCGCGTCGCTTGCAAGTAGGGCCGCGCCTGCAAGCCGAGCATGAGCGGGAAGATGAAGGGCAGATCGGGCCGCTCCAGCGGCGAGGTCGCGGGCAGGCAGTAGTGCGCGAGCTCGCCGGTCTCGTTCCGGAAGAGGTCCACCGTCACGAGCAGCTCGAGCTCCTTGAAGGCCTCGCGCAGGCGCCCGGCGTTGGCCATGGTCACGAGCGGATTGCCGCCGGTGACGAAGAGCGCGCGCACTTGCCCGCGACCCGGCGTGCGGATCTCGTCGGCCAGCACGCCGCCGGGGAAGGCATCGTTGACCGATCCGAAGTCGCCGATGCGCGATCGATCCGGGCGCAGGAGCGTGCCCGTCTTCTTGCCGAAGGCCGCGAAGTCGATGACCCCGCGACCCACCAGCGTGCCGCCGCCGCGATCGAGGTTGCCCGAGGCCGCGTTGATGACCTCCTGCAACCAGAACGCGAGCGAGCCGTTCGAGCCCATGTTCACGCCCGTCGAGCTGTAGATCGCGGCGCCCTTCGCCGTGCGGTAGGCAGTCACCATCTCCCGCAATTTCTCGGCGGGAACGCGCGTCACGACGGCGGCGCGCTCGGGCGTCCACGGCGCGACCAGGCGCGCGACCTCGTCGAAGCCCGTGGTGTGCCGCTCGAGGCGCACGCGATCGACCCCGCCCTGCGCGATCAGCTCGTGGAGGAACGCGAGGAAGAAGAAGACGTCCGTGTCCGGCCGGATGAAGACGTGCTCGCCCGCGCTCTTCGCGGACTCGGTGCGCCGCGGATCGACGAAGAAGACCTTCCCGCCGCGCTCCTCGATGGCCTTGAGGCGGCGGATGGGGTTCGGCACCTGGAGGAAGCTCCACTTCGAGACCGCGGGGTTCGCGCCGACCACGATGAGACACCGCGTGCGATCGACGTCGGGGAACGGCTGCGTAAAGGGGAAGCCGTAGATCTGATGGGCGACGGCGAACTTGTTGGAGCAGTCCTGCGTCGCGGTGGCGTACATGCTCTTCGAGCCGAGCCCCGTCATGAAGCCCTGCGCGAACACGGGGTGGAGCACGCCGAAGCCCGCGGCCGTGCCCACGTACATGGCGATGGAATTAGGGCCGTGCTCCGCGCGGATGCGCCTCACCTTCGCGCCGATTTCGCCGAGCGCCGTGTCCCACGACACGCGCGACCACGCCTCGCCGTCGCGGCGCATCGGGTGGCGCAGGCGATCGGGCGACGCGTAGATCTTGTGCTGCTTGAGGCCCTTCAAGCACGCGAAGCCGCCCGTCGCGACATGCCGCTCGTCGGGCCGGATGTCGGTGACGCGGTTGCCTTCGACGGTGACCTCGAGGCCGCAGAGCGCCTCGCAGATGCGACAGAACGTGGTTTCGGGCATGGCGGCGCGCCCCGAGGATAGGCCGCGCTTTCCGCGGCGATCGCCGCTTTTTCGCTGACGATCGTCAGGCGCGGATCAGAACCCGGGATCGCGCACGAGCGGCACGAACGTCGTGCCCGAAGGCGGCGCGCTCGCGTTGGTCGGCGGCGTCTGGTGCGGCGCTGCGTCCACGCGCGGCCGCTTGTAACAGAGCACGCCGTTGTACATGGCCACGAGCTCGAAGCCCTCGCTGCCGCGCATGGAGGCGAGCGCGTTCGCGTGCTGCACGTTCCACGCTTGCTCGCAGAACTGCTGCCACGTCGTCGGACGCGGCGCGGCGGCGATCGGCGGTTGGGTCACGGTCTCGGCGCAGCCGGCGACGAGCACGAAGGCGAGGAGCGGGAGCGCGCGCAGCATGGCGCCGCGAGCGTAGCAGGCATGCGGCGACTTCTCTCGATGGTGCGCGGGATCGCCGATCGCCCCTGACGCTTGACATGCAACCGCACGGTTGCATAACGTGGCGGGCGTCCGATGAGCATGGACCGGGTCTTCAAGGCGCTCGCCGACAAGAGCCGCCGGCGTTTGCTCGACCTCCTTCATCAGGAGAACGGACGCACGCTCGGCGATCTCTGCGAGCACCTCGACATGTCGCGCCAAGCGGTGACGAAGCACCTCGACGTCCTCGAGGCGGCGAACCTCGTCTCCGTCGTCTGGCGTGGCCGCGAGAAGCTCCACTACCTGAACCCCGTGCCCCTGCACGAGATCTACGAGCGCTGGATCGGCAAGTTCGAGCGGCAGCGCCTGCGCGCGCTGCACGATCTCAAGAAAGGGCTGGAGGACAAATGACGACGGACAAGCCGCAGTTCGTGTACGTGACGTACATCGAGTCGACGCCGGAGAAGGTCTACGACGCGCTCCTCGACGGCGAGATGACGAAGCTCTTCTGGGGCCGCTCGCGCAACGTCTCCGACTGGAAGCCGGGCTCGCGCTGGCAGCACCAGAGCTACGACGACGCGAGCGTCGTCGACGTCGAAGGTGACGTCGTGGAGGCCGATCGGCCGAACCGTCTCGTGCTCACGTGGGAGAGCGCGCACGCCAAGGGCACGCCGGGCACGCGCGTGACCTTCCAGATCGACGCGGCCTTCGGCGCCGTGCGCCTCACCGTCACGCAGGACGAGCTCCCGGCCGATCCGAAGCTCCGGCAGAGCGTGACGAACGGGTGGCCGGCGATCCTGTCGAGCTTGAAGACGCTGCTCGAGACGGGCAAGCCGATGCCGATGACGACGCGGCGTTGGGGCGGCTGACGCCCGCGTTCGTCACATCAACCTGCGCACCACGGCTTCGAGCGCGTCGATGAAGCGGGGGCGCGCGTTCATCGACGGCGCGCGCTCCAGGCGCTCGATGCCGGCCTCGGCGGCGATGCGCGGGGCTTCGATGTCGAGATCGTAGAGGGTCTCGACGTGATCGGCGACGAAGCCGATGGCCGCGATCACCGCGGACTTCGCGCCGCTCTCGGCGAGCTCGGCGAAGGTCTTCGGGAGGTCGGGGCCGAGCCACGCGCCGCCGTCCATGCCTTGGCTCTGAAAGGCGACGCGCACCGGGTTGCCGCGCGCGACGAGGCGCACGGCGACCTCCGCGGCCATGGCGCGGAACTGCTTTTCATAAGGGTCGCCGGCGTTGATCACGTGCTGCGGGAGGCTGTGCGCGGAGAGGATCACCGGCACCTTCGCGCGCTCGTGATCGGCGAAGCGGGCCAGCGCTTCGTCGATCGAGGCGAGGAACGCGTCGATGAGGATCGGCTCCGTGCCCCACGGCGGCGCGAGCTTGAGCGTGAGGCCCGGGTGCGCCGCGGCCGCCGCGCGCACGCCTGCTTGATAAACGTCGACCGATTGGGGCGCCATCGGGAGGGAAACCAGCGTCGTCACGCCTTCCTCGACCAAGGCTGCGATGACCTCGGTGGGGAAGGGGGCCCAGAGCCGGCCGGCCACGCGCACGGGCACGCCGAGGCGCGCGGAGAGGGCGTCCGCCTGCTCGCCGGTGATGCGCATGAGCGGCGAGCCGCCGATGCGCTGAAAGCGATGCGTGACCTCGTCGATGATGGGCTGCGGCGTCGGGCGGCCGCGGCGAATGTTGGTGAGAAAGGCAGGGATGTCGTCGGTGCGATCGACGGTCCCATGACAGGTGAGCAGGACGGCGGTGGTCACGGATCCACTCTATTACCACCGCGCTCGCCGGTGGCGTCGATCGCGCGCGTCGCGCCCGCGCGATCGCGTCTGCCGTGGTCGTCGGGCTCCGTCCGCGCGTCGTGACATCGGCCGAGCACGCTCGAAGCTCGTGTTGCTCGCTCATCGCTGCGCAGCGCGACCTCGCCGGACGGACGCTACGGGCAGCTGTCCGGGCCGGCGGCGTACTTGGTGCAGTACTCGGCGGCGCCGTCGCAGATGCTCTTGCAGACGTCGCAGGTGACACACTGATCCATGGCCTCGTAGGCGTTGATCGCCTGCTGCGCGGCCGCGTCGTCGACGACGACGTCCTTGAGCGCCGCGTAGCAGTCGAAGGTGCAGCAGGCGCCCTCGGCGCTGTTCGTGCAGCCGCCGATGGGGTTGCCGTCCTTGTCGACCGAGCCGAAGTACACGCAGTTGAAGAGCTGGACGCAGTTCTTGTTCTGGAAGCAGGCGTCGCCCTCGGCCTTGCACTCCTTGCCCTTCGCGCCGGCGCCGGCCGTCGGATCTTGGCACTCCGAGCACGTGTACGCGGGCGCGCCGCCCGTGCCGCTCGACGATGACGACGAGGTGGTCGAGCCCGTGCTCGAGGTGGTGGAGCTCGACGTGCCGCCGCTGCTGGACGAGCTCGTGCCGCCGCCGCTCCCGCCCGTTCCCGTGGTCGATCCGCCGCCGCCGGTGCTGCCGCCGCTCGACGAGCAACCCATGCTCGAAGCGAGCGCCGCCGTGAGCCCCAGAGCCATCCCCAACATCATCGAAGCGCGCATGCCAAGTCTCCCTTCGTGCCCCCAAGTCCGTTCTATACCGGTGGGGCACTTTTGAGGAGACCTGTCGCGAGAGCGCGCATGCCGTCGTGCGCGCGACGAGCGATCGCGCGAACGACGGGATTTACCGGCGTTCGGCAGTGACGCGCGCGCGCTCGATCGCACGCGGCTCGATTCAGAAGCGGATCGAACGAGCCCGCGGCGCTCTTTCCTGAGACTCACACCCAACAGACGAGATCACCGCTTCGGGCCCGAAGCGCCGCGACCTTCGCGTTTTCGCGGGTGGCTCGAGGCATGGGAGGCTCCACGAGCTTTGCGCGTGGAGGGGGATCAATCTGCGTCCCACGCGATCACCATGCGATCGCGATCGATGCGCCCGTCGTGCTTGTGGGCGAGGTGTTGGGCCACGACTTTGTCGCCGGCCGCGTAGGTGCGCAGCTCCGTGAAGGCCACGGCGTCGTCGGTCTCGAAGCCGTCGAGGAGCGTGCTCTTCTCGATTTGGCGGGTCCATCCGGAGATGGGATCGCGTTGGATCTCGTCCCGCAGACGACCGAGGATGGCGTCGCGCCCACGCACGACCGTGGGGTGCGAGGGAGGGCTGATGCTCGAGATCTCCTCGAGCGTCGCGTCCTCCGTGTAGACATCGGCGAGCGCTTCGATGTCGCTCGCTTCGAGGGCGCGCTGGATGCGGTCGAGGAGCGCGCTGCTGCGATCTCGGGTGCCTTTCTGGAACGAGCTCTCCATGGCCGGCACATGGGACTGCCGGTTTTCGCCGTCGAGCCCCGCAGGCGACGGATCCCGTGCTCGACGTCGCCGGCCTGCGCTCGCCCGTTTGCAGCGCCGCGGCGAACGTGGTTGATATCGGCCGCCGATGTCCTCCGCTCCCCGAACGGTGGTGCTGGGCGACCTGCATCTGATCCGCGAGACCCCCCGCGAGGTGAGCAATGCGCTCGCCTCGCTCGTCTCTGCGCATCCGGGCGCTCGTCTGGTGTTCGCCGGTGATCTCTTCGATCTTCCCGCCGACGGCCCGCGCCGCCCGGCCCGCGAGGCAGTGGCCTCGGTGCTGGGCGCGCATCCCGCGATGCGCACCGCGCTCGCCCGACACGTCGACGGCGGCGGCGAGCTGTGGCTGCTCGGCGGCAACCACGACGCCGACGTGGGCAGCTTGGATTTCCCGGAGCAGCTCGGCGCGGCGCTGGGCACGCCCGCATCGGCGCGCGCCCGCGTGCGCTCGTCGCCGTGGTTCCTGCGCGACGGCGCCGTCCACTTCGAGCACGGGCACGTCTACGATCCCGACAACGCGCCCGCGCATCCGCTCGTGAACGGCGCGTCGAGCCTCGGCGTGCATTTCGTCGAAGAGTTCATCGCGCCGGCGGGCGCGCATCGCTACCAACAGGTCAACGACGCGACGCCGCTCAAGCTCTTCCTGAGCTCGTTCTCGTGGTACGGGGCGCGCGCGCCGTACGTGATTTATCGGTATTTCTACGCGGCGTTCGGCGCGCTCTTCAAGAGCGGTCCGTTTTACCGCGCCAAGGGTGAGCCCGCGGTCGGCGAGGCGCTCGCCGATGTCTTCGCGGCCGACATCGGCGTCTCGCGCGACGTCGTCGAGGCCATGCTCTCGAACGGGGCGACGCCCACGCTGGAGAGCCTCTCGGCCACGTTTTCACGGCTCTACTTCGATCGGGTGATCGCCACGCTGGCCATCGCGGGTGGGCTCGGAGCGGCCGTGACCGGGCGGCGGGCCTCGGGCAGCGTGACGGCGGCCCTCGGCTCGCTGCTCATGGCGGCGAGCTGGTCGCGCGGGCACAACCGCTATGCGGGCACGGTGGCGGAGCGGCTCGCGGAGGGCGCGGCGCGCGTCGCCGACACGACGGGTGCGAAGCTCGTGATCTTCGGGCACACGCACCGCGAGGCCGAGACCGAGACGTACGCGAACACGGGCAGCTTCGCGTTCCCGCGCGGCGCGCCGGGCCGGCCTTTCCTGGAGATCGAGGGCGATCCCACGCGCCCGCGCGCGACGCGGAGGCACTGGCCCGAGGCGGCGTGAGCGATGCGCACGCGCGTCCGCACCGAGGCCCTCCTGGTCCGCAGCGCGCCCTTCGGTGAGGCCGACGCGGTGGTGACGTTGCTGACCGAGGAGCGCGGCGTGATCTCGGCGATCGCGAAGTCGGCGCGGCGATCGTCGAAGCGCTTCCCGGCGCTGGAGCCGATGCACCTGCTCCGCGTGGGCCTCGAAGAGCGCCCCGGCGTCGATCTCGCCGCCCTCGTGGAGAGCGCCATCGAGCGCCCGCGCGTGGGCATCGTGCACGATCTCGATCGCCTCGAAGCGGCGGGCACGGCGCTCCGTTGGGTGCGCCGCGCGGCGCCGCCGCATCACCCCGAGCCCGCGCTGTGGCGCGAGATCAACGCCTTCCTCGATCGGCTCGACGTGACCGAGCCGGGGCCGCCGCCGCGCGCGCTCTTGGCGGGCGCCGGCCTGCGCCTCTTGTCGGCCATCGGTTGGGGGCTCGATTTCGCGCGCTGCGTGCGCTGCGGGAAGGCCTGCGATGCGGGCGCGAGCGCGTGCCTGGATCCAGCGGAAGGCGGCCTCGTCTGTCGCGCGTGCGGCGGCGCGCGCCTCGTGCTGCGCGGCGAGCGCCGCGAGCGTCTCTTGGCCGCGACCTTGGGCGAGAGCCCCGCGATGGATGACGAGGACGTGAAGGCGGCGATGGAGATCATCGACGCCGCGCTGGCCGCGCATACTTGAGCTTCGGGCGGGCGCGTCGGAAGCTCCCGAACGCGTCGGAAGCCCCCGGAGCACGTCGGAAGCCCCCGGAGCACGTCGGAAGCTCCCTGGAGCGCGTCGGAAGCCCTCGGAGCGCGTCGGAAGCTCCCGAGCTTCCGGCGGAAGCCGCCGGCGGCGCGCCGGAAGCTCCTGAAATGGCGGCGGAGGCTTCGGAAGGAGGACTGACGCCGAAAGGGAGGGAGAGCGCGTCGGAGGCGCCGTCAGCCGACGGCCGCGCCGGTGGTCGTCTCGCCTTGCGAGAGCTCGGGCGGCAGGTCGTGGCCGCGGGGGCGAAGCACGATGCTGAGGGCGAGGGTGAAGAGGATCAACAGGAGCACGAAGGCGATGGCGACGCCGAAGCGGCGACCTGTCGAGCGGCGCGCGGGCGCGGAGATGGGGAGGGGCGTGACCCAAGCCACGCGGCGGCTCGCGGTGTAGCGCGCGAGCACCTCGTCCACGGAGAGCGAGACGGCGCGCGCGTAGGCCTTCAAGAATCCGCGAACGAAGACCTCGCCGGGGAGGTCGTCGAAATGGTCCGCTTCGATCCGTTCGATCGAGACGACGGGGATGCGGGTGGCGCGCGAGATTTCCTCGACGCTCATCGCCCTCGCCTCGCGGGTGCGCTTCAGATAGCGGCCGATCGAGTCCATTTCTACATCACCCATCCATCCCGTTTCGTTTCGCCAATTCCCTTCCGGTTCTCGTGTCGGCGACCTCGTCCCCACGAGGCCGCCCCAAGCTACTGATACGTCTGGAGCTGGGCGGCGCACTTCTGCCCGACGGGCGTGTCGCGCGAAAGGTCGCGACAGCGCTCGAGGTCGACGCGCGCCTCGGCTTTGAGCCCCTGCCGCACGAGCACGCGCGCGCGGGCGCTGAACGCGTCCTGCAGGCGCCGGCACTGCGGCTGGTCCGTCTCGACGGCCTTGGTGAAGGCGTCGCGCGCGGAGCCGAGGTCACCCTTCTTCTCGTAAGCCAAGCCGAGCCGATATTGCCCGACGCAAAACAAAGGCTGCACGGCGACCGCGCGGCGGAGCGCGTCGAGCGCTTCGTCGGTGCTGCCGCGTTGCAGGTAGGCCCAACCGAGGTTGCCCCACGCGCTCTCGGGGCTCGCGTAGACCAAGTCTTCCGTGAGCGGCTTGAGGATGTGGATGGCCTCCTCGTAGCGCTGCTCGTGGACGAGGATCACGCCGAGGGCGTTCTTCGCGTCGCGGTGCTCGGGCGCGGCTTCGAGCGCGCGCCGGGCGAAGGCCTCGGCCTCCTTGAGACGACAGTCGGGTGATTTGTCGTCGAGCGCGCAGAACGCCAGCATCACCGTCGCGCCGAGGTAGGCGGCGTCGGCGTTGTCGCCGTTGAGCTTGAGCGCCTTCTGAATGTGGTCGAGCGCCTCGCGCAGCTTCTGGTGCTTGAAGGCGTCGCCCGCGAGATCGTACTCGGCGAGGCTGCGCTGCTCGTCGCCGGCGCTCGCTGCGCTGCGGACACAGGACACACCACCGAGAGAGACCAGGGCGGCCGCGATGCAGGCGAGGTACGTCGCAGCGCGCGTTCGCGCCCGCGGTCCTCGTGCTTCGCTGTGCCGCCCGTCGGTCATTCGCTCGGTGCCTTCTCGATGGCTGGCGCTCGCTCAGATCGGCCAGATGGTCTGGCTCGTTATCACGCTCGCTTCACCGGCTGGTCTCGTGAGGTTCGTCACGCTCTGCACGCCGGTCGTCGTCGCGACGACTCTTCGCGTCCCACGCTTTCGTAATCAAGCGTGATGGTTGTGCAGAACCTCCTGATTCGCCCGCCGGGGCCTCCCCTGGGTAACCGAGTCAGCCGAGCACGTCAACCCGCAAAGACCGCAGTCAGTCGGGTCCCGCGCTTAGTTCATCGATTTTCATTGTGGTCGGGTGGATACTCGACTAGGCGCGCCGCGCACGCGACCGAGAGAGAGACTCCAGCGCGCTCTCTTCGATGAAGCGCGGGCGCTCCACGCTGAGATCGTGATCGGCCGAGAACGTGATCGAGAGAGCCGACGTCAGGCCCGAGCGTCGCGACGTCGAAGCCGGCTCGGGTGGTTCGGGGTGTGGGAGGCTCCACCGAGCTTTGCTCGGTGGAGGGAGAGGGCGCGAGCCCTCTCCCGGGACTAACCAGCCTCGCCGCGGAGATCCTCTTTCACGCCGAGGAGCGCGTAGAGGCGGCGGAGGGCGTCGATGTCCGGGATCTCGAGGCGCGCTTCGGAGACCTTGATGTATTGGCCCTCGCGGAGCTGTTGCACGGTGCGCTTCACCGCGTCGACGTCGAGGCCCACGCGCGCGGAGAGCTCCATCGGCGAGATGGCGAAGGCGGCGCCGGGGCCCTCGGCGCGCGCCTTCTCGGCGAGCTTCACCAAGGCGCTCACGACCTTCGACTGCGTGTCGCTGAGCATCATGATCTCGATCTGATCCTCGGCCTCGTAGAGCCGGGCCGCGAGCTGCTCGACCATGCGCACGCCCGCCGACGGGTGCCGCGTGATGAGCGCGGCCAGCGTCGTCGGCGCCACGGCGCGCGCGAGGCCGGCGGTGATGGCCACCGCGGTCGACGAGCGCGGCGCGCCCGCGACGAGCGCGGACTCGCCGAAGAGATCGCCGGGCTTCACGATGGAGAGGCTGCGATCGGCGCCGCGCACCTTCTTGATGAGGCGCACCGATCCCTCTTCGAGGAGGTACGCTTCGGCGCTGGGATCGCCCTGGCGGAAGATCACCTCGCCGGGTTGAAAGGCGCGCAGCGCGCCGCTCTCGGAGGACGGCACGCCGTCTTGCGAATCGGGCTCGGAGCTCATCGCGCCGCAGTCTACACCGCGACCATCGGCGTGGCGTCGGGCGCGCGCACGTACAGGGGCTCGAGGAGCTCGGGATCGCCCGGCGCCCCTCCGGCGAGGCGGGAAAGCGCGAGGCGCCCGATCCACGCTGCGTCCGGCAGATCGAGGGCCGGCCCACGCGCGAGGCGCACCCCGCCGGGGAGCGAGAGGCCGGCCGCGATCTCGCCGACGGCCACGAGGCGGGCGCCGGCGGGGGCCTCGGCGATGACGAAGGCCTCCCCTGCGAGAGGGCGGGTCGAGGGCGCGAGCACGATCTCGCCGCTCCGGCGGTGGGCCGCGAGGAAGATCTCGTTCTTCTTGGCGTCGATGGCCGCGACCACGACGTCGTCGGGATCGGCGGCGCCCTCCGAGAACGCGGCCATGGCCATGGCCTCGAGCGAGGTCACGCCCACGAGCGGCAGGCCGAGCGCGAGCGCGATGCCCTTGGTCGAGGCGACGCCCACGCGCACGCCGGTGAACGAGCCGGGCCCCACGTCGCACGCGAGCGCATCGAGGCTCGCGCGCGTCTCGCCGGCGCGGGCGAGCGCCTCGTCGATCGCCGTGAAGAGGCGCTCGGCGTGGCCTTGCAGATCGACGTACGTCGCCTCGGTCGCGGTCCCGTCGTCACGGACGATCGCGACGCTGCCGCGCGGGGTGGAGGTGGAAATCGACAGGACTTTCACGGCGCGCCTCCGGGAACGTTGCACGCCGAGCGGTGTCCAGCCCATCCTGAAGCGCGCGGCCGAGCGACCTGGGCTCCGAAAATCTGCGAACCACTCGGGATTTCCAGGCCGTTTCGCCGTTCGAAGACGACGCGCAGGATCTCGGAAGGCGAGATGGAAAGAGGCAGCCGCAGGAACCAGGGCGGAAGACCCGGTGAAGGACGAGGCATGACGCGCGTAGTACCGTCGAACACCTTCCTCCGGAAGGCCCTCGCATTGTCGTTCGCGGTTCACGGCGTCCTGCTCGTCGGCGCCCCGCTCGTTCACAGCGGCCCGCGCGCTTCGGAGACGCACGCGCCGCCGCAGGATCGCTGGACCGGAAGCACCGCCGAGCTGCCCGGCGCCGACGCGCTGGTCGACGTGAGCGTCGAAGGCAAAGCCGAAGCGCCCCCGCCTCCCGCGAAAGCCGAGCCTCCCGCACCTGCGAAACACGAACCTTCCGCGCCTGCGAAAGCCGAGCCTGCTCCGCATGAAACGATCGTCGCTGCGCCGGCCGCCGTGGCGACCGACGCGGTGCCTTCCGCGAAGCCAGCGGTGGTCGCTTCCGCACCTGCGCCGCGCCCGCGTCCTCGACCGCTGGCGCCGCGGCCCGATGCCTCCGCAGCGCCTCGCAAGGACGACGATCACGTGCCGGAGCCGCGTGATTCCTCCGAAGCGCATGACAACCCGGTGCGCGACGCGAAGCGATCGCGCGCCGTCGCCTCCAACGCGGAGCCGGGCAAGGGCTCCGGCGCGACGGGTCCGTTCGGCGCCGAAGGGCCCGCGTCCGTGCGCGATCTCGGGCGCGCGTTCACCCGCGCCATCCCGCCCGCGTGCGATTCGGATCCCATCTGGGCCACGCTCTCCTTGGGCGACGTGGGCAAGCTCGAGATCGCCATCCGCGTCGACGCCGACGGTCACATCACGAGCGCCGAGCCTCTCGGCACCGCGCAACCGAAGGCGCTCGTGAACGTCCTCCGGCGCACCATCCCGATGCTCCAGGCCGGCACGTTCGCGGTGCGCGAAGGCGGGACCTCGGAGGGCACCGAGATCCTGGAGCTACGCGCGCAGGTGACCGAGGCGGAGAGCGCGGACGAGGGTAAGCCGAACCAGCTCGCGTTCGAGTATGCGCGCGGTCGCGGGAAGGCGCGCTTCACGCAGTCGAGCGGGCGGCACGTCGAGATCGCGCTGCGCGTCGTGCGCGTCGAGGCTGGGCGCTGAGGGGCGAGCCCGTCGGGGCCCGCCCGCTTCTCGCGTGAACGGCCTGGCATCACGTTGGAGCCGTGAGCCCCTGGACGCCTGCGGCATCGTTGGTTTCCCTCGTCGTGTTGCTCGGTGCTTGTCGGGCCCCGACCTGCCCGGCCGCGCGCGCGCCGACCGCAGGCCCGCGCTTCGGAGCCGGGCTCGCGCCCGAGCTCGTCGCGCCCCCGCCGCCGGTCGAGCCGCCGCGCTGCGAAGGATCGATCGACGTCGCCGCCGTCGTCGATCGCACGCGCCTCAGCATCGTCAGCGTCGTCGCGGGTCGCGCGGCCGGCGGTGACGAGCACCCCTTCACCGAGCACGGCGGCAACGCGCGCGAGCACGCGCTGGGCAGCGGCATCCTGCTGACCCCGACGGCCTCGTGCTCACGAGCCGCCACGTCATCGCCAACGCGGACGACGTCCGCATCGAGCTCTCCGATGGACGCACCTTCGCGGGCACGGTGATCGCGCGTGATGCGTGGCTCGACGTCGCGCTCATCCGCCTCCGCGCTGCGCGCGGCCTCCCCGTGGCCACGTTCGGCTCGAGCGAGCAGATGAAGGTGGGCGACCCCGTGCTCGCCATGGGCAACCCCTTCGGCCTCGGCCCGAGCGTCACGCGCGGGATCCTCAGCGCCAAGGGCCGATCGGTCGACGATGGCCCGTCGGAGGTCTTCCTGCAGACCGACGCCGCGGTGAACCCCGGCGACAGCGGCGGCCCGCTCCTCGATGGCAGCGGTCGCGTGATCGGCATCAACACCGCGGTGCTCGAGCATGGTCAAGGCGTGAGCTTCGCCGTGCCCATCGACGACGTGCGCGCCGTGATCCCCGAGATGCTGCGCACCGGCCGCGTCGCCCGCGGGCACGCGGGCATCAGCTACCAACCGGTCGACGCGCCGGTGGCGCGCGCGCTCCGGCTGCCCACGCTCTCGGGCGCGATCGTCACCGAGATCGACGCGGGTGGTCCGGCCTTCCGCGCCGGCCTGCGCGAAGGCGACGTCATCATCACCGTCGATGGCCGCGGCATCCAGCGCGCCGCCGATCTCGCGCACGAGCTGGGCCGGCGTCGTCCGGGTGAAGTGCTGCGCTTCGGCCTCGTGCGCGACGGCCACGCGCGCACCATCGGCGTCCTCTTGGGTCGCCTTCCGGGCCACGACGACGACACGCGCCCCTTCGCGGCCACGCCGGAGCCCAAGCGCCCGGTGCGCATCGGCCTCAAGACCGGCGACGCCGAGGGCGGCGGCGCGCGCATCGAGTCCGTCGATCCTGGCACCACCGCAGCCGACGATCTGCGCCCCGGCGACATCGTCGTCGAGCTCAACCGCCGCGTCGTGAAGACCTCCGGCGAGCTCACCCAACTGATCGCCGCCGCCGCGCGTCCCTCGACCGTGCTCCTCAGGGTCCGTCGCGACGGCTCGTTCCTCTACGTGGGCATCGATCTCGAGTAGCGCCGTTGCAGCATGGTCACTCGAGCCGGAGCCGCAGCATGCGCAGCGCCGCGTCGATCGCCGGCTTGTACCCGAACGTCGGCTGCGCCGATCCCGACGCCGTCGCCGCGCACACCGAAGCCACGGCGCCCTGCTCTCCGAGCGATTGCAAGAGCTTGAGCTCGCGCGTCCCCGGCGTCGCCTTGCTGAAGGTCTGCGTCGTCGAGTAGCTGCCGTCGGCGCTTTGACACACCGGGTTGCCGGCCGGCTCTGCGCAGTCGCATGCGTCGTTGGTGCACGTCTTCGGCGCGACCCTCGGATAGATGCACGCATACTGAAGATCGTCGCGCGCTACGATCGTTCGCTCGTGTCCGTTGATCGGGTTCGCCATCGGTCCCGATTCCGGCGGTGCCAGCGCGGCGCCCGTGACCGGGCTCGTTCCCGTCCGCGGATCGATCGACTCGATCATCAACGGATCGCTCGGTGGCGCCCCGGTCGTCGCGTCCCCGAGGACCAAATTCCAATCGATCTCGGCCACCGTCTTGTAGCCCGTCGAGAGCGCCTTCGGCTCCTTGGCGATGTCCTGCCAGGGCACCCCGACGATGCCCATCATCATCACGAGCCGCGGCGATCGATTCCCCACGAAGAGCGGGTTGTCCACGATCGATCCATCACGCGTCGGGACCTGGGTCTCGGTGAGGCCGCGCGTGTAGCGCTCGATGGGCTGGAGGAAATCGATCCCGAAGCGTCGCTTCTGATCGAAGCAGCGCAGGTTCACCGGATCTTCAATCGTGTCGAACGGCGGCGCGTTGCAGGCCGCATCCGCGCTCGACGACAAGCACCCCGCCGGCGTCGTCTGCCCGCACGACGCGCAGCAGGGATCGTTTGGGTTCTTCGCGCATTCGCTGCGCGCGCGCGGCAGATGGAACGCCTTGTTCGGGTTCTCCGGCGCCGTGCCTTGGTTCGAAAAGAAGTACTGGCTGCCATCACGCGTCGAGCAATCGTTCTCGTCCGTCACCAGGACGATGAGCACCGCCGAGTCCGGCCGGAGGAAATCCGCGCGCTGCTGCAACACCACCGCGTCCACGCCCGTGGGCACCGCTTGGTTGTCGATGATGGGGATGCTCTCGTACGGCTCCGGATCGACGAGGAAGCGATACACGCTCTCGAGCTGCGACTCGAAGCCGCAGCCCGCGGATCCCGTCCCTTGAATCATGCTCACGAGCTTGGCCGTGAGCGCCGCGGGATCGCTCTCGCCCGGCGGCCCGAGCTTCTGCGCCGGATCCCACGCGAGGAAGCCCTGGTTCTGATACGTCGGCACCGTCCCGTTCGCCGGGTCGCGCGTCAGCAGATGCGCGGCGTCGTTCTGCTGCGGATTCCATGCGGGATGCGCCGGGCTGCAGAGGTCGGCCCCGTGGCCGCCGAGGCTTGTGGAGATCACGGCGAAGCGCACGTCCGTCTGCGGCGCGAACTCACGCACGCCGATGGGGCAGGGGACCGCCGAATCCGGCGTGTTCGCCACCACGTTGCCGAGCCCGTTGACGCAGGCCGGGTGCGTGAACCGATCGATCAAGTACCCCATCGAGGAGGCGAGCAGATCGTGGAAGCCATCCGTGGTCGGCGAGTTGTCGACCACGAAGAGCACGTCGACTTTGTTGCTCGTCTCGATCGGCGGCGTCCCCGCATCCACCACGGGCGCGGCGTCCTCGCCCGCGTCGGGCGTGACGTCGGTCTCGAGGGTCGAGCGTCCTGCGCACCCCGCTGCGAGCACGAAGCCCGCGGCGGCCACGAACGGGCGCAATGAAGCCCGAAGAAAGCGTCGTCGCATGGCGCTCAGGCTACATGGCAGCGCGCGTCGCTGCTACGTTAGCCGCATGGAAACGCGAGCCATCCACCCTTGCCCGATCTGCGGACGCGACGCGCCGCCGCGCGCTTCCGAGCCTCGAAATACGGCGTTTCCGTTTTGCTCTACGGCGTGCAAGCTCGTCGATCTCGGTCGCTGGCTCGACGGCAGCTATCGCGTCCCCGGCCCGCCCGTCGAGTCCACCGCGCATGCCGACGGCCTCCGCCTCGATCGTGGGGAGGACGAGTGACGCGACCCACTTCGTCGCTCGCCGTCGTCGCTTTCTTGCTCCTCGCATCTCCCGCGGCGGCGCAGTGGCCCGCACCCGCTCCGCAGCCGAGCCAACCGCCTCCTGCGCCCCAGCAGCCTCCGAGCTTCGGCATACCGATCCTCGGTTTACCGGCCGGCATGCCGCAGGTCATCGAGCCCTCCGTGCCCATGCCGGGTGCGCGCGAGCTCGAGCAAAAGCTCGATCAAGCGAAGCGTGACGACGCCGGCCGGCGGCTCGAGTGGGTGTGGATCGACGCGCACGGCGGCTTCGAGCAGGTCGGCCTCACGACGTTCAAAGGCGACTCGCAGCTCACCGGTGGTGCGCTGCCCACGTCGTCGAGCGGCGCGGTGATGGGCGTGGGCGTGGGCGCTCGCCTGCTCTTCCTGACCTTCCTCGTGCGCGGCCGGCTCGGCATCGGATCCATCGGCCACCTCTATCGTCTCGGCCCTGAAATCGGGCTCCACGTGCCGCTCGGCCGCGTCGAGCCGCACGTCGAGCTGGGCGGTGGCTACGCCGCTTTCGGCAAGCTCGGCGACACCGCGCCCGACACGTTGAGCCTGCGCGGCGGCTATGGCCGCGCGAGCCTCGGCGTCGATTTCTACGTCGCCTCGATCTTCTCTCTCGGCCTCGGCTTCTCCGCCGAGCTCCTCGGCATGCGCGGCAACGGCGTCTCGGGTCTCGGCGGCACCATCGCCGCGACCGGCGTCGCCGGCCTCCACCTCTGACGCGAGCCGATGATGGATCCCGAGGCCTCGTCACGCCGATCGTCATCGCTCGAAATCGCCCTCGATTTCCCGATCGATCGGCATCGTGACGCCCCGTCTCCGGCGCATCGATCCCGAGGCCTCGAGGTCACGACGTGACCGCCTTCACGGTGGCGCTCGCCGTCCTCGCGCTCGTCGCGCCGCTCGCCGGCTTCGTGCTTTGGGTGCGCGTCCCGCGGCCCGAGGACGCCGATCCACGCCGCGCGCACCAGCAACGCCGAAGGCTCACGCTCGTGGCCGTCACGGTGCTGCTCGGCGCGGCGGTGTTCCTCCCGGCGTGGCTCCTCGAACGCTGGATCGGCGGCTGGGCCGGCCTCGACGAGCACGCGCGCACGGGCCTCGATCTCTCCGCGATCGTCTATGCGTTCTTCGTCGTCGCGCCGCTCGAGCAGGGCCTCAAGGTCGCGGCCGTGGTCCCCGCGTGGCGCACGCGCTTCTTCGCGTCGGCGCGCGACGGCGTCCTCTTCGGCGCGGCGGCCGCGCTCGGCTTCGTCACCGCGCACAACGCCGAGCTCTTCCGGCACGCGGGTGCATCGATGCTCGACGTCGGCCGCGCGCTCCTGGCCACGCCCGCGCACGTGTTCTTCGCGGCCGCATGGGGTTACACGCTCGGCCGCGAAGCCGAAGAGCGTCGCGCGCACCGCCTCGGCGGCCGCGCCTTCAAGGCCACGTGGCTCGGGGCGCTGCTCTTCAACGGCCTCTACGATCACATCGTCTTCGGCCGCGGCGCGGTCGCGCTCATCGCGACCTTGCCCATGCTCCTGCTCATGCTCGTGGGCGCCCTCATCGTGCGCCGCAGCCTCGCTTCGAGCGATGCACCCACCGCGCGTCCGCGCCCGCGCCGTCTCTCCATCGCGCCGCCCACGCTGGGCGCGGTGCGCGCCGCGCTGTGGCGCACCGAGCAGCCCGTGATGTTCGGCTGGATCGGCGCCGGCGCGCTCGTCACCATCGGCGTCATCACCGCCGCGCTCGCCGTCGCCGTCGTCCTCGGCCGTCGCATGGGCGTCGACTTCGCCGCCGTCGATCGCGGCGACGGCGCCGCCGGCGCTGCGCCCCTCGTGCTCCTCGGCGCCGCCGCGCTCGCTGCCTTCCCGGTCGCCGGCTACCTCGTGGCGCGCGCCTCCGCGGCCCGCGGCGTCCTCGAATCCGCCATCGCCGCCGCGCTCGCCATCGTCGGCGGCCTCGTGCTGCTCGGCCTCGCCGCGCCGGTCGCCGTCGTCTTCGCGCTCGCCTTCGCGCCCGTCGCGCTCGGGCTCGCCTGCGCCGGCGCGTGGATGGGCGTCACGCGATAGGCGTTGCCCGACGATCGCGGAGCGCCCGCATCGTTCGTTGAGGCGTCATCCGTCACAGCCCATCGCGTCTCGGACAAAGCAAAACCGCGATCCTTCATGTGTGAAGGATCGCGGTCTCATGCTTTGCCACCGAGGGCTCGAAGCCGGCGCTCAGGCCGTCTTCGCGTTCGCCTGCTCCTGCGCGATCTCTTCCCCGAGCTCGCGGAGCAGCTCCTTGGCGCGCGCCGAGAGCGTGCGCGGCACGTCGACCTGGACCACGACCTGGAGCGTGCCGCGCCCGCGGCCGTCGACGCGCGGCATGCCCTTGCCCTTCACGCCGATGACCTCGCCCGGCTGCGTGCCGGCGGGGACCTCGACGGTGACCTCGGTCTCGTCCGGCAGCGTCACGGAGGCCGTGCCGCCCATCGCAGCCTCGGCGAAGGACACGTGGGCGCGCGTCACGAGATCGGCGCCGTCGCGCTCGAAGCGCTCGTCCGGTGCGACCTCGATGTCGACGTAGAGATCGCCCGCCGGGCCGCCTTGATGGCCCGGCATGCCCTGCCCGGGCACGCGCAGGCGTTGGCCCGAGTCGACGCCGGCGGGGAACGTCACATTCACTTTGCGCGTCTTCTCGACCGCACCCGCGCCCTTGCACGCGGGGCACGGCGTCTTCACCACGGTGCCTTCCCCGCTGCACTCCGGACACGTCTGCGTGAACATCACGAAGCCGCGCGACGTCGACACCTGACCGACGCCGCCGCACGTCCCGCACTGCTTGCGCTTCGTGCCCGGCTTCGCGCCGGTGCCGCTGCACTCTTCACATGCGGTCGGCGTGCGCAGCACGACCTCGCGCTTGCAGCCGAGCATCGCGTCCTTGAGCGAGAGCCGCTGCTGCACGCGGATGTCTTGGCCGCGCGCCGGCCCGCCGCGACGCCGCTGCGCGCCGCCGAAGCCGCCGAAGAACTCGGAGAAGATGTCCTGGAAGTGGGTGAAGATGTCGCCGCCCATGTCGGGCGCGCCTTCGACGCCGGCATGTCCGAAGCGGTCGTAGCGGCCGCGCTTGTCCTCGTCCGAAAGGACTTGGTAAGCCTCGGTCGCTTCTTTGAAGCGGCCTTCAGCAGCGCTGTCGCCGGGGTTGCGATCCGGGTGGTTCTTCAGCGCGGCCTGACGGTACGCCTTACGGATGTCATCCGCGGAGGCGTCCTTCGCCACCCCGAGGATCTCATAATAGTCGCGCTTTTGGGTCATGACGGGGACGGACTCGATCCCCTCGGGCCCACGTCTTCCAGCCCTTCAGTGGGCCGATGCTGAGACGTTGAGCTCCTCGGGGCCGGGGTCGGAGTTCTGGGCCGCTTCGGCCCCAACGGCACCGAGCCCGTAGCCGACGAGGCGCAGGGCGGGAAGACCATAAGTCGGCGCCGCCCCCTGTCAACGATCGGGCCAAACCCACTTTGGCCCCAAATAGGCAAGACCGCCAGGCGCCGGGGTCGCGCGTTGGCGGTCTTGGTTTCGTACGGGGAGCTTTTTACTTACTGTCCGCGCCGCTGGAACGCGGGCGTATCCCACTCGGAGTCGAGCGGCGGGACGAACGTGGCGCGCTCGCGCCCTGCGGAAGCGCCGGCCGCAGCGGGCGCCGCAGTCATCTGCGGAGCCGCGGCGCGGCGGGTGGGGAAGCCGAGATCTTCACGCGGAGCCTGACGCGACGGCGGCGGCGCGGCGGGCGGCGTGGTGCGCGTGGCCGGCGCCGGGCTCGTGCTGCGCGCGGAGAGCGTCGGGGACGACATCGTCGACAGCGACTGCGCCAGCGGACGCGCCGCGGAGCTCGCGAGCTGCGCGGGCACCTCGGCGACGGGGTGATCGAAGCCGGTGGCGATGACGGTCACCTTGATGGCCTCGCCCATCGTCTCGTCGATGGTCGCGCCGAAGATGATGTTCGCGTCCTCGTGCGCCTGCTCCTGCACCAGCGTCGCGGCCTCCTCGATCTCGCGCATGCGCATGTCGGGACCGCCCACGATGTTGATGAGCACGCCCGTCGCGCCCTCGACGGAGATGTCGTCGAGCAGCGGCGAGCTCACCGCCATCTCGGCGGCGAGGCGCGCGCGGCCCTGGCCCTTGGCGCAGCCGGTGCCCATGAGCGCGCGGCCCATGTTGCTCATCACGGTCTTCACGTCGGCGAAGTCGACGTTCACGATCCCGTTCTGCGTGATGAGATCGCTGATGCCCTTGATGGCCTGGTAGAGGACCTCGTCCGCCTTGCGGAACGCCTCGACGAACGAGAGATCCTCGTCGCCGAGCGCGAGGAGCTTCTGGTTCGGGATGGTGATCAGCGTATCGACCTGCTCGCTCAACATCGCGAGCCCGAGCTCGGCGCGCCGCGAGCGCTGCTTGCCCTCGAAGAAGAAGGGCTTCGTCACCACGCCGACCGTGAGGCACCCCTCCTCGCGCGCGATCTGCGCGATGACGGGCGCCGCGCCCGTGCCGGTGCCGCCGCCCATGCCGGCGGTGACGAAGACCATGTCCGCGCCCTGGAGCATCTCCTTGATGCGCGTCACGTCCTCGAGCGCGGCCTTGCGGCCCTTGTCGGGATCCGCGCCGGCGCCGAGGCCCCGGGTGATGTTCGCGCCGATGTGGAGCTTGGTCGGAGCGAGGCTCGCGCCGAGCGCCTGGGCATCGGTGTTCACCACGATGAACTCCACGCCTTCGAGGCCGAAGTTCATCATCGTGTTGACGGCATTCCCGCCCGAACCACCGCAGCCGATCACCTTGATTCGCGCGTCGTAGCCAGCGGCTTCATCGGCAAATTCGATCGAGAAACTCATGAACTTCCTCCCGGGATTCGGCGTCGGGGCGCTCACCGCTCCGGGCCGACCGGCCGCAGCGCGGCCGTTTCAGAGCGCGATCCTCGCGGACCGCACCTTCACTGCTCGTTCGTGGAGCCCGACGGCTGCTCCACTATTTTCACCGGCCTAGACAGGGCGCCTCTTCCCTGAAAAAGCCTGTTTTGGGGCGGATACTGCGCTCGGCTCCACCCCGAAGCCGTCCGGCGAAGCTACCGTTTCTTCAAACCGGATTCTCTAACAACTTTCTCTGCGATCGTCATGTCTAGAATGCTGCTCGGAGCCAGCTCCAGAAGCGGCCGCGCCGTTCGGGATCCGGCATGATCTCTTCCGGCTCCTTGACGCGATCACCGCGCGGGGCCGGGGTGGTCTTGCGCAGCTCGGTGCGGGCCACGAGCTCCACCGGGCTCGAGGTGCGCTCGCGCGCTTGCGCCAGCGCGCCGGCGCCGTACTGCACGAGGCCGACGCCGGTCGCGTACTGCGGGCCGGCCACGAGCTGCGTGATCCCGCGGACGCCGACCGGAAGGCCGAGGCGCACGGGGAGACCGAGGATTTCCTCGGCGAAATCGGTCATTCCATCGAGGAGCACGGCGCCGCCCGTGAGCACCACGCCGGCCGAGAGCTGCTCGAGCATCCCGGTGTCCTCGATGCGCTTGCGCAGGACGGCGAAGATCTCTTCGACGCGCGGCTCGACGATGTCGGACAGCACGCGGCGCGCGGCCTTGCGCGGGCCGTGACCGCCCACGCCGGGGACCTCGATCTCCTCGTCGTCGCCGACCATGCGCGAGAGCGCGCAGCCGAAATTGCGCTTGAGCCGCTCGGCCTCGCCCATCGGCGTGCGCAGGCCCGCGGAGATGTCGGCGGTGACGTTGTTGCCACCGACCGGGATCACGCTGGCGTGGGCGATGCCGCCGTCGACGAAGATGAGGAGGTCCGTCGTGCCGCCGCCGATGTCGATGACGGCGACGCCGATCTCCTTCTCGTCCTCGGAGAGCACGGCCTCCGCGCTGGCGAGCGGCTGGAGCACGACGTCGGCGACCGTGAGACCGCAGCGCTCGGCGCAGCGGACCACGTTCTGCACGCACGACGTGGCGGCGGTGATCAGGTTGACCTTGGCGCCGAGGCGCACGCCGCTCATCCCCACCGGATCGCGAATCCCGTCTTGGTTGTCGACGATGAACTCGCGCGGCAAAACGTGGAGGATTTGGCGATCGGCATCGACGGGGATGGCGCGCGCGCCTTCGAGCACGCGGTCCACGTCGGCGCGCGTCACCTCGCCGCCCGCGATGGCCGCGACCCCATCGGAGGTCTGGCTGCGGATGTGGCTGCCGGCGACGCCGGCGTAGACCGTGCGGATCTCCACCCCGGCCATCGTCTGCGCGCTCTCGATCGCCTCGGCGATGGCGCGCACCGTCCAGTCGATGTTGGAGACGACGCCCTTGCGCAGGCCCCGGCACGGCACGTTGCCGACCCCGAGGATGGTGATCCCGTCGGCGTCGACCTCGCCCACCACGGCCGACACCTTGGTCGTCCCGATGTCCAGGCCGACCACAATCTCGGAGGTTTCCATCCGGCTCTTCATTCGCATCCCATCGGCAAGCGCGGGCACAGATCCCGCGTGGAGTCCCGGCGACCCTGCCATGGGCGATCTGTGGTGGCCAAGTTTCGGTGGCAGCTCATCGCATCCTCACCACCACCCGCTCGGGGTGCGCGTCGTTGTCGAGGAAGATCACCGAAGCGTTGGCCTTGCGACGGGCCAATTCATTCAGGATTCGTGACGCCTCCTCCATCTTGTCGCGGTACGGCGGGCGCCCGAGGCTGAGCGCGATGGCCTCGCGCCCGATGGTGACGACGAGCGAGCCGTCCTTCTCCAGATGGAGCTCCTGGAGCGGGTAACGCTTGGAGATCCCGGTGCGATCGGCTTCGTCGGCGACGTCGAGCGCGCGCCGCACGGCGATGACGACGCCCGGGCGATCGCTCGTGACCTGCGTCGTCGGGATGCCCGTGATGATCGGGAGATCCGAGGGATCTTCTTGGCCAATCTTTTTGAAGAGATCGCCGTCGCGGGTAGCGAGATAGAGCTCGCTGCCGATCGACACGAGGGCCGCGGCCTCGCGCTCGACCACCGTGATGGAGATGGTCGAGGGGAGCTTGCGGACGACGGTGGCCTTCTCGATCCAGGGGTCCTGCGTGATCAGCGCGCCGGCCTGCTTGAGATCGAGGGCGAAGATGTTCTTGCCCACGGCCACGCCGCCGCCGTTCGCGACCTGCGTGGCGGTGCGCCGGTGGACGCCGTCGACGAGGACGGTGCGCACGGCGAAGCGCGGGCTCGACGTGATGTAGCGGCGGGCGCCGTAGGCGACGCCGATCGAGGCCGCGAGGACGATGGCGGCGCCCCCGACCATCTGGAGCATGCGGAGCGCGCTACCGCCTTTGCCCTTCGGCTTTTCGCTCTTCGGCGGGGCCGGCGGGCGGACGGTGGTGGTCGCCGGACCGGGCAGCGGCGAGTCGTCGTCCGCGCCCGGATCGCGGGGCGCGTCGATGACCTTCCGCTTCACGTTGCCAGCGGGGCCTTCGAAGAGCGGGCGGCGACGGTTCGTCGGCGGCGCGCTCATCGAGGCTCCTCACGCACGGAGGAAGGGACCGGCGTCTTGCCGAGATCCTTGGCTTCGAGCCGCGTTTTCAGGGCGCGCACGCTGGCGTTCACGTCGCCGGCGCCGAGCGCGATCACCACGTCGCCGGGGCGCACGACGCGCTCCAGCACCTCGGGGAGATCGTTCTTGTCGGGCACGTAGGCCGCGTCGTGGTGGCCGTGCTCGCGGATCGCCTGGAGAAGTTTCTCGGCAGAGACGCCCGGAATGGGCGATTCACCGGCGGCATAAATGTCGGTGAGAAAGAGGACGTCTGCCTGATTGAAGGCGCGGGTGAAATCGTCGAAGAGATCGCGCGTGCGGGTGTGCCGGTGCGGCTGGAAAGCCACGATGATCCGGTTGTTCTCGCCCGGGTAAGCGCGGCGCGCGGCCTCGATGGTGGCGCGGATCTCCGCCGGGTGATGGCCGTAGTCGTCGACCAAGGTGATGCCATTGACCTGGCCCACGATGGTGAAGCGACGCGCGACGCCGCCGAAGGTGGAGAGGGCCTGCTTCGTGACGTCGAGGGGGACCTCGAGCTCGTCGGCCACGGCGATGGTGGCGAGGCAGTTCAAGACGTTGTGCGCGCCGGGCATGCGCACGGTGAAGCCGCCGAGCGGCTCGCCGCGGCGATAGGCGTTGAAGCTCGTCTCCAGGCCCCGGAACTGGATGCCGCGCGCCGAGTAGTCCGATTGAGGCGACACCCCGTAGGTCACGTGCCTCCGCGGGATGCGCGGGAGGATGTCCTGCACGTGGGGGTGATCGAGGCAGAGCACGGCGAGGCCGTAGAAGGGCACGCGCGCGGCGAACTCGACGAAGGCTTCCTTGAGCTTGTCGTGCGAGCCGTAGTGATCGAGGTGCTCGGGATCGATGTTGGTGACGACCGCGATGGTGGGCGTGAGGCGGAGGAAGGAGCCGTCGCTCTCGTCGGCCTCGGCCACGAGGAGATCACCGGCGCCGAGGCGCGCGTTCGATCCGAGCGCGGCCATCTTGCCGCCGACGACGACGGTGGGATCGAGGCCCGCGGCGCGGAGCACGGTGGCCACGAGCGAGGTGGTCGTGGTCTTGCCGTGCGAGCCGGCGATGGCGACGCCGTACTTCACGCGCATGAGCTCGGCGAGCATCTCGGCGCGGGTGATGACCGGGATGCCGAGGGCGCGGGCCTCGGTGAGCTCGGGGTTCTGCGGGCGGATGGCGCTGGAGTAGACGACGACGTCGACGCCCGAGATGTTCTCGTGCTTGTGGCCGATGTCGATGCGCACGCCGAGCGTCGCGAGGCGGCGCGTGGTGCTCGACTCCTTCATGTCGGAGCCGGAGACGTCGAACTCGAGCGAGCGGAGGATCTCGGCGAGGCCGCTCATCCCCACGCCTCCGATGCCGACGAAATGCACGTGACGGACACGACCGCGAAACACTAGGAGGCCTCCTCTTGGCGCACCTTGCGGTGCGACGCGAGCTCGAGAAGATCGGCGGCGACGGAGCGCGCGGCCTCGGGCTTGCCGAGACTCATCGCGGCGCGGGCCATGCGCGTGCGCCGATCGTGATCCTTCGCCAAGAGGATGATCTCGGAAGCGACGCGCTCGGGCGTGGCTTCGGCCTGAGCGATGGCGATGGCAGCGCCCGCGTCCTCGAGGCTCTTGGCGTTCTTGAATTGATGGTTGTCGGCGGCGAACGGGAAGGGGATGAGCACCGACGCGCGGCCGACCGCGCCGATCTCGGCGAGGCACGACGCGCCCGAGCGACCGACGATGAGATCGGCGGAGGTGATCGCGGCCGCGACGTCGTCGATGTACGGGACGACGTCGGCGCGCGCCGCGAGGCCGAGGCTCGCGTAGAGCGCGCGCACCTCGGCATCGCGCTCGCGGCCGGTCTGGTGGGTGACGGTGATGTCGGCGCCCTGCGAGATCGCGGACGCGAACGCGCGCGGCACGGCTTCGTTGATGCCCTTCGCGCCTTGGCTACCGCCGAGCACGAGGATGCGCATCGGGCCGGGCGGCGCGGTGTAGGGCGAGGGCGTGAAGGCGCGACGCAGCGGGACGCCGAAGCGACGCACCGTGCTCGGGCGGAGGAAGCGCTCGGCCTCGGGGAACGCGACGTAGGCGCGCTCGGCGAAGGGCGTGAGCAAACGGTTCGAGAGGCCGAGCACGCTGTTCGGCTCGAGCAGCGTGACGGGCACGCCGTGGAGACGCGCGGCCAGCGCGATGGGGCCGCCCGCGTAGCCGCCGGCGGAGAGCGCGACGTCGGGACGGAGGCGGCGCACGAGCGCGCGAGCCTCGGGGATCGAGCCGGCCGCGCGGGCCACGCCCTTCACGAAGCCGCCGAGCCCGTCACCGCGCAGCGGCGCGATGTCGAGGAGGTGCAGCTCTTCGCCGAGCGATCCGATGGCGCGACCTTCGATGCCGCGCGGGGTGCCGACGTAGACGACGCGCGCCGTGGGCTCGAGGGCGCGCACCGCGTCGCCCACGGCGAGCATCGGATACACGTGTCCGCCCGTGCCGCCTCCTGCGATGAGGACCGTCGTCACCACGTGCCTCCTTCCGCGGCGCTGCCTTCGACAGCCGCCGTCGCCACCAGCGCGGACGCGCTCGGCGCCGTGCCCTTCTTCGCGTTCGTGACCGGCTCCGGCAGCGCGGTGCGCGGCCGGCTGATGCTGAGAAGAATGCCCACCGCCGCCGCGTTCACCAGCAGCGACGATCCGCCGTACGAGAGGAACGGCAGCGTGAGGCCCTTCGTCGGGAAGATGGCCATCGCGACCGCCAGGTTCGTCAGCGCCTGCACGCCGAAGAGCGTGGCGATGCCGAAGGCGAGGAAGCTGCCGTAGTCGTCGGCGGCTTCGAGCGCGACCTTCACGCCGCGCGAGACGATCATCAGGTACACCGCGCAGAGCGCGAGGATGCCGAGGAAGCCGAGCTCCTCACCGATGATGGCGGAGATGAAGTCCGTGTGTGCCTCGGGCAGGTAGAGGACCTGGAGACCGCGGCCGAGACCGAGGCCGGAGATGCCGCCCGATCCAAAGCTCATGACCGACTGGAACGGCTGGTACGCGAGGTCGTTCCGGTTGTTCTCCATGTCCATCCACGCGAGGTAGCGCTTGAAGCGGTACTCGCTGAAGCGCACCAGCGCGACGGCGCCGAACGACATGAACATGGTGAGCGCCGCGATCCAGCTGACGCGCGCGCCGGCCACGAAGAGCAGCGTGAACGTGAGGAACGTGAGCACGACGGCGCTGCCGAAGTCGGGCTGCCGCAAGCAGAGGATGCCGAGCACGCCGACGACGAGCAGGTGCGGGAGGAAGCCGACGGAGAAGCTCTTGATCTTGTCGGCCTTCTTCGAGAGCGAGTACGCGAGCCAGATGACGATGCCGAGCTTCGCCGTCTCGGCGGGCTGGATGTGCACCGGGCCGATGGCGATCCAGCGGTACGCGTTGCCGGCCTTGTGGCCGAAGCCG
This sequence comes from Minicystis rosea, assembly GCA_001931535.1. Classification (GTDB taxonomy): domain Bacteria; phylum Myxococcota_A; class Polyangia; order Polyangiales; family Polyangiaceae; genus Minicystis; species Minicystis rosea. The sequence continues at coordinate 388,971 of CP016211.1, forward strand.
GTCACGACCAGGACCAGCATGAGCACGACGGCGCCGAGGATCGGATACGTGAACGGCTTGAGGCGGCGGTAGTCGATGCGGCTCGTCAACCACATGACGAAGATCGCGCCGAACGCGTAGACGGCCTGCCGCTTGAGGAAGAACTGCGCGTCGTGGTGGCGCACCGTCGCCTCGATGGCGCTGGCGCTGTAGACCATGACCACGCCGAAGCCGATGAGCGCGATCACGAGCGCGGCGAGCACGGAGTCCACCGGGCCGGACGGGCTCGAACGAAGCAGCGACGGGAGGGCGATCGCCGCGGCGCGGCCCGCGATGGGCGCAGCCTTGGGATCAGCCGCAGGCGGGTTGGACCTCCGCTGATTGCGCGGCTGGCTAGGCGCTTCTTGGGCGCGCGGCTCCTCGCTCCGACCTCTCCCGAACCACTTCACGTTCCGGCCTCCTCGGCGCGCACCGCAGCGACGAACACGTCACCGCGGTGGGCATAGCCGCGGAACATGTCGAAGCTCGAGCACGCAGGACTGAGGAGCACGGCGTCGCCGGAAAGGGCAAGTTCTCGGGCCTTCTTCACGGCCTCTTGCATCGAGCTCGCGCGCGCGATCGGCAGCACGCCGGCCGCTGCTCCCTCGATGCGATCGGCGGCCTCGCCGATGAGCACGAGCGCGCGGCCTCGCTCGCGGAGCGCCTCGACGAGCGGGGCGTAGTCCCCGAGCTTGTCGCGGCCGCCGGCGATGAGCACCGCCCGCGCCTCGGTGAGCCCGCGCAGCGCCGCCACGGAGGCGCCCACGTTGGTGCCCTTGGAGTCGTCGTAGTAGCGGACGCCGTCGATGGTCGCGACGTAGACCGTGCGATGGCCGAGGCCGGTGAACTTCTCGAGCGCGCGCTGGATGGCGTCCGCGCCGACGCCGAGCGCATGCGCGCAGCCGATGGCCGCACAGACGTTGGCGACGTTGTGCGTCCCGGAGATGCGCAGGACGCTCGCGGGGATCTCGATGCCCGCGGCCGCGAAGCGAATCTGGTCGCCGACGAGGGCGATGTCGGCGGCCGCGTCCGAGATACTGAACGTGTAAATCTTTTCGGGACCACGCGCGGCCTGGCGCGCGACGATGGGATCGCCGTGCGGGATCACCGCCACGTCGTCCGTGGTCATGTGCTCGAACGGGTTGCCCTTGGCGTCGGCGTAGGCCTGGAAATCGGGGTAGCGATCGAGGTGGTCGTCGGTGATGTTGAGGAGCGCGTGGACCTTGGCGCGCAGGGTGGGTACGCGCTCGGCTTGGAAGCTCGAGATCTCGAGGACCATCACGTCCCACGGCTCGTCCACGACCTCGGCCGGCGGCTGACCGAAGTTGCCACCGATGAAGGTCTTCTTCCCGGCGGCCTCGCACATGGCGGCGACGAGCGCCGTGGTGGTGCTCTTGCCGTTGGTTCCGCCGATGAGCGCGATGGGCGCCGTCAGGTGACGCGCGGCGAGCTCGAGCTCGCCGATGACCTCGCGGCCGCTCTTCTCGAACGCTTCGAGCGCGGGGAACGACGGCACGCCGGGCGAGATGATCACGAAGTCGGCGGCGGTGAAGATGCTCTCGGGGTGGCTGCCGGCGACGATCTCCGCGCCCTTCGCTTCGAGCGCGAGCGCATCCGCGGAGAGCTTCTCGCGGGCGACGGCGTCGTTGGCAATCACCCGCGCGCCGCGCGAAAGGAGCAGGTTGGCCGCGGCCACGCCGCTCCGCCCGAGCCCGATCACGATCGCGGTCTTGCCTTGGACATCCATGGTTCAACGCACCTTGAGAGACGCCAGCGAGACGAGCGCGAGCAGGATGGAGATGATCCAGAACCGCACGATGATCTTCGGCTCGGCCCACCCCTTCTTCTCGTAGTGGTGGTGGATCGGCGCCATGAGGAAGATGCGCTTCCCCGTGAGCTTGAACGACGTCACCTGCGTGATGACGCTGACGGTCTCGATGAAGAAGATGCCGCCCAGCACCACGCTGAGGAACTCGTTCTTGGTGCAGACCGCGAGCATCCCCAGGCCGCCGCCGAGCGCCAGCGATCCCACGTCCCCCATGAAGACCTGCGCTGGGTACGTGTTGTACCAAAGGAAGCCGATGCCCGCGCCGATGACGGATCCGCAGTAGACGCTGAGCTCGCCGACGGAGGCGATCTTGGGGATGTCGAGGTAGTTCGCGATCGAGAAGCCGCCGATGGAGACGCCGGCGACGTAGGCCCAAATGAGGTACGTGCCCGCGTTGATCATCACCGGGCCGATGGCGAGACCGTCGAGGCCGTCGGTGAGGTTCACCGCGTTGGACGTGGCCACCACGACGAAGAGCGCGAAGGGCAGGTAGACCCAGAGCGGCAGCGTGATCGAGTGCTTCGAGAAGGCCGCGAAGGGGATGGCGAGGTGCGTCTTGATCGCCAGCCAATCGGCCGGGAGCTTCGAGTTCGCGAGGAAGATGTACGCGATGGCCGAGCCGCCGATGAGCGTTTGACCGATGAGCTTGTAGCGTCCCGCGAGGCCGCCCGAGCTCTTCCAGCGGATCTTCAGGTAGTCATCGAGGTAGCCGATGACGCCATAGCCCGCGGTCACCGCGGTGGTGGCGAGCACGAAGGGGTTCTTGAGATCGGCCCACAGCACCGTGGGCAAGAGGAGCGAGAGCAGGATGAGCGCGCCGCCCATGGTGGGCGTGCCGGCCTTGACCTTGTGCGTCTCGGGGCCGACGGCGCGCACCACTTGGCCGATCTGCTTGCGGCGCAGCTCGCGGATGAACCACGGCGCGAGCAGGAACGTGAGCAGCATGGCCGTGATGGTGGCCATGATGGTCCGGAAGGGGATGTACCGGAGGACGTTGAGCCAGGAGAGCCACGCGTAGTGGAACTTCAGCGGGTAGAAGAGCTCGTAGATCAAAGGGAGTGCCCTCCCGCCCGGTCGTGGTCCGCGGCGAGCGCGTGAACGACGCGCTCGGTGCCGATGCTTCGCGATCCCTTCACCAGCACGAGATCGTTCGTGCGCAGGGCGAGCTTGACGAGGATGATGATGTCGTCGACGCGTTCGGCGTGGGCGGCGCGCATGCCGCCTTCCACGGCGCGCGCGGCCATGCGCGGCGCCTCGCCGCCGCCGACGGTGAGCACCTCGGCCGCGCCGCTCGCGGCGGCCGCGCGGCCGACCTCGTCGTGGCCGGGGGCGCTCTCGATGCCGAGCTCCTTCATCTCGCCGAGCACGAGCACGAGCCGCCGGCCCGTGGCCCGTGCGATCTCGGCGGCGGCGCGGATCGACGCGCACGTGGAGGCCGGGTTCGCGTTGTAGGTGTCGTCGATCACCGCGAGCCCGCTCGCGAACACGCGCGGCACGAGCCTCCCCGCGCCCGCGCCCACGTCGGCCCGCGCGAAGGCGTCCGCGCAGATCGCATCGGTGACGTGCGCGCCCATCGCGACCTCGGCGACCGCGACGGCGGCCGCGCACGCGAGCGCGCCGGCCTCGCCGAGCAGCGGGGTCTCGAAGGTGATCGCACCGAACGAGGGCCGCTCGAGCGTGAGCCGCGAGCTCGTCATGCCCACCGGCACGCGATCGACGATGCGCACGGCCGCACCTTCCACGCGGCCGTAGAGACAGCGGCGCGTCGCGGGCGAGCTCTGGATCTGGGCGCGCACGCGGGCGTCGTCGCCGTTGCCGATGGCCACGCCGTCTTCGCGGAGGGCGCGGAAGAGCGCGCCTTTCTCGTGGGCGACGCCCTCGATCGAGCCAAGGCCTTCGGTGTGCGCGGCCGCCACGAGCGTGACCACGCCCGCGTCGGGCTCGGCGATGCGGCACAGCTCGGCGATCTCGCCGGGCAGGTTCATCCCCATCTCGACGACGGCGAAGTGATGCTTTGGTTCGAGGCCGAAGAGCACCATGGGCACGCCCACGCGGTTGTTGAGGTTGCCCGCGGTGCCGTGGACCTCGCCGGGGAAAATCGCTTCGAGGAGCGCCGACACCGCGACGCGCGTGGTGGTCTTCCCAGCCGAGCCGGTGATGCCGACGACGGCGCGGCGGCCGCCGAGCGCGCGCCAGCGACGCGTGTGCGCGCGGGCCAAATCTCCGAGCGCCACGAGCGTGTCGGGCACCCGCACGATGGCGAGGCCGGCTGGCGCCTCGACCTCGCGATCCACGATCGCGAGCGCCGCGCCCTTCTCGCGCGCGGCCGCGAGGTGCGCGTGCCCATCGTGAACCTCACCGCGTAGCGCCACGAAGCAAGCGCCTTCGGTGATGGCGCGCGTGTCGGTGGAGACGGCAGTCACCTCCTCGACGTTGCCGTGCGCGAGCGAGCCGCCCGTCGCATCGAGGATCTCGGCGAGCGTGAATCCAGCGTGATTCTGGGGGATCGGCGTGGCCATCAGCCGTCCCTCCGGTGCGCGCGGCGGAGGTCGAGGGCGCGGCGCGCCTCGTCGCGATCGTCGAACGGCAGGGTGGTCGCGCCGATGATCTGGTAAGGCTCGTGGCCCTTGCCCGCGAGGATGATCACGTCGCCGGGCTGCGCGTCGGTCACCGCGCGCTCGATGGCGCGGCGGCGATCGAGCTCGACGATCACCTCCGCCTGTCCGCCCGCCAGCCCCGGCAAGATCGCGTCCGCGATGGCCTTGGGATCTTCGCTCCGCGGGTTGTCGTTGGTGACGATCGCCACGTCCGCGAGCCTGCCTACCGCCTCGCCCATGAGCGGCCTCTTGAGCGGATCGCGATCGCCGCCGCAGCCGAACACGCACACCACGCGGCCCGATCCGAGCCCGCGCACGCCGGAGAGCACCCGCGCGAGCGCGTCGGGCGTGTGCGCGTAGTCGACGAGCACGGCCACGTCGTCGAGCGCCGGATCGTCGCAGCGCTCCAGCCGGCCGGGCACCACGATCGGCGCCGACAGCGCGCGCGCCGCGATGCGCACGTCGAGATCGAGGAGCCACACCACCGAGAGCGCCGTGAGCAGATTGGAAACGTTGTGCGCGCCGAGCAGCGGCGACTTGATCTCCACCTCACCGGCCGGCGTCCGCGCGGTCATGTCGATCCCCGCGTGCGTGATCGAGAGCCGCGTGGGCGCGACCTCCGCGTCTTCCGTCGTGGCATCGATGCGCGCGGAGAAGCGGCAGAGCGGCGCCTCGCGCGGCCCCTTCGGCCCCTGCGGCGCGAGGCGCGTAGCCAGCGTGCGACCGAAGGCATCGTCGACGTTCACCGCCGCCGCGCCCGGCGCCAGATCGAAGAAGAGGCGCGCCTTCGCAGCCGCGTAGGCCTCCATCGTGCCGTGGTAGTCGAGGTGATCCTGCGTGAGGTTGGTGAACGCCGCGACGCGGAACCGCACGGCCTCCGTGCGCTTCGCGGCGAGCGCGATCGACGAGACCTCCATCACGAGGTGCGTCGCGCCGCGCACGCGCATGGCCGCGCCGATGCGGGCCAGCTCATCGGCCTCGGGGCTCGTGTGCGTCGACGGGAGATCGAGATCCTCGAAGCGGTAGCCGAGCGTGCCGACGATGCCGCAGCGCTCACCGCAGGCGTTGACGGCCGCTTGCACCAGGTGCGCCGTCGTCGTCTTGCCGTTCGTGCCCGTGATGCCGATCACCTCGAGCGAGAACGTCGGGTGCCCGTAGACCGCCGCCGACGCGAAGGCGAGCGCGCGCGGTACGTCGACCGCCTCGATGCGCGGCAGCCCGCGCGTGTCCGCGTCGCTCCCGCGCGAGACCAACACCGCCGCCGCCCCGCGCGCCGCCGCATCGGCGATGAAGCGCGTTCCATCGGCGTGCGCGCCGGCGCGCGCCACGAACAGATCGCCCGGGGAAACCCGGCGCGAGTCGTGGTGCACGCCCCGCACGCGCACGCTCGCCGTGGCATCGTCGGCGAGCGTGGCCTCGGGGATCTCACGCACGAGCTCGCGGAGCGTGAGCGCTGGAAGCTCGCTCTCGCGCGGCGGCTGCGGCGCGTGGTGGGTGGCGTCGGGGATGCTCATGTCGATGGCTCGAAGACGAGCTTGATCGCGGATCCCTTGGGCAGCACGCTCCCTGCAGGGGGCTGTTGTTTGGTGAGCCGGCCGCTGCCCTCGACCGACGGCACGAGGCCGAGCCCGATCGCCGTCTTCACCGCCTCGCGCACGGGGAAACCGGCGAAGTCCGGCACCTTGGCCTCGCCCGCTCGCACGGGGATCGAAGGTGTGGGCGGCGTCGCCGAGGCGGGCGCCTTGGCATCGTTCACGGCCTTGTAGGTGCTCGCCGCGACGTCGGCGTCTTTCGCGCGCTCCGAGATGTCCGAGAGCTTCATCGGCACCGTCCCGCGCGGCGTCACGCCGAGGTAGCGCAGCGCGCTTTCGCCGATGCGACGGAACACCGGACCGGCGACCGAGCCACCGGCGTGCGTGCCGCCGAGCGGCTCGTCGAGCACCACCGCGATCACGAGGCGCGGCTTCTCCGCGGGCACGAAGCCCGTGAAGGACGCCACGTAGTGCGTGTCGCTGTACTTGTGCGTGGCCGGATCGATCTTCTGCGCGGTCGCCGTCTTGCCGGCCACCTTGAAGCCCGGGATGGCCGCCTCGACGCCGGTGCCTTCGCCTTCGGTCACCGCGACCAACATCTCGGAGAGCATTTGCGCGACCGAAGCGGGCACCACATCGCGGCGCACGTGCGGCGTCGCCTCCGACAGCGTCACGTTGCTGCCGTCGGCCACGCGCTTCACCAGGATGGGCTCGAGCAGGCGGCCGTTGTTGGCGATCGACGCCATGGCCATCGCCATCTGCAGCGTCGTCACGCTGATGCCTTGTCCGTACGCCGCCGTCGCCGTCTCGACCTGCACCCATGGGTGCCCGTGCGGCCGCAGCACGCCCATCGACTCGCCGGGGAAGGGCACGCCGGTCGGGTCACCGAACCCGAAGCGGCGGAAGCCCTCGTAGAGCCTCGATTCGCCGAGCCCGAGCGCGATCTTGGCCGCGCCGATGTTCGACGAGATGCTGAGGATCTGCGTCACCGTCAGCCACTTGGAGATGTGCGTGTCGTGGATGACGACGTTGTCGATCGCCATCGTCCCCGCCTCGCAATAGATGGAAGCGTCGGGCGCCACGCTCTTGTTCGCCAGCGCGGTGGCCACGGCGAACACCTTCATCACGCTGCCCGGCTCGAAGCGATCGACGATGGCGCGGTTCCTCCGCGCGTCCGGATCGGCCGACGAATAGTCGTTGGGGTTGTACCCGGGGGCGCTCGCCAGCGCGAGGACCTCGCCCGTCTGCGGATCGACCACGACCACCGCGCCGCCGAGGGCCTCGTACGTCTTCATCGCCGCCGAGAGCTCGCGCTCCGCGGTGAACTGGATGCCCTTATCGATGGTCAAATAGACGTTGTGCCCGGCGAGCGCCTGCTCGTCCTCCACGCCCTCGGAGAAGAGGAGGCGCCCCGCGCGATCGCGGAGGCCGTGTACCTCGGAGACGTGCCCCTTGAGCTCGTGCTCCAGCGAGAGCTCGAGCCCCTCGCGCCCGTCACCGTCGGGTGACACGAAACCGATGAGCGGCCCGGCGAGCTCGCGGTTCGGATAGAAGCGCCGGCCCTCGCCCTCGATCTGGAGGCCCATGATCGGGTAGCGCTGGTTCTTGTCCGAGAGCGCGCGGAGGTTCAAAACCTCCTGCTCGGAGATGCGGCGCTTGAGCCAGGCGAAGCGGCGGCGGCGCTTGATCTTGTCGGCCACCTCGGCGACCGGCAGATCCACGGCCGCGGCGATGCGCTCCGCGTACTGCTGCGCGCGCATGTTCACGTACTTCTGATCGAGGCCGCGGAGCATCTCGACCGCGTCGATCGACACGCTCGGCACCTCGACGCTCTCGGCGAGCGGGGTGCCGTTGCGATCGTAGATCGTCCCGCGCTTCGGCTGGATGTGGAGACGCCGCTGCCGCTGGCGCTCGGCGAGCTCCAGCCACTGATCGCCGTCCTCCACCTGCACGCGGTACGCGCCCGACACGATGGCGCCGAGCCCGAGGCCCATGAGGCCGCAGAGCATGCCCATGCGGATGCGAATCCACCGGGCGCGCGCGGGATCGAGGTTCCTCACCGCGGGCCTCCATCGGCAGGCGCGCCGGCGTCGGTGGCCTCGGGCGTCGCGGGCTCGTCCTTGGGCTCCTCGCTCGGCGCGCGCGGCGCGTATCCCTTGAGCGCGATCACCCGCTCCGGCGGCGGCGGCGTCATCCCGAGCAGCGTGCGCGCCACGTGCTCCACGCGCTGCGGCGTCTCTTGGCTGGCCGCTTCCAGCGAGAGCACGCGCTTCACCTCGCGCAGGCGCGCCTGCTCGGCGCGCGCCTTGCCCAGCTTGTAGCCGAGATCGACCGTCCGCCCGCGCAGGGCGAGGTGCACGACGAACGCGGCCACGGTGGCGATCACCGCGACGGTCCAGAGCGCGACGAAAGGTCGCTGCTTCATCTCAGGCCTCGGCCTCCGGCTCGCCCCAGTCCTCGCTCGAATCGGGCGCCGCGTCGTACAGCCCCTCTGCGCCTTCGGAGAGCCGCTCGGCCGCGCGCAGCTTGGCGCTGCGGGCCCGCGGGTTGTCCTCGATCTCCTCGTCGCCGGCCACGATCGGCTTCTTGGTGAGGGGCCGCCACAGCGAGCGATCGCGCATCGCCCGCTTCACGAGCCGGTCCTCCAACGAGTGGAACGAGATGATGGCCAGCACGCCGCCCGGGCTCACCAAGCGCGGCGCCGCCGCGAGGATCTGCTCGAGCTCGGACAGCTCGCCGTTCACCGCGATGCGCAGCCCCTGGAAGGTCTTGGTCGCCGGATCGACCCCGCCGTGCCGCGCCGGGCCCACGGCCCGCACCACGGCGCGCCGCAGATCGAGCGTCGTCGCGAGCTCGCCCGCGGCCCACGCCTGCTTGATGCAGCGGGCGACGCGGCGCGAGCGCCGCTCCTCGCCGTACTTGTAGATCACGTCGGCCAGCTCGTCGTCGTCGAGCCGGGCGATGAGCTCGAGCGCCGTCTCGCCCGTGCTCCGATCCATGCGCATGTCGATCGGCCCTTCGCCGCGGAAGCTCATCCCGCGGGCGGCGTCGTCGAGCTGCATGGAGCTGAGGCCGATGTCGGCCAAGATCCCATCCACCTGGGTCACCCCGAGGCGGCCGAGGTGGTGCTCGATCTCGCCGAAGCGACCGTGGACGAGGGTGACCCGATCCTTGAACCGCTCCAGGCGGGCGCTGGCGAGGGCCAGGGCGCCGGCGTCGCGGTCGAGGCCGATGACCCGTGTACCCGGCACCTCCAGGATGGCCTCGGTGTGGCCGCCGGCGCCGAGGGTGGCGTCGACGTAGAGGCCGCCTTCCTTGAGGGCGAGGGCGGAAACCACCTCGTCGCGCAGGACGCTCACGTGGGGCGACCGCGGCCGGGGAGGGGTCGAGGGAGGGGGCAAACGCATGGGGACGATGTTCTCGACGTTCATAGGCGGAGCTGTTCCATCGCGGTCTTGAAGCTCGCGAGCTCGGCCTCGGACATCGACTGCGCCGCCTGCCAGCGCTCCTTGGACCAGAGCTCGGCCGTCCTTCCCATCCCCGCCCAGATCACGTCCTTGGACAGCTCGGCGTGATCTCGAAGCGTGGGCGGAACGAGGATGCGCCCCTGTTTGTCGAGCTCGCACTCGACGGCCGCCGACAGGTACATCCGCCGGAAGGCCACGACGTTCGGCTCGAATTGCGGCATTTCCGCGATCTTCGCCTCCAGCTCCTCCCAGTGGCGCATCGGGTAGAGGTGCAGGCAGCGGTCGAAGAGCGCGCGGGTGAGCACGAGCCGCATGTCGTTCCCCGCAGCCAGAACGTCGCGAAAACGCGAGGGGAAGCTGGTGCGCCCCTTCGCGTCGATCGCGTGTTCGAACTGCCCGCGGAACATCATGGCTTGGCATCCGGTCTCGACCCGACCCCCGGGTCAGCTCCGGGGGCTCGTCTCCGCGGGCCGGCCGAGGCCGGGGTCAGTAGCGGGCCGGTGATGCTTGGCCCTTCTTGCCACTTCTTCCCACAGAGCCTGGCCACGCTACGGAGGGGGGTCCGAAGAGTCAACAGTTTGGCCATTTCCGGCCATCTGACATATGGGCAAATGTGGGATGAGTGCCCGCCCGGCCCAGCGAAAACCCTGCAAGAACATAGGGTTTGGGGCCCGGTGGGCTCCCGTGGAGGCGGGGTGGGGGAGAGTGGTGAGCCGAAGCCTGATTTAGGGGCTTGACGGACGGGGCAAACCTTGCGGATCGTACGCTGGGCCACTCGCTTCTCCGCGCGACCCTCCGCCCGGTCCGGTCATGGGCTCCGTTGGAGCGGCAAACGCCGCACGAAACGCCACCGTCGCGTTCCGCTACGCCGAGCCCCGCCGCCCCCACCCGAGCCCCACCGCCCACCGGCGCGCACGGACCGATCGCCCTCGCTCAGCGACCGGGGCGCATGGAAACGAGGGCTTCGACCCGCTTCCATATGCGCTTCGATGAGGCTGGAACCGGGGATGCCCGGGCTCGGTCGAGCGCCTTCACGCCCCTCGAGCGCGCACCGACTCATCCATCCGAAGCGGTTCACCTCGGCCTTTTCGCCGGCTTTCGCCGAGAAAATCCAACGCCTCCATGCACGTCGCTGGACCTCGCTGACTCATGTCCGAGGACTGTCGTTCGGCAACGACGCCCCTCTGCTCACCCTAAGGTGGTCGAACGTGGCGGGTGCCGACCGAGGTTCGACCCGCAGTGGAGGAAAGTGGAGGGCGCGGACCGGCGGCCGACCCGCGGTGGAAGAAAGTGGTGGGCGCCGAGGTGAAGCAGGGTGGCGGGCACCGACCCAGGGCCAGCTCGTGGTGGAGCATGGCCCACGGCGCGGTGGAGCGGAGTGGCAGGCGCCGACCAAGGCCGGTCCGCGATGAGATGAGAGGAGAGCGACGACGCCGGCCGGGACCATCGGGCGGCAACGGCGCGCGCTCCGTCCTGGGGGAGGAAGTGGGAGGCGTAAGCCGTGGAGGGCCGAATGCCGCCCTCGCGAGCTTTGCCCTCGTTTCGTCGCTTCTTTTGCGCGTCCGAAACCCTCCGCCGCGCGCTTGAACCGTATTCCCCGCTGATTTGAAGCACCCGTTTTCGGGCTCCAAAACGGCCTGGCCCGGGGCCCATCGGCAAGTGGCTGAAATCAAAACCAAATAGGGTGCCCGCCGAGGCCATCGGGCTCGCGGCGGAAGCTTCCGGACGGCGGCGGAAGGTTCAGGGCGAGCACGTCGAGCTTCCAAATGGTGTCGTCGAGGCACGGTCGAGCGCACGACGGCTTCGAAGAGGGAGGAACGGAAATCGGCGCCCCGGAACGCAACTCCGGTCAGGGCCCAGTCGATGAGCGATCATGCGGCTTCGGTTCGACCAGCTTGGCAAGCAGATCGGGAAGGAAGCGCTCACGCCCTCGGGGCTCACCATCGCGCACGACGAGATCGCGCACGACGCCCAGCAAGCCGACCTCCGGCACGAGCCGGATCCCAGCCGCGAAGCGGAGCGGGTGCGTCTCGGGCTTCTCGGGCGCTTCGCGGCCACGGTGTGCCTCATCGAGCTCTACGGCCACCCACCCGACAAGGACGAGGTGCTCGCCTGCGTGGGCAAGCTCATCGCCTTTCGCCAGAAGCGTGTGCGCCTGGCTCGGGCGCGCACGACGAGCGCGCCGTTCGCGGAGCCGTTTCTATGGATCATCGCGGCGGGACGGCCGACGACCGTTCTGGCCGAGCTCGGAACCCTCCCCGCCCCGGACTGGCCCGCGGGGGTCTACCTCGCGCCCAGCCTCCTGCGCACCGGGCTCGTCGTCGCGAGCGAGCTGCCTCGCGAGCGCTCCACCGTGCTCGTCCGCTTGATGGTGGCGGGCCCGCTCCTCTCACGCGCCATCGCGGACCTGTCCGCGCTGCCCGCCGACGCGCACGAGCGCGCCTTCGCCGAGCCGATTCTGCTAAATCTAAGACATGTCCTCGGCACGGAGCCGACCCGGACCTCCGAAGAGCAGGAGTTCATCGTGACCATGCAGGAGTACTGGAAGCAGGCGCGACAGGAGTTGCTCGACGCGGGGCGCGATGCGGGGCGTGCGGAGGAGGCCGCGCGGGCCGTGCTCACCGTGCTCCGCGTGCGCGGCATCGCCGTGCCGGACTCCGCGCGCGAGCGGATCCTCGCGCAGAAGGATCCGTCGCTCTTGGAGCGCTGGCACGAGAAGGCCATCGTGGCGTCGTCGATCACCGAGGTGCTCGACGAGCCGAGCTGATGGTCACTGCGGCCTGACCGGCTCGGCGAGCTTCTTCGGCTTCTGCTTGCGCACGGGCGCCTTACGCGTCGCGAGGCCGAGGCGGATCAAGTAGACGCGCTTCTTCACGACGGCGCGGGCCGTCGTCGACCACTCGTCGTACCAAGCGCGCAGCTCCACGAGCGCGTGCCGGCGCGCCGCTCAGCCCGATGTCGCCGGGCGGCGCCTGCCGAGCAGGATCAGGCCCACGAGGCCGAGCCAGCCGAAGGCGCGCGCGAGCCGATCGGCGAGGCCGCTGCCGCGGTAGCCGTAGTCTTGGGGGCGTGGGGTGTAGGGCTCGCGTTCGAGGAGCGCGATCATCGCGGCATCACCGTAGGCGCGGCCGTGGAGATCGTGGACGACGGTGCGGCCGGCTTTGAGGGCGTCGACGACGGCGGCTTCGGAGTCATCGGTGGCGAAGATGAGCGTGCGGCACACGCCGAGCGGGCTGCCGAAGTGATAGTCGGACGAGCCGATGGCGGTGAGCGGGTGGCCTTCGGCGCGGGCGTTCTCGTAGAAGGAACGCATCTCGTCCCATGCCCAGTCGTTGCCGCCGCCGCCGAAGGCGAGCGGGTGCATGACCTCGGCGGCGTCGATGTGATCGATTTCGGCTTGGAATGCCGGCCAGAAATGGCGCACCGGGTGGGCGGCGATGGCGATGCCGCCCTGACGGTGGATGGCGGCGAGCACCTCGGGGAGCGGAGCGCTGGCGTCGACGCGCTCGCGCAGGCCGACGCCGTGGAGGTGGTAGCGGCGGGTGGTGATCTCTTCGCCGGGGATGATCGTTGGACCTCCAACGATGCGCGAGAACCAGCGGCTCATCAGGGCCGGGAAGAGGATGTTGTGATCGGTGACGCCGAGCACGTCGAGGCCGCGGCGCTCGGCCTGGATGACGAGATCGAACGGGGAGAGGAAGCCGTCGGCGAAGCGCGTGTGCGCGTGGAAGTCGGCTTCGAGCACGCGGTAGCCGCCTCGCCGCGCGGTGGCGCGGGGCGCAGCACGATCGAGGGCGCTGCCGGCGACGATGCCGAGAGCGACGAGGAGCGCGGCGGCGCCGGCGAGCCGGGTGCGAAGGGTCATGTCCATGTGCGGGACACGGGGAGCGCGTGGAGGTGGTGCAGGCGCGTGAGGCGGTGGCTCATGGGGCCCAGGGGAGCTGCGGCTGGATCTCGTTCATGGCGAGGTAGTAGCCGATGATGAGCGTGCTGAAGCCGACGTAGAAGAGCGCGGTGGCCGCGCCGGCACGCGCGCGCGGAAAGGCGAGGCCTCTGCGGAAGCAGGCGTAGGTGAGCACGGCGGACCACACGATGGTGGTGAGGAAGAGGGCGGGGAGCACGCCGTGCCGGAGCAACCACACCATGGTCCGGTACACGTCGGGCGCGACGAGGCAGATGCCCGCGAGGAGCATGAAGAAGAGCATCCACGGGCCGTGGCCGGCGAAGTAGAGCGCGAGGGCCTCGGCGCGGGAGGCGCCGCCGGCACGCGCGCGGCGGCGCGTGTAGCTCGAAGGCGGATCGCGATCGGATGTGGGCTCGTCGGTCGCAGGCGGCGCGGAGGATCGACGGTTCACGATCTCGAGGACGCCGAGGAAGACGAGCGCCTGCGCGGCCGGGATGAACGACCAGAAGGCCATGGTCGAGACGACGTGGAACGCGACCAGGCGGCCCGCGGTGAAGAGGGAGACGAAGGCACCGCAGATGAAGAGGAAGAAGAGGATGCGCAGCGCCGCGGTGCGGGCCGGTCGCTCGTCCCCGGCGGCGGCGAGGTCGGCATAGGCGCGGAACGGGCGCACCAGGATGCGAGCTTCGTCGGACCAGAGCATGTCCTTCATGGCTAGGGCCGCAGCGGCGCGGGCTCAACCCCGGCGCGCGGGACACGATATCGCGTTGTGGCCCATGCGTCGGCGGGCGGCGGTGCCCCGCAGCGACCACCTGCGGCGATACGCGCATCGTGTGGGCCTCCGCGACTCGACACGCTCGGGCCGGCGGGGTTCGGGCAGAGAGCGCGTGCGGTCGTGTGCCCGTGGTCGTTCGATGCTGCCCGCGTCGTTCGCGCCTTGGTCATCGATGGTGATGCATCGCGAGCCATCGCATGCGAGGAGCGCACGACCCACTGCGTCATCGACGATGCTTGGATCGACGTTGCGTCGTGGGCTCGAAAGTCGATGAATTCGGCTCGGATCCGCATAGCCTCGACGGTCCCATGATCCGCAAAGTAGAGATCATCAAGAAGCACGAGGTCTTCGCCGAGCCGACGTCGCTCGGGCTCATCGGCCTCGCCATCGGTTGTGCGGCGCTCACGCCCATCGCCTTCGGGCATTCGCTGACGCCGGCCGGGCTCAAGACAGCGGCGATGTTCTGCCTGTTGTTCGGCGGCGGCTGTCAGCTCGTCGCGGGAATCATGAACTTCGCCAACAAGAACTTGTTCGGCGGGACGATCCTCACGGCGTTCTCGTTCAACTGGATCATGAATTGGTGGGCGCTCAGCTCCATCGCGGAGGGGCTCGTGCCCGATCACGGGATCCTCCTCGCGACGGATGCGGTGGGGCTCTTGATCTTCCTCGTGATCACCTACGGCTTCGGCTTCTTCTCGAGCTTGCTGTTCGTGTTCCTGCTCGACATCGATTTGCTCTACGCGTGCAAGGTGGCGAAGGCCGTGAGCCACTCGGCGGCGTTCAATCAGCCGATCGCGATCCTCACGGTGCTGCTCGGGCTCATCGCGCTGTGGATCGCGTTCGCGGGGCTCATCAATCCGACGGCGGGGCGGCCGATCTTCAAGGTGCCGGGGCCGCTGTTCCACGCGCCGAAGAAGGCCGGGTTCGATTGGTCGGTGCGCAACGCGATGTTCGAGATCCTCTTCAAGCACTGGGAGAGCTACGCGTTCAAGACGATGCGCTTCGAGGAGCTGCGCGAGCGCATGCAGGCCAAGGTCGGCGATCGCAACATCCTGCCGGACCTCGCCTACCTGATGGAGTACGGCGCGGTGGTGGTGACGACCGAGAACGAAGAGGTGGTCACCATCCGGCTGAGCGCCGAAGGGATCGATCTATACGAGCAGCTCATCCTGAAGAAGTACGACTTTTGAGTCACACGGCGGGGACACGCGCCCGCATCCGAAGACGTCACCGTCTTCGTGCACCCACGGTTCCACATTCCTGAGGCTCGAACGAGCTAGCTGGCGCCGACGCGACGTGCGAGCTCGGCGAGGTCGAGGACCTCGCCGAGGAACGGTGTCGTCATGTCGACGAAGCGCATGAGGTTGGGCTCGCGATCGGGGACGCCGATGCAGGGCCACGGCGGAGGAGGGCGCTCGTAGCGGCCGCGCTTCTTGATCATGTGCGTGCGATCGGAGGCGAACGAGGTCGCGAAGAGGTCGGCGTCGACGAGGCGGAAGGAGGGGAGAAACTGCGGGAGGACGTGCGGGTTGAAGCTCTCGCGCAGGTAGTCGGCGGCCGGGACGGGGCAGCCGAGGTGGGTGTCGAGATCCCACACTTCCCACGGGTCTTCGACGAGCAGCACGACGTGGTAGTCCCAGATGATGACCTGGCCGGGCGCGCCGGCGGCCCGCTGGTTCCACATCGCGGTGCGGTGCGTGCGGTTGCTGATGAAGACGACCGCGCGCGGACGCGAGGCGACGATGGGCTCGGTGGCGAGGTGATAGATGTTCTCCTCGCAGTAAAAGGCCTGGTAGCGAAAGGTCGCCGGATCCGTCACGCGCTCCGGGCGAGAGGCTACCACGCGACGTGCGCGCACGTGCTCACGGCTCGGGAGTCGCGAGCGGCTTGGCCTCGGGCGGCGTCGGGTAGAAGGGCTCGGCGGCGGAGAGGAGGCGCACGAGGGTGGTGCGCTCGGCCGGCACCACGCCCGTGTACGCGCGGATGCCGTGCGCCGCGCCGGTGTCCAAGGCGTTGAGCGTGGCGCTCACGCGGTAGAGCCCGGGGCGGCGGAAGTCGTCGTGGGTGCAGACCTCGTCGAGGCGCACCGCGAGCGGCACGGCTGCGCCGGGCGCGAGCGTGCGGAAGCTGTCGGGCGGCGTGGCGTCACGCGCGTTCTGCGGGCTCTCGCAACGGAAGGTGCCGGTCGGGCCGTCGACGAGGAAGCTCAACATGCGCTGGCGCAAGGCGACCCGCATGGGCCGATGACCCGCGTTGCGCGCGACGAAGCGGACCACGAGCGTGCGCGGGCTCTGCGCGTCCACGAAGCGCGGCGCCTCGAGCTCGAGGCGCGGGGCGCGCTCGTCGATGACGGCGAGATCCGTTTGCGAAGGTTGCTCGTCGCCGCGCGAGCTCTGCACGGGGGTGGAGCCGCCGGTCTTCGAGGGGTGCTCGTCGCCGGCGATGCCGAGGCCGATGTTGGTCGTGGGCGCGGCGAGCTCGCGCAGCGAGGCGACCTCGGATGGGAAGGCGAGATCTTCGACGATGACCGGCTCCTTCGGCCCACCGAGGAAGGCCTGCACGAGAGCGCCGGGGACGAGCGCCGCGGCTTCGCGGTTGCCGAAGCAGAAGAGCAAGGGGTCGATGCTCTCTTCGTAAGCATGTCCGGGCGCGAGGTAGAGCCGGCGCTGATCCGGTGACATTCGTGGGCGAAGCGGGTGCGGGATGCGACAGGTGATGGGCTTCGCGTCCGGGGCAGGCGGCGTGATCGAGAAGTGCAGGAGGCGCGCGTCGGCGGCGACGCGCAGCGGGATCTTGCCTTCGTTGACGAGGCGCAGCGTCCAAGGTCCACGCACGCTCGGCGTGGTCACGGTGAGCGCGAGGTTCGGGACCGGGAGCGCCGGCGGCGCGGCGTGCGCAGCGGCGGTGAAGAGGATCGGGACGGTGGCGATCGCGGCGCGGGCCAAGCGCATGGCGGGTTCGATGCCGGTGATGGTGCGAGGGCGGCGGATGCGACGCGGTCGAAGCGAGGATCCGCCGGCGACGATCGTGGTTGCGGCGAGCGGACGAGCGTCAGCGCGGAGCCAGGCGGCCGAGCTTCACCGTCATGGCGAGGCGTGCCCCCGCCGTGTAACTAAATGTCGAGGTCGAGGGGCCGGAGGAAGCCGCGTTCGAGCTCGATGTAGTCGACTTCCACGTCGAGGCGGGCCAGCACCGAGTAGAAGCCGAGCTGGAGCCGGTTCATGAAGAGCATGCCCTGCGGGAGCGGCGCGACCTCGCGATCGTCGAAGGAGCGTGCCTGCATGGCGAGGCTCTTCACGCCCTCGGCGAGCGATGCGGCGTACGCGCGGGTGATGCGGTAGGGCGAGGCGAAGAGCGGCTCGAAGCAGCGGCGCGAGTAGGCGACGGCGAGCTCCTCGTAGCGGCCGCCGCGCGTCTCGAGGATGTGCGCGGCGAGGCGGGCGAAGGATGCTTCGTCGCGGCGGCAGGCGGCGGCGTGCAGCGCGCGGGCATGCTCGAGGCGCTCGCCGCCGAGGGGCTCGACGCAGCCGAAATCGAGGAAGGTGATGCGGCCGTCGTCTTGGAAGAGGTAGTTGCCGGGGTGAGGATCGGCGTTGAACATGCCGCCGACGAGGTTGCCTTTGAACACGAAGCGCCAGAGCGTCTCGGCGTGCGCGCGCCGCGCGGGCTCGGGTGCGGTGGCGGCCTCTTCCAAGCTCCGGCCCACGGCGAGCTCGGTGGTGAGCACGCGGCGCGCGGATCGATCGCCGATGACGGCGGGGACGTGGATCGTGGGATCGCCGGCGTGCAGATCGCGGAACGCGCGCTGGCGCTCGGCTTCGAGGCCGTAGTCGAGCTCTTCGCGGAAGCGCTGCTTGATCTCTTCGAAGACGCGCTTCGACTCCCAGCGGCGCGCGCCGAGCGCGGAGGCCATCCCTTCGAGCACGGAGGCGTTCTCGAGATCGCTCTCCACCGCGCGCGCGATGCCGGGGTGCTGCACCTTCACGGCGACGCGGCGGCCATCGGCGAGCGTGGCGCGGTGGACTTGGCCGATCGAGGCGCTGGCGAGCGGGACGTCGTCCCAGTCGGCGAAGAGGCGATCGAGGGGCGCGCCGAGCTCTTCCTCGACGGCGCGGCGAATGGCTTCGGGCGAAGAGGTCGGCGCGGCGGCGCGCAGGGAGCGCAGCGCGGTCTCGTAGGAGGCGCGGTGCTCCTCGGGGACCACGCCGTCGACGTAGCTCGCCATCTGGCCGACCTTGGCCGCGATGCCGCGCAGCGTGCCGAGGACTTCGGCGGCGTGCTGCGCCGCGGAGGTGCCGTCCTTCGAGAGGAGCATGCTCGCGCCGGTGCGTGCGCCGACGGTCGCGAGGCGCGCGAGCCGACCGAGACGACCTTGGGGAACGCGGCGATCGTCCTGGCTCATTCGTGCGCGGGATCGGGCTTCTTACCGGGGGCACCGGGCGCCCCTTCGTCGCGGCTCGCGTCGAGCCCGGTGGGCCGCGCTTCGGTCGGCACCGCAGGCGGCGGCGCGCCGACGCCGAGCGCGAGACAGAAGTCTTGCCAGCGGCGGCGGAGCGGCGTGTTGGTGCGGAGCTCGGGCACGGCCACGCCCGCCATGGCCACACCGGCGAGGAAGGCGCGCGCCTCCTCCGCATCGGCCGGCAGCGAGGCGCGCGATCGCGACGCGAGCCGATGGAGCGCGCCCACGATCTGCCGAGCCTCGCGCCGCGCTTCACCAAGGCGCTCGGTGGAGAACGCGGGCCGCGGATCCGCCGAGCCCTCCTGAAAGAGCAGCGCGAAGGCCGCCGGCTGCTGCTGCGCGAAGCGCAGAGGCACGTCGAGCGCTTCGGCGAGGCCGTCCGCTTTGGCGACGCGATCGCCGAGGACCTCGAGCGCTTCCTCGGCCATCGCTTCGATCAGCGACTCGAGCGACTCGAAGTATCCGTACACCGTGGCCCGTCCGAGCTCGGCACGGGCAGCGACCCGTTCGACGCTGAACGCAGCCCACCCGGCTTCTCCCGCGACGGCCCAGGCCGCGACGAGGATGTCTTGCCGCCGGCGTTCGCGCTCGCGGGCGCGGCGTTCCGAGATGCCCATGACGTCGAACGCGATCGTTCGCCTTCCGGGGCCGGAGCGTCAAGGCATGTCCCGAGGTACGCGGGGATGCGGAGGATTCGGCTGTGATCCCGCGTGCATCGAGGTCTCGCCCGGTGTCCGGGGCGAGACCTCGTGAGCCGCATCACTGCGGGCAGGTGGTGCCCGTGGTGCAGATCGTCTTGCCGGCGTACTCGCAGCACTTCGGCATGGAGTTGCCGTTGCCGCACTCCCAGCACGCGGACGCGAAGACGTAGGCCTTGCACGCGCCGGCCGCGCAGACCTTGCCCGCGCCGCAGACGTTGCCGCACCCGCCGCAGTTGTTGGAGTCGTTCTGCAGGTTGGCGCAGCCCGAGCTGCAGACCGAGAGCCCGGTGCCGCACGACAAACCGGCCAGTAAAGTGCACGAGCCGCCCGAGCATCCGTTGAGGATCGGGCATCCCTTGGTGCACGAGCCGCAGTGGTCCGGGTCGCTCTGCAGGTTCACGCACGCGCCGTTGCACAGCGTGAGGCCGGGCGCGCAGGCGTCCACGCAGGAGCCGCTCACGCACGCCTTCCCGTTCCCGCAGTGCGTGTTGCAGTTGCCGCAGTACTGAGGATCCGTGGTCGGGTTGATGCACGAGAAGCCGCCGGTCACCGCGCAGGTGGTCGGCGTCGTGGTGTTGCAGGTCACGTCGCAGGCGCCGGTCGTGCACTTGGGCGCGCCCGTCGCGGCGCCGGAGATCGGGTTGCCGCACACGTTCGAGCAGCTCCCGCAGTGGTTCGGGTCCTTCTTCTCGTCGACGCAGCCGGTCGGGCAGAGGTCGGGCAGCGTCGGGCTCTCGCAAGCCGCGCCGCACTGGCCCATGTCGCAGATGGGCGTGGCGCTCGGCACCGAGGTCGTGCACTGGTTGTCGCACGTCCCGCAGTTGCTCGCGTCGTTCTTGGTGTCGATGCAGGCGTTGCCGCACTTCGTGTAGCCCGTGTCGCACATGAAGCCGCAGCCGCCGCTCACGCACGTGGCCGAGCCGTTGGCCGGCGCCGCGCAGGCCTTGCCGCACTCGTTGCAGTTCTGGGGATCGCTCGTGGTGTCGACGCAGCTCGAGTCGCAGCTCGTCTGGCCCGCCGGGCACGAGGCCTTGCACGAGCCCGCCGAGCACACCTCACCGGGATCGCATGCGTGCCCGCAGGCGCCGCAGTTCTTCGGATCGGAGCCGAGCAGCACGCAGCCCTGACCGCAGGCGACGTAGCCCGGCTCGCAGGTGAACCCGCATTTGCCGCCCCCGCACGTGGCGGTGCCGTGGGCGGGCACCGCGCAGGCGCTGCCGCAGGCGTTGCAGTTCAGCGGATCGGTCTTCGTGTCCTTGCAGGTGTTGCCGCACTTGGTGAAGCCGCCGTTGCACTCGATGCCGCAGATGCCGCTGATGCACGCAGGCTGCGCGTGCTCGGGCGCCGTGCACGCGGTCGGGCAGGTGCCGCAGTGATCGGGCGTGGTGTCGACGTCGACGCAGGCGCCGCCGCAGTTGGTGAGGCCGGTGCCGCAGGAGGTCGTGCACTTGCCGTCGCTGCACACCTCGCCCGTCCCGCACGCGTTCCCGCAGCTCCCGCAGTGCGCGGGATCGCTCTTCGTGGCGACGCAGGTGCCGTCGCACGACTCGTAGCCCGACACGCAGGCGACGCTGCAGTCTCCGTCCTTGCACGTCGGCGAAGCGTGCAGCGCACCCGGGCACGCATGCATGCAGGCGCCGCAGTTCACCGGATCGTTGGCGATGTCGACGCACGCGCCGTCGCACGACTTCTTGCCGGTGTCGCACGCGACGCTGCACGTGCTGTTGGTGCACGACGCCGAGCCGCCGGGAGGCGCCGTGCACTTGGCGCCGCAGCCGCCGCAGTTGTCGACGTCGTTGCCGAGCTTGACGCAGCTGCCATTGCAGTTGGTCTCGCCCGGCAAGCAGCTCACCATGCAGCCCTCGCCGCCGTCGGTGCAGCCGTCGGGCCCGCCATCCATGCCGCCGGTACCGCCGGTGTTCATGGTGCCGCCGGCGCCGCCCGTGCTCATGGTGCTGCCGGTGCTCGTGCCGTCGCGAACGCAGGTGTTGGTGCTCGTGTCGCACGTGTAGCCCGACAGGCACTCGCCCGCGGGCCCGCATTGCGTGTGACCGGGATCGGTGTTGCTCAAGCTCGACGTGCAGCCCGAGCCCGCGAGGCCCGCGACCCACGCGGTGACGAACGCGATCGATGCTGCAGCGGCGGCGTGGACGAAGCGCTTCATCAGAACCTCCCCGAGACGAAGGCGCCGCACGCGCCGTCGAAGCAACCGAGCCCCGCCTTCGCCGGCGTCGGGCTCGATTGCGGGCGCAGATCCAAGAACAGAAACACCGCGCCCGCCGCGGTCGCGACCGATCCGATGCCGACGAAGACGCGCGCCGCCGTCTGCCGGCCCGTCATCGTGTCGAGCTTGTCGTGGAAGCCGACCTGCGTGGGATCGTTGCGCGCGTCGTTCTCGGCGCTCTTGCGCAGCAGCTCGAACGCGATCGCTCCACCGAAGCTCGCCACGCCCACGCCGAGGGCCGCGATGGTCCACGGCGCGATGCGAGGCTTCTTCGGTGTGTCGGGCGGAGGTGGTGGTGGCGGCTGCGGCGCGGTCGGCGCGACCGATGCGGTCGGCGCCGTCGCGGTCGGCGGAGGCGGCGGCGCGGGCGGAAGCTCGGGTTTGGGCGCGGCCGGCGCCGGAGCCGCGAAGGGCAAAGCAATGTCGAGATCCATCGCGCGATCGGGGAGGAGGACGAACTCCTTCGTCGCGTCCGCGTGCCCTGTGGACTTGAGAATCGCGAGGTGACGACCGGGCGCGATCTCGCCCGTCCACGGGGTCTGACCGACGATCTTCTGATCGAGGAGCAACGTCGCGCCCGCGGGTGACGAGAAGATGCTCACCTGCTGTACGCCGCGCTCGCGCAGGCGCGCCTCGAGGTTCTTGATGCTCGCCTCGATGGTGACGCGATCGCTGATGGTCGGCGCCAGCCGGAGATACTCGCGATACGAGCGCAGCGCGCTCGGCACGTCACCCAGCTTCTCGTACGCCTGGCCGACGTTGTAGATGAGCTCCGCGTGCGGATCGATCCGATTGGCTTCGAGGAAGAGATCGATCGCGTCCTTGTAGCGCGCTTCGCGATACGCCTTCGCCGCCGCGGCGAAGCTCTTCTTGGCGCGCGCGACGTTGTCGTCGGCGTGCGCGCTGGCCGGCATCAAAAGGAGCGGCAGCACGAGCGTGAAAAGGAAGGCGGTGCGCATCTCGAGATCCTCTTTAGTACGGTACTTTCAGATCATCCATCCGGAGGTTGGGGGCCGGCGCCGGCGCGTGCGTCTGCGTGGGCTGCGACACCGGTCGCAGGCTGCGCGGGCGCGGAGGCGCGGAGGCGGACGCCGGCGGCGTCGCGGAAACAGCCTGAGTCGTAGGCTCCGGTGGAAGTGTCGCGCTCGTGATCATCGCCGTCGTCGTCGCCGTGATCGCCGTTGCAACGTTTGGGGCGGACGGCGGGCGCGTCGGTGACCGCCGCAAGAAGGCGACACCGAGCACCACCGCCGCAAAGGCGGCGAGCACGACGAGGAGGAACGGCACGCGCGACGTGGTGGGTAAGGGCGGCGGCGGGGTGCTTATCTCGGAGCGCGTGCCCGCGAGCGCGGCCCGCAACGCCGCCGAGAAATCCGCGGCGCTCGCGTGGCGCTCGGCTGGATCCTTGGCGAGCGCGCGACGCACTTCGCGATCGAGGGCCGGAGGCACGTCCGCTTCAGGCGCGCGCTTCGCGATCGGCTCGGGAGGCTCGGTGACGATCGCTTCGAGCAGCGCGAGCATCGCGCGCGGAGGGAAGGGCGGCGTGCCCGTCAGCGCTTCGTACAGCGTGGCCGCGAGCGCATACACGTCGGTGCGCTCGTCGAGCTTCTCCCCCATGATTTGCTCCGGGCTCAAGTAACACGGCGTGCCCACGATGATCCCGGCCTCCGTGGGCTTGGGCATCGGCGGCTTGCCGAGGCGACGCGTGGTGATGCGGCGGACGACCTCGGGCTCCACCGTGATGCGCTTGGCGATGCCGAAGTCGATGAGCTTCGGATCCACGCCGCCGTCGGCGCGCTTCGCCAAGAACACGTTGCTCGGTTTGATGTCGCGGTGGAGGAAGCCCTTCGCGTGCACGGCTTGGAGCGCCGCCGCGACGGTGGTCACGAGCGCCACGGCCTCGCCCGCCGGGATGCGCTCCTCGCGCGTGATGCGCGCCGCGAGGCTCTCGCCTTCGAGCAGCTCCATCACGCAGTACGGTGTCCCCGAAGCGTCGACGCCCGCGTCGTAGATGGCGACCACGCCCGGATGACGGATCTCCGCGGCGATGCGTGCCTCGCGCAGGAAGCGCGCGCGCACGTCCTCGTCGTCGTCCTGGATGAGCTTGACGGCGACCTCGCGCCCGAGGCCCGCTTGCAATGCGCTGTACACCGCGCCGCGCCCACCGCGCCCGAGCAGCTCGACCAGGTGATACTTTCCCGCGATGACTCGCTCGCTGGGGGAGCGCTCGGCCGGCGTGTCGCCGGCGCGCGTGCTCGATGACGGCGGCCTCCGATCCATCCGCGCCAGGATGGGTTCCGGTGCGGAGCGGCGTTAGTGTTTGTTTCCGACGCGGTCGTCGAACGCCGACGGGGGTGTCGAGATCGCGGAAACGCCTCGAAATGAAGGCGATCAGCGATAGGGGTTGGTGGTGCTGATGCCCGCGGGCGGCAAGGGGCCGGAGGGCGAAGCGTCACGCGGAGCCGCGCTCGCGGTCGCCGGAGGGCGCGGCCCGAACCCGCGACGCGGCCCACTCGGAAGAGCCACCGCCGTGGTCGCGCTGGCCGCCGGCGCTTCGGTGGCCTCGCGGGCCGTCGGCGCAGCAGAGGCGGTCGCCGTCGTGGTCGCGCTCGCCACGACGACGGGCGCGCTGGCCGAAGCCGGGCCCACGGCGGCGGCGGGCGTCGGCGCAGGCGGCCGCCGCCACGCCCACACGAGCGCCGTCACCGTCGTCACGAGCAGCGCCGCGATCGCGGTGCTCGCGATCGCGCGCAGGCGGCGCGGCCTCTCGGGTGCGGGCCGCTCGACCAAGGTCGCGGGCGGCGTGGCCTCGTTGGTCAGCGAGCCGCGCGCGCGGGAGAGCTCGGCGCGCCGCGCGGCCAGCTCCTTGCCGGCGAGCTGCGCCACGATGTCGGCCACCTCGCCGTGCGACGCGATCCAGCCCGTGTGCCGGCCGAGCTCTTCGATCGCGATCAGCATCTCGTGCGCGCTCGCGTAGCGCTCGTTCGGATCGCGCCGGCACGCGCGCGCCACGATGGCCTCGAGCGCCGGAGCGATCGCGAGCCCGCTCGCCGAGAGCAGCGGCACGCCCTCCGTCACCGCCAGATGCACGAGCTGCGCATCGCTGGCATCGGCCCACGGCGGCTCGCCGGCGAGCGCGGTCCACAGCGTGATCCCCATGCCGTACACGTCGAAGCGCCGATCGATGGGGCGCCGCGCGAGGTACTCCGGCGGCATGTAGAGCACGCGCCCCTGCAGGTATTGCCCATCGGTCACCACCGATCGGAGCGCGTGCTTGGCGATGCCGAAATCGGCGAGGCGCGTCACGCCGTCGCGCCCGACGAGGAGGTTCTGCGTCGAGACGTCGCGGTGAAGGATTCCGAGCGGCCGGCCATCCGCGTCGGTCGCTTCGTGCACGGCGTGGAGCCCCGCGAGCGCGTCGAGCGCGATGCGCAGCACCACCGGCGGCGGCAGCTTCTTGCGCCTGATCGCCGCCAAATCGACGAGACCTTGGAGCGTGTCGCCTTCGACGTAGTCCTGCACCAGGAAGTGGCCGCTCTCATCGCTGCCCACTTGATGGATGCCCACCACGTTGGCGTGGTGGATGCGCGCCGCCACCTTCGCTTCGTCGAGGAAGCGCTGCACGCTGTCCGCTTGCCCCGACAAGTGATGATGCAGCCGCTTGATGGCGACGAACCGCTCGAAGCCCGAGGCGCCCACCGGCGCGCCTACGGCGCGCGCCAGATGCACCGTGCCCATGCCGCCCTGGGCGAGCTCGAAGAGCACTTCGTACGGGCCGACGCGCGGGCGCGTGGAGGCACCACCGTTCACGGGAAGCGGCCTCCCGCGGCGATCGCGACGCCGCCCGGCAGAGGCACGACCGTGACGTCGACATCGAGCGCCTTCGCGCCCGCGTGGGCCACGCCTTTCGGCGCATTCCCGGCCTTCGGCGCCGTAGGCCCGTTGCCGAACGAGGTGAAGATCCCCGCGACCACCGTGCCCACGCCTGCGATCGCCGTCCCGGCGAGCAAGTAGTTGGTGCGGCGCGCGCGCCCGAGCACGCTGTCGAGATCGGTTTGCTCGGCCTCGTCCTTGGGCAGGCGCCCCTTGGCGGCGAGCGCGTCGATGCCGGACCACGTCGTCACGCCCGCGAGCACCGCCGTGATGCCGAGGCTCGTGAAGAACACCGCGCGCGGCAGCCCCGACGGCGGGCGCGGGGGCTGCTCCGGGCCGGCCGTGATCGCGATCGGATGGAGCGCGATGCGATACGTCGCGCCGGCCATGCACACCACGCGCTCCTCCGCGGACGCCGCGCCGCTCTTCGCCTCCACGCGTCGTGTGCCCGGCAGCACCCACGCCGCGTTGCCCGTCGCGGCAGCGCCGTCGACGCTGGTCGTGCACGGCGTCACGTCGCACGTGATCTCGATCCGCGAGAGCCGCGTCGCCGCCTCGGCGAGCGCCGCGCGCGCCTCCACCAGCGCATCGCCGCGCGCGATCGCCCGCTCCGCCGCGCGCGCCACGAGCAGGTGATCGCTCGCGCGCCGCGCCGCCGCGATGCAATTGGTGATGGCGATCTCGCTCGGCGCGAGCCGATCGGCCTCGAAGAAAGCGCGAGCTGCCTCACCGAACTCGGCGCGGTTGTACTTCGCCACCGCGTCGTCGAACGTCGCGGCTGCGCGCTGCTTGTCCGCGGCAGAAAGATCGGCGCGCGCCCCCGTCGAGGCGAGCGCGAGGGACGCACCCAACGCGCAAGAGAGCAGCAATCGGAGACGACGGTCCATGGACGGCTTGTTCGATCCTACGCTATCCTTCTCGCACGTTACGACACGGCGTGCTTCCCCCGATGCTCCTCTTGGCCGTCGCGATTTGCGGCTGGTCCCTAGGGTGTGATCTGCTCCTGGGCGAGCTGCCCCCGGTCAAGGTCCATCACGACGGCGGCGCGGGGGGCAGCGGCGGCACGGGGACGACCGCGTCCAGCGGCGGCGCGCCGACCACGAGCGCCACGAGCAGCTCCGCTGCCTCGGGCGGATCGAGCAGCTCCGGTGGTTGTTGCGATTGTGACGGGGATCATGTGAACGCCATCGGGCCGTGTGGTGGCACGGACTGCGACGATCACAACCCGCTCGCATACCCGGGCGAGCCCGTCTTCTACGCGGAGGCCAACGACGATCCCGCGATCGGCTTCGATTGGGATTGCAACGGCCAGCTCGAGCAGAACCCCGATCTCTTGAAGACCGTCGATTGCGGCCTGCTCGGTCTGCCCTGCGCTTCGGGCGAGGGCTACCTGGCCACCGTCCCGCCGGCCTGCGGCAAGAGCGCGCCGTGGGGCAAGTGCAAGCAAAACGGGCTCGGCTGCGTGCCCATGCCGATCGTCGATCGCGTCATGACCTGCCGGTAGGCACTGTCGGTAGGCACTGGCGTACGACTGCTGCGCGCCCCGAATCGTCGGTCGAGCTCGCTCGGAATACGGGAGCATTCCTCGCTCGCTCTCCCTAGCTTCGGGGCGCTCGCGACGTCGTCCGCCAGCGCCTACGCGCTTCGCATCGCCGGGGATCTCGCTCGAGCCGGGTCGGAGAGAGCGAGCAAAGAGACTCAGTCTTTGCGCCTTGGCGTTTCTTCGCTTCCGGGATCGGGGGATGCGAGGAGCCTTCGCTGCGCGCCGCGCGTGATCAGCGCACGACGTCGGGCGCGATCGTTCCGACGGATGCGCAGGCGCGCGCGGTGGTGCTCTCGTGGCGACGGCCGAGGGGGGCGCCGCCGTCGAGCGCGCGGACGTCGTGTACGAATGCGGTGTCGGTCTCGGCGACCGTGTCGTCCAAGAGCACGGTGGCGCCGCGCTCGTGCAGGATCACCATTTGATCGGCGGGGCTGCGGTAGCTCGATCGCCGATCCGCGCGGATCACCCGCACGCTCTCGCCGTCGCTCGCGGCGCGGGCTCCGATCCAGGCGGCGATCGGCGTGGGGCCGCCGCGCGTCAGCGGCGCGATGGCCCAGGGCGCGTCGCGCGGCACGGACCACTCGACGTCGCCGCCGGGCGTCGCGCTGATCACGGTGCCGCGCGCGCGATCGAAGGTGACGTGCTCCTCCGTCGGTCCATCGCAGCCGCGCGTGATCACGATCTCGGCGCGCACGAGGTGCCCCGCGGCATCGATGGTCGCGTCCTCGGCGATGCGGAGCGTGTGTCCGCCGGCCTGCACCTCGGTCACGCCGCGCAGCGCTTCGGCACCGTCCGCGGCGACCGCGCGGAACACGTTGCCGACGGCGCCGCCCCCGTCGCTGAAGCTGTAGGTCTCTGCGCGCACGGCCTCTTTCGCGGACGAGCGCGGCGACGCGCAGCCCGAGAGCGAGATGGAGAGGCCGATGCACGCACAGACCACGAGGCCGCGCGCGAGGTTGTCGCGGATGTTCATGACGAGCTCCCCGGCCGGGTGGTCCGGCCTTCGGGGGTGCCATTCGCGCGAGGATTTGGTTTTATTTCACGCCCTCGAACAAAGACCGTCGAGGGCACGAGGGGCGGGAAGGAGCGCCGGCGCCATCACCGCGGTGATGGCGGCGCATGGCAGCACGGGGGTGTCAGCCCCAGCGATGGTAGGCGGGGTGGCCTTCCTTCACGGCCACGAACGTCCCGCGGCAGCGCGCGGTCACGTCGTTGCCCGAGAGGAGCTCGGCCTCGATCACGGCGCGATCCTCGGTCGCCTCGGTCACGCGCGCCCGGAGGTGCACGGGGCCCATCGGCGTCGGCTTGCGCAGCTTCACGTGGAAGTCCGCGGTCACCGTGCACGGCGGCGCGGCGGCGCCGGCCTTCGTCATGAGGTGGTGGGCCGCGGTCCAGTTCGAGTGGCAGTCGAGCAGCGCGCCGATGATGCCGCCGTTGAGCACGTTGGGGAACGCGTGGTGGTGCGGCGCGGGCGTGAAGTCCGCGACCACCACGTCGCCCTCGACGAAGCTCTTGATCTGGAGCCCCTTCTCGTTGGCCGGCCCGCAGCCGAAGCAGATGCTGTTCGGCGCGAACTGGTCCTGGAGCGCTCGGGCTTCTTTCACGCGAAGGCCTCGTCGATGAGCATGCGCTGCTCGAGGAGGTGGCTCGCGCGCGAGCCGGTCGCCGGGCTCGCGCTGGCGGCGCGCGCCACGCACGAGAGCGGGAAGCGATCGCGCAGGAACTCGGGGAGGTTCGCGCGGATGAAGTACCAGGCGCCGTTGTTCTTCGGCTCCTCCTGCACCCACATGAGCTTCGTCCCGTCCTTGTAGGGCGCGAGCACCTTCGAGAGCTCCTCGTTCAGCGGGTAGAGCTGCTCGAGGCGGATGATGGCCACGTCGCGCGCGTTGCGCTGCTCGCGGGCCACGGCGAGGTCGTAGTAGACCTTGCCGCTGCAGAGGAGGATGCGCTTCACCTCCGACGGGTCGACGCCCGACGTGTCGCCGAGCACGCGCTGGAAGCGGCCCTCGGTGAGATCGGTGACCGTCGAGACCGGGCGGTGCGGGCCCTTCGAGGTGCCGGCCACGCGGAGCAGGCTCTTCGGCGTCATCACGATCATCGGCTTGCGCCACGGGCGCAGCACCTGGCGGCGCAGCGCGTGGAAGAGCTGCGCCGGCGTCGTCAGGTTGACGACCTGGATGTTGTCCTCGGCCGAGGCTTGGAGGAAGCGCTCGAGGCGCGCGCTCGAGTGCTCCGGGCCCTGACCCTCGTAGCCGTGCGGCAGGAGGAGCACGAGGCCCGAGAGGCGGTGCCACTTGTCCTCGCTCGAGGTGAGGAACTGATCGACGATCACCTGCGCGCCGTTCATGAAGTCGCCGAACTGCGCCTCCCAGATGACGAGCGCGTCCGGGTAATCGAGGCTGTAGCCGAAGTCGAAGCCGAGCACGCCCTGCTCCGACAGCGGGCTGTTGTAGATGTCGAAGCGCGCCGGGTGCTCGGCCACGCCGGCGAGCGGCGCGTAGCTCTCGCCCGTCTTCGTGTCGAAGAGCACCGCGTGGCGGTGGCTGAACGTCCCGCGCTTCACGTCCTGGCCCGAGATGCGGACCGGCGTCTTCTCGGAGAGGAGCGTGGCGTACGCCATCATCTCGCCGGTGCCCCAATCGAAGGGCTCGCCGCTCATGAGCGCGTCGTGGCGCGCCTTGAGGATGGGCAGCACCTTCGGGTGCGCGTTGAAGTCGTGCGGGAGCTCGACGAGCCGCGCCGAGAGCGCGCGGATCTTCTCGATGCTCACGGCCGTGTCGACCTCGGGCGTGGCCGCGTCGGGCCCACCGCGGTAGCTCGACCAGACGCCGCCCATCGCGTACGTGACCGGCGCGAAGCCCTTCTGCTTCACCTCGTCGAGCGCGGCGGCGAGCACCTCGCGGCGGCGCACCACGATCTCCTCGGCGCGCTCCTCCGTCATCGTCCCCATCTCGATGAGGCGCTTGATGTACATCTGGCGGACGGTCGGCTTGCGATCGATCGCCTGGTACATGAGCGGCTGCGTGTAGCGCGGCTCGTCGCCCTCGTTGTGGCCGTGGCGGCGGTAGCAGTACATGTCGATGACGACATCCATCCCGTACCGCTGGCGGAACTCGACCGCGAGGTGCGCGACGGCGGCGACGGCCTCCGGATCCTCGCCGTTCACGTGGAAGACGGGGACCTTGAGCATCCGCGTGATGTCGGACGCGTAGCGGGTCGACCGACTGTCGCCCACGTCGGTGGTGAAGCCGATCTGGTTGTTGACGATGACGTGGATGGTGCCGCCGGTGGAGTAGCCGGTGAGGCCCGTGAGGTTCAGCGTCTCGGCCACGACGCCCTGACCGATGAAGGCCGCGTCGCCGTGGATGAGGAGCGGCAGGACGCGCGCCTTCGCCTGGGTGGTGGACACCGAGGCGAGCCGATCCTGCTTCGCGCGCGAGCGGCCTTCGACGACCGGGTTCACGAACTCGAGGTGGCTCGGGTTGAAGGTGAGCGTGAGGTGCACCTTCTTGCCGGCGTCGGTCACGCGATCGGTGGAGTAGCCGAGGTGGTACTTCACGTCGCCGCCGCCGAGGTAGCGCTCGGGATCGGCGTCCTCGAAGGCCGCGAAGATCTCGCGGACGCTCTTGTCCATGATGTTGGCGAGCACGTTGAGGCGGCCGCGGTGGGCCATGCCGAACACGCACTCGTCGACGCCGCGATCGGCCGACTGCTCGACGATGAGATCGAGCAGCGGGATCATGGCCTCGCCGCCTTCGAGCGAGAAGCGCTTGGTGCCCGCGCCGTAGCTGCGGTGGATGAACTGCTCGAAGATCTCCGCGTCGCTGAGCTTCGTGAGGATGCGGAGCTGCTCGCGATCACCGAGCGCGAGGCGGTTCCGCGTCGACTCCATGCGCTCGCGGAGCCACTCGCGCTGCTCGGGCTCCTCGATGTGGGTGAACTCCACGCCGATGGTGCGGCAGTAGGTCTCCTCGAGCGCCTGAAGGATCTCGCGCAGGCTCGCGAAGGGCGGCAGGCCCGCGAGATCGATGGTGGGGAAGGGCTTGTCGAGATCCTCCGGGAGGAGCTCGAAGTTGCGCAGATCGAGCTCGGGCGGCGCGAGCATGGGCGCGCCCAGCGGGTCGACATGCGCGAAGAGGTGGCCACGCACGCGGTAAGCGTTGAGCAGCTTGTAGACCCGGGCCTGGATGGCCGCCTCGATGAGCACGTCGCGCTCGTGGTGCGCAGCGGGCGTTGCCTCCGGCGCGACGGGCGCGGGCGCGAAGGCGGCGCTCAGCGAACGGGCCAGCTCGCCGTTCGTGAGCGGGAGGCCTGGCGCGCGCGACAGGATCGTGCGGCCGGGAGTCTGATCGAGGCGAGCGTCGAAGTACTTCCGCCAGCCCGCGTCGACCGACTCGGGGTTCTCAAGGTACTGGGCGTACAGCTCCTCGACGAAGCCGGTGTTGATGCCGAAATCCAGGGTCATCGGTGGTGTCCGAAATACCCCGGGTGCCGCCGGTGCGCCAGCCGGTTTCCGGCCTTGAAAAATGGTTTTCGCGCTCGGTCCGCCCGCCCTGGGTCCGGCCGGATCGCGCAAAAAAAGCGCGCGTCCACTGGGGCCCCATTCGGGCGGGCGCGCCCCATCGGGTCTCGGCGCTCGGGAGTCGGGCGCTTCTCGCCGTGGCAGGGTCGGCGTAAGAACGCTGCCATGGTCGACCACCTCTACCAGCGCTTCCGCGACTATCTCCTCGACGACCCGAGCCTCGGCCTGTCGCTCGACGTGAGCCGCATCCGGTTCGCGGACGACTTCTTCTCCTCCATGGAGCCCCGGATCCAGAAGGCCTATCAAGACATGGCCGAGCTCGAGTCCGGTGCGATCGCCAACCCGGACGAGCGCCGCCAGGTCGGTCACTACTGGCTCCGCAATCCCGGCGGCGCGCCGGACGCCGCGACCGGCGTCGTCATCGACAGCACCATCGATCGCATCGTCGAGTTTGCCCGGAGCGTTCACGAGGGCCGGCTGCGCCCCGAGCGCGCGGCCCGCTTCGAGAACGTCCTCGTGGTCGGCATCGGCGGCTCGGCGCTCGGCCCCGAGTTCGTGGCCGCGGCGCTCACGTCGCCCGGCGATCGGATGCGCCCCTATTTCATCGACAACACCGATCCCGACGGCATCGACCGCGTCTTCGACGCCATCGGCGACGCCCTGCCGAAGACGCTCACCGTCATCATCTCCAAGAGCGGCGGCACCAAGGAGACCCGCAACGGGATGCTCGAGGCCAAGGCCCAATACGAGCGCCTCGGCCTCGCCTTCGGCAAGCACGCGGTGGCCGTGACGGGGGAGGGCAGCGAGCTCGACAAGTACGCTGCCGCACAAGGGTTCCTCGCGACGTTCCCCATGTGGGACTGGGTCGGCGGTCGCACGAGCGAGCTCTCCGCGGTGGGCCTCCTCCCGGCCGCTCTCCAGGGCATCGACATCTACGCGATGCTGGTCGGCGCGCACGACATGGACGAGGCCACGCGCTCCCGCGACACCCGGAAGAACCCGGCCGCGATGCTGGCCCTCGCCTGGTACGCGGCCACCGGCGGCGCGGGGAAGAAGGACATGGTCGTCCTGCCCTACAAGGATCGGTTGGAGCTGTTCTCCCGCTACCTCCAGCAGCTCGTGATGGAGTCCCTCGGCAAGGAGCTCGATCGCGACGGCAAGGTCGTCCACCAGGGCATCGCCGTCTACGGCAACAAGGGCTCGACCGATCAGCACGCCTACGTGCAGCAGCTCCGCGACGGCCTCGACAACTTCTTCGTCACCTTCATCGAGGTGCTCCGCGACCGCGCCCCGGAGCGCGCCGGCTTCGAGGTGGAGCCCGGCGTGACCAGCGGCGACTACCTCTCCGGCTTCCTGCAAGGCACGCGGCGCGCATTGACGGAGTCCGGCCGCGAGTCTCTGACGATCACGGTCGACGACGTGAGCCCGGAGACGATCGGCAAGCTCATCGCGCTCTACGAGCGGGCCGTCGGCTTCTACGCCTCGCTCGTGAACATCAACGCGTACCACCAGCCCGGCGTCGAGGCCGGAAAGAAGGCCGCCGCCGCCGTGCTGGAGCTGGAGCGCAAGGTGATCGCGGCGCTGCGCGCGGCGAAGGGGAAGGCGCTGAAGCTCGAAGAGGTCACGAAGGCCGCGGGCTCCGATGATCCGGAAGCAGTGTTCTGGATCCTCCGCCACCTCGCGGCGAACCCGGAGCGCGGCGTGGTGCGGACGCTCGCCGATGGGCAGAGCGTGTTCGACGCGACGTATTCGATCGCGTGAAGGGGGACGCGGGTACGTGGCTCGATGAATGAAGGAGGAGCTGGTCGACGCTCCTCATCGAGACCTGGGCTCGCGAGACGCTCTCCGGGGCCACCACGTCCGCCGTGTTCCGATCCCGGAGGGGGAAGGAACGCAAAGGCGCAAGGGGCGCAAAGACGCAAAAAGGCGGGGAGAAAAAGCGTCTTTGCGTCTTTGCGCCTTTGCGTTTGTTCCGGTCTCGCTCGAGCGAGCAGTCGTCGGACGGGGCTTACGGCTTCTCGACCTCTGCGCGGAGGGCGGCGAGCTTGGCGGCGGCTTGGGCGTGCTCCTTCTCGGCCTTGTCGATGGCGTCGGCGGTCTTCGCGCTCTTCTTCTTGGCGGTGGCCTGATCTTGGGCGGCGAGGATGGCGGCGATCTTCTCCCGCCTGATCTCGAGGCCTTCGATCCGCTTCTTCAGCGCTGCGATCTCGACGTCGATGGTGGCCGGTGTCTCCTTCTTCCGCTTCCGGGTGTCGTGGAGGAAGAACGCATCCGGAAAGGTCGTCGGGAGCGAGAGCTCCGGGTGATCGTGCACGACCTGACCGAGCTGCCCGTACGCGAGCTTGCGCGCCGCGTTCATCTTCTCGATGAGCGCGCGCCGCGCGCCCACCTCGTAGAAGTGCACGAGCGCCTGGTTCGCCTCGGCCATCGCCTTCATCGCCTCCCAGCCGGCCTTGACCAACGGCTCGAGCTTCTTGCCAATCCCCTGGAGCGACTCGTGCGTCGACGCGGCGAGCGACGGTAACCAAGCGACGACCGTGTCGAGCTCCTCCCCGAGCAGAGGCTCCTTCACCGCCGCAGGCGGTTGGTTCTTGAAGAAATGGACGTACGGCTCGGCGGTGGTGACGCCGCCCGTGATGACGAGGAGAGCGTGCTTGAGCGCGTCCACGAGCGCATCGATCTGCACATCGATACGCCGCGCCCGCGCCTCCGCCCGCGCGATGGCGAGCAGCAGCTTGTTCTCCTCCGCAAGGCTCGCGAGCAGCTCGTCCTGGAGCTGCGCAAAGGGCGCCGCCAGGTTCTGTGTGAGCTCGTTCGCCTCCAGATTGACGAGCGGTTCGGTGTTCTCACGGATGAGATCCGCCCCGCTCATCGCGGTGTCCAAAGTGGAAAGTGCCATGCGCAAAAGTTACGGCGCGCCCCGGCTCCACGCCGCCGGTATGACAATTCCAGGCTGGATGAAGTGTGTAGCGGTCGGTGTGGGAGCCCGGTGGTTACCGCCTGAGTGAAATGGCCCGGATCTCCACCAACGGCGGCGCGCTGCGGGCGCGAACCGAAAGTGGTCGGGAATTTTTCGGCGCGGTGCGAGCGCGCGCTGCGGTTGGTCGGGGATTGGGCGGCGCGGTGTGAGCGCGGGATGAAAACGGTCGAGCGCGTTCCGGCGCGGTGGCGACGTCGGCCGCGCTTCGGCCGGCCGCGCCTCGCTCGGCCTGAGCGCGCCCCAAAAATGGCGGGCGCGGATGGCGTGGGGGCCGGCGCCGGGAAAAATTCGGCCGGCCATTTTTCGAACGGGGGTGGGGCCGAGAAGAAAAACGGCCGGCCATTTTTCGGACGGGGCGGGGGGCGAACGAGGACGCGCCGGCCATGCGCGGGGACGGTGTGGCGCTGCGCGGAGAAATGGCCGGCCGTCCGGCGGCGGAGGTGGCCGGCGGCGGAGAGATGGCCGATCTCCATGCCTGGGCGCAGACCACCGCTCGTCAGCGTCGCCATTCGCGCGGTTGCCGCGACAGCACGCGCTGCCCGCAGCCGCGAGCGCGAGCGAGCGGACCCCACCCCCACGCCCACCCATGCCACCCGAAGCGCCCATTGCCGCCGCGCTCTCGGACAACCTCGCGATGGCATGGGGCCTGAACGGCACCGCGCTCACGTGGACCGGCGGCTCACCTCGGAGCGGCTGCGACGGAACCACGCACCCACCTCGCGGCGCGCGCTTCCGCATCGTCGACGCCGCGCTCCACCAGCAACGCGCGCAGGCTTGCGGCGATCTCGCCGGTCGTGGGGCGCGCGGCGGGATCCTTGGCGAGCGCTCGCAGGAGCAGCGCCGAAAGCTCGGGCGGGTAGCCCGGCACGTGCGTGCTGGGGGGCTCGGGCTCGCCGCGCAGCACGCGCTCGAGCGCTTCGCGTGGGGTCGAAGCGGTGAAGGGCTGCGTGCCCGTGCTGATCTCGTAGAGCAGCGCCGCGAGGGAGAAGACGTCGGCCCGCACGTCGACGGCGCCGCGGATCGCCTCCGGCGCGACGCCGTCGAAGCGGAAGTCGGCTGGGACGGTCTTCACGCCGGTGATCCCGTCCGGTCCCGACCCGTCGCGCGCGGCGATGGCGCGCAGCGCGGCGAGCTCCCAGTCCACGACGACTCCGCTGCCGGTCTGGCCAATCAGGAGCGAGGTTGGACCGAGGCGGCCGTGTCGCAAGCCGAGCGCGACATCGCCGCCGTTCGTCCAGCGGTGCGCGGCGTCGAGGCCTTCCGCGAACGCGGCGAAGGCCGCGAGGCACGCGTCGAGATCGGGCGCGACGCCTGGTGTGCGTGCGGAGAGCTCGGCGAGCGTGGCGCCCGCGGGGCGCTCTTCGAGGTGCCAGATGAAGCCGTCGGCGCAGCCGATGTCGAGCACGCGGGCGAGCCGAGGATGCGCGAGGTGCGTGACGAGGCGCGCTTCGTCGACGGCGAGATCGACCCACGCGCTCGGCATGTGTGCGATGCAGGCCAGCGCCGCGCGCGGGCACTCGGGCAGCGCGACGAGGTAGCGCACGAAGCCATCGCTCTCCTCCAGGATCCCGAGCTGCACACAGCCTCGAAAGCGCGCGAGATCGAGGACCCGGTGCGGATTGCCGGGGACCTCGGGCGCCGTGCGGTACGGGCCCGAGCCCGGCTGCGGTGCGGCCTCTTCCGGTGCCGCGCCGGGGACCGCGCGGCGGAAGCGTGCGAGCCATCGGGCGAGGAGCTTCACCCGTCGACGCATAACACGCCGGGCTCCACGCACGGACTCGTCGCTCAGCGGGGAAGCCGCTTCCGCCCAACGCCACGTGGCCGCGAAGCCCGCGCCCAGGATGCCGGCGAGCAGGGCCGCGCCCGAAACCACGTTCGTCGGGCCGATACTTCGCCCGTGGCACCTGATATCACGAGAGGCATCACTGCATCGGTGGTGCCCCCGAGCTTGCTGCCGGGAACGATTCGCAACGTTCCAGCCCTGATGAGCCCATGCGTACCTCCCAGTTTGCTCTGCTGCTCGCCGTCGTCACCGTCGCGTCCCATGCGGAGGCTCACTCCTGGCGCATCGCCAGCGTGGTCGGGACCATCAAGCCCGGTACGCTGCGTTGCGAGGAGCGAGGCTGCACGGCGACGATCCGCGCCGAGCGCATCGAGGCCGTGGACGGCGAGCTCTCTCGCCGCGAAGCCGAGGTCGACGTGACCTTCAGCTCGTCCTTCGTGCTGAACGATCGTGATCGCGTAGCGCCCTCGACCGACGTGAAAGCGGCGCTGCTCGCCGTCGGCGACAGGCGCGTGCGGCTCCGGGGCGAGCTCGACTTCATCGATCGCCAGGTGCTCCGCGCGCGGCGAGGTGTGCGCATGAGCGCTGACGCCCCCCCGTCCACGGCGCCCGGGAAGCTCTTCAGCGAGTGTAGCCCTCCGCCGTGGACCCAGGCTGCGCTCACGCAGTGCTATGCCGCGGCGTCGCACACGCGCTCCGTCACGGTCCGGGCCACCCTCGCGACCGAAGCGCTGGCCGAGACGAGCTTCGGCGATCCCGTCACCGCGCTCGACCTCGAGAACGTCAGCGTCGGCGACGATGGATTCGCGATCACGCCTCCCGCGCCGTACGAGATCGCGCGGCTGCTCCCCGGTGCGAAGCTGGGCCACGTCGCGGCCGACCGCAGCGCGCTGAGCACGCTTCGCGTCGGTGCTCAGCTCCAGCTCGGCGGGTGGTACGAGCTGCCCGCCCCGGCGAGCGTGAAGGGCGCCGTCGAGCCGCGATGCGACGGGGATCGCTGCTGGCCGCGCCTCATCGTCGGTACCATCAGGGTAGAGAAGCCGTAGAGCCGATCCGGAGCCGCGAGCGGTCGGCGTTCTCTTGCGCGGAGAGAGTCCGAGCATCATGCGCGAGCACGGCCTCCCGGAGGCCTGACGGAGCCGCGCGATGGCAGAAAGTATTGGCTGATCGACGGACGCTCTCCCGTTACGTGAAGGGCATGCGTTCCCTGACACGCGGGCCCCTCTCGTCGCCCGAGCCGCGCTCGGCAGCCTCCTCCTCGATGACCCCTCTCCGCCGCATTCCTCGGCTTCTCGGTGTCATCCCCCTCGCCATCGCCGTCGCGGCCCCGGCGTGCTCGAGCGGCAGCTCCGACACGACCGGCTCCGGGGGCACCAGCAGCACGACGACGAGCAGCGGTGGAACGGGCGGCTCCACGACGAGCAGCAGCGGAACAGGCGGCTCCACGACGAGCTCGAGCTCGTCGTCCGCGTCGTCATCGTCATCCGCGTCGTCGTCGTCATCCGCGTCGTCGTCGTCATCCGCGTCGTCGTCATCGTCATCGTCCTCCGCGTCGTCGTCGTCCTCCGCGTCGTCGTCCGGAGCGCCGGAGTGCACGGGCGGTTGCAACACGCCGCCTTCGCCGTCGGCTTGCTACGGCGCGCAGGGCGTGTGCGTGGACGGCAGTTGCGCGTACACGTTCGTCGAGGGGGCGTCGTGCGATGACGGCAATGCGTGCACGGTCGTCGACACGTGCACCGGCGGTGCGTGCGTGGGGACGCCCAAGGTGTGCAACGCGCCGCCCGCGCCGGCGTGCGTGAGCGCCACCGAATTCGTCTCGTACGACGCTTCGGGCACGTGCAACGCGGGGATCTGCGTCTACCAGAAGCATCAGATCACCTGCGCCGGCGGCTGCGTGAACGACGTGTGCCAGAGCGATCCCTGCGCCGGCATCACCTGCAACACGCCGCCTTCGAGCTGCTTCAGCGCGGCGGGCACCTGTCAGAACGGGTCGTGCTCGTACGCGTATGCGGACGGGGCGACGTGCAGCGACGGCGATCCCTGCACCGTGGGCGACACCTGCAACACCGGCGTGTGCAAGGGCACGCCGATGACGTGCAACTCGCCGCCTTCGAGCTGCTTCAGCGCGGCGGGCACCTGTCAGAACGGGTCCTGCTCGTACGCGTATGCGGACGGGGCGACGTGCAGCGACGGCGATCCCTGCACCGTGGGTGACACCTGCAACACCGGCGTGTGCAAGGGCGCGCCGATGACGTGCAACATGCCGCCGGCGGACGTTTGCGTCGACGCCACGACGCTCCAGACCTACGCGGCCAGCGGGACCTGCTCCACGGGCACCTGCGGGTACACGTCGAGCGCCGTCGCGTGCAGCGCCGGCTGCGCCAACGGGAAGTGCAACGTCGGGGGCTGGACCACCATGACCTCGCCCACGCCCTACACGCTCTACAGCGTGTGGGGGACGAGCGCGAACGCCGTCTGGGCGGTCGGCGAGAGCGGGAGAGCGCTCTTCTACGACGGGACGTCGTGGCAGGTGCGCGGGCTCTCGGTCACCACGCGGATCTGGTCGGTCTCGGGCACCACGCCGGACAACGTCTTCGCCGTCACCGCGGACAGCCTCATCTTCAAGTTCGATGGGTCCTCGTGGAGCGTCTACGGCAACCTCCCCAACCCGACCTTCTACGAGCATGCCGGCATCTTCGTGGATGGGGGCAACTCGCTCTGGATCGCGGCCCAGGAGACCACGTCGCACAAGATGAGGCTCTTCCGCTCGGTGAACGGAAACACCACGCTCATCGGGCCCATCAACAGCGGCTTGTACCTCGAGCACAACGGCGCCTCGGTGTGGGCCTTCTCGCCGAACAACGTGTGGATCTCGGGCACGGCCACGGCGTGGTACACGGGCAGCACGCCCATCAACAACGTCGGTCCCGTGTCCTACGCGATCTGGGGGACCGGCTCCTCGCAGGTGTTCCTCGGGTCCGACGCCACGCTCTACCGCTGGAACGGCGGCGGCTACGACATGTTCAACACCGGGATCGACGGCATCATTCACGGGATCTCGGGCACGGCGCCGAACCGGGTGTTCGCGGCCATGTGGTACAACGCCACGTACACGGGAGCGGTCGTGTCCTTCGACGGCACGAGCGTCACGAAGCAGATCATCCCGGCGGGCACGCCGCGCCTCAACGCCATCTGGGCCGCGCCCACCGGCGAGGTCTTCGCGGTGGGCCAGGACGGCGCCATCATCAAGGGGCCGTGAGCCCT
The DNA here is from genome assembly GCA_001931535.1 of Minicystis rosea. Lineage (GTDB taxonomy): Bacteria > Myxococcota_A > Polyangia > Polyangiales > Polyangiaceae > Minicystis > Minicystis rosea. Next base: position 428,441 of record CP016211.1, read on the forward strand.
CCAGAACGCGCTTGCGCCGCTCCGCCTCGGCTGACGTGCAGACTCGCTGCCGCTCACCGAGGCGAGGGGGGCTGACGCGATGGAAGCGCGCGCCGGCGGACATCTAGTCTGCTGCGCGCGCTGCGGTGTGAGATCAGCGGCGGTGAGCCGACGATAGACGCCGCGGATGAAGCGCGCGGCGTCCAGGCGCTCGCGGTGGGCCGCTACGCCGGTGGGCAGGCGGGAACAGGCCCGTGATGAAGGAGCGACGATGGCTTCGATTCTCGACGGCCACGACGCGGAGCTCGCCGATGGGAGGCGACGTCAGCCCGACGAAAACCCCGTGTCGCTGTCGTATCCGACGAACGAATCGTCCCAATCGACTCCGATGCTCCACCTGGGAGAATACTCCTTCATCACCACCTTCGAGCCGGGAGGAAGCTTGATGCCCTTCTGCCTGACGAAGGCCGTGGGGTCCTTGAGCGCCTTCTGACGCAGGGCGGGGTTGTCCGTGAGCTCGTTGAGCGCGCTGAGCGTCAGCGGATCCTGCCCCAGCCGTACGAACTCTTGGTGCTTCCGGATCTCTCGGTTCAGTCGCTTCACCTCGGCGGGGTTGTTTCGGATACTCGGACTCCGAACCTCCCTGTTGAGCTTCGCGATCTTGGCGCTGTGGTTCTTCATCAACGTATCGAGTTGCGCGATCTGGTGTGCAGATACGGGCATGTTTCCCTCCCTGGGACCGGGCACCGAGAGCGCGTGCGGCGAGAGCGTGATGCATCCACCCACGCCGCCTACGCGTTCCCCATGAAGAATGTTGGTACCGACGTCCCGGATGTGAAGCCGCCGCGCAGGTTGTTCACTCCGTCTTTCGCCGTCGGAAGCGCCTTTCGGCGCTCGATCTCTTGCTCTCGAATTTACGCAGCTTCGTGCCCTGCGATCGTCACCCGATGACGGTGCTCGATCCATCCGGGTACGGCGGCTCGACGACACGCCACGAGCTCTTTGCCCTTCGTCTCCGGCAGGAACGGCGGGCCGCGATTGGTTCATGGAATGCAACACCGTGAGCCCATCCGCGTGCCTACCGGGTGGAGGACGCGTCCCGTAGGTTCCTTCTCGGCAACAACGAACGGCCCGATGAGACCGGGCTGGGAAGGCGTCCTGCGTCATGAAGATCGTCGTCATCGGAGGCACTGGCCTCATCGGCAGCAAGCTCGTCTCCATCCTCCGCGGGCGCGGGCACGACGTCCTCGCGGCGGCGCCCAACACCGGCGTGAACACGCTCACCGGCGAGGGGCTGCCCGAGGCGCTCGCGGGCGCCGCCGTCGTCGTCGACGTCTCCAACTCGCCCTCGTTCGAAGACAAAGCGGTCCTCGAATTCTTCGAGACCTCGAACCGGAACCTGCTCGCCGCCGAGGCCGCGGCCGGCGTGAAGCACCACGTGGCGCTCTCCGTCGTCGGCACGGATCGGCTCGCCGAGAGCGGCTACTTCCGCGGGAAGATCGCGCAGGAGAAGCTGATCCGGAGCGCGAAGATCCCGTACACGATCGTTCATTCGACGCAGTTCTTCGAGTTCCTCGGTGGGATCGCCAAGTCGGCCGCGGCCGGCGACAGCGTGCGCCTGTCCGCGGCGTTCATTCAGCCCATCGCGTCGGACGACGTCGCCGCGTACACCGCCGATGTCGTGGTGGGCGAGCCGCGGAACGGCGTCGTCGAGATCGCGGGCCCCGCGAAGCTCGAGATGAGCGAGCTCGTTCAGCAGTACCTGCGGCGCACCGGTGATCCGCGCGCCGTGATCGCCGATCCGGAGGCGCGCTACTTCGGCGCGCTCCTCCAAAAGGACACGCTGCTCCCCGGCCCCGGCGCGCGGCTCGGCACCATCGACTTCGAGGCTTGGTTCCGCCGCGCGCAGGCCGCGAAGTGAAGAAGAAGCTCCGCCCGCCGCCGATCAGCTTGCTCGATCGGTACCACGGCGAGCGCTTCGAGCCTCTCTACACCGCGACCGTCACGGTGTCGGGCGGAGAGGTCGAGCACGCGCGGGCGTCGGGCATCGCGCGATCGAGCGACGGGAACCTCGACGTCACGCTGCGCCTGCCGCCCGAGATGGGCGGGCCGGGCGGCGGCACGAACCCGGAGCAGCTCTTCGCCGCAGCTTACGCCGCGTGCTTCCACGGCGCGCTCAACCTGCTCGCGAAGAGGGCGAAGATCGACGTGAGCGGCTCCTCCGTCGAGGTGTCGGTCGCGTTCGGCCGCGACCCCGTCGACGGGCTCTTCGCGGTCGAGACCGACGTGAAGATCGTCATCCCCGGCGTGCCCGAGGACATCGCCGAGGAGCTCGTTCGCAACACGGAGCGCGTCTGCCCGTACGCCAAGATGGCGCGCCAAGGGATCACCAGCATCGTCGCGCTCGGCGCGTCACCGGAGACACGAAAATGAAGCTCTTTCACATGCGCGGCGCGTGCTCACTCGCCGATCTCATCGTCCTCGAATGGGCCGGCGCCGACTACGAGGTCACCACGCTCGACCTCACGAGCGTCAAGTCACCCGAGTATCTCGCGATCAACCCGGGCGGCACCGTTCCGCTGCTCGTCGACGGCACGTTCGTGCTGAGCGAGAACATCGCGATCCTCGGGTATCTCGCCGACACGTTCCCCGGCACGCGGCTCCTCGGCGACGGCACGCCGCGTGGTCGTGCCGAGGTGATGCGCTGGGCCGCGTTCCTCAACTCCGACGTGCACAAGGCCTTCAAGCCGATCTTCACGCCCCATCGGTTCCTCGCCGATCCCGCGTTCGCCGCGCCCCTCGCGGAGACGGCGCGGACGCACGTGCGCGAGTACCTGAGCCGTCTCGATCGCCAGCTCGAGGATCGCAACTGGCTTACCGGCGAGCGGTCCATCGCCGACCCGTACCTCTTCGTCATCACGCGCTGGGCCGCCGGCAAGAAGGTCCACCTGGACGGCTTCGCCAACCTTCTTCGCTTCAGCGAGCGCATGCGCGCCGACCCGGCCGTGCAGAAGGCGCTCGCGATCGACGAGTCTGCCTGAACGACCACGAGGATCTCATGCTCCAGAATCTCTGTTTCGCCGCTCGTGCTCCGCGGTTCGTGAAGAGCGCCGTCGCCGTCGCGACCCTCGCGGTGGGCTTGCTGGCCCGCCCGGCGGTCGCGGCGCCCGAGCCGATCGTCACGACGCTCATGACGAAGGAGCTCGCGAACATCCCCGGCAAGGAGGTGCTGATGCTCACCGTCGAGTACCCGCCGGGCGGCGCCGATCCGGTGCACCGTCACGACGCCCACGGCTTCATCTACGTGCTCGAGGGCTCGATCGTGATGGGCGTGAAAGGCGGCAAGGAGGTGACGCTCACCCCGGGCCAGACCTTCTACGAGGGGCCCGACGACATCCACACCGTCGGCCGGAACGCGAGCGCCACGAAGCCCGCGAAGTTCCTGGTCGTGCTCGTGAAGGATCGCGGCGTGGCGCCGGTGCTGCCCGTCCAGTGATGCGTCTGGTGTGGGACGCCGAGAAATCGACCGGAGCCGTGTCACGGAACGAGGTCCCGCCTGGTCCTCGCTCCGTGACCCGACTCCGTACCGCCTCTCCCGCGAGCTTCGCGGCCAGCTACTCGAGCGTCGTGGCGTTCCTCGCGGTCGCCGACGAGAAGAGCTTCGCCAAGGCCGGCGTGAAGCTCGGCGTCGGGCGCTCGGCCGTGAGCCGCAGCGTGCAGAAGCTGGAGACGCAGCTCGACGCGCGGCTCTTCTTTCGCACCACGCGCGCCACGGCGCTGACGCGCGAGGGCGAGCTCTTCTACGAGAGCTGCAGGCCGGGCGTCGAACGCATCGTCCAGGCGATGGCGGAGCTGCGGGAGCTGCGTGAAGGCCCGCCCCGCGGCCGGCTGCGGGTGTCGGCCACCGTCGGCTTCGGTCGCAAGGTGGTGGCGCCGCTGCTCCAAGGGTTCCGCGCTCGTCATCCCGAGGTCGGCGTGGACCTCGATCTCACCGACGGCCCCGTCGACCTCACGGCCGAGCGGATCGACGTCGCCTTCCGTGATCGCCGCGTCGAGGAGAGCCAGGTCGTCGCGAAGCAGCTCCTCCCATGCCAGAGGCTCGTCTGCGCATCGGCCGCGTATGCGCGCGAGCACGGGCTGCCGCGCACGCTCGAGGAGCTGGAGGCGCATCCCGCCGTGACGTTCCGGCTCGCGTCGGGCCACGCCGCCGAGTGGGAGCTGCGGGTGAAGGGCCGGCCCCAGAAGCACACGCCGAAGGGGATGCTCGGCTTCAACGACGCCGAGCTGGTGCTCCAAGCCGTGCTCGATGGCCATGGCCTCGCGCAGCTGCCCGGCTATCAGGCCGCGCCGCTCGTGGAGAGCGGGCAGCTCGTGCCGTGCCTCGGCCGGTACGCGCCCGACGACGGTGCCCACTACCTCTGTTACCCGAGCCGCGCGCAGCTCCCGGCGCGCGTCCGCGTGTTCGTCGATCACATGACCGTGAAGATCCGCGCGCTGAACGTGCAGTGCTTGACCACGTTTGCTTCCGCCTGAGGACCCCATGAGAGAATCCATCCTGCGCTCGCTGCACGAGGCGGCGGAGCTCGAGCACGACATCATGTGCTCGTATCTGTATGCCGCCTTCACCCTGAAGAGCGGCGACGACGGCGGGCTCCGGCCCGAGGAGGTCGCGGCGGTCGCGCGGTGGCGCCGGACGCTGATCGGCATCGCCGTCGGCGAGATGAGCCACCTGACCGCCGTGTGGAACATCACGTCGGCGCTGGGCGGTGTCCCGCGCTTCGGCCGCGGGAACTTTCCCATCGAGGACGGGTACCTGCCGGCGAGCATCGTCGTCGCGCTCGCGCCGTTCGATCTCGATACCCTCCAGCACTTCGTTCACCTCGAGCGGCCCGCGACGTCGAACGAGCCCGATGGGCGCGGCTTCGCGCGCGCGCGACGGTTCACGCGCACCATCGAGGCGCCGCGCGTGACGCCGATGGGCACCGACTACGAGACGGTCGGCGCGTTCTACGCAGAGCTCCGCGCTTCGATCGTCGAGCTCGCCGAGCTGCTCGGCGAGGCCGACACGCTCTGCGGTGACCCGGCCCTGCAGATGTCTCCCGCCGAGGTCGCTCTCGAAGGCGCGAAGCCGGTGACGTCGCTGGCGAGCGCGCTCGAGGCGCTCGATCGGATCGTCACCGAAGGAGAGGGAGCTCCCTCGTACTCCGAGACTTCGCACTTCCAGGCGCTCGCCACGATGCGCGACGAGTACCAGGCGCTGCTCGCCGCGAATCCCGCGTTCGTTCCGGCGTTTCCGGTGGCGCGCAATCCGGTCCTGCGCCGGCCGCCCAACCCGGAGGGCCGCGTGTGGATCGACGACGAAGAAGCCGCAGCCGTCGTCGATGTCGCCAGCGCCTCGTACGGGCTCATGCTCCGCCTCCTCGCTTACTCGTACTCCGTGCCCTCGCCGCGCCCGGAGAAGGCGCTCGCCGTGGAGCTCGGGATCGCGCTGATGCACGTGATGACGCTGCTCGCCGATCACGCGGCGCGGCTCCCCGCGAGCGCCGCGGTGCCCGGCTGTCATGCCGGCGTCACCTTCACCGCGCTCCGCGACGCCGCCCCGTTGCCCGAAGGGCCGGCGGCGCGCCGCTTCTTCATCGAGCGCTTCTCCGAGCTGGCGTCTGCGGCCAGCGAGCTCCCGCACGGCGAGGGCACGCGCGTGACGTCCGCGGTCACGCTGCTCGTGCGCCTCGCGCGTCTGGCCGAGAGCGAGCTCTCGCGTGTCGCACGCTCCGCCGTCCCCGCGGCCGCGCCCGCATCCCCCTCGACCTAGGACCCGGTGTTCGCATGTCGACCAGCGGCAGCTTCCTCCGCTCGCGGCTCGGCTCGTTCCTCGCGTTCGCGCCGCTGAGCTTCTGGACCGTTCATCATCTCTGGCAGAACCTGCATGCGTTCCGCGGCGCCGCCGCTTGGGAGCGCGAGGTCACCGAGTATTCGCACCCCATCGCGATGTGGGCGACGTTCGCCGTCGTGCTGCTGCCCATCGTGATCCACGCGGCATGGGGAACGTGGCGGGTGGTGACGGTGCGTCCCAACGTCGTTCGGTATGCCTACTTCGACAATCTGAAGTTCACGCTGCAGCGGATCTCGGCGGTCGGGATCCTGCTGTTCATCGGCGCGCACCTGTGGCTCGCCACCATCCACCCGCGTTTGACCACGGGCCGGGCCGAGCCTTTCTCGGACATCTCGCACCAGATGCGGCACCACCTGCCGACGCTGGTGGTCTATCTGCTGGGCACGCTCGGCGTCGCTTATCACCTCGCGAACGGCCTCCAAACCTTCGCGATGAGCTGGGGGCTCGTCACGCGCCGCCGGGCGTTCCCGGTGCTCGACGGGCTCGCCGTGGTGCTGTTCGTCGTCCTCCTCGTGATGAGCTGGGCGGTCATCTACGCGCTCTGGAACGCCGGCGCTTGATGCGGCGGTGACGTGCGTCGCGGTAGCCGCGCGCGTCTGCGCGGAACCGATGGGCTACATGGCGAGGTGATGGGTGGGATGCGTTCGAGCGTGCGCGCCGAAGCGCTTGCCCTGGGGCGTGCAGCGCCTGCGATCAGATGAGGCCGCAGGACGATAGCGGGATGATGCGCTTCACCGTCAGGCCGTGGTGGTAGCGATCGGGGATGAAGAATTGGAAGCCACCGCCGCCGCCCCAATAGGCCTTGGCGTTGGCCGTGGCCGCGCCCGCAGCGGCCTCGACGTGGCCGCTGACGATGAATTCGCGGATCTGCGTGCGATCGCCGTGGGTGCCGTGCGGCTTCACCTGGAGGGCGCCCCAGAGCATGAAGCCGAGCTTGCCATCGGCCTCGGCGAGCACCGTGTCGCGATCGGTGAAGTACTTCCCGTACTCGGGAGCGCCGTGATAGCCCGCATAAAGCAGCGTCCCGACGGGGATCACCACATCACGCCAATTGTCGAGGTTGTATCCGATGGCCGCCTGATCGGCCAACGCCTCACCGGAGATGCTCATTGGGACCACCTTTCTGCTGCGTTCCTCACGAGACCGGAACGAGCGCCACCACGGCCGCGGATCGTATCGTGCGCATCCGTGGCGAGGAAGCCGACTTCAAGCACGGATGAAGGATCCGTGTGCGTGGACGCCCATGCTCGAAACGCGAGGCGGCGAGCGCGTCGTTGGCGCCGCGCGCGCACGACGGCGAGTGACGGCGAGCGAGTGAGCCGTTCGAGCGCGCGCTCGCTCGCGTGGTGAGAGGGAGCTTCGGGGCGAGGCCGCGAAGAGGCTTGTTTACGAGGGTGAGCGCGAGGTGATGGAGGACGCGAGGGCCGCGCCCGGGTGAATCAGAACACCCAGCGCAGCGAGGCCGAGCGGCCGCCGACGAGGACCTCGGGGACGGCCAGCATGGCGCTCTTGTCGTAGGACGCTCGCGTGCGCATGAGGATCGGCTCGCGCGTCACCATGCCGGCGATGAAGAGCGCGGCGCCCGTGATCTGCGCGACGCCGTCGACCACCAAGAGGACGCCGTTCATGCGGCGATCGGGATCGTTGAGCTGCGCGTCGCGTGAGGTCGCGAGCGTGATCCACGGGCCCGCGAAGGGGATGAAGAGCGGGGCGACCTCGGAGCGATGCTTGTCGATGCCGGCGACGACGGTGGCCGCCGTCAGCGCCGAGGTCAGATAGCTCGCGCCGAAGAGCGCCGCGCCCGTCGCGATCAAGGCGCGCCGGCGTCGATGCGTGAGGCCATAGCCCGGCGGGATGGGCATGCCGTCTTCGTACGGTATGACCACGGGCGCATACCAAGGAAGACGAACGCTCGGCTCCTCCCGCGACGAAGACGCCTCCTGCGCGGTCGGCGCGAGCGGCCGAGACGACGCGGACGCGACGGGCTGCGGAGGAGGCGATGACGCCGAAGGCGAAGCGGGTGGCGTCGCCGGCGTCGAGGACGCGGAGGGCGTCCCCGCGGGGGACGACGCAGGCGGTGTGGAGGGCGTTGCCGGTGCTGCGGACGGCGCCGGTGCGGGCGAGGTCGCAGCAGGTGGTGCGGATGCCGGCGGTGATGGCGGTGATGAAGAGGGCGTCGCTGCCGGCGGTGAGGATGCAGGCGGAGAGGGCGGCGCCGCCTGCGCGGCAGAGGGCACGGCGATCGCGAGGATCGCTGTGCCCAGGAGGAGCGCGCCGCCGCGCGCAGCGCTCAGAATTGCCACTTCACGGACGCGGATCGCGCCCCGATGAAGACCTGTGGGTGCGTGATGATCTCGGCCGCGGTCATGGGCGTGCGCTGGAGATACTTCTCCTCGGCCGCGAGGCCGTAGATCAGCATCACGGCGCCGGCCGTCTGCGCGACGCCGTCGAGCACGAGCCAGAGCGTGCCCGCGCCTTCGGACTTGGTGGTGCCGATGGCGATGAAAGGCCCGACCACCGGCGCGAACAAGGGCGCGAGCTGCTTGCCATCACGCGAGTCGGCGGCGAGGACGGTGGCCGCGGTGAGCAGCGAGACGAGGTACGTCGCGCCGAACGTCACCGAGCCGGCGATCACCATCGATCGCACCGGGCGCGTCTTGACCTGGTAGCCCGGCGGCACCGCTTCGCCCTCTTCGTACGGCAACGTCGCCGGAGGCAGCATGTTCGCTGCCGGAGGGTAGTAGTAATACGGCGGCGGGTAATATCCGGGCGGTGCTCCGTAACCGTATCCGGGCGCGCCGTAAGGGGCCTGCGCGCCGGCGGGCCATCCAGGCGGAGCACCGGGAGCACCAGGCGCACCGGGATGCGCGCCCTGCGGACCACCGGGAGCGCCGGGCGGAGCGCCTGGAGCTGTCGGTGCGCCGGGCGGAGCACCGGGAGCACCAGGCGGAGCGCCTTGAGCACCCGGAGCACCGGGCGGCGCTGGGGGCCGAGCGCCCGGCGGAAGCGCGCCCGGCGGCGGTTGCGTTGCGCCCGGCGGAGGGGCACCGGGCGGGGCTTTGGCTCCGGGCGGCAAGGGACCGGCGGGAGGAGCGCCGGGCGCTGCACCCGGCGGGAACGCGCCGGGCGGAGGACCGGGAGGTGCGGATTGAGCCGCGGCGCTGGCCGCGCCCACGAGGGACGCGACGGTGACGGCGGCGACGAGTGCGACGCGCATCAGAAGGACCCCACGAAGCCGAAGCCGGCGCTGTTTCGGCCGAAGGTCATCGGCATCGGCTTGATGTCGAAGTGCTTCGCCAGATCGTTGCGCACGAGCACCGTCTTCGGCGCGGCGAGACCGGCGATGAACATGCCCACGCCCGCGGCCTGCACGATGCCGTCGAACACACAGAAGAAGTCACCGAGCGTCGAGTGCGTGCTGAGCACGGCGAAGGGGCCGCCGATGGGGATCAAGAGAAGCTTGGCGCTCTTCGAGCCGCCGATGTCGGAGATGGCCGCGCCCGTGAGCGCCGTGAGGAGGTACGTCACGCCGAAGGTGACCGCGCCGCCGATGACGAGGCCTTTGCGAATGCGCGTGACCGGGTGGTAGCCGGGCGGAATGGGCTCGCCCTCTTCCCAATCGGTGATGCGACGCGGGCCCGACACGGCGACGCTCCCGGGCACGTAATAACCCGGCGGAAGCTGCGGCGGCGGGGCGACCTGCGGCTCGTAGCCGGGCGGAGGCGGTGCGGGCGCGCCGCTCTGCGCGCATGCCTCCCCGGCGTCGAGCGTGAGCGTCGCGGCGGCGGTGATCGCCATCAAGCTGATCAGCGTCGTCTTGCGCACGGTGCGGTCCTCAATAGCCATAAGCTCGTTCCTCCCTGTCGCGCGCGTCTCCGCGACGCGACCCGCCGAGCATACGCAACTCGTGGGCCGAACTTCAACGCGCGCCCGCAGGGAAGATCATGCTTCTTTCACGCGAAATGCCCTTCGCGCCGCGTGCACGCGAAGGCGGCGCGGCTTCATGAAGCGGTTCGATGATGCAGGGAGCCGCGAACCTCGACACCGGCGTCGGTCAGGAGACACGGGCGTCGGTCACGATGCGAAAGCCCGCGCGCTGCGCGCTCGCGTGCGCGCCGCCGAGGCCGTCGATGTGCGCGAAGATCGACGCTCGCCGCGCGATGCACGGAGGGGCGAGGGACGCGCGCCCTCGGGTGCTCGCTCGATGTCGGTGGGAGGTGCTGCCGTTGGCGGCGCTGCGGTCGCGGGGACATCGGCCCGGACAAAACGCGAACGACCCTCACCGGCGGACCGGGAGGGTCGCTCGAGGCCCTGGCCTCAAGATGCGTCGATCATTGCTGCTACGCGCCCCGCCGTGTCGGTTGGCCTCCCTCAAAATCGCCGAGGATTCCTCGGTCGGCCGCCCTAACGGTGGGGCGCTCGCGACGCAATCATCGACACATCTTCGATGCGCGTTCAGCTCGCGGCCTGGACGCCTTCGGCGACCGCCTTGTAGTTCTCGGCCCACTTCTTCCAGCGCTTCAGGCGCTTGCCGGCCTTGCCGGGGTTGCGGGACTCCTTGCGGGCGATCTTCTCGAGCAGGTTCGTGCGCTGACGGGTCGGGCGGTTCATGGCGCGCGACTCATATCAAAGTTCGGCCCGTTTGCAAGACTCGATGCGCGATCGTCATGCGGGCTCGGGGGCGATTCTGGCTTGGTCGCCACGGCGGCGGGGGCGCGCGATGCTCGCTCGTCGTGCGCCGCCGGGCTTCGATCGCGTGAGGCGCGCGAGGATCGATGGGGAAGATCAGTTGCCGTCGGCCGGCTTGCGGCGCTTCGCTTTTCGCCGCTTGGGGGCGCGCTCTTCGGGCTCGTCGTCCGAGCTCGCGCTTGCGCGGCTCGGTTTCGGGGCGCGCAGCGATTGCTGCAATTGCAGGTAGCCGCGGGCCAGTTGAACGATACCGGCGAGGATGGCGCCGTAGGTCAGCACGAAGCTTCCCTTGGCGCCCAACACGTGGGTGCCGAGGGCGACGGCGACGCCCATCACGAGCACGCCGCCGCCCGTCCACGCGGTGTGGACGGCGGTGGCGCGGGCGACGGCGGCGCGGGCGTCGTCCTCGGTGAGGTCGAGATCCTCGGGGCCGAGGCGGCCGAAGCTGTGGATCCCGTAGATCGTCAGAAACAAGCCGGCGAGCGCGAGCACCGCGCCCTCGCCGGATGCGCCGACGCCGACCGCGCCGAGGCCGAGGATGAGCAAGCCGCCGCCCCAACCAAGCGACTTGCGCGGGAGCGCTTCGAGCTCGGCGCGTGGATCGATGCGAGCCGGCCCGTCCGCCTTCATCGCGTCGGCGGTCACTCGAACCTCTTGGACTTCGCGTACGTCACGAAATCCCGCACGTCGCGCGCGAGCGCGCCTTCGGCGGTGATCATCGTCTGCTCGTGCGCTTCCCCGGAGAGATCGTCGTAGAGATAGTTCTGCTGGAAGAGGAGCAGAACGCGCGTCTGCCCGTCGTCGCCGGCGGGCACGAGCTTGAGCTTCTCGTCCTTCTTGTTCGGCGCCGGGATGGCGGACCCCAGCTCCTCGGATTCTTCCGTGGTCAGGTACGCGACGCCGTAGCGCTTGCCGGAGACGCCGACGTCGATGTGGATCATCTTGCTTTGGCCGGCGATCTTCTCGTCTCGGCCGCCGCCGGGATCGGCGCCTTCGCTCTTCATGGCGCGGCGGATCACCTCGATCGCGCGGCGTTCGTCGATGGGCTTGGTTGGGTTCGGCGCCCGCGCTTCACCCGGGCCGCAGCCCGCCGCGACGAGCGCAAAGGCCACGTTGGCCACCAATGTCCCCGCCCACCACTGTCGCCTCGTCCGCATGGTCGCGGGGAGAGTAGCCAACGCGGCGAAGCTTCGCTACTTCTCCACCCCCATGGCCCGTCTCGCCGCCATCGACATCGGGTCCAACGCCCTCCGGCTCCGCATCGTGGAGGTCGATCCGCCCACGCTTGGACCGGATGGCCCCCGCTTCACCGCGTTTCGCGACGTCTTCGTCGATCGCGCGCCGGTTCGCCTCGGTCACGACGTCTTCACCAAAGGTCGCATCGAGCCCGGCGTGATCGGGGCAGCCTGCGACGCGCTCCGCCGCTTTCGCGCCGCGCTCGACGGGGCCAAGGTCGATCGGTATCGCGCCGTCGCCACCAGCGCCGCGCGCGAGGCGCAGAATGGGGACGTCTTCGTCGAGCGCGCCGAGCGCGAGGCCGGCGTGCACGTCGAGATCATCGAAGGCATCGAGGAGGCTCGGCTGGTGCACATGGCCGTCGCCGAGCGCTTCGATCTGCGCGGCCGCACGGCGTTGCTCATCGACATCGGCGGCGGCTCGACCGAGCTCACGCTCCTCCGCGCCTCCGGGGCGGAGCGGGCCACCGCCGCGTTCACGCGATCGCTCCCCGTCGGCACGGTGCGGCTCGTGGAGACGTTCCTCGAAGGACGCGGGCCCATCGACGGCGAGCACCGCAGCCTCTTCGAAGAGTACATCGATCGCGTCTTCGCCGAGGCCGTGCCCGAGGTTCAGGCCCTGACGGACGGGCGCATCGATCTCCTCCTCGGCACCGGCGGCAACATCGAGACGCTGGCCGATCTCTGCCCGGTCCCCGGCGCGTTCCAGGAAGGGCGGGCCATCGAGGTGGTGGCGATGCAGAAGCTCCTCGTCGATCTCTGCAGCCGCAGCGTCGACGAGCGCGCCTCGCGTTACGGGCTGCGGCCCGATCGCGCGGACACCATCGTCCCGGCCGCGACCATCCTCGGCCGGCTCGCGGGCGCCTTCGGGCGCGGGAGCATCTCGGCGCCGGGCGTCGGGCTCAAAGAGGGCGTGCTCGTCGATCTGGCGCGCCGCCATTTCGTGCCGGAGGATTTCCCCGCCGAGGCCGCCGCGCTCAACGACGCGTGCCTCCGTCTCGGCCGGCGCTACCAGTTCGACGAGGCCCACGGCGCGCTCGTGGCGCGCTTCGCGTGCCGGCTCTTCGACGATCTCGCGGCCCGCCATCGCCTCGGCGAGCGCGACCGCATCCTGCTCCACGCGGCCGCGCTGCTGCACGACATCGGTGACTTCGTTCGCTACGAGAGCCACCACAAGCACAGCTATTACCTCGTGGCCAACAGCGACATCGTGGGCATGACGCCGTCGGAGCGGGCCCTCGTCGCCAACGTGGCCCGCTACCACCGGAAGAGCCAGCCGCAGCTCGACCACGACAACTTCCGCGCGCTCTCGCCGAAGGATCGCGGCAAGGTCAAGGCGATGGCCGCCATCCTCCGCATCGCGGACGCGCTCGATCGCGAGCACCGCGGCAAGGTGCGCGACGTCGCGGCCCGCGTCGACGGCGACACGATGGTGCTCGAGGTCTCGGGCGCGCCCGATCGCGAGCTCGAAGAGTGGACGGTGCGCGCCAAGGCCGGCCTCTTCAAAGAGGTCTTCGGCCTCGACGTCCGCGTCGCCGACGGGCCGGCCAACTCGCGGCGGGGCGGCACGCCGGTGCCGTCGTCGGCGCGCGCGGGCTGAAGCGCCGCCGATCGTTTGACCTCAAACGATCGGGACGGGCAGCTCGACGCGCGACGGGAACCCCTGTCCCCAGCGCACGCGCATGGTCGCCGCTTTGGACGGCGCGAAGTGGTCGGCGTCGCCGCCGGCGAGCGCGAGGCGCACGCGGTGGCCGCGCTCGAAGCGCCAGGAGATCGGCTGCAGGGCGAAGGCGATCTCGGCGACCTCGCCCGGGGGCACGGGCCACGCGTCGGCGCGGCGGAAGCTGTGGTCCGGCACCTCGCCGGGCGCGCGATCGGGGGCGCGGCGATGCACCGCGCGGAGCTGGCCTTCGGTCACGTAGGCGACGCGGCCGTCGGGCGCGACGTCCTCGAGGTAGGCGAAGACGCGGCCGTCGTCGTCGTCGTCCCACGCGACGAACACGGAGACGATCGGGTAGCCGGTCACCTCCAAGGCGCGATCGAGGGGCGCGCTGTCGTAGGTGAGCAGGTGGCGATCGCGCTCGCGGCGATCGGGATAGTCGCCGGGGACCAGCGAGAAGAGCGATCGCCAGCGGGAGCGCTCGCCGGTGCCGAGCGCAGGATCGATGCGGTGCGCGTCCTCGCCGCTGCTCTCGGGCGCGCTCGGCGCGAGGTGGCCGCCGGCCGCGAGGTGCAGGATCTCCGGCGAAAACGGGGGCGGGAAGCGATCGGCGGCCTTCCAGCGCTCTTCGACGAAGGTGTAGTAGTGCACGGGCTTGCCGTCGCCGCGCCGCGGCCTCTCGCGGGTGTGCTGATCGAAGAACGAGAGCAGCTCGGCGTCGTGATCGAAGTCGGTCGGGACGGCGACGTCGAAGGGCCGGATGCGCAGCTTCCCCGTGTGCAGCCACGGGCCCACCGTGAGCCGCGCTTCGCCGCCGCCGATGACGCGATGGCGCTCGACCGCGGAGCGCGGGTAGCCGCCGTCGCGCCAACCCGTGTAGCTGTAGACGGCGGCGCCCGAAGCGCGCAGCCGATCGGCGTAGGTCATGGGGCTCAGCGCGTCGATGGTGTCCTCGGGCGCGGCGGGGGAGAGGCCGCGATCGTCGCGGAAGACGAGCTTCTTCGCGCCCTCGTGGACGCTGTAGTTCTGCGCGTGATCGGCGATCGCGCGCGAGAGATCGCCCGCGCCCCGCGCGCCGCCGACGGGCGCGACGCCGCGGATCAAGCGGCCCAAGATGGCGCGCGCCGCCGCCTCGAAGCCGTGACGATCGACCTTGCCGAGCGCGGCGAGCAGGCGATCCGGCCCGCGCGGCGCAGGTGACACGGCGGCCGCGCGGGCGATGAGCCGCACCACGGGCACGTACGCGTCGGGGAACGATCCGAGATCGAGCGCGCGGTTGAAGGCCGCCCAGACCTCGGTGAACCACGCGAGGTGCACGCCGCCGGGGAACGCGACGTCCGCATAGGCATCGAAGAGCGAGAAGAGCGGCGCCACCGCGACGACGGCGGGGTGAGCGTCGAACAGCAGCATGTCGGCGCAGGTGCCGTCGTACGAGATGCCGAGCGACCCGATCTTCCCGCTCGACCACGGCTGCGCCACGATCCACGAGGCGATCTCGGCGCCGTCCTTCACCTCGGGCATCGACCACGGATACGGCTGCGTCCCGTGCGAGGCGCCCGAGCCGCGCACGTCGACGTCGAGCCACGCATAGCCCGCCGCGACGAAGACCCGGCGCGTGCGCTCGTAGAGATCGAAGGCGCGCTGCGGCGCGGCCCACGCGAACGGCGCCCGCGGCGAGAGCGTGCGCAGGTAGCGCGTCTGGCGGATGATCGTGGGCACACGCCCGGTCGCGCCCTCGGGGAGGTAGAGATCCACGGCCAGGCGAACCCCGTCGCGCACGTCGATGTAGTGCGAGCTGCGCTTGGCGCGGAGGCGCTCGAAGCCGGCGGGGAGCGACGCGGAGCTCGGGAGCCAGTGGCGATCGGTCATCGGCCGCGGATGCTACGAAGATCCGCGCAGGGTTGCGAGCGGCCCGGCGCCTCGCTCATCGCCGAGCGCGGCAGGGCAGGGGAGGCCTCTCGGTTTCGACGGCGAGCGCTGCGCGCCGGCCCGGTGCTCGCGTCGCGGCTCACCGTGCAGCCTCGGTCCATCGTTTGAGGTCAAACGATTGCGTCGCGCCGCCCGTGCCGAATCGTTTGAGCTCAAACGATCGCCGGCGCCGGAAAGGATCACGCCTTGCGGCCGACGGCCATCAGGTACTCGCCGCTGCCCACGACGCGGTCGATGGCGCGGAAGGCTTCGCGGTAGGCGCGGAAGTGGAGGGCGCCCCGCGCGGGCTCGCGCCGGTACGCCGCCGAGCGGGCCTCGCTGCAACCTTCCTCGCGGAGGAGACGCTCGAGGTGGTGGCCCGAGAACACGAAGGTGTGCTCGCTCGACGTGCGGTAAGGGCTCGGCTGCCCGCGGAGCAAGGCCTTGGCGCGCTCGAAGACGAACTGCGCCGTCCAGATGCTCTCGGTGGTGATCACGACTGCGCCGCCGGGCCGCGTGAGCCCGACCATGTGGCGCACGAAGACCCGCGGATCGATGACGTGCTCGATGACTTGGAAGGAAGCGGCCACGTCGCAGGCGGCTTTCTCGTCGCCGAAATCCTTCCCTTCGCGGACGTCGAGGCCCTTGTCGCGGCAAAAGGCCACCGCCGCGGACGAGAGCTCCACGCCGCGCGTCTTGTAGCCGCGCGCGTTCAGCACCGTGAGCAGCGAGCCGTGGCCGCAACCGATCTCGGCGACCTCGGCGCCCGCGCGCGGGGCGAAGCCCGACCAGAGCCGCTCCATCAGCGGCAGCTCGTAGCGCGGATAGTCGCGCACGTTCTCTTGCCAGTGCGTCTCGGCGTCGAGCGGATGCTGCTCGTAGTAGCGGGTGGCGTAGTACGTCGCGAGCTCTTCTTCGGTGGCCTGCGGCTGCGCGACGACGAGGCCGCAGCCGGCGCAGCGGGCCTGCGAGAAATGCAGGCGATCCGGTGTCCAAGGGCTCAGCGTGAAGGGGAGGAGCTCGGTGCCGCCGCACACGGGGCAGGATCGGACGGGGCGCACGTCGCGACGTTAGCACTCCTTCGCCGGCGCTTCGCGCGTCGCTGCATGAGCGCGTCGATCAGCCGTTCAAGTAGCGCTCGCCGGTGTCGCAGAGGAGCGTGACGATGTTGCCTTTGATGCGCTTCGCCACCTCGTGGGAGGCGTGCACGTTGGCGCCCGAGCTCGGGCCCACGAGCAGGCCTTCTTCGCGCGCAATCCGCCTCGCCATCCGCTCGGCGGTGGTGTCGCTCACGGTGATGACCTCGTCGATCACGCCGCGATCGAGGACCTTGGGCACGAAGCCCGCGCCCAAGCCTTGGATGGCGTGCGGCCCGGCTTCGCCGCCGGAGAGCACCGGGCTCGCGGCCGGCTCGACCGCGATGATGCGCACCGCGTCCCCGAGCCGCTCGCGCAGGACCCGACCACAGCCGGTGACGGTGCCGCCCGTGCCCACGCCCACCACGAAGGCCGCCATGTCGGCGCCGGTTTGCTCGATGATCTCGAGCGCGGTGGTGGTCGCATGCGCCTCGGGGTTGGCCGGGTTCTCGAACTGCCGGCTCATCCAGGATCGCGGCGTCGTCTTGCAGATCTCGCGGGCGCGGGTGACCGCGCCGCTCATGCCTTCGTCCGCGGGCGTGAGCACCACCTCGGCGCCGTAGGCGCGGAGCACGTGGCGCCGCTCCAGGCTCATGTGCTCGGGCATGACCACGACACAGCGATATCCGCGCACCGCGGCGATCATCGCCAAGCTGATGCCGGTGTTGCCGCTCGTGGCTTCGACGATGGTCGCGCCCGGGCCGAGCTTCTTGTCGCGCTCCGCGGCGAGCACCATGCCGAGCGCGGTTCGATCCTTCACGCTGCCGCCGGGGTTCTGCGCCTCGAGCTTGGCGAGGATGACGCCGCCGCCGGGCGGCGAGAGGCGCGAGAGCCGGACGAGCGGCGTCCCGCCGATGAGGGCCAGCGCGTCGTCGACGACCACGCCGGGATGCTGGGGACTCTTGGACACGGGCGCAGTGTAGCCGGGTCGGCCGCCGATCGTCGGGCTTGTCGCGCGAGCCTCGATACCGAGGCTCCAACGATGGGTGGGAGCAGAGACGTCTAGGGCACCATCATTCCGGCGGCTTGATCACCGGCGCCAGCGTGGTCACGCCCGCGCCGTTCCAGAAGACGTTGGGCGTGCTGGCCACGAGGCAGGCGCTGCCGTCGTTGTTGTCGATCTCGACGATCGCGCTGTTGTGGGAGAAGCCGTAAACCTTGTCGTTCCACGCGGCGATGCCGAGCATCCGCTCGTAGGCGGTGTCGGCGCCGGAACAGCCCGCGCTCTTCAGCATCTGCCCGCGCACCTTGAGCGTGACCGACTGCGAGCCCACGCTCTTCAGCTTCGTCATGTCGATGGCGATGAGCGTGTCGGTCGCGTTGCAACCGCTCGTCGACGGCGGGTTGGGACAGTCGCGGACCGCCGCGAAGCCGACGGGGTTGCCGCCGTTGGCGAGGAACACGATGTCGCCCGACAGCTCCCACGCTTTGCCCTTGTTGTCATAGCTGTGGCCGTGCCCGTCGTTCGCGGGGACGTTGCCGAAGGTGCCGTGCTGCGTGAGCGTGCCGTTGGTCGTGTCCACCGACCAGAGCTGGCCCGCGGTGTTGCCGGCGACGAGCACCTCCTTGGTGCTGTCGTCGAGGATGCCCGCGGGCGCGAACGTGAGGCCGTAGAAGACCGCGTTCGGGTTGGGCAGCGTGATGGTGGTCGCGCAGTGGACCACGCTGCCCTCGACGGTGAGCCGATAAATCTTGGTGTCGCTGATGCCCCAGATGTCGCCGCTCTGGTTGACGGCGAGATCGGTCATCGCGCTGTCCTGGCCCGTGCCGCCGATGCAATCGAAGTTGCCGATGAGCTTGGGCGCGGCGCTCGGGGCCATCGGATCGATGGAGTAGAGCGCCTTCCCGGTGTGGGCGTAGGCCGCGAAATCGACGGGCGGGGCGCCGCCGGTGCCCGTCCCGCTGGTGGTGAAGGTGCCCCCGCCCACGTCGCTTCCGGTGCTGCTCTGCGACGAGGACGTCGCGCCGCCGCCGCCGTTGGCCGTGTTGCCGCCGCCGCCGGTCCCGAAGGTACCCGTGGTGGCGGTGCCCGCGGCGCAGGCGCCGGCGGTCGCGAGGAGGAGAATCAAGGCGGAGGGACGCAGTCGGGAAGTAAGCATCGAGGCGACTCCGATGGGCACCCTAGCACGACTGCGTGATGAAGCGCGGTCGTGGGTGCGCACCCGCGACGATTGCAATGGCGTCGGTCAGCTCGATGGCAATCGTGTGTCGCCGTCGGTAACGGCGCGCGGTCACTCCGGGTCGCAGGGCCCGTCGCAGTACTTGTCGATCACGCCGGTGCGGAGAAACTGCTCCGTTTGGTTCCGCGCGGCGTCGAGCACGCGGACCTTGTCGTGCGGATCGTCGTCCTCGGGGTACGTCGCGCCTTCGGGCGGCGTATTCGTCTCCGGCGAGGTGGGGAGGCCGAAGCTGAATTCGACGATGCCCGAGCCCATGAAGGGCCCATCGGCCTCGGGCAGGCCGAAGATGCTGCGGTTCACCGGCTTCAGGTTCTGCGCCTTCACCGCGCGCGCGATGATGTGGGCGCCGAGCGGCGTCACCTGATGATCGCCGATGGCGGCGTGGATCAGGATCTCGTGCTGCGGCGTGCCGGGCAGCATGTTCGCCGCGATGTACGGCGCGTAGCCGTTGGGCTCGGTGCGATCCCAGAGCATCTGCACCAGGCCGAGCACCTGCTGGATGCTGCGACCGCCGCTGTAGACGAGCTGGAGCGCGCCGAAGAAAGGCTCGAAATCCGCGCTGCGGTTGAGCAGGAGGTTGTACGGCATGCCCGGCTCGCCGAGGAGCCCGCGGGTCACGTCGGTGGAGAGCGCCATGTACGTGGTGCCGAAGATCCCGCCCTGGCTGTCGCCGCGATAGTAGAGGTGCGTCGGATCGATGACGCTGTGACCGTTGACCTGGAGCTGCGGATCCTTCCAGAAGGTGTTCTTCATCATCCGCATCGCCAGGAGGCTGTTGAGGATGCCCTGGTGCTGGCGCTCCACGAGCTGCTCGAAGCCGCCGATGTCGCCGCCGATGGCGGCGAGCACGGAGTCGTAGTCCTCCTCGGCCATTCCCGCGAGATCGACGGCGATGCCGATGAAATGGTTCTTATCGCAAATCTGCGCGAGATAACCATTCTCGCCCTCGGTCTTGTCCCCGAGGAGGCCATGGCCATTCTGGATGACGGCGAAGGGCTCGTCGCTCGTCATGGCCGAGTTGGGCACGTGGACGAGGAAGGGATAGTCGGCCGTGCCGTTCTGCTTGGGCAGGCCGTCGGCGCCGAAGACGAGGCGCCCGCCGGGGCCGGCTTTGTCGAGGTAGAGCGGCACCGTCATGTGCCCGTGGATCCGCATGTGGATGTACGGGTTCGGATCCATCTCGACGTCGTCGATCGCGTACGCGGGGCCGTCGGTGCCCAGCGTGGCCAGAGCGTCGTCGCGCATGTGCACGAGCCAGCGCGTGTTGTTGTCGCGGCTCGCGGTGGTGTAGTCCCAGGCGATCTGGAGATCGCTCTTGGCGACGCCGGCCTTCTCGAGCTTGCCGAAGATGTCGGCGTAGAGCGCGCGGCGCGCGCCGACGGAGGGCTCGGTGCTGGGCGTGCCGTCGCGCAGCGCTTGGAACGCGGGCGAGGGCGCGAGGGCTTGGCTCTTGTCGTCGACGACGTGACGAATGGCCACGATGTACCGCGTCTTGTCCTTGAGGCGGACGACGGGGCGGATCATGAGGGCGCGATCGTCCTTGCCGCTCGAGGCCGACATGTCGAGCTCGGCGAAGTGCGGCACGAGCTCGCCGCTCTCGGCGTCGAGGAGGATCGTCGGCGACTGCGCGGTGATGGACAACTCGATGTCGTTCTGCGTCGGCAGGCCCGTGATGGTGGCGCCGGGCATGTCGGTCATGGGCGCCATGCCCGAAGAGAAGCCGTCGAGCTGGTTCCACGGTGTGGGATCGACGTGACCGCTGCCGACGATCGTGGGCAGCGCAGCCTTGGGCAACGCGACGCGGTGGCCGCTCGGCGACTTGGCGTCGTCCGCGAGATAGACGTTGGACGGGAACGGAAAGCCGCAGAACGAAGGGACGAGCGGATCACACGGCTTGTCGAGGAGCGGGCCGCCTCCCGTGCCCCCCGTGCCGCCGCCCGTCCCGCCTGTGCCGCCGGCGCCGCCCGATCCGGTGGAGCTCGTCGTCGGGTTCGTGGTCTCGGTGTTCGAGCATGCTTCGGCCCGAGGCCGATCAAGAGCGGGAGGGCGAGCACAAGGGCGGTGGATCGTAAGGACGATGTGCGCATGGGAATCCCACGTTACCGAGGGGCCCGCGCGGCTGTAAACGACCTCGTCGGCGCTGGCCCCTTTCGGCGAGCGGGCGTCGGCCCTAGGAAGGCGGCCATGAGTTTGGACGAACGTCTCCGCCGGCAGTTCGACGAGAAGGTCGCGGCACACCGCGTCGTGCTGTTCATGAAGGGAACGCGAAAGTCTCCGGCGTGCGGCTTCTCCGCGGCCGTCGTGGGCATCTTGGACGAGCTGCTCCCGACCTACGAGACGGTCGACGTGCTCGCGAGCCCCGAGATCCGCGAGGGCATCAAGACCTACAGCGAGTGGCCGACGATCCCGCAGCTCTACATCGATGGTCGCTTCGTGGGCGGCGCGGACATCGTGCGGGAGATGCACGGCTCGGGTGAGCTCGCCAAGACGCTCGGCGTGGCCGTGGCCGACGTGAAGCCGCCCGTCATCACGATCGCGCCCGAGGCCGCCAAGGCGATGCTCGCGGCGCGCGAGGCCGAGGGCGAAGATCTCCACTTCGAGATCGACGCGCGCTGGAACTACGGTCTGTTCTTCGGCCCGCGCGAGGCTGGTCAGATCGCGGTGGAAGCGTCGGGCGTGACGGTGCTCATGGATCGCGCCACGGCGCGCCGCGCGGACGGCGTGTCCATCGACTACGTCGAAGGCCCGGACGGCGCGGGGTTCAAGATCACGAGCCCCAACGAGCCCGCCAAGGTCAAGCCGATCACGCCCGCCGAGCTCAAGGCGATGATGGATCGCGGCGAGAGCTTCGAGCTCCTCGACGTGCGCACCGACGCGGAGCGCGCCATCGCCACCATCCCCGGCGCCAAGCAGCTCGACATGGAGGCGCAGCGGAAGCTCGAGGGCCTCGATCGCGGGACGCTGCTCGTCTTCCACTGCCACCACGGGATGCGCAGCCAAGCGGCGGCCGAGCACTTCCTCGGGCAGGGCTTCAAGCGGGTGATGAATCTGCAGGGTGGGATTGATGCGTGGTCCCAGACGGTCGATCCGCGCGTGCCTCGGTATTGAGCGACAGGGCGCGGATCGCGGCGGCGAGCCACGAGGCCCGCGCGAACGCGCCCCCTGCGATCCCCATTTGATGGAGCACCACCGCGAGGACGATCGCGGCCGTCGATGCGCCTCGCGGCGAGGGCGCGAGCCACGCCGCGAGCACGAGGCCCGCGAGCCCGAGGGCGGCGCGCCATGACCACGCGCCCACCGTCTTCCACGGTGAGGTCAGCACGCAGCGGAGCGCGTCCGCGGTGGCGGTGTAGAAGCGACGGCCGCCGTGCACCGCGCCCACGTACGCGAGATCGCGGACGACGCCGATCACGGCGACGACGGCGAGCGTGATCGCGAGCACGGCGAGCGTGGCGATGTCCTCGGCGGGCGGGGCGATGCGCGTCGCGACGATGAGCTTGCCGCCGAGCAGCGAGAGGACGACGGCGGCGAGCACCTGCGCGAGCGCGCCCAGCCCGAAGGAGAGCGCGAGCGTGCCGGCGTGCGCCGAGGCGCGCGTCGCGAGGAACGCCGCCGAGAGCCGGCCCGTTCGGCCGAGCCCCGCGATGAGCAGGGCGAGCGGCACGAGGCCGACGATCATCGCGATCAATGCCACGGTGCTGCTCGCATAGCCGACGGCGGGCATCGCGCGGCGCATGTGGCGCGCCGATTCGAGCAGCAGGATGCCGCCGGGCTCGAAGATCTCGGCCTGCGCGCGCGGGTAGTCCGCGGTCGCGCCGCCGATGGCCGCGGCCGCAGGGATCGCGATGACGAGCCCGGCGACGGCGCGATACGCATACAGCATGGCCACGAGGCCGAGGCGGCGATGGGCCGCGGGAGATGCGGCGATCGCAGGCTCGTCCACGGGCTTCGCGAAATCGAGCGCGTCGCTCATGGCAGCGCTCCGGAGAGGGCCGCGGAGGCGGCGAAGGAGAGCTTGTCGAGCACGGCGAGGGAGAGCGATCGCGCCTTCGAGCGACGCGCGTTGTTGGCGAGGTTGTCGTCGAGGAGCACGCGGTGATCCGGATCGATCACCGCGCCCACGAGCCGGCTCTTGCCATGCCATGGCAGGCGCGCCGCGCTCTCGGCTGCGTCCCAACGGACCCGTTGCACGGTGCCGTCGGCGCTGATCAAATCGACGTCGACGGGGAAGCGCAGCGTGCCGATGCGGCGCACCAGCGCGCTGCCGCGGTATGCGCCGGGCGTGCTCTTCTCCGCGCCGATCCCGTGCGCGCCGTCGTCGGGCTCGGAGAGGACATCGGAGACCACGTAGTCGACGCCGCCGCGCTCGAACAAGGCGACGCGGAGCTGCTCGGCCGCGTCCTCGCCGACGACCTCGCGCACCGCTTGCAGGAGGTCGGCGGGCCGCGGGTGCTCGAAGCGATAGCGGCGCGCATAGCGACCCACGGCGCGGTGGATGGTGTCCGCGCCGTAGACGTTGGCGAGCGTGTTCATGATCGTCGCCGTGCGGCTGTACACGAGCGCGCCGTAGTCGGAGCCGCTGGCGAACGCGGGCGCGGGCTGCGCGACGGGCGCATTGCCCTGCACGCCCGCCGATGCGTAGCGCTGCACGGCGGGGAGGCCGATGCTGAGACCGAGGCCCGCGAACGCGGAGGCGCGCGGGTGCCACGCTTCCATGCTCTCGCTCTCGGCGTACGAGTTGATGCCTTCGTCGAGGAACGGATACGCGTTCTCGTTGGTGGCGACGAGGCCGTAGAACCACTGATGGCCGAGCTCGTGAATGGTCACGATGTCGACGAGCCGCGCGCCCGTCGCGCCATCGAACCAGTAGCCGCCGGTGGTGATGAGCGTCGGATACTCCATGCCACCCGACTCTTCGGCGCCGGCGGGCGGGTGCACGACGGTGAGCGTCGGATAGGGATAACGCCCGTACGCTTTGCCGAAATGCTCGAGCCCGAAGCGGACGGCTTCGAGCTCCGCGTCGGCGACGCGATCGTACGAAGGCGGGTAGAGCACGCGCACGGCGACGCCGTCGTCGGTGCGCAGCGTCCGCTCGCGGAACTGATCCCACGCGGTGAAGGCGAAGTCGTGCACGTCCGCCTGCACGAAGCGTCGCTGCACGCGGCCGCCCGCGCGCGTCTCGCTCGTTTGCACGCCGGTGGCGCCGACGATCATGACGTCGGGCGTGTCGATGGTGACGTCGTAGGTGCCGAAGTCGGCGTAGAACTCGGAGAGGCGATGAAAAGGAAAGTGCGCCCAGCGGCCGTCGGGCTCGAGGCGCGCGAGCTTGGGGAACCACTGCGCGACCATGCTGTAGCCGCCGAAGTGGCCCGTGCGGAAGAGCAGCGCGGGCAGGTGCGACTCGAACGCGACGTCGATGTCGATCGCGTCCCCCGGCGCCACCGCGCGCGGCAACGGCACGCGGATGTCGGTCTCGTCTTCGGGATCGCCGGGCGAGGTCTTGTCGGCGCCGGGCCAGAGATCGTCGCCGCCCGCGAGGGCGAAGCGCTTCACCACGATCGATCCATGCGCGGAGAGCTGTCCGGCGCCGCGGAAATCACCGGCGGGGAAGCGCATGAAGTACGTGCGATCGGTCTTGAAGGCGTTGAGATAGAGGTGCAGCCAGATCTCGCTCTGCGGGACGCGCGAGGCGTTGCGCCAGTGGATCTTCCCCTCCGCCGTGACGGTGTGGCGGACCGGATCGAGCGACGCGCGGAGCGTGTAGTCGGCGACGGGCGCCGCGTGTGTGGCCATCGCGGCGTCGTCGTCGTAGCGCGCACCGATGGGCTCCGCGGCGGGATGCGTGTTGGCGAGCGATGGTGCGCGTGCGGCCGGCTCATGCGTGTCGACGAGCGACGGCGCGCGTGGGGCCGGCTCGCGGGCGCTCGGCGCAGGCTCGGCGATCGACGGCGCGGGCTGCGCCGTGGGGGCGAGGCTCGGCGCCGGCGGGGCTATGCCGGGAGGAGCGGACGCGGCGCGCGCGGCGGCCAAGGAGGCGAGCCAGGCGAGGCCGAGGCCGGCGGCGATCTCGAGGGAGCGGCGCACGGGCGGCGAGGGTAGCGCGCCCGTGCGCGATCAGAGGGTAAAAGGCACTGCCAAAAGACGAGCAGCCGCGCTCGTCTTTTGACGAGGCCGTCGCGGCCGGATTGCGTTCGACGCCGACGGCCGAGCGCGCTCGAGGTACGGCGCTCAGCGGCGGCGCGGGGCGGGGACCTC
This sequence comes from Minicystis rosea, assembly GCA_001931535.1. Taxonomy (GTDB): domain Bacteria; phylum Myxococcota_A; class Polyangia; order Polyangiales; family Polyangiaceae; genus Minicystis; species Minicystis rosea. The sequence goes on from CP016211.1 coordinate 453,376, forward strand.
GAGCTCGATGACGCCTTGTTGCCTCAGCTCGAACATGATGCGGAGGGCTTCCAGCTCGGGCATCGACGAGACGTCGAGCACCTCTTCGACCGACATCGAGCCGTCGATGAACGAGAGGAGGAAGCCGGCCCGATGATCGAGCGAGAGAAAGCGCATCTCCTCCGGCGGCATGGCCACGCGGGGGACGCTGCGGCGGCCGCCCAGGCTCCCGAGATACTTCTCGCCGAGGAGCTCGCGGCAGCTGTCGGCCGTGCGCTTGGCGCCCGTGTGATCGGGGTCGCTGATGAGCACGCTCTCCGCGAGCACCAGCGCGCCGCCGTAGTTCTTCGCCTCGAAGCGCTGCTGCATCTCGCGCACTTGATCGATCACCGAGTTCGGCGACTCGTCGATCGGCGTGGGCGCCATGTCGAGCGAGACGGGGCCGAGATCGATGGCGACCGGGGTGATGCGATCGGTCGCCTCGAACACGGGCTCGGGCTGGCGAAGGAGGCGGAGGCCGCCGGAGCTCGTGGTGCGGCGCTCGCGCGGCGGGGGAATGGTCGGCGGCGTCATCCGCGGCGCGAGCTCGCGCGCAGGCGGCTTGCTGGACTGCCGCGCGAGCGCGCCGGCGCGATGACCCACGAGGATGGCCGGCGGCGGGCTCTCGGGCGCGTCGGGCGCGTCGAGCGACTCGAGGCCCGCGAGGGGATCCTCTTCGTCCGGAGGCGGCGGAGGGACGCTCGGCGCGCGCGGGACCGGCGCTCCCGGGATCACGGGCGCGCCGCGACCGGCGAGCGAGGCTGCAGGGCGAAACCCACCGCTCCGCGCCGGCGGCTTCATCGGCAGGGGAGGCACGAGGCGCGGCGAAGGGGGCGCCTTCGAGGTGCGCGACGGCAAGCTCTCGGGCGCCGGCGGATCGACGACGGGGAGGAGCAGCTCGTGCTCCGTGGCCATCACCAAGCCGAACCGCGCGGCCGGCGATTCGGACGCGCTCTTCATCGCGCCCGGGCTCCGCGGATCCAGCGGACGGCCCGTCGGCGTCTTGCGATCGTGGCTCGTGGGATCATCGAGCTCGCTGAGCTCCATCATCGACTGCACGTAGTCGGGATGAGGGACGGGCGGCTGCACCGTGTCGCGCTTGTCGAGCGGGACCCGGAGCGCGTTGGGATCGAGGGCCGGAGGCAGGCCCTCGTCCTTGCCCTCTTCGAGATCGAAATCCCACAGAGACTCGAAGCTCGTGCTGTCGTGCGGACGATCCGACGCCATGGCTACACTTCGTCGCGCGGGGAGGAGAGCTCGGGCCCCCTCATCCGTGCGGCCTCGCCACCACGCCCTTGAACATCCGGTGCGTCCGCGTCAGCGATTCCATCTGCTCGCGGACGGCGGCTGCATCCTTCTTGCTGATCGCCTGGCGCGCGCGCTCGACGATCCCGCGGGCCTTGCCGATGGCGTCGCGGCCGAAGTCGCTGGAGGCGACGATCTGCTCGACCTGCGGGAACATCCGCTCGATGTCGGCGATGAGCTTCTCCGCCTCCTGCCGCACGCCCTCGAACTCGTCGGTGGCGCGGCGATCGACGAGGTACTCCTTCGCGTCCTCCATCATGCGGCCGACCTCTTCCTTGGTGAGGCCGCTCGACGCCGTGACCTGGATCGACTGCTGCTGGCCCGTCTCCAGATCCTTGGCGCTGACGGAGACGATGCCGTCGCTGTTGATCTCGAAGGTCACCTCGATCTCGACCTGACCCTTGGGCGCGCGGCGCAGGCCGGTGAGGATGAACTCGCCGAGCAGCTCGTTGTCGGTGGCGCGCTCGTGCTCGCCCTGCATGACGAGGATCTTCACGGCCGTCTGGTTGTCGCGGCTCGTGGTGAAGATCTTCGACCGGCTGGTGGGGACGGTGGTGTTCTGCGGGATCAGCTCCTCGAAGTTGGAGCCGAAGGTCATGATGCCGAGCGCGTGCGGCGTGACGTCGAGCAGGATCATCTGCTTCGACTCGTCGACGAGCGCGGCGCCCTGCACGGCGGCGCCGAGCGCCACCACCTCGTCGGGGTGCACGCCCTTGCACGGCTCGCGACCGAAGAACTCGCGCACCGCCTCCTGCACCTTGACCATGCGGGTCATGCCGCCGACGAGCACGACGTCTTCGATCTCGTCGCGATCGAGGCGCGCGTCCTCCAGCGTCTGCTTGCAGATCTCGACGCAGCGCTCGATGAGATCCTCGCAGAGCGACTCCAGCGTCTGGCGCGTGAGCGAGCGCTGCAGGTGGAGCGCTTCGTTGCGCGCGTTGGAGATGATGAAGGGGAGGTTGATCTCCGTCTCGGTCACGCCGGAGAGCTCGCACTTGGCCTTCTCCGAGGCGTCCTTGAGGCGTTGGAGGGCCATGCGATCCTGGCGCAGATCGACGCCGTGCATCTCTTTGAAGCCCTGCACCAGCCAGTCGATGATGCGCGCGTCGAAGTCCTCACCGCCGAGGAACGTGTCGCCCGCGGTGGCGATGACCTTGAAGACGCCGCCCTGGCCGATCTCCAAGATGGAGATGTCGAACGTGCCGCCGCCGAGATCGAAGACGGCGATGGTCTTCTCGATGTTCTTGCCGAAGCCGTAGGCGAGCGCGGCGGCCGTGGGCTCGTTGACGATGCGGATGACGTCGAGGCCCGCGATCTGTCCCGCGTCCTTGGTGGCCTGGCGCTGGTTGTCGTTGAAGTACGCCGGCACCGTGATGACGGCCTTGGAGATGGGCTCGGAGAGGTAGTCCTCCGCGAAGAGCTTCATCTCCTGGAGGATCATCGCGCTCACTTCGGACACGCTGTACGTCTTGTCCCGGAGCTGGATGCGGACGTCGCCGTGCGGGCCTTCGACGATCTTGTACGAGGCCGTGAGGATCGCGTTCTTGACCTGCGGGCTCGACCACTTGCGACCGATGAGGCGCTTGGCCGCGTAGACGGTGTTCTCCGCGTTGGTGATCGCCTGACGCTTGGCGATGTGACCGACGAGGCGCTTCCCCGCCTCGGTGATCGCCACCATGGAGGGCGTGGTCTTGTAGCCGCCGCGGTTGGGGATGACCGTCGGGACCCCCTCTTCGACGATGGCGACACACGAGTTCGTGGTGCCGAGGTCGATGCCGATGACACGCTCCATTCAGCCGGTGCTCCTGCTCGCGGTTGGGGTCTCTCTGGGCGCGGGACGCCGGGCCCGAGGGTGACGAGGTTCGGTGCGACAGCGCATCCTAGCTCACCTTGCCGTCCTTCGGCGCATTCGTCGCGGCCGCGGCCGCGGCCCGCACCTGCGCGGCCATGGCCTGAACTCTCTGGTTACCGGGATCCAACTCCAGGGCGCGGTCCAGCTCACCGTTGCAGCTCTTCTCGAGCCCCGCGGCGAGGTACGCCCGGGCCAGCGTGACGCGAAACTCCGGTGATTTGGGCGCGAGCTCGACGGCCTTGCGCGCGAAATCGACGGACCTCCGGACGTTCGCCGACGAGCGCAGCGTGGTGTAGGCCACGCGCTCGTGGGCGATGGCGTCCTCCGGCCGGCCCATGCAGACCTTCGAGTAACTCAAGGCCGCCTCGGCCCAACGCTCTTGACCCTCTTCGTAGACGGCCTGCTTCCAATAGCCGTCCGCGAGGGCCGCGGCCGCGAGCTTCATGGCCTCGTGGCACGTGGCCTGGACCTTCGGATCGTCGGGCTCGAGCGAGGCCGCGATGCGGAACGCGTTGGCCGCGCCCGCGTAGTCGCGCCGGTCGAGCGCCTCCCGGCCCGTCTCGATGTAGCGCTGGACCTGGGCGCGTTTGGCCTCGGCGACGGCGGCTTCGTGCCGGAGGCGCAGGGCCTCGGCGGCGCGCGCGGCGATGGCCGGATCCATCTCGGGCCGTCGCGGCGGGGCCGCAGCGGTCGGCGCGGGCGCCGGCCCCGGACGGCGGGCCGCGCCCGCGCCGCCCATGAGCTTGCGGGCCAGCGCTTCCTTGCGCATGCGCAACATCTCGTCGGACGAGGGACCCGGTGAAGAAGGCTGCGGCGCAGGCGCGCTCGCGGGCGGCGGGCCTGCGGCCGCGACCGCAGCGGCGGCCGCCTTTTGCACGGCCTCCTGCACGGCGGCGACCTCGCGCTGCGTCTGCTCGAGCATCGCCGACATGGCTCGGTTCTGATGCGTCGTGGAGAGGTACTCGTCGTACTCCTGGCGCCGCTTGGCGTTGGAGAGCACGTCGTGCGCGAGCGTGAGGCGCGCGAAGATGGCCTCGATCTTCGCCTTGAACGAGCCGAGGTTCTTGCGGAAGTACTTGTCCGGGTGAAACTCGGGCGCGAGCGCGTAGTACGCGTTCTTCACCTGCTTCTTGTCGCCCTGCGCGTCGACGCCGAGGAGATCGTAGTAGGTGGCGTCGTCGAGGCGGCCGAAGAGATCGAGGATGCGCCGCTTCTTCTCGAGATCGAGATCGACGGGCTCGTCGAGCTCCGGCGGATCGTGGGGAGAGCGCGTGCGCTCGGGGGCCTTAGGCCGGTCCACGCTCGGCGGCGGCGCGGGAGCGCGAGCATCGACGACGAAGTCGATGGCGCCGGCGTGGGCCAGCCGATCGAGCGTGGCGGCGACCTGCACCGGGGTCATGCCGCTGACGAAGACGAGATCGTTCTCGCTGAGCGTCGCGTCGATCTGCGATGCGAGGAACGACTCGGCGGGTGTCAGCGGGAGCGACGCGAGGTTCTGCTCCGAAATGAGCCGGGGAACGCGGGCCATACGATGTTTGTGCGCGCTCTGCACGCGCAGCGCGAGTCTATCGGGATTTGCCGGACTGTCACAACGAAACGATGGACGCGTCGATCGGCGCCGCATCCTCGGCGCGATGCGGAGGCGTGAAGAGTCCCAGCCAGGCCTCGGGAAGCACGCGAATGCGCGCGTCGAGCTCGGCGGCGATGCGCTCCACGAGGGCCGGCTCACCGGCGCGACCGGCCGGGAGATCGTCGGTCTCGACACGGGTGATGCGGACACGGCCTTCCGGCGCGCATGTGCCCACGATGACCTCCGCGCGCCGCGCGAGGGCGATGCGGGCCGCGCCGAGGGGAATGTCGGCGAGCGCCCCGAAGAGCGGCGCGCGCGCACAGGGAACGCGGCCCGGTAGATCGACGAGGAACCCGACCGCGCGCCCGGCGCGCAGCTCGCGCACGATCGCGGCCGCCGCGCCGGGGCGCCCGCGGTAGATGGATCGCACGCCTCGCGGCGCGCGGAGGCGATCGTAGAGCGCGGTGAACCGAGGATCGTAGCTCTCGCGGGCGACCGTCGCGACGGGGAAGCCTTCCTCGGCGAGCAGCGCCGCCATGCGCTCCCACGATCCGAGGTGCGCGGAGATGAAGACGACGCCGCGGCCACACGCGAGCGCGTCGCGGAAGACGCGCGCGCCGTCGGGATCGAGCGCGAGCGTGCGCGCGGCGCGCTCGTGCGGATCGAGCAGCGCGAGCGTATCGGCCAGCGTTTCGCCGGCGCGCACGAAGGCGCCGCGCACGCGCGCGGTGGGCACGGGCTCGCCGAGGCCGGCGACGAGGCGCGCCTCGCAGAGCGCGCGCTCGCGGGACAGGAGCCGGCAGGCGAGGGCGCCGATCGCGCGACACAGGTGCGCGACGATGCGCCTCGGGAGCCGCACGATGACGGCGATCGCCGCGATCGCGAGGGCGTGGATGACGTCGTTCTTGAGGCGCTGGCGACGTGTCCAGTCGGCGCCGAGACGCAGATCGCGTGCGTCTCCCGCAGGCGTCATCCGCCGCCGCCGTCGAGCGCGTGATCGATGACCCGATCCTGGATCTTGATGGCCGTCTCGAAGGACTCGATGGCGCGCGCCTTGGCGTCTGCCGCGCCGGCCTTGTCGCCGGCGGCTTCGAGCGCCTTGGCGCGGCGCTCGTGCACGACGCCCGCGATCTCGAAGAGGTGCCCGCGGAAGTGCGTCGGGCGCGAGGCGAGCTCGAGGCCTTGATCCACGTCGCGCTGCGCGGCCGTGTAATCGCCGGCTTTGCTGCGCAGATCTGCGAGCCGCGCGAGCGTATCGGCCAGCACCTCGGCGGCCTCGGGCGCCATCGTGCCCGAGGAAGGCTTGGGCCGCGGGCCGCGGATGAGCGCTTCGAGCGCGGTCACGGCGCGGGCTTGATCGCCTTGATCCTCGGCGATGTCGGCCTCGTGGTGCGCGGCGCGCGCCTTCGAGAGGAACGCGAGCAGCGCGGGATCGACCACGGGCTCGCCGGCGCACGCGCACTCGTGGCTCGCCGCCGGAGACGCCTCCTTGGCGCAGCCGGCGAGCGCGAGCGCGAGGACGGCGAGCGCGGCCGAGCGGCGGATCATCGGACCCCCCACGCGGCGAAGCGGTTCTTGCGCAGATCGGAGGCGCGGGCCGCGGCGATGCGATCGATGCGCGCCGACTCCTCACCGCTGCGTGGGAAGGGCGTGGCCGCATCGAAGAGATCCTGCGTCGACCGCGCGCGGATGAGCGTGGCCGAGGGATCGACTCCGCGAGGGGCGAGCCTCATCTGCCCGACGAGCAACGCGAAGCCGGCCGCGAGCGCCGTCACGCTGGCGAGGGCGGCCATGGTGACGGGCGCGATGCGCCGACCCGCTCGACGATCGTGAAGCCGATCGACACGCGGCGGTGTCGCCGTGCGCGCGATCGCGGCCTCGACCAGCGCTTCGTTCTTCGCCGGATCGAGCGCCTTCGGGGCCACGGCGACGCGAAGCTGATGCAGCACCGCGGCCTCGTCGCTCCATGGCTTTTCACCTTCGAGCTCGGCGCGCAGGCGCTCGGCGGCGTCGCGCTCGATGCGCGTCGTCGCGCTCTCGTCGCCCAGCGCGCGCGCGAGGATGGCATCGAGATCGCCGCCGTCCAACGCGTCGGGCGCGAACGCCGCGCGCAGATCCGCCGCGAGCGGTGCGTCGCTGCGATCAAGGCCGGCTCGTCCGGCCTGGGGTTTGGGGCCGCTTGCGGCCCCAAGGTGATCGAGCGCAGCGCGCAGCGCCTCGGCCTCGGCGAGCTCTTCCGCCGACGGCGGCGCCTCGTCGTCGTGCTCCGCCGCGGGCGGCACCAGCCGGAGCTTGCGTTCCATCACGACTCCTCCTTGGCGCCACGGGCCTCGCCCGTCGACCCATCATGACCGAGCCCACCCGCGAGCGCCTTCTTCAGCGACGTCATGGCTCGGTGGAGCACCACATCGAACGTGGCCACGCTCACGCCCAGCGTGGCGGCCACCTCTTCGCGCGATCGCTCTTCGAGCACGCGCAGCCGGATCGCCGAGGCATACCGGGGATTCAGCTTCGAGAGCGCGCCCTCCACGCGCGCGCGGGCGTCGGCGAGATCGCGTTTGGTCGAGAGCTCCACCTCGCCGTTCGCGGACGGATCGCGCTCGGCCGCGTCGATCTCGCGCTCCAAATCATCGGGCTCGTAGAGCGCCTCGCGCTTGCGTGCCCGCAGAATGTCGAGCGCGATCCGGAGCGCCACCACGCGCAGCCACGGGTAGACGCCCGCGTTCTGCCACTCGAACTGGTGGAACCGCTCGACCACGCGCGCGTACGTCTCGGCCAGCGCGTCCTGCGCGGACGCCTCCGAGCCGAGGCGCGGCAGCAGCACCGCGCGGTAGAGCGAGGGCCCGTGCCGTCGCAGGATCTGCCCGAGCGCCGCGCGATCGCCGGCATGCGCGCGCTCGCAGAGCGCACGTTCGGCGTCGAGATCGGTCCGGGCGACGGCCACGGGCGGCACGATAACCGGAGACGGGCCGGACCGCACCGGCCGCGGACGGGAGGGCTCGCCCTCACCATCCCCGAGGGTCGCGAGCAGCCACGCCGGCGGAAGAAAGCCGGGCAACAGGCCGGGACGGGGAAGTGCCATCGCATGCACGTGGGGAGAACGCACGGCATTGCCCGACCTTACGGCCGCGATGGCCGCGATGGCCGCCTCGTGACGCGCGTCGTCGGAAGACCGCGCGCCGGACCGGATGCACCAAAAAGCGGTCCCCTCGGCGATTGGTGATATCGTCCGGGCCTCCCCGATGGCGTCGGTCAACCCGCTCTCCCGCGAGCTCGTCTTCAAGATTGTCTATTACGGGCCCGGTCTCGGCGGGAAGACGACCACGCTCGAGCACATCCACGCGACGGCGAAGCCCGAGCACCGCGGCAAGCTGGTGAGCTTGGCCACGCCGGTCGATCGCACGCTCTACTTCGACTTCCTCCCCGTGCGCTTGCCGCCGATACGCGGGATGAACGTGCGCCTCCAGCTCTTCACCGTGCCGGGCCAGGTGTACTTCAACGCCACCCGCAAGCTGGTGCTCACCGGCGCCGACGGCGTCGTCTTCGTGAGCGACTCGCAGATCGTCCGCGCCGACGCCAACCTCGAGAGCCTCGAGAACCTGCGCGACAACCTCGCCGATCAAGGACGCGATCTCGCGTCCATGCCGATCATCTTCCAGCACAACAAGCGCGATCTCCCCGACCTCCTCCCCGTCGAAGAGCTCGACAGCATGTTGAACCCCTTCGGCGCGCCGTCGATCCCCACCTCGGCCAAGCTGGGCGAAGGCGTCTACGAAGGGCTCGAGAAGATCTGCGAGAGCGTGCTCGACGCCTTCAAGGACAAGCTCCCCGAGATCACCGAAGGCGAGATCGGCCAGAGCTTCGAGGCGGTCGAGGGCGGCCTCGTGATGGCCCTGCGCGACGCGTCGCAGCGGGACGAGCCGCCGAACGACGTGGTCATCGCGCGCATCGGCGCCGGCGGCGAGCATCCATCGATCCCGCCCGAGCTGCCCGCATCGGATCCGTTGCCGCTCGTCCCCGAGGATGGGCACGGCCAGCACAGCCTCGGCGCGCTCGGCGGTATCCCCGACGTGCTCCCGCCGCATGCGGCGCTCGATGCACCGCCGAGCCTCGCGCGCCCGTCGCTCGTACGCGGCGACGCGCCCACCGGCGTCTCGTTCGCGGAGCTCTGGCCCGAGGGCGAGCAGGAGACGGTACGCGACGTCGAGGAGGCCATCTCGCGCGGCCGCTACTGGCGCGCCATCGAGCTGTGCGAGACCTTGGTCTCGCGTGTCCTCGCCAGCGCCGCGGGCCTCTTCGGCACCAACGACGCTCCGCGCGACGCCGCCGTGGTGCCGATGCTCCTCGGCATCGACGGCCGCCGCTACCTCTCCTTCCGTAGCATCGTCCGCGAGGCCCGCGGCGATGGCCTCATCACCGCGCGCGAGGCCCTCTCCGCCTACGCGTTCGCCATCGAGTGCCGCATCGCGCGGAGCTCGATCCACTAACGCCTCGACCGCAGAAAGCCCGTTCGAGCACGCCGCCTTCGGCGCACGGCTTCGAGCGCGATGTCGGTTGTCCTGCTTCGGCCGCTACAGCCGATCCGGCGATGGCACGCCCGCCGAGCGGCGCATGGACACATTCATCACCAGCGCGAGCGCCAACAGGATCGTGAGCATGCTCGATCCGCCGTACGAGAAGAGCGGCAGCGTCACGCCGACGACCGGCAGCACGCCCGACGTCATCCCGATGTTGATGATGGCGTGCCAGAAGATGATCGCGGTGCCCCCGATCGCGAGCACGGCACCGAAACGATCCTTGGCCAGCGACGCCACGCGCACGCCCCACACTGTGAGGAACGCGTAGAACGAGATGAGCACCACGCTCCCCACGAACCCCCACTCTTCCGCGAAGACGGGGAAGGGGAAGTCGCTGAACTGATCGGGGATGAACCCGAACTGATTCTGCGTCCCCTTCATGAACCCGGTGCCGAAGAGCCCGCCGTCACCGATGGCGATGCGCGCGTGATGCGCGTGGTAACCGAGGCCCTTCACGTCGGCCTCGGGGTTCAGGAACACGGTGATGCGATCCTTCTGGTACCCGAGGAGCACGTACTCGTAGACGATGTACACACCCGGGAGCACCGAGCCGAAGAACAGCGCGATGCTCTTCCAATGCACTCGGGTGACCGCGGCGATCATCAGGAACACGAGCACCAGGATCGACGCCGTGCCCAGATCGGGCTGCCGGAGCACGAGGAAGGCGGGCACGCCCGTGAGGATCGCAGGCATGAGCAAATCGCGAAGCTGCCTGCCTTCGCTGCGCGGATCATCGTGGAGGAACTTCGCCAGCGCGATGATGAGCCATATCTTCATGAACTCGCTCGGCTGGTAGGCGAACGGTCCGATCTGGATCCACCGCTGCGATCCGCGCGTGCCCTTACCGAGCGCGAAGACGAGGACGAGGTTGAAGACCCCGAACGTGTAGAGCACGTACGCGAACCGCTCGAGGTGCCGGTAGTCGATGGCCAGCACGACGCCGGCCACGATGCCGCCGATGGCCAGCCACTGGATCTGGCTGATGTAAAGCTCGGCTCGGTTGCCGGAGTAGACGCTCGTGGCGCTGTAGAGGTTCGTGACGCCGAAGACCGCGATCAGCGCCGCCGCGATGAAGAGCGACCAATCGAAGTGATCGCGGAGCCGCGCCGAGAGACCGTCGCGATGGATCACGGGCCGCCTCCGCCGTTCTTCTTGCGTCCCTTGTTGTTGGTCGAGGCGCGTGTCCCGTCGCGCTGCCCGCGCACGTGCTTGAGGTAGGCGCTGACCGCGTCGAACACGATCGGCGCCGCGTGCTTGCCGCCGAAGCCGCCGTGCTCCACGAGCGCCACCACCGCGACCTCGGGCGACTTCGCCGGCGCGTAGCCTGCGAACCACGCGTGCTCGCGGTTGAAGTACCAGCCGCGCTCCGCCTCGGCGCCGCGCACGAGGTGATGCGACACCTGCGCGGTGCCCGTCTTGCCGGCCATGTCGACGCCGGCCTCGCGCAGACCGGAGTTGTTGTACGCGGTGAGCGACGTACCGCCTTCTTCGGTCACGCCGGCTTCGAGCGCGCGCTGCACGAGCTTGAGGCTCTGCGCCGAGACCTCGATCTGCCGGCGCACGCGCGGGTTGAACTCCTGCACCACCGTGCCGTTCGACGTCTCCACCGCGCGCACGAGCTGCGGCTGGTAGAGCGTGCCGCCGTTGGCCAGCGCCGCGTACGCGAGCGCGAGCTGGAGCACGGTCACCGTCGTCGCGCCCTGACCGATGGACGCGTTGAGCACGTAGCCTTGCTGGAAGTGGCCGTGGTTGTGGAGCGTCATCCACGCCTTCGTCGGCATGCGGCCCGACGCCTCCGCGTTCACGCCGAGGCCCGTGCGGTGACCGAGGCCGTACTTCAGCCCCATGTCCGCGATGATGTCCATGCCCGCGCCGTACTCGACGGCGAGGTTGTAGAAGTAGACGTTGCAGGACTCGGCGATGCCCTTGTGGAGATCGACCGCGCCGTGCACGTGGGTGCAGCGGAAGGTGCGGCGACCGAAGGTGATGGCGCCCTTGCACTGCATCTGCTGCCGCGGATCGATGAGCCCCTTCTCCAGCGCGGCCAGCGCGGTGAAGGGCTTGAACGTCGACCCGGGCGGGTACGCGCCGGACACCGTCTTGTCGAGCGCGGGCTTGAGCGGATCCGAGTACAGCCGGCGAAAGGCGTCGCGGATCACCTGCTTGCCCGATCCGCCGGAGAGCGCGTTCGGATCGTAACCGGGCTTGGAGTACATCCCGAGGATGCGCCCGGTGCGCACGTCGATCATGACGGCGCCGCCTGCGAGCTCGCCGCGGAAAGCTTTGTCGAGCGCCTTCTGCACGTCGGCGTCGAGCGTGAGCCGCAAATCGCGGCCCGGAATGGGATCGACGCGCCGCGGGTCCTCGATGATCCACTCGCTGCCCGGACGCGTCACGCGGCGCCCGCGCGCATCGACGAGCACCTTCTCCCAGCCGCGCGTGCCGCGCAGGTAGCTCTCCCAGGCGCGCTCCACGCCGGTCACGCCGACGCGATCGCCCTCCATGTAGCCCGCGCCGCGGAGCTGCCCGAGCTTGTCCCCGTCGACCTCGGCCATGTAGCCGAGCACGTGCGATCCCACCTCGTCGTATGGGTAGTAGCGCACCGGCACGGGCACGATCTCCACGCCGACGAGCTCGGCCTGGTGCGTCGCGAGGTTCGCCACCGCGTCGCGGGAGATGTCTTCCTTGAGCAGGATCTGCTGCGTCTTGCGCACGCCGTCGTTGCCGCGCAGCTCGAGGATCTTCTTCTCGAGGCGCGTGCGCTCCTCGGGCCCGATGCCCACGTAGTCGACGACCTTGGGCCACACGTTCTGCATGTCGAGCCGCGCGGGCACGACGTAGACGTTGTAGGCCGGGCGCCCGGCGGCGAGGACCTTGCCCGTGCGATCGCGGACGATGCCGCGCGTGGTCGCGAGCGTCGTGCGCCGCACGATGTTGTCGCGTGCCGCGGCGCGGTTCTCGTCGGTCTCCAGCACCTGGAGCTGGAACAAGCGCGCCGTGAGCAGCATGAAGATCAACATCATGCCGAGCGCGATCCAGCTGAAGCGCTTGCGGAACTCGCTCGTGTCCGATCGACCGCGATCGCCGGCGAGCCGAATCCCTCCGCCCCAACCGGCGAGGCTCATCGCTGACCTCCCTCTTGTGCGCTGGGCATCGTGATCGTGACCGCGTGCACGCGCTCGGCGATGGCGAAGATGACCGGCGCCACGATGGCCGTCACCACGGCGTGCGGCGCGACCAGCACCACGAGCGCGCGCGGGCGGGCCGGATCGTTGCCGAAGATGGCCGTGAGCACGATGATGAGGATGCCCTGCGCCAGCGCGAAGACGAAGGCAAGGCCGAGCTTGGTGATCAAGGTCTGCGCCGCGAGCCGCACGCCCGCCGCGCGCGCGACCACGAACGTCGCCACCGTGATGAACGTGAAGAGCCCGACCGGCGCCCCCGCGAACACGTCGAGCAGGTAACCGAGGATGAACGACAGCGCCGCCCCGCGCGCGATCGAGTACTCGTGCACGCCCATGAAGATCACGACGGGCAGGAGCAAGCTCGGCGTGGCTGTGAAGAAGTCGATGAACCGCGCGAGCACGCGGGGGAGGAGGTGCTCGTGCTGCTTCACGATCCCGATGAAGCGAAACAGGTTCGACTGGATGACGAGCAGCACGGCGCCGAGGGCGAGGAACGCGGTGTTTCGCATCGCGACCTCACCGCCTCGGGGGCGCGGCGCTCGCCGAGGCGCTCGCCGAGGCGGCCGCGGCATCGCGCGCCTCGAGGTCCGGCGTCCTCACGAGGAGCACCTCCTCCAGGCGGGAGAAATCGACGGAGGGCGTCAGGTACACCTGCTGGTAGACGCCAAAGTCGCGCTTCACCACCTGGGTCACCGTCCCGACGGGGATGCCCTTGGGAAAGCGGCGGCCCATACCGCTCGTCACCAAGAGGTCTCCGACCTCGACCTCGTCGGTGCGCTCCACGTACTGCACCTGGCAGAGGTATTTGCTCTCGTCGCCCGTGCCTTTGACGAAACCGCGCGCGCCGGTGCGCTGCACGATCGCGTCCACGCCGGTGCCCGCGTCCACGATGAGGCGGACGTCGACGGTGTCGCCCGAGCTCTTCAGCGTCGTGCCCACCACGCCGTCGGCCGAGAGCACCGGCACGTTCGCCGGGACGGAGCTGGCTTCGCGATCGAGGTTGATGCGCAGCACGCGGAAGAACTCGTTGGTGTTCTTGCCCATGACGTGCGCGCTGATCACGTCGGTCCGGAGATTTTGCTTGAGCTCGAGCAGCCGGCGGAGGCGGCGGTTCTCGTCCTCGAGCGCCTCCAGTTTGCGGACGCGCTCCTGGAGGCGCGCGTTCTGCGAAACGAGGTTGCGGTTGTCCTCTTTGACGTCGACCAGGTACGCGTAGTCGCCGATGAGGTTCGCGAGCCCGCGCGCCACCATGCCCGAGAGGTACTGCACGGGCGCGGCGATGCGCACGATCACGCGGTCGGGACCGGAGACCTGCTTGGGATCGCGCATGCTCGCGCGGAGGAACCAGAACGGCACCAACAGCGCGAGCAGGACGATGGCGAAGTCGCGGTAGCGTCTCAGGTTGGCCACGTTGCCCTGCTTCGACGAGCGTTCTGGCCTGCATGGGCCCGGCCGTCAACCTGAACACGGCTCAACGGGGCGCGTGCGCTCGCACCCGCGAAATCAGCTTCGAAGTCAACCGTGAACGACGCGCATGCGTCGTCGCCAGCGCTGCTAGCTGATGGTGACTTCCTTCAAGAGCTCGAGGTGATCGAGCGCCTTGCCGCTGCCGAGCACGACCGCGCTGATCGGATCGTCGCAGACCATCACCGGCAGGCCCGTCTCCTCGCGGAGGAGCACGTCGAGGTTCTTCAGCAGCGAGCCGCCGCCGGTGAGGACGATGCCCTTGTCGACGATGTCGGCCGCGAGCTCCGGCGGCGTGCGCTCGAGCGCGATGAGCACCGCCTCGACGATCGCGTTCGTCGGCTCGTTGAGCGCGTCGCGGATCTCGTCCGAGTTCACGACCACGGTCTTGGGGATGCCGGCGACCATGTCGCGGCCCTTGACCTCCATCGTGAGCTGCTGCTCGAGCGGGTACGCGTTGCCGATGGTGATCTTGATGCGCTCGGCCGTCTGCTCGCCGATGGCCATGTTGTACTTGCGCTTCATGTAGGCCATGATCGAGTCGTCCATCTTGTCGCCGCCCACGCGCACGCTCTGCGAGTAGACGATGCCGGCGAGCGAGATGACGGCGACCTCGGTGGTGCCACCGCCGATGTCGACGACCATGTTGCCCGAAGGCTCGGTGATGGGGAGACCGGCGCCGATGGCGGCCGCCATGGGCTCTTCGATCAGGTAGACCTCGCGCGCGCCCGCACCCTCGGCGCTCTCTTTCACCGCGCGCTTCTCGACCTCGGTGATTCCGAAGGGCACGCAGATGATGATGCGAGGCTTCACCAACGTGCGCCGGTTGTGCGCCCGGTTGATGAAGTAGCGAAGCATCGCTTCGGTGATCTCGAAGTCGGCGATGACGCCGTCGCGCAGCGGGCGCACCGCTTGGATGTTGCCGGGCGTGCGGCCGAGCATCTCCTTCGCTTCGCGTCCGACGGCGAGCACCTTCTTGCCGCCTCGGTTGTCGCGTTGCACGGCGACGACCGACGGCTCGCACGAGACGATGCCCTTGCCTTTGACGTAAATGAGGGTGGTCGCCGTACCGAGATCGATCGCGAGATCGTTCGAGAACAGGCCGTAGAGCCAGTCGAAGATCATCGCGTCGCCCCGTGCCTCGCCGTACGTCGCAAAAGTTCACCCGGGGGCCGCAAAGACCCACGATGGGACCAAGGCTCGTCGTGAACGCACGACGGCCCTGCCCATGCTCGGAGCCGGGAGGCGCCCCAGCTCGATCGCTCGTAACACGCACGGGGCCAGAAGCAAAACCCCGGACGGATGCACAGGTGCCCTCCGTCCGGAGCTCAGCGCGCGCCGCGCGGTAGGATCAGCCCTTGGAGATCTTGCCTTCTTTGTGCTCGAAATGCTTCCGGCACACGGGGCAGAACTTCTTGATGACGAACTTCTCCGTCATCGTCCGCTTGTTCTTGGTGGTGTGATAGTTGGCGCGGCCGCAGTTGCCGCAGGTCATCTTGATGATGTCGCGCATGGCGTCTCCAGAACCCCCGCGAACGGGGGCGCCAAAGGTACGGAAAACAAGTCCGAAGTCAACCCCCGACGCAAGGTCGGAAGGTCATTCGGGTACGAAATGCAGAAGGCACGAAGACGAGAAGCCCGCCGACACATGTGCCGGCGGGGCTTCGGATCAGGCACGAGCCATGGCGCTCCGGAGGATGAGCGATGAACACGCATCCGCCGGAGCGAGCCAATCACTCGTAGTCGTCGTCGTCGCGATCCCGCGTCCAGTTTTTGTTGTTGCTGCGCTTGCCGGCGCCGCCGGCAGCACCGCCGCCGGCGGGCGGGCCTTCACCGTCGTGACGACGACGACGATCGTCGAAGGTCTTGCGGCCCTGGGGCGGCGGAGGAGGCCCACCGCCGCCGTAGCCGCCGCCGCCGCTGTAGCCGCCGCCGCCGCTGTAGCCGCCGCCGCCACCGCCGCTGAAGCCGCCACCGCCGCCGAAGCCGCCACCACCGCCGCCGTAGCCACCGCCGCCGAAGCCGCCGGGGCGATCCTCGCGCGGCGGACGCTCACCCTTGGGATGGGCGAGGTTCACCACGAGGCGACGACCACGGATGTCCGCGCCGCGGAGCGCATCGATCGCGCCCTTCGCCGCATCGGCGCTCGCCATGGTCACGAAGCCGAAGCCGCGCTTGCGCCCGTCCGGATCCATCGGGAGGTGGACGCGCACGACCGGACCGGAGCCCGTGCCGTTGATGAGCGCCTCGACCTCTTCGACGGTCGCGTCGTAGGGCAGGTTGCCGACATAGAGCGTGCGATCCGGCGCAGCCGCCGGACCACCCATCCCACCGCCGCTCATCGGCCCGCGCGGGCCACCGGGCCCACCGGGACCGCCTTCGCGACGCGGAGGCTCTGCCTGGAAGGGCCGAACGGAGATGGACTTGCCACCCTGGAACGAGCCATCCAGCGATTCGCGCGCTGCATTGGCTTCGTCATTGGTTGCGAGCGTCACGAACCCGAAGCCGCGCGGACGCCCGGTCGCGCGGTCCTTGGGGAGGCTGACCTCGACGACCGAGCCCCCGGTCGCCTCGAACAGCTGTCGAAGAACGTCTTCGGTGATGGAATCCGGCAATCCTGCCACGAACAACTTACGCGAATCTTCAGCCATCGAAAAATCTGCGCGCGATCGACTTCAGTTCCGTCGGGGCGCCCTCAACAACAAACACGAGTTTCGATTTATCTGAGCGAGACCGCGACGCCGCGCCCTCGCTCACCCTACAGGGAACCGAGCTTCTCTCGGCTCTGCCTTCGGAGCGCGCTCCGAAGGACAAACGTGGCTTCTTACCCCCACGCCCTGCAAACGCCACGATATCTGGCCCCTAGGCGACGTCAAGGGGACGGCTCGCGCCGCTACCGCTTCTTCCGGGGGCGATGCAGGGGGCGAAGACCACCAGCGCCGACGCCGGTCGGTCGCGACGGCGCCGCCGAGGCGGCGCGGATCGACGCGAAAAGGCAGCGATGTTCGGGGCATTCGGTGATCGGCGCGGGCGGGCATGAAGCGGGTCAGGGGTTCTCGGCCGGCGCCTTTTCGGTCGGTCGAGCTTCTTCGCCGTCGTCCTCTTCTTCGTCCTCTCCTTCGTCGCTCACCGGCGCGGGCGGGCCGCTCGGCTCGCCTCGTTGCGAGAGGCGAACGAAGTAGATGCCCATCGCGAGCAGGCCGAAGCACGCCCACTGCGCCGGCGTCAGGCCGGCATAGCGAGGATCACCGCCGTTGCCGACGCCGGGCTCGCTCTCGCTCACGCGGAGGAAGTCGAGCACGAAGCGCACGGGCGCATAGGCCACGCACATCCAGCCCGTGTAGAAGCCGAGCGGACGAAACGGATTGCGCCGCCAGAGCACGAGGAACGCGATCGCGAGCGGGATGGTGAGCACCATCTCGATGAGGCCGAGATCGAGCCGGCCCGCGATGCCGCCGTGAGGCATCGGCCAACGCACGGCGAACCACGCGTCGGAGAGCATGCCCGGGTGATCGTGCACCGTCGCGCAGCCCATGCGGCCGAAGACCCACGCGAGCGGGAAGGCGCTGTTGATCACCTCGACCATCGCCAGCACCGACTGCTGCTTGCGCCAACGCCACAAGAGCGCGCCGAGCGCCGCGCCGATGAAGCCGCCGTAGCTCGAGAGGCCTTCCCACAGCGCGAAGAGGTAGGCCGGGTTCTTCATCACCTGCGCAGGGTGATAGAAGATGGCATCGAGCACGTGCGCGCCGACGAAGCCGAGGCCGACCACCCAGAAGATGAACTCGGAGAGCTTCTTCTCCTCGATGCCGCGCTGCCTTCCGTGCCGCATGGCGAGCACGGATCCGATGTAGACACCGAACGCGACCAGCGTGCCGAACGGCTTGATCGTGGGTGGATGACTCGGGTCGAAGCTCCGGCCGATGCCCGGGAGGTGCGAGAGCACGTCGGCCAAGAACGGGATGGGGAGCTCGGGGACTTGGATGTACGGGATCAGCGGGGCCAAGGGAGGCTCCGGGTTCGGGTGGGGGACACGCCGCCGTTCTAGCGCGGAGCGGTTGGCCGACCAACCTTCTCGGTCGCCGTCCGCCCAGGTTGGCGCATAATCCCGTCCACGGTCTTCTCTGATGCGCGCCCTTTCCCTTCCCGGATGTGCTTGTCGCGCCGCTTTCCAGGTCGGGGTCCTCTCCCGCCTCGCTGCCGCGGGCGAACGTTTCGATCTCGTCGCTGGCGCTTCGTCCGGCTCCGTCTGCGGCGCCATCATGGTCGCCGGCTTGATGGACCGCGGGCCCCAGATGGCCCGCGACCTGATCGGCGCCCCCATCGTCTCCACCCGCTACCTCGGCACCGATCGCAGCATCTTCGGGTTGGGCCGCATCCTCCGCGACGCGCTCCAGAAGCATTTGCCGGAGCGGCTCATCTACGACGCCGACGCCGAGCTGCTCGTGGCCACCACCCACGCCCGCCACTACATGCGCCGCTTCGTCAGCGAGCGGGTGCTGCGCCGGCCGAGCTCCGCCGCCGAAGCCGGCGACGCGCTCGTGGTGCACTCGAGCCGCGCGCGCCGCGACATCCACGACGTGATCGCCGCGAGCTGCTACCTGCCGGTGGTGCACGCGCGCATGGCGCGGCTCGACGGCGCGCTCCACGTGGACGGCGCGCTCGCCGACAACACGCTGATCGACGCGCTCGTGGCCCGCGGCGCGACCGAGATCACCGTGGTCACGCCTTTCCCGCGCGGCGCGGTGGCGCGCACCATGTTCGGCCGCGAGGCCCCGCTACTCCCGCGCCCGGGCGTTCGCCTGCGGGTGCTCTACCCCGCCTGGCCGCTCGCCATCGGGCGCTTCGATCTCGATCGCTCGCGCGTCGAAGAGGCGCTGTCGATGCCGCATCGAGAGCTCGTGATCTAAAGCCTCGCGTCGCCGGTCGCGCTGCGCTCGGCTTCGGGCTCGGTGCCGATGTCGAGCGCGCTCCCGTGCTTCCACGTCGATGGGTACCAGGCTTCTCGTTGGCTCATGCGGCTCGGCCTCGCGGGAAGGGCGTTCCGGGAGAAGCACACAAGATCCCATCGCCGCGCGGTGCGCATCGGCGTAGATCTCGCGTGTGAGCCAGCCCATCCGCGTTGCCACGTTGACGTTGAGCGATACCCGAACCGAACCGGACGACGAAGGCGGCCGCCTGCTCGGCGAGCTGCTTCGTGCGGCCGGCTTCGAGGTCGTGTCCCACGCCATCGTGCGCGAGGACGAAGACGCCATTCGCGATGCCGTCACGGCGCGCGCGAGCGATGCGGGCATCGATGCGATCGTGTCGACGGGCGGGACGGGTGTGGCGCCGCGCGATCGCACCATCGAGGTGATCGAGCCCTTGTTCGACAAGCCGATCGAAGGCTTCGGCGAAGCGTTTCGCCGGCTCTCGTGGGATCAGATCGGGCCGCGCGCGATCCTCTCGCGGGCCGCGGCCGGCGTGATCCGCGGGCGGATCGTGGCCGCGCTTCCGGGGAGCTTGAAGGCGGTGCGGCTCGGCGTGGAGGCGCTGATCGCGCCCACGCTCGCGCATGCGGTGGAGCTCGCGCAGGGACGCGGCGGTCATCATCACCATGCCAAGAAGGAGGCACGCTGATGCTGCCCTTCACCGAAGCGCTCGCGCGGCTCCTCGCGAGCGCGTCGCCCCTCGGGCCGGAGCGTGTGGCGCTCGACGACGCGTGCGGACGCGTGCTCGCCGAGGACATCGCGGCGCCCATGCCGCTGCCGCCGTTCGACTACAGCTCGATGGATGGATACGCGCTGCGCGCGGACGATCTCACCGGCGATGGCCCGTGGGAGATGCGCGTGGTGGGCGAGAGCGCGGCCGGTGGAGACACGCCGGATCTCGTGCCGGGCACGGCGTGCCGCATCTACACGGGGGCGCGGCTTCCAGCGGGTGCGGACACCGTCGTGATGCAAGAGCGTGTGGAACGGCGTGGTGACGCGATCGCGCTGTCGGCGCATGTGCCGCGGGGAAATCATCTGCGCCGTCGCGGCGAGGATCTCGCGGAGGGCGCGATCGGTCTCGCGCGGGGGACGCGGCTCACTGCGGGGCGCGTGGCGCTCGCGGCGGCGCTCGAGCGGCCGGAGCTGTCGGTGGCGCGGCGGCCGATCGTGACGATCCTCTGCTCGGGGGATGAGCTGCGATCGCCCGGGCGTCCGGGGAAGGCGGGGAGCATCCCCGAGTCGAACGGCTACTTCGTCGCAGCGACGGCGCGCGGCGCGGGCGCGATCGCGCGGGTCTCGCCCTTCGTGCCGGACGAGCCCGAAGCGGCGCGGCGCGCGGTCGCGGATGCGTTGCGAGCCAGCGACGTCGTGGTGACCATCGGAGGCGTGAGCGTCGGCGATCGCGACGTGATGCGGACCGCGCTCGAAGCCGCCGGGGTGACGATCGATTTCTGGAAGGTGAAGATCAAGCCCGGCAAACCGCTCGCCGTCGGTCGCGCGGCAGCGACGCAGGTGATCGGGTTGCCCGGCAATCCGGCGTCGGCTTCGCTGACGTTCCTGCTCTTCGGAATGCCGCTCCTGCGCGCGCTCCAAGGCGATCGAGCGCCACTCCCGCCGCGCCTCCGCATCGCGCTGCGAAGCAGGGTCGAGCGCGAGCCTGGGCGCGAAGAGTTCCTTCGCGCGCGCCTCGAAATGGAGGGCGGAGCGCCGATCACGCGCATCATGCCGAACCAAGCGTCGGGCGCAGTGACGAGCTTCGCAGAGGCCGACGCGCTGGTGGTGATCCCGGCCGATCGAGGGACCGTCGAAGAAGGCGAAGCCGTGGAAGTGATCCGCATCGCCGACATCTGAGCTTCACGCCTCGCCACGGCGGAGCGTGATCGAGAAGCGCGGCGTGTGGATCAATGACGGTGCGACGTGTGTCCGCCGTGCCCGTGGCCTTCGTGATCGCCGTGCCCTTCGGGGCTGCAGCGCGCGTCTTCCCAGCCCACCCAATAGGGACCATCGGGGCCGTGCTCGCGCTTCCAGATCGGGAGGCGGGCCTTGATGCGATCGATGAGCTCGCGGCACGCGCGGAACGCCTCGCCGCGGTGCGGGGCGCTGGCCGCGCAGATCACGGCGGCGTCGCCGATGCGGAGCGCGCCGATGCGATGGGTCGCCGCCACGCGCACGCCCGGGATCTCTTGTGCGATCTCGGTCAGGATGCGCCCGAGCTCGGCCTCCGCCATCGTGCCGTACGCTTCGTATTCGAGCAGCGTCACCGCGCGGCCGTCGTTGTGATCGCGCACCACGCCGAGGAACGTCGCGATGCCGCCGGCGCCGGCGTGGCTCACCTCGGCGACGAGCTCGGCGAGGTCGAGCGCCTCGCTGCGGAGCCTCTGCGTCATCGATCGGCCTCGTGCCGGTGGTAGTGGCCGGATCGGCCGCCGCTCTTCTCCATCAGCTTCACCTCGGAGATCACCATGTCGCGATCGATGCCCTTGAGCATGTCGTAAATGGTCAGGCAGGCGGCGCTCACGGCCACCATGGCTTCCATCTCGCAGCCCGTGCGATCGTACGCGTCCACGACGGCGCTCACGTGCACGGCCGAGGCGGGCGCGTCGATCTCGATCAAGATCTCGATGTGCGTCACCGCCACCGCGTGACAGAGCGGGATGATCTCGGGCGTGCGCTTCGCTGCCATCACCCCCGCGATGCGCGCCGTGGCCAGCACCTCGCCCTTGGGCGCGTCGCGGCTCGCGAGGCGCGCGAGCGTGTCGGCGCGCATGCGCACCGATCCCCGGGCGATCGCGCGGCGCTCGGTGGCGGGCTTGCGGGCGACGTTCACCATGTGAACCTCGCCGGCTTGGTTGAGGTGGTTCGAGAGCGCAGGCTCCGGCGTCGTGATGGGCGGGCGCGAAGGTCGAGCGGCGGCGCGCGGCGTCTCCGCGTCGGATGCCACCGAAGAGTAGTAGCCGGCAGGCGGATACGACGCCGGCGCGGACGAGGCGCCGAGCAAAGCGTCGTAGGCTTCGCTGAGGATCGAGAAAGCGCTCCGCGCCACGGCGCGCCGATACGTGTGCGCGAGCGCGTAGCGATCGACGGCGCGGAGCCGCGCCCAGCGCTTGGGATCGATGACGCGCGATGGATCGAGCGCGCTCGCCAGCGCTTCCGGCGGCGTCGATGGATCCGGATCGGGGACGGGCGCGATCCGCTGCGGGCTCGGGCTCGCGTCCTGGAGCAGGTTCGACACGACGTCGGCGTCGATGCGATCGGCCATGCCCGCGATCGTCAGCTGCTGCCGATCCTCGAGCGAGAGCGCGCGCCAGCCTTCGATCGCGAGGCGGAGGCCCGCTTGATCGAGCGCGCGCCGCGCCGCGATCGGCGGCGACTCCAAGTCGGGCAGCAAGCCTTCGAACGGGTAGACGGCGGATTCGATGGGCAGCGGCACGCGCCCACTCTCGCACAAGGGCAGGGGGTTGACTACGGCCGCACGAGCGCGGACGAGGCCTGATTCCGAGGTCGCGACGTCAGTGTTTCTTGTCGCGGATCTTCGTCTTCAGGGCCTCGATCGCGTCGTCGTACTCCTTGGTGATCTTCTGGATCTCGTCGGCCATGGACGGTGCGATGGCCTCCGCCTGCTTCATGGCGGCGTCGATCGAGGCCTTGCTCTTGTTCATCTCTTCGATGCGCGCGTGGCTCGCCTTCTTCTCGGCGTCGGTCACCTTCTTCCCGTTCTGGAAGGCGCGCTCGGCCTCGATGGTCTCGTCGGCGGTGCGGCGGATGCGATCGGCCTCGGTGACCATCCGCGTGATGCGGAGCTTGTCCTCGACGATCTGGACGTGCACGAGATAGCTCGCGCGGCTCACGTCCTTGGCGAGCTTCTCGAGGACGGCGGTGTTCTCCTTGCCGAGCTCGCCCTTGTAGCGATCGACGAGCTGCTGCGCTTCGGTCGCGTCATCGAGCTCCTTCTCCATCTGCTTCTCGAACGCCTCTTTTTGCGCAGGCGGCACGCCGTTGGCGACCTCGGGATCGCAGCTCTTCTTCTTGGCCACGAAGACCACCGAGCCGGAGACCTTGCGGGCGAGCTCGTCCTTCTCGGTGTCGAAGAAGGCCTGCACGGCCTCCACGCGCCGCGCGCGCTCGACGTACGCGTAGCCGCGGCCGTCCTCGTCCGCGCGCGTGACGATGTCGAGCACGTGCCCCCAGTCGGGATCTTTGAGCTTGCCGAGCTGGGCCGGCAGCTCGCCGAGGATCTTGCGGATCTCGGCGCGTCGATCGGAGAAGCCCTTCACGGAAGTGTTGAGCTCGGCCGGCCAGCTCTTGGCGTAGTGGCCGAGCGACGCGGAAGATGCGATCTCCGGCTCGGGCTTGGGTGTGGAGCAAGCGGGGAGCGCGCCGGCGAGGATCAGCGCGAGCGCAACGGACGTCGTCGATCGCGTAGGCATGTCAACGCGAGTACATCCGAGCGAAAGGGATCGTCAATTGGTCACCGGAGCGCCCAGCGCGCCGGCTCACCCACCTGCGACCGGAGGGATCAGCGCGACTTCGTCACCGAAGTCGACGCGATCGTCGGGCGCCGCGTACGTCCCGTTGACCGCCACGCGAATCGCGCCGCGCCACGGTACGAGCGCGGGCCATCGCCGGCACACTTCGGCGAGCAGCTCCGCGGCGCTGCACGGCGCATCGAGCGGCAGCGTCACCTCGGCCGATCCGATGACGTCACGTGCGCCGGCGAAGGCGAGGAGCTTCACGGAAGGGCCCACGCCGGGCCAGGGTAGCAAAACGTGGTGCGGTGGGGGAGCGGATCGCGGGTCGCGCGTTTCTCTCGATCCGGGATCGCGCGAATGCGCGGGTCGAACGTCGGGGTCGGTCGGGCGAAGAACATTCGCGAAGGTCCCCCCTTCCATCTTCCGGGAAAGCGTTATCATCCCGACGCGCATGGGCAACGACAGCGACAGCGGAGCACCCGCGTCGAGCCCCTACAAGCCGCGCCAGATCCTCGCCGGCCGCTATCAAGTGCGGCGGGAGATTGGGCGCGGCGGGATGGGAATCGTGTACCTCTGCCGCGATCTCGTCGCGGACGAGCGCGTGGCGCTCAAGCTCCTCATGCGGCCGGGCATGAAGATGCGGCAGGAGGACGCGTGGTGGTTTCAAGAGGAGGCACGGGCGCTCGCGAGCCTCTCGCACCCCGCGATCGTTCGCGCGCGTGACTTCGGCACGCTCGAGGACGGCACGCCTTACTTGGCGATGGATGCGGTCCCCGGCCGCTCGCTGCACGAGTGGATCTACCTCGCGCACACCGATGGGCTGCTCCCGTGGCCGATCGTGTGGACGTGCGTCGATCAGGTCCTCGGCGCGCTGGCGCACGCGCACGCGCGCGGCGTGATCCACGGCGATCTCAAGCCCTCCAACGTACTCCTCGACATCCCGCCCGACGGCGGCGAGGCGACGGCGCACGTCCTCGATCTCGGCCTCGCGTGGCTGATGCAGGATCGTGTCGATCATCGCCTCGACGGCGGGCAGGAGGCCGAGCCCACGGTGCGTTGGGGCGCGGGCACGCCGGGGTGGATGGCGCCCGAGCAGATTCGCTTCGCGGCCCCGCACATCGGTCCGCCCACCGATCTCTACGCGCTCGGTTGCATCCTCTTCGCGCTGCTCTCCGATCGCGAGCCGTACGCCGGATCCAACGAAGAGCTGCTCCAACAGCACAAGAGCAGCCCCGTGCCCGAGCCGTCGATCCCGCCGGGCGTTCCGCCGGAGGCGGGGGCCTTCGTCATGCGCCTCATGGCGAAGCGACCGTGGCATCGCTACGAGGTCGCGGCCGACGCGCGTCGCGCATGGCGCCGCCTCGCGCCGGCGGGCGGCGCCACGAGCACGCCGCTCCCGATCATGTCGCTGAGGCGCGGGCCGCTGCCCACGAGCCAAGCGGCTGCGTCGTCGCGCGACGCGCTCGCCGCGGGTGAGCCGCAGCCGACGACCACGGGCCTCCTCAACCTGCGTCCCTCGCCCTTCGTCGCGCGCGGCTTCGAGCGCGCGCGCCTGCTCGAGGTCGCGGCCGAGGTCGTCGAGCGCGGCGGTCATCGTCTCATCCTCCTCGCGGGCGAGGCCGGCGTCGGCAAGAGCCGCCTCTGCGAGTGGCTCTGCGAAGAGGTGCACGAGCGCGGCATGATGGTGCCGCTGCGCGCACGTTATCGGAAGATCGCCGCGCCGCTCGACGGCATGGTCGGCGCGGTCACGTCGCACTATCGCCTCGAGCGCGCCGATCGCGACATCGTCGAGAAGGTGCTGATGAACCTCTGGGAGGTTCCGGCCAACGACGAGGACGAGAAGACTTGGGTCGCCGCCACCGCCGAATGGATCCGGCCCGCGGCGCTCGGTGAGCCGGGCCAGCCGCGCACGGGGCCGAGCGGCAAGCGCTTCGCGCTCGATCGGCCGGAGCTGCGCTGGCTCATCATTCGTCGCGTGCTCGAGCGCATCGGTCAGAAGCGCCCGATCCTCTTGTGGCTGGACGATCTCCACCACGCCGCGCAGACCACCATCGAAGGCCTGCTCGGCCTGCATCGCGACGCGCCTCACCTCGGCTTGATGATCGTCGCCACCGTGCGCACCGAGGCCGCCGAGGCCGAGCCGCACGCCGCCGCGATGATCGACGCGGCCATGGCCGGCTTCCGCGGCGAGCGCCTCGACGTGGCGCCGCTCTCGCCGCAGCAGACGCACTCGCTCCTCCGCGAGACGCTGCCGCTCGACGACGAAGCGGTGACCGAGGCCGCCGCGCGTAGCAAGGGCAACCCGCTCTTCGCTCTCCAGCTCGTCCATGCGTGGGCCATGGGCGGCCACATGGAGCTTCGAGGCGGCCTCTACTGCGTGCCGCGGCAATCGCTCGAAGTGCGCGCCGCGACCACGGCGGACCTCTGGGAGGAGCGCCTGCGCGCGCTGCCCGAAGCGTTCCGGCGCGGCGCGCTCGCAGCGGCGGCGCTCGGCGGCGACATTCGCAGCGACGTGCTCCGCGCCTTGCTCGCGGGCATCGGGGTGGATCCGGAGGGCGCCATCCTGGCGATGAAGCGCGCGCAGATCCTCATGGCGTCCGCCGATCGCCTGCGTTGGCCGCACGCGCTCCTGCAGGAGCACCTGCTCGCGCAGCTGTTCCAGAAGCCCGACGCCGCGACCATCTTCCGCGCCGCGGCCGGCGCGCTCGCGCATCATCCCACCGCGTCGAGCCGGCGCATCGTACGGCACCGCGTGGTGAACCTCATCCGCGCCGGAGATCTCGTCGACGCGGCCACGCTCCTCCACGAGCACACCGCGCACCTCTGGGGCCGCACGCGCGACGCGTCGGCCACGCTCCGCGATCTCGCCTTGCTCGACGGTCGCCTCGAAGGGACGGAGGCGGCCACGCACCTGCGCTGGCGCGCCGAAGCCCTGCGTCACGAGGGCCGCATCGAAGAAGCGCGCCGCGAAGCCGACGAGGCCCGCCGTCGCTTCGAAGCGCTCGACGACGAGCTCAACCACGCGCAGTGTCTCCGCCTCCTCGGGCACATCGCCTCCGATCTCGGCGCGCCCGCGCACGGCCGCCGCCTCGTGATGCGCTCGCTCGCGCTCTTCGAGGAGCTCGGCCACGATCATGGCCAAGCGCAGTGCGAGGTCGTGATCGGCGAGATCGATTTCCTCCTCGGCGATCACGCGAGCGCGCGCGTCGTGCTCTCGGCCGCGTCGGAGCGCTTCCTTCGCTCGGGCGACTGGCTCGGCCGCGCGCAGTGCTTGTTGCTCCAGGCGTGGGTCGAGCAGTCCGGCGGCTCGCCGACCTTCGCCCGCGAGCTGATGCGTACGGCCCGCGCCGACT
Organism: Minicystis rosea; assembly: GCA_001931535.1. Taxonomy (GTDB): domain Bacteria; phylum Myxococcota_A; class Polyangia; order Polyangiales; family Polyangiaceae; genus Minicystis; species Minicystis rosea. Next base: position 480,139 of record CP016211.1, read on the forward strand.
TCGACTCCATCGGCTACCGCTTGGGCATCGCTCAGTGCGACATCACCCTCGCGCACGCTGATCACCGCGACGGCGATCTCGTCTCGGCGCGGAGCGGCGCGCTGGCCGCGCGGCAGAGCTTCCGCGATCTCGCGAACCCCCGCGGCGAGGCCGGCTGCGAGCGCTTGCTCGCGATGGTCGCGCTCGACGCGGGATCCACCACCGCCTCCGAGGAGCACGCGCGCTCGGCGGCCGCCATGTACTCGCGCCTCTGCGATCCTTGGGGCGAGGTGGAGACGCGCCTCCTCTTCGCGCAGATCTCCCTCGATCGCGGCGACGCCGGCGGCGCCCGCGACCACCTCATCGCCTGCGAAGCCTTCGCGCTCGCCGAAGCCGAGCCGAAGCAGCATCGCCACCTGACGCTGGCGTGGCTCGCGTACCACGAGGGCCGCTTCCAAGACGCCGCGCGCGAGATCGATCAAGCGCGCGCCGCCTTCAAGGACGCGGTGCGCACCGCCGATCACACACCGCAGCTCCTCGAGCGCTTCGCGCGCATGGGCTGGCCCAAGCCGGCGTGTACGCGTGTCACCGCATGGCGCCGCGCCATCGGTCGCGCCGTGCCGCCGCCGTCGTCACCGCGTCGCAGCGAGCGCGAGGCGACCCCGCGGCCCGGCGAGGTCGTGGAAGATCCCGGCGCTTACTGAGGCGGGATCCGTCGCGAAGCGGCCGGAATTTCAACGCAAAGGCGCAGAGGCGCAAAGACGCAAAAAGGCGAGGAAGGATGTTGGTTCCTCGCCGGTGTTCTTGGTCGCGCTCGATGCGCTGCAACGCGAAGGTGCAAGGAGCGAAGGAGGACGTTGGCCTTTCGTCGACGTCCTCGATCGTGCTCGACGTTGTCGTGTGAGTCGGATCTCGATTGGCTGCGCGGGAGCGAGCTTCAGAGCCCGTGGCCGCCGCTCGCGAGGGCTTTGCGGAGCTGATCTGCTTCTTTGGCACCGGCGTCGAGGAGGCGTTGGGCCGCGCGTTTGACGTCCGCTTCGTGACCGTGCGCGGCGAGGCGCGGCATGCATGCGAGGGCGAGCTCGCCGTTGCGCGTCGTCGTCATCACTTGCAACACGGCGTCGTCGATGCGCGTGCTCCGATCGTAGCGGAGCGTCCTGATCAAGCGAGCGAGCTCCAGGTGCTCGAGGTGTTGGGGATAGGGCTTGTCGCTCGCGCGCACGCTGCTCGGGAAACCGTAGAGCGCGATGAGCAGCTCGCGGGGCTGGGTCCCATAGGCCGTGAGCTTCGGGCTCAAGCGTCCTTGCTCGTTGGCTTCGAGCATCGAGAGGTCTTCGAAGAGCTGTCGTTCCAGCCCTGTCTTGCCGGCCGGGCCGTGCTCGCGGAGGAAGCGATCGAACAGCGCGCGCCGCTCGGCTGCATCGCGCGCGGCATAGAGCTCCTCGCGGGCGAAGCGGCTCACCGCGAAGACGTCGTACGTCGGCCGCGGCAAGAGCTCGGGGACCACCTCTTCCAGCGCGGCGGGGTAGTAGTACGAGAGTCGGAGCGCCGCGCCTTCGCGTCGATCCTCGAAGTCCGGCTCGCGGAAGTCGCGCATCAGCGCAGCGCGATGCGCCTCGCGATCGAAGCGCGCGAGCCGCTCGACCACCACGCTGCGCAGCGCCGTCGATCGCACCGGCGAGCTCACGACGAGCCCTCCGCTCGGCTGGTAGCGGACCGCGTTGAAATGACGATTGAGGATTTGCCCGAGCGCCACGAAGCACAGATCGCCGACGAGCACGCGGTACGGCGTGGGCGCGGCCGGTGAGGCGTTCGTCAGGTTCACGGTGCCGGGCGGCGCGGCCTCGGTGCGACGGTTGAAGTCGTACTCGTCGTCGTAGCTCATCCACTGCAGCGCACGCACGGGCTCGATCTCCGTGGGACGCGCTTCCGCGAGGCACGCGACCAGCGCCGGCACGGCTCCCGCGCCGAGCGCCACCAGCTCACCGAGCGCCGACGACGGCTCCGGCGGCGCTTGCTGCAGGAGCATCATGCCCGCGTGCCCGCTCTTGGGATAAGGCAGAAACTCGCTGCCCGTGTAGGCCGCGGAGTAGCCGAGCCCCTGCGCCTTCACGCTCGCGAGCGTGTCGATGATCGCGCGCGCGCGACGCATCGCATCCTCATCCTTCACGAGCGGCGCCGCCGTTGCTGCGGGTGCCGTGCCCTCGATCTGCGTCGTGCTCGCGTTCGGCGCCGGCGCCGAGGATGGTGAGCAACCGAGCGCGACGAAAACACCCAGCACCACCGTCGGACCAGGGCACTTCATGCAGCGACTTTGTCACGGTGTGCTCGGCGCGCGAAGCACCGGTCCCGCCGAAAGCTTGCTCCGCGACGCTGCCACCGAGCGACGTGAGCCGGTGGTGCTTGACGGTCAGGCCTGCGGCCCAACGCAGCTTTCATGTCGGACGAAAACCGGAAGGACGATCCCGGCACGGACCCGGAGACGCAGCGGCGGGAGCTCATCCGTCGCAGCCTGGTCGCCCATCCTGCGAAGGAGCGGTCTCACATGCAGAACACGCGGAGGCCGCGCGGAGGCGGCGCCACCACACCAAAGGGCGCGCCGCCTCCGGACGACAAGAAGAAGAGCGCCTGATCAAGCAGGCGCATGAATCAGACGAGCGTCGTCATCACGGCGAGTCGCAGACGCAGATGCCGCCGCAGTCTGCGCCGCCGTTGTTCGGATCGCAGTCGTCGTTGGGATCGTCGACGCACACGAACCCGGTCGGGCAGGGGAGGTTGGCGAAGCCGCCGCAGAACGTGGGCTTCGGCTTCTCGACACAGATGCCGCCGCAATCGGCACCGCCGTTGTTGGGATCGCAGTCGTCGCTGGGATCATCGACGCAGGTGAGGCCATCGGGGCACTGGATGCCGGCGAATCCACCGCAGAATGCAGGCTTCGGCTTCTCGACACAGATGCCGCCGCAATCGGCGCCGCCGTTGTTGGGATCGCAGTCGTCGTTGGGATCGTCGATGCAGGTGAGGCCGTCGGGGCACTGGATGCCAGCGAAGCCGCCGCAGAACGTGGAAGCGGGCTTCTCGACACAGATGCCGCCGCAGTCTGCGCCGCCGTTGTTCGGGTCGCAGTCGTCGTTGGGATCGTCGACGCAGGTGAGGCCATCAGGACACTGGATGCCAGCGAAGCCGCCGCAGAACGTGGAAGCGGGCTTCTCGACGCAGATGCCGCCGCAGTCGGCACCACCGTTGTTGGGATCGCAGTCGTCGCTGGGATCGTCGACGCAGGTGAGGCCGTCGGGACACTGGATGCCGGCGAAGCCGCCGCAGTGCTTCGGCTTCGGATCAGGCTTCGGCGTCTTCACGCAGATGCCGATGCAGTCGGCGCCGCCGTTGTTCGGATCGCAGCCGTCGCTGGGATCGTCGACGCAGGTGAGGCCGGTCGGGCACGTGAGGCCCGCGATGCCGCCACAGTGTGTCGGCTTGGCCTTCCCACCCTTTTGCTCTGCAAGGTCCGAGCCCGTGTCGTCTCCGCCGCTCCCGTTCGAGCAAGCTGCGACGAGGGCCAGGATCGAAAATAAACCACTCCATTTCCCAATCTGCATTGGAACCTCCATCAAGCGATTTCGATGTTGGGTCGAGCGATCCCAGCGCGGGATCGCCTTCACCGTTCAAGGGTTCTTGCCGCGCAACGTGAGCGGTCGCCGGCCCATCTCGGGCGCGGTGATCTGCACGAAGAGAATGTCGTCGCGCGCGTCGCCGCCCACGGGATCGAACGTCACCGTGAACGACGCCGAAGAGCTTGCAGGGATCACCAACGGCAGCGGCGGCGCGGCCACGCTCCACGCCGCCGAGCCGAGGCGCAGCGGCAACGAGCCCACCGTCGTCGCGTTTGCGCAGGCGCTCGTGAGGGTCACGGTGACCGAATCACCTGCATCGAGCGGGCCGATCTCGCGCGCGGGATCGAGGGTCAAGCATGCCGCGAGCGGGCCTTTGACCTCGCTCGCGGGGCCGGGAGCGATGCCCATCACGCCCGTCACGTCGAGCGGATCCGAGAGGCGCGTGTCGAGCTCGGCCTGCACGCGGTAGACGTGCAGCGGGTCGCCGGTGAGCGGCGTGCTGAACGAGCCATCCATGGCGACGACGACGCTGGACGCAGGCGAGACGTCGTCGAGATCGAGGGCCGTGAGCGTGCTTCCGCCGGGCTTCACCGCGCCCGGGCTCCCCGTGAGCAACGCGCCGCTCTCGGTCTTTCCGAGCTCGAGGAGCGAGATGTCGATGGAGGGCGGCTCCGGCTGCGGGCTGACACCGCACCCGGCCATGAGCAGGCCGGCGCCGAGCAGCGCGCCGCGGATCGTTCTCCAGCAGGACCGGGAGGGCATCGCGCCGCGAGTCTAAGCAGCTTCGGTGCCGGAGCCTATCCTTCGCTCCGGAGCCCTGAAATCAGCTTCCAGTCGCGCATCGAGGACGGGGGCCATTGTCTCATTCTGTTGCAGCATCGGCCCGCCACCGATACAGGTTGGTACACATGCAGATCGCCCCGGGTCAGGTCCTTCAGCATCGCTATCGCTTGGAGCGGGCGCTCGGCGAGGGCGGAATGGGGACGTCGTTCCTCGCGCGCGATCTCGTGCGGGACGTGGGCGTGACGGTGAAGATCCTCCGTCGCAGCGCGCCTGCGTTGTTCGCGGCGCTGCGGGACGAGTTCGCGAGGCTGCGCGGGCTCCATCATCCGCACCTGTGCCGCGTGCAGGACTTCGGTGTCGCGCGCGACGCGAAGGGCGCGCGGCTCGCGTTCTACACGGCCGACTACGTCGACGGGACGACGCTCGATCGCTTCGCCGCGGGCCGATCGTTTCGCGAGGTGGAGGCGCCGCTCGGGCACGCGCTCGCGGCCCTCGGCTTCCTGCATCGCATGGGGCTCAGGCACGGGGACGTGAAGCCCGAGAACATCCTCGTCGATCGTCGCGGCAATGGCGTGCTCATCGATCTCGGGTGCAGCCAGCCGCTCGCGGAGTCGGGGCACGTGGTGTCGGGGACACCGGGTTTCGTCGCGCCGGAGGTGCTCGCGGGCGGCGCGGTGGATGCGCGTGCGGATCTGTTCGCCGTGGGGATCACGCTGCGACGGTTGAGCGACGCGACGATGGACGTGCCCGAGCACGCGCGCGAGCTCGCCGATCGCTTGTGCCTTCGATCGCCGAGCGAGAGGCCGGGCGACGTGCGCGAGGTGCTGGAGGCGCTCGGGATCGCGGCCGCGCCGCAGCCGATCCTCGAAGCGCGGAGGGTGGAGGTGCTCGGCCGGCGCGCGGAGATGGCGCGGTTTCACGAGGCGCTCGAAGCGTTGCTCGCGAAGCAGCCCGGACCGCGCGCCATCGTGATCTCGGGGCCTGCGGGGATCGGGCGCAGCCGCTTGCTCACGGAGATGAAGTGGGCCGCGGAGCTCCGCGGCGACGTGGTGGAAGGGCACGCGCGCGGCGGCGAGGCGGTGGCTTCGATGCTGCGGCGAGCGGCGGGCGGCGCGGCGTTGCCTGCAGGGGTCTCGGGCGTGATCGCGGCGCGCGAGGCGCTCGTGGCCCGCGGCGAGCCGGTGGTGCTGCTGCTCGACGACGCCGACGCCATCGAAGAGCCCGAGCGCGCGCTGTGGCACGCCTTGATCCGGAGCGTGGCTCCCGACGATCCCATCCTGGTGCTGGGTGCGGAGGCGTCGCCGCCTTCGGATCCTCCCGAGGGCGCGCTGCACTTGCCGCTCGCGCCGCTCGGGCTCGACGAGGTGCGCGCTTGGATCGAAGGCGCGTTGCCGCGCGAGCGCGCGGCCGCGCTGTGGCGGCTCACGGGCGGGTATCCCGCGTCGATCGAGGCGCTGCTCAAGCTGGTGTGGTGCGGCGACGTCGGCGAGGACGAGCTGGAAGCGATCGCGGGGCAAGGCTCGCTCTCGGCACGGAGGCTCGAAGCGCTCGCGCTGCTCGGGCCCGAGGAAGCCTCGGCGCTCGGGCTCGTCGCGGCGCTCGACGGCGCGATGGATGACGAGGACGCGCGCGCGCTCGCGATCGACGGCGCGGCGGTGAATCGGCTGGTGCAGCGTGGGTGGCTCACGCCCGACGGCGCGGGCATGCGCCTCCTGCGCATGGGCGAGGCGGCTCAGGTGCTCGGCGCGCTGCCGGCATCGCGGCGCACCGAGCTGCACGCGATCGCGGCGGAGCGATTGCGCGCGCGCTTGGGCTCGCTCTCGGGCGCGCGGGCGAGCGCGGCGGCGGCCCGGCTCGTCGCGCACCTGTGCTTGGCCGGCGTGCCCGACGCCGCGGAGGCGGCGCTGCACGAGCAGCGCGCGCTCGCCGAGATGCATCCGGATGCGTGGCGCGAAGCGGCGCGCGTGCTCTCGGTGGCCACGGATCGGCCGGCGGCGGTGCTCGCGGCGGCGGAGATTCACGAGGCCGCGGGGCACCCGGCCGAAGCGCTGTCGCTGTTGTCGCGCTTGCTCCGCGCGCGACCCAAAGCGGACGTGCGCCGCGACGTGCGGCTGGCAGCGGCGGCTGCGTACGTGAAGGCGGGTGATTCGAAGCGCGCGCTCGCCACGCTCGCGCGGATCCTCGCGGGCGATCTCGATCCGGCGCGGCGCGCGCGGGCGCTCGATCTGCAGAGCCGCGCGCACATCCGGCGCGGGCACTGGGCCGAGGCGGCGAACGCGGCGCGCGAAGGGCTTCGCGTCGTGACGGCCGCGGATGTCGAGGCCGATCTCCACGACGACGTGGGCGTGGCCGCGAGCTACCTCGGTGACGCGCAGACGGCGCACGATCACCTCGAGCGCGCTTCGGCCTTGCACGAAGCGGCCGGGAGGCCGCGGGCGCGGGCGCGCTCGGCGACGTACCGCGCGCTCGCGGACTACCGCGCCGGCGACGCCGAGGCCGCGGCCCGTGGGTTTCGGCGCGCGCTCGCGATCGCGGAGGCCTGCGGCGCGACCGATCTCTTGGCGAACGCAGCGCTCAACCTGGGCACGGCCTGTCATCAGCTCGGCGATCTCGGCGAGGCGCTGCGATCGTACGAGCGAGGTCTGGGGATCGCACGCGCGCTCGGCCGCGCCAGCACCGAGGCGACGCTTCGCTACAACCTGGCCAAGCTGTTCGTGGACATCGGCGCGGCTTCGCGCGCAGCGGAGGCGGCCGCGCGCGCGGAGGCGCGTGCGCTGGAGCTCGGCCTCGCGTTGCTCGCGGGCGCGGCGCGCGCGGTGGCCGGCGAAGCGGCGCTCCTCGATGGTGATGTCGATGAGGCCGTGACGCGCTTTCGCGCCGCCCGCGCGATGCTCGCGGAGGTCGCGGCGGCGCGTGAAGTGGCGGAGGCCGATCTGCAGATCGCGGAGGCATGCCTCGCGCTCGGCGACGTCGCGGGCGCGGGGGAGGCGCTCGACGCGGCGACGTCCGCCGCCGATCGGCTCGGCGCCGAGGACCTGCGCGCGCGCGTGCGCCTCGTGCGCGGCCGGCACGCGATCGCCGAGGATCGCTGGCCGTCGGGCCTCGACGATCTCGAAGAGGGCGCACGCCTCGCGCGCGCGGCCGGGCAGCGATCGCTCGCCGCCGAGATCGAGGCGCGCATGGCCGATGCTTGCCACAGCCGCGGCGCCGAGGTGCGGGCTCGCCGTCACGATCTCGCCGCGTGCGAGCTGTGGGAGCGATCGGCGGCGACGTTGCCTCCGCACCTCGTCGAGTCGTTCTGGGCGCACCCGCGGAGGGCAGGCCGTCGCGAAGCGCTGCGGCCGGCGCCGGCCGAAGGCGCGCCCGCGCGCGAGCGCAAGCTGCGGCGCTTGCTCGACATCAACAAGAAGCTGAGCGCCTCGCTCGATGCCACGCAGATCCTCGCGTGGACGGTCGACAGCGCGCTGGAGCTCACGGGCGCCGAGCGCGGCTTCGTGGTGCTCGCGCCCGCTCCAGACGCGGTGGGCGAGCTCTCGATCGCGGTGGCCCGCAACGTTCATCCGAGCGCGGCGGCGTCGCCGGATCTCGCCTTCTCGCGCGACATCGCGGCGCGCGTGATCGCCGCGGGCGAGCCCGTGATCACCGTCGATGCGCAGGGCGACAACCGCTTCTCCGGCAGCGCCAGCGTGCACGCCATGCGCTTGAAGTCGGTGCTCTGCGTGCCCATCCGCGCGGCCGAAGGCGTGCTCGGCGCGCTGTACCTCGACCACCGTTTTCAGCGCGGCCTCTTCGAGGGCGCGGACACCGAGCTGCTCCTCGGCTTCGCCGATCAGGTCGCCATCGCGCTCACCAACGCGCGCCTTCACGAAGAGCTCGCGCGCCGCACGCGGGAGCTCGACGCCGAGCGCCGCCGCATCGAGGACCTCTTGCGCGGCAAGGTCGAGCAGATCGATCGCCTGACCGAGGAGGTGCGCGCGCGGCAGGCGGCGCTAGAGCTGCGCTACGAGCACGGCACCATCGTGGGCCGGAGCGCGCCCATGCAGGCCATCTTCCGCACGCTCGATCGCGTGATGGACACGACGGCCACCGTGCTCCTTCAAGGCGAGAGCGGCACCGGCAAGGAGCTCGTCGCGCGCGCCATCCACTACAACGGCCCGCGCCAGAAAGGGCCTTTCGTGCCCATCAACTGCGGCGCGCTCCCCGAGAGCCTGCTCGAAGCCGAGCTCTTCGGTTACCGCAAGGGCGCGTTCACCGGCGCGCACCGCGATCGCGAGGGCCTCCTCGTGACCGCGCGCGGCGGCACGCTCTTCCTCGACGAGCTCGGCGAGATGCCGCCGGCGATGCAGGTCAAGCTCCTGCGCGTGCTCCAAGAGCGCGAGGTGCAGCCGCTCGGCGCGACGGTCACCGTCTCCATCGACGTACGCATCGTCTGCGCCACGAACCGCCGCCTCCGCGACGAGGTCGCCGCCGGCCGCTTCCGCGAAGATCTCTACTATCGCGTCGGCGTCGTCGAGATCACCCTGCCGCCGCTGCGCGATCGCGTCGACGACATCCCCGAGCTCGCTGCGCGCATCCTCGACGACGCGGCCCGAAGCTTTGGCCGCCCGGCCCCACGCATCGCGCCCGCGGCGATGCGCGCGCTCCTCGCGCACGGCTGGCCCGGGAACGTGCGCCAGCTCCAGAACGTGCTCACCAAGGCCGTGCTCATGGCCGAGCGCGGCACCATCGACGCCGCCGATCTCGATCTCCCCCGCGCCGCCGTCGCCGCGCCCGCGCTGCCCGCGAGCCGCGCGGCCTTCCGCGAAGCGGAGGAGGACCGCGTCCTCGCCGTGCTCCGCGCCTGCCGCTGGAACGTCACCGAGGCTTGCAAGACGCTCGACATGCCTCGCGCGACCCTCTACCGCCGCCTCAAGGAGTACGGCGTCTCGCGCGACGGCGACGAGACCAAGCGCCGCAAGCGCCGTTGATCGAATGCCCGCTCAATTCTCCGAGCTGAACACGACCTCGCCGAGCTTCGCTTCGCTCTCCGAAGCCGCCTCGCGCTCGGCCTCGACCGCCTTCGCTTCGGCCTCGAAATCCTCGAACCGATAGCGGACCTTGCCGCTCTCGTAGTCCACGTCGCCGCCTAGCGCGACCACCTCGCGCGTCAGCTCCTTGGGATCAGGCTCCGTGCCCGCGGCCTGCTTCCACGCGGCCTTGAGCGCGTCCTCCGTCACCTCGCCGTGCCCCACGTTCTCGAGGATCTCGCGCAGCATCGCGCGCCGCCCGTTCTCACGCGCGATGCGCTTCTCCTTCAGCGGCCGCAGCGCCATGCGCGCCAGCGGCAGCGCGAACAGCGCGATCGAGAACACGAGCGGGATCACCCCGAGCGCGATGGCCGTGCTCTCTTGCGGTGCGTGCGGCGGGTACAGGCCGCGGTACTGCGTGAGGTCGTAGAGCCAGGCGAGCTTCTCGAACGTGAGGTGATTGCTCAGCGCATACAGGCTCATGATCAGGTTGAACCCGTTGAGCCCCGCGATGAGCAGGTTCGTGCCGGCGGTGTTGCCGGTGAGCGGGACGAGCCGCTTGATCCGCGCCCAGATGGGCTTCGACGGCGCCATCGGCGTCTCGTCGGCCGTCTTTCGGATCGACTCGAAGCGATAGAAGATCCCGCCCTCGTCCGAGACCTCGACCGTGCCCTCGTAGTCGAGCATCAGCCGCGCCATCAACGGATCGGCCTCCTCGCGCGGCAGGCCCGTCACGCGGATGACGTCGACGAGCCCGATGCGGCCCTTGCGCGCGCGGATCTCGGCGAGGATGCGCCGCTCCATGGTGCGCGGATCCGGCTCGGGGATCTGCGGGCCGAAGAAGAAGCGGTTCACCTTCTCGTAGAAGGGCGTCTCGTCCTTCGTGCGCTTGCGCCGGCCGGGCACGTCGACGGTGCCGTAGTCGACGTACGCGAACGGCGAGAACGGATGGAACGTCCAGAAGAGCGCGTCGGCGACGACGCGGAAGAACACGTACCCGAGCTCGAACCCGATGCCCCCGCGCGAATCGCGCGAGTCACGCGCGAACATCAGCGCCAGCATCAGCGCCACGAAGATGGCCGTGTAGCCCACGAGCACGATCGAGATCCACGCGCGGACCACGAACCGCGCCACGCCCAGCGCTCCGCGGCTCACCCTGCGGCCGATCTCGGTGAGCTTGTCGCGCGTCTCCCACGGCTTGGTGAAGCCGTTCGGGAAGCGGAAGAGCAGGTCACCGTCCGCGGTCACGCGCAGGTGACCGCGGTATTCGCTGACGAGCGCGTGCATGCCCGTCTCCGCGTCGCGCAGGGGCAGGCCGCTCTTCGCTGCGGCGTCGGCGATCGTGAAATCCGTCCCCTTGTCGGCGAGCGCCGCGAACAGCGCGCGTGCCGCCTCATCGGGGTTCATCAGCTTGGGGGAGGTGGAGGGCACCGATGGTTCCGCTGTGGTTCGGCGAGTTGCCGTACGGGCCGTTACCTAATCACGTTTTTGGCCTCGTGCCCGCGCCGGGACCCGTGAGCTCGTCCGCTCGCCTCACTCCACCCAAATGGGGTTCGTGAACGCGAACGGCTTCGCGCCCGGCCGGTGCAGATGCCCCATCGGCTTCGATCCTCGCGCAATCGCGATGATCCAGTCTCCCTTTTGGAGCGACACCTCCGTGCGAATCTCGAACCTTCGTGGCCCCTTCGTGAACGGACCCGTCCAGGCCGAGGCCGTCTCCCCGCGGCGGACGAGCTCGACCCGATCGACGTCGACCCAGGGCGGAGCCTCCACCACGATCGACACCACCACCGCGCCCGCCGAGATCGTCTCCCCGATCCCTTTGCCGCCCGCCTCCATGCGGACGAACGGCCCGCTCGACACCACCACGCGCCCTTTGCGCACCGCCGTGACGAACGCCTTCTCGTCGAAGCGCGCTGGATCGTCGTCGGGCACGCTCACCAGATTCCGCGGCACGCCGGCCTCGTGGAAGCTGAGCCGATGCGAGTCCGAGTTGCCCGTCGCCGTGAAGCGGTACCCCGCGTTGAGCAGCGCGTACCAATCGGACAGGCACTCCTCCACCTTGTCGATGCGCGCGTAGTGATCGCCGTTGAACACCTCGAGGGCGTCGAAGCCGAGATCGGCGATGCTCACGCGCTTCGTCCACCCGGCGATGTCGTCACGATCGAACCGCGTCAGCTCGAAGTAGCCGATGCCGCCCATGCGCGGGTGGTTGACCTGCACCACCGTCTCCGGCCCCATCGATCCGCCCGCGCGCGCCGCGGCGAACATCGCCTTGGGCGCGAGCGCGCGGTACGGCAGCGGCTCGCTCCCGCGCGGCAGCGGGAAGGCGTTGAAGTGACCCCACGACGGATCGCGCGTGGTGATCTCGTCGCCCACGATCGACGTCACCCAGGCGCCCAGCTTGAGCTCCTCGATCACCGGCTTGTAGTCGGTGACCTTGTTGTGATCCGTCGCCACCCCGACCTCGACACCCGTCGCCGCCAGCGCCCGCACCCGATCCGCGAGCGGTTGCGGCGCATCGGGCGAAGGCATGGCGTGGAGATGGAGGTCCGCCGCGATGAAGCCCTTCGTGTCCACCACGCGCTCGATCGTCGCGTTCACGTCGACGACCTTGTCCGCGGCGATCTCCACGTCCTTCTCGAACATCGTGTACTCGAAGCCGCGATCGATGGTGACGTGATACTTCCCGGGCGGCAGCGGCCGCTCGCCCATCCCCGTGTCTGCGTACGCCACGTTGATCGACGCGCCGCGATCCGCATCGAGCCCCCAATCCGGATCCGCCGTGCCCTTGATCCCGCGCACCAACACACGCGCCGGCAACCCGCGCGCGCTCACGCGATCGGACACGCTGAACCGCAGCGTCCCCGACGGTGACAGCGCTTTGCCCACCGCGTCCTTCGGCGAAAACCAAGCGCCCGCTGCATGCCCCGGCGCGAGCAGCCGCATCTGGAAGCAGCCCTCCGGCAGCGCGATTTCCCCTTCGCTCGGGAGGAACCGCGCATAGAGCGACCCCGCTTTGTTCCCTGCGCCGCACCTGCCCACGTCGACACGCGCCTCTTTCGGAAGCCCCGCAGGCGGCGCCACCCGCTGCGCACTCGGCCCGGCGAGCGCCGTCACCGCGCGTCCGAGCGATCCCGCGGCATACGTGACGAAGACGACGCGCCGGCTCGTCGGCTGATCCGCTTGCACGAGCTCCGGCGTCTCGCCGTTGGTCGCCGGCTCGAAGAAGCCCGAGTCCGGTCCATCGAAGCGCGCCAAGAAGCGCCCGCTCTCGGGCCGCACCGCATACGCGACGCCGTACGCCTCACGTGCGATGAACTCGGTGCGGAAGCTCCCCCGCGCATCACGAACCCCTGACCCTCCGCCCACGTCGGGACGTTCCCCCAATGCGCCCGCTCGCCGAGCGTCACCGCGATTGGGCCCGAGAGCGCGCCCGTCGCCACGACCGCCGACTCGACGCGCACCCGCTCCCCGAGAACGTCACGAACACGTGCAGCGCGAGCGGCTTCTCCAGCACCCGCTTCACGACATGAATCGCGCGCCCCTCGCTCACGGGCTCGACCTTCTCGGTCTCGAAGTGCACCCCTTCGAACCCGAAGAACACCATCGGATCGAGGGCCACGAGCTCATCGCGCCCGCCCTTCGCCCCGAAGTCGACGAACCGCCCCTCCGCCGAGACGATCGCGACCCGATCCCCATTCGCGATCATCCAATCGCCCACCTTCGCATCGACGCGCGGCCCCGAGAGCGGCACCTGATCGCGCGCCTCGACCTTCGTCACCACGCCTTCCGGCGCTGCCGGCGGCGCCACGGTCTTCGGCGGGGACGTCACCGCCGCGGGCGCCTCGGGGCAAGGCGCAGGCGGGGGCGGCAGATCCTGTGTGCACCCGGCGACGCCCAGCAACGCGAAGGTGAAGACACGGCCACGCATGCTCGCGCTTGTACCGACGCAGCGGCGCGAGGTCATCCGCGGCGACCCTCTCGATCCGAAGTCATCCCTCGGAATCGCCTCTCCGCCGGCCTCGCGGAGCACCCTCGTCCGTTTTTCTTTCCGCCAACTTACGATGTCGTTGACAAGACGGACGAGATCGACCAATTTCCGCGGCCCTAACGCCGAGACACACGTCGGCGGGAGCCCAGGTAGCTCAGTTGGTAGAGCAGGGGATTGAAAATCCCCGTGTCGGCGGTTCGATTCCGTCCCTGGGCACTAGAATTCGCTGCTTTTCTCGGAGATTTTGAGCGTCGCGTCGGACGTCGAGACCGTCCAAATGGTCCGATGCGTGCACCTTTTCCGAATCGTCTGCGGCACCCGTGCGGCAGTCCTCGGAGCGGTCGGTTTCGAACGCGGCACACGAGGTCTGGCGGTGCGCCCCCGGGGGCGGGGCCAGGCGGACACGCTTTGTCGCCACCGGGGCCGCTGCGACCGCTGGCAGGAGCCGCTTGCCTCGCGTCCCCTTCCCGAGCGCCAAGGCGTCCGCCATCGTCATCCCCGAGGTCACCACGCGGTGGAAGAGCGTGGTCTTGGAGATGCCCGACTCGCGCGCCCACTCGACGAGAGTGCGCTCGACGCCGCCGACCTCGTAGACCGCGCGCGGTGATCTCGGTGCGGGCAGCTTCTTGATCGTCTCGACGATCCTCTTCGCGCCGCGCGCCCGATGAGCCTGCTTCGCGTACCGAGGGTCGATCGCGTCGAGCATGCGATCGGTCACGTCCTCGTCCTTGATCTTCGCGTAGACCGTCTCGGTGATGCGGGTGTCCGCATGGCCAAGCACCCTGGAGACCAGCTCGAGGGGTACGCCGAGATCGATGAGCCACTGTCCAGCCGCTTTCCGTAACGCGTGAGGGGACAGCGGCTCGATCGCTGCCTTCTTGGCTGCGACGAGGAGCTCGTGGCGGAGGTTGCCCAGCGAACGGAAGAGCTGTCCGTTGATGCCTTGCGCGTGCGTTGCTGCGTACGCCAGAAGGAGCCGCTGCTCGTCGCTCACGATCGGCACCCAACGATCGCGTCGATCGTTTTTCGACCCCCGGATGTGTACGCGCAGGTTCGCGGCGTCGATGTCTGCGGGGATGTCGTCGCGGAGTGCGCGATGGAGAGCCGAGTCTTCCGCACTGGTTGCGAGGATGAATGCGACCGCTGCGGCGCTGTCCGGAAGCATGTGGGGGAGGATGCGGAGCACCTCCGCGCGCGAGGGAGACCGGTCCCTCGGCTTGTAGATGGGATCGAACGTGTTGGGGATGATGCCGTCGATGTCGCCCTTCCACAGCCCACGCTCCTTCGTGATGCGCAGGGCTGCCCGGAGCGTCGTGACCTCCCGCTCGATCGACGTGTCGAGCATCCCCTCCGTGCGGCGAGTGTCGATGTAGCGCCACACCGGGGCCGCGTCTTTGAGGAGCGCGATGCGGAAGTCGTGGCCGAATACTCGGACGAGGTGCCCCGACTTCTTTCTGTAGAAGCTGACCGTCTCCTCGGAGCCGTTGCCATTTGCGGCGCGTGCCTGACGGTCTTCGAGAAGGAGCGTCAGGGCGTCGTTGAGGGTCGTCGACGCGGCTCCACGATCGGGATCGACGGCTTCTCGCTCCCAGGTCGCGAGAACGGCCCGAGCTGCCGCCTTGTCGGTGCAGCCCGTCGATCGCTCTTCGCGCTTGCCGTGCTCGTCGTAGACCGCCGCGTACCAGATCTTCCCGCGCTGTCGGAGGTGCATCCCGCGTCCTCGCTTTCCGCGAAGCGGAGCGTGACATAGCGCTCCCATCGTTCCAACGAGATCCGAAGGAGCTGCCCATCGTGAGCGACGGCGCCGGCTCGGCGCAGGTGATCGTACGCGGCAGAGCACCCCAACGCTCGCATCACGTCCTTCGCGCCCACGAAGACGGTGACATCCGGGCCTGGGACCGTGCGCTCACCATCGGGTGGACGTGGTGCTCGACGAGGAGCTGCATGGGCGCGGGAAGCGAGCGTCGTATCCGTCGTGGCGAGGGCGCGGATCTGCACCAGCGGCAGCGACGAGGATGCACGTTGCGGCGGTGCCATCGAATGCGACCGGAGCCCCGGCGCGTGCAACATGCTCGAGGTGCTGCGTTCCGGTGAAGCGGGCAACGCGGACATGAACTGCGCCCAGCTCGCGGCGTAGTCCTCGGCCGTCGATGGCGGCGCAGGCCCCCACGACCTGATCGCGAGCGCTTCCTGCGGTTGCTCGAAGGCCGGGGCGAGCGCCACTGCCAAACGGTGGCAGAACGCAGCGTAGGCGCCGGGATCGGCTTCGACCTCAGCTTGCGCCACCCGGTACACGCTGTACCAGCAGGGATCGGTGGCGAAGTAGTGGGCCCAGCGTTCGAGGTAAGCCTCGAGCGTCGACGGAGGCGCGGGGCCCCATGACTGGACCTTGTGGGCGGCGAAGGCATCGATGTTCGCCTGCTCGTGCAGAGCCGCGGCATCGAACGAGGCGTGCGCCTTCACGACGCGCCTCCGTGCGTCGTGTCGAGGGCAGTCGGTGCATCGGGTTCGGCTGGTGCTGGGCCATCATGCGGCCCTGCTCGCGAGACCAAGCGGACACGATGATGCGATCGTTGGCGCGATCCGCGGTGGCGACGCGCCGCGAACATGGATCGGGCCCTCACTGGCGAACAGCGCTGCTGCTCGGAAGTCGGCACGGCGTCGACGCGCCTCGGAGCGGCGGGCTTCGGCCCCGCCCACTTGTCGCGGTTGCGCGCAGCCCACTCGAGGGCCGCTCTCATCTCGCGCTTGCAGGCATCGCGATCAATCGCACCGTCGGCCGCACGCCCGACCGGATCGTCGACGGGCGTCGCGAGAGCCTTGGAGAGCATCTCCTGGAAGTGGGCGTCGTCCTCGGAGGGGAACGGGGGCAACTGCATGCCCAAAGGCTACGTTGCGGCAGTATGCCCCGCTGAATGCTCCGGAAGTGCTCCAAGATTCCGGGCGCTTCCGGAGCATGCGCCCGGACTTCCGAAGACCTCCGGGCGCACGCCAGGAAGTGCCCGGGATCCGGACCAGAAATCCGGGCGTCAGAGTCGAAGACGCGGTGATTGCCGACGAAGTCGCGCGTTTCGGCGGACGCTGAGTTGCGCGCTTCACGCCGAGAGCCTCGTTCGATTTTGCTCCGGAAGCTGCGGGCAGAGCGAATGTGCGCGCCTCCAGCACGACTTCGATGCGTTCAGAGACCCATGAAGGCATGCGCGTCCGCCGGGCTTGAGAGCACGTGGATGGGTGTTTCCCAGAATGTCGACGCCCGAGGCCGAGGGAGCGCGCGTCTTCGTCTTGGCGGCGCGCTTGTTCGCGATGCGCGGGGATTTGACAGTTCAGCGCTCGTGGCTAGTGCTTGAATCGTATGGCGGTTGGTAGCTGCGTCTTGCTCGCGGCTCACGCGTGCGCGGCTTCGCGCAGGTTGACGGTGCCGCTTTCGACTGCGCTCGCCGATGGGATCGATCTCGTCCTTGAGCGCTACGAGCGTCGACGCGTGGAGCGCACGGGTTCCAGCATCTCCTCGCGTGGTCACGCGTCTCGGGAGTCGGCGTGAGAAAGTACGTCTCGCCCATGGTGCGCGCGAGGGCCATCGTCTCCGGGCAGGAGAAGACAGTCTCCTCCAAGGCTCGTCAGGTTGCCGAGAGGATGGTTCGCCTCCTGCCCATGCTGGTCCTTGATCTGGAGCGTCAGGATGCACCCCAGCATGTGTTTCGCTGGGTGGCCTGGGGCGCCAACGCTACGATCCAACGACGGCGTGCAGATTTGGTGCTTCTCCTCCGCCGTTCGATCGCGCGCCGTCTGAACGGGTGGTTCGAGGAGCGGCACTTCAGTGCCGCGATGGCGGTACTGGAGCGGGCGCGGGACGAGGCGCGCAAGCGCGGCGGTATCATGCCAGGCGCGGATGAAGTTCCGCTCGATGCGTACCGAGCCGCCGTCGAAGGAGCCACAAAGAATAAGCGAGCGCGAACGTTGGAGCCCGAATTGGAGGCCGCGATCGAGGAGGACGAGCCCTCGTCACCCGACGGCGAGACCGATCCGAAGAACGACGGTGAGGAGGAGGGCGCCGAAGTGGGAGAGGGAGGTGGCGCGCCGATCTCGGAGCGCATGCCGGTAGGGCGAACGCGAATTTTGCGGCGTTTGAGCGACGCCGTCTGCGAGGCGCTTGCGCTTGATGACGTTGAGGCTGCCCAGGCGATCTCCGTCATCATCTCGCGGCTCTGCAGGCCGCGTGAGGCGGTAGAAGGACCGGAGGACCTCGCAGTGGAGCCACATGATGGTGTCGAGCCACGCCTGCAGCGTCTACCGGCGCAGTAGTCAATTCAGTCTTCAAGACGCCACCTGACGGCCCAGTGGACGCGGACGGGGCTGCTTGCGAGGCCGCGCGCGGTTACACTCGGCCCCTCAGGATCGACGTCGCCGCTCCGACGAGGATGACAGTCTCTCCGCTCGCGATCACGACGCCTCCGCTCGCGATCGCATAGGCGAGCGCGCCGCCCGTGGCGACCACCGCGATGCCCCCGACGAGCCCGAGGGCGAGCTTCTCCCTGCTTGAGCGCGCGTCCCACCAGCGCACGAGATTATTCATCGCCCCCTCCCTTGCCGGAGTTCCCGCCGACCGCGCCGCCGATCGATGCTCCGGCCGCCGCACCGATGGGCACGCCGAGGACCGACCCCACGACGCCGCCGATGGTGGCGCCGACGCCGGCTGAGAGACCGCGACGGCGGTGCTCCTCGGGGACCTGCAGCAGCGCCTTTTTCGCGTACCTCTTCATCTTGTTCGCCATGTGCTCATCCTCCTCCTCTCGTGGTGTCTCACCTTCACTCAGGCCGCAGCCTGCTCCTCGCCGAAGTAGGCGTCCGCTGCCCACCGACCGCCTCTGTTAACGCCGCCGCCGATACATCCATGGCTTTGCCCCAGCCGACGAGCTACTGGCTGACGGCACGCACGACGTGCGTTGCCGTGAACGTCAGCAGCAGGTCGGTAGCAGCGTGCTCGTGCGCGATGCCGACGAACAACGTCGTCTGGATCCCCGAGGGCCGGCGCGCCCGAGCCTGGGATCTGCGCGAGGCTGGCGCCAACGACGGCATCGGCGGTCGCGGCCGTGATCCCGTGGACTTCTGACACGTGGTCAGGGCCGCGGTCTTGATCTTGGTCGGCATGGCGGTGTCGCTCCTCTCGATAGCTGCTCCATTGCAGCCTGCGAGCCCTGTCGCATGGGCCGTGCCGAGCCTTGGTCCGGACTCAACCTGTTGATTTTGCTGGCTCAGAATGAGTGAAGCGCACCCCTTCGAGCAGCCTTGTGCCGACGCGTCAGTACGAATGTGCCGAACCGTCTAGGCGGCATCTCTTTGCTTGATCATCGGCAGTACGATGCCGACGTGGGCTTCGTTCGCACGCTAAGTCGCGGGGATTCAGTGACTACGACCGCTGGCACTCTCCTTGAGATGGCTCGCTGCGGAGGTTCACCATGCTCATATACGAAGCCAGTCGTCGACCCACGCAGCACTACGAAGCCCGCGCTACCGAGCGCGCGCTTCGCTCTCACGTCGAGGAGTTTCTCATGACGTGGAGGACGGAGATGCGCGCCGCTGGCGCCACGCGCATCATGTTGGCGCGTCGAGACCTGTCCATCGGCCTGCAGGATATCGAGGAGGTGGCTCGCGCCGAACGCCGGAGCCTTCTCGCGGGCGACAATGGAACGCTGGTCACCTGCTATCGCAGGAACGACGCGTGGCGCCTCGTTCCTCGCAAAAGCCAGATGCGCCTGCGTCGGCGTTCGAGGAGGGCCTGACATGCTGGTCCAACGCATCGCCCTGCTCGCCGAGCGCCTCGGGATCCCGCTCCCCCGCATCGCGGGCCAGACGCGGCTCGGACTCTCGGGGACCATCAGGGTCACGCGGCCGGTCCCGCTGACCTTCACGCCGCGCGCCGACGAGCAGATCGCCGAGGTCGATCCCGGGCTCTCCCGCGCGGCACTGATCGACGCCCTGAACGCGTCGCACGTCTGGACGTGGCTTGAGGTTCGTGGCGGCGAAGGTCGGTGGCGCTGGCCGGAAATGGGCGATGAGCCCGACGTGCTGGTCCGCTGCAGCAAGGGGGACCTTCCGCCGCAAGACTTCTCGCTCCTCCTCTCAACAGCGCGATGGTCGCTGCGCAGTGTGCCGGCCCGAGAGGGCAGCGGCCTCCTGGTCCTCGGAGTGCTCAAGCCGCGTCGGGCTCCCTGCGCGCGCCTCCTGGTCGCCAACTTCGCCAATCGCTCCGATTCGACCTTCGACACGAAGGGCATGTGCACCCTGGTCGCGTCGCAGACCCGTGTGCGGGTGCGCGTCGATCAGCGGGAGGTCGAGCGTGAGGCTGCGGACGACCGCGACTTCATTACCGGCGTGCGCCGCTACCTCGAGGCGCTGCGGAACCACACGGTCTCCTCAACCCCTCGCGCCAAGTACGTACTAATCGAACGCTCGCCGGTTCGACTCCGTACCCGCGACGCGGATGCCTGGCCGCGCACGTTCACGCGGCCGGGAACGCTGCTTCAGGTCCCGACCGCCAGCGAGCAGCTGCGCACGTTCCCCGTCCTGGATGTCTCAGACGACAGCGATGTGATCACTCTGGATGGGGATGACGAGCGCGAAGAGTTGATCGAGCAAGGCGAGCTGAAGGTTCGGCCTGGCGACGATTCGTTGAGGCGCATGCGCGAGGCGCTCGACACCATCGCGATGGGGACGGACGAGGCACACGGGCGGCTTCTCGAAGCGCTCACTCGTCCCGAGTCCCTTCAGGATATTCCTTCCCCGAGCGCGGGAGGAGCAGACGACCAGACCTCGCGCCAGCTCGAAGCGACGGCTCTCGCAGCGAACACGCCCGATATCGCGCTCATCCACGGTCCTCCCGGCACGGGCAAGACGACCGTTATCTGTGGCATCGTCGAGGAATTGGTGAAGCGCGGGCAGCGCGTGTTGCTCGTCGCTCCGACCCACGTCGCGCTCGACAACGTCCTCGAGCGCGTGGGCGACCGACCCGGGGTGACGGCGATTCGTCTTGGCTCAGCGGACAACGTTGAGGAGCAAGCGCACCGGTTCCTCCTTCGAAACCGGAGCAAGGACCTGACTCGCCATCTCGCGAAGGACCTGCGCGCGGCGACGAGTGATGCGCCGTTCGACGATCCGGTAGCTGCCGTACAGCGCGAGTGGGCTGGACGTATCGCGAGCAATGACGAGGTCGGAACCCTGCTCCTGCTGAACGCGAACCTCGTGTGCGCGACGCCGATCGGCATCGCGATGGCCCGCGAGTTCCGGGAGGTCGAGGTGGTCTTCGACGTGATGATCCTCGACGAGGCCAGCAAGGCGACCATCACCGACTTCCTCGTACCGGCTGCGCGAGCGCGGAAGTGGATCTTGGTCGGCGACCATCGCCAGCTCGCTCCCTATGTCGACCTCGGTGAGTTGCAGGCTGTGGTTTCCGAGCGCGTGAAGCGAGCCGGTGTTGGTGAGCCCGACGAGGGCTGGGTTCGCGAGCTGAGCACGCGTATCCGGCAGCACTTCGACAACCGCATGCACCCGGACCCGGAGCGCGTGGCGCTCGCCTGGGGTGACTTCGTCGACGAGCTGACGAGGCCGTTCGAAATCGACGACGCCACCTTTGACGAGCTGGTGGCCCTCGGCGCTGATCCCGAGAAGTGGCGTGAGACGTACCGCACGGCGTTGCGCTCGAACGGCGAAGGTCAGGGCGGACACCGGGCGACGGTGTTTCGCCTCGGTGCCGAGCTCCTCGAGCTGCAGGCGCTCGCCCTCCCCAGCGTCTTCGAACACCTGACGCGCCTTCCGCCGAGCCGGGCTGTGCGGCTCAACTTCCAGCACCGCATGGCACCGGCGTTGGCTTCGTTCTCGTCGGAGCTCGTATATGGCGGCGACTACCCGTCGGCGCGTGAGACCGCAAAGCTTGGTCTCGATATCCCGAGCCTCGAGGCACCGGCGATCTGGATCGACACGGCGTACGCGCCTGCAGCTCGTCGCTACGAGTATCCCCGAGACCGAGACTGGTCCGGTGGCGACTACATCAACCCGCTCGAGGTCGATGTAGCTGTCGAGCTCGTCGAGGCTAGCGCGGCGTGGGCGGTCCAGAGCTGGCGCGGTGACCTGCGAGAGCGTGGTCGCGGACCCAATGCGCCGTTCGAGATCGGCGTCATCTCGTTCTACTTGAAGCAGGCGCTCCAACTGCGTGACGCGATCTTCCGCAAGCTCGCGAGCGGCACTGACCCCTGGCGTCGTCGGTGGAAGAGCCCGGCGGCGAACGGCGCGCCGATCGACATTCACGTGAGCATCGTCGACAGGTTCCAGGGACGGGAGAAGGACCTCATCATCCTCTGCACCACGCGCAGCAATCCGAAGGGGCGTCGAGGACATGTCGACAACCTCAACCGGCTGAACGTTGCGGTGACGCGGGCGCGGCACAAGCGGATCGTCATCGGCGACTCGACCACGCTCGCCGGCCAGGAAGGCGGCCGCCGAAGGCAGCCCGGTGACCTGTTGGCCCGTCTCTACGAGACCAGCGAGCACAAGAAGAAGTGGGGCCGTGCGCTGGGAGGTCGGTCGTGAGAGCGTCGGAGTTGAAGACGATCGCTGCTGAGCTCGCCGAGGCTGGTGCCCCTGGGCTGCCGACCGTGGTTCTCGCGCGCGAGGTACCGCTCTTCGAGGTCGAGTTCGCGGCCCTCGAGTTCGCCGAGGAAGCGAAGCTCCCGTCGAGCGACTGGGCTGCGTTGGCGTTGGCGCGCGCCCTCGACAAGATCTCGCCGGCCGACGTCGACGCCTACCTGGGTCTCGGCGAGGCCGTGTCCGAATGCCTCGTGCGCCGCCTGCTCGAGGAGGCGCTACTTGAGGAACGTCTCGACGAGAAGGCCGTGGCACCGCCACCCGCAGAGGAGTCGAGCCTCGGCGCATTCTTCCAGCGCCTCTTTGGGTCGAAGGCGCCGCCCGTCGAATCCGTCTCGCCTCCCAACCGCACATTGACGGCCGCCCGCAAGCTGCGTGAGTCCCGTGCCTCCACCTCCCCAGTGTGCCGCCTGAGCACTGGCGGTGCCCAGGCACTCGAACGTGGCGCGGTTGCTCTGCGTCGTGTACGGCCCGCGCGCCTGCTCTTCCTTGCCGAGCCGCTCCTCTTCCTCGGCGTCGTTGACGAGAAGCGGCAGCGCCATACACAACATCGTAGGGCCACTCCGCTCGAGCCCGAGCGCGCGCCTGCAGCCTTCCGTGTGCTGGACGCGACATTCGCGTTGCCTGCCAGCGAGCGCCTCGGAGCGTGCGGAATCGAGAGCAGCATCCGTGGTTTCTCCGGGCAGTTCGTGGGCATCGTCCCCGGCGCGCAGTGGGAGGTCCGCCAGTTCGAACGCCGAGGGAGCAAAGGGCGCGAGCAGCAGATGGCCTTGCTGGTCTTCGCTGCGTTCTCTTCGTCTGACGCGGAGAGGCTTCGCTGGCGCGCCTACCTGCGCCAACAGGACCAGACGCAGGACTGCCCGCACGTTGACGCTACACGCTTCCTCCAACAAGAGCTGCGCTCCCTGCACAGCCTCATGACGATCATCGAGGCCGACGCAGCCCTGCCCGAGCCGCACACGCTTCGCGGAGACGGCGCGTTCGAGCTTCGTTGCGACGGCATGCTCCTCCCGACTCTTCTTGGCGAGGCCGACCGCCCCGAGGACACGTTCCTCCCGGCGCTGGCGACCGGCTGGTGGGTTGGACTACGCACGCACGCGATGCCCTTTGACATCGAGGCGGGGCGCGCTGCCTTCTACGAGTTCCTTCGGCGGCGCGACGCTACCCTTCGACGGAACTTCGACGGGACGTGTGCCGATGCGGCGACGAGCCTGATCACGTACTGGGGTGAGAACCCTGGTCTTCCATCGGCCGATGAGGCCGCGATCCAACTGTGGGCACGAGCTGAGCTCCGCGCTGCGCTCTGCATGCGCCGGCGCCACCGCGACCTCGTCGTTGCCTATGAGAACGCGGAGGTGGCGCGATGAGCGACGAGACGACGGCGCAGCAGAGCGAGGAGGCTAAGCCCCAGCACGCCGCGAACGACGTGCCGACCGTGCAACTCGGTGATCAACGCGTGGCAGGCGTTGTGTTCGTACAGGCTCCCTCGGCGCAGCCGCGCCCGCATCGGATTCACGATACGAAGCGCGCCGACATCGTCCATGTCTCCACGGACGACCTGACGCGCACAGCGCACATCCGCCGCGTGCTCATCGAGCAGATGGCCGGGGCGAAGCAGAAGGTCCTCTTTTGCAGCTTCCTCTTCGCCGACGAGGAGATCGTGCGAGCGCTCTGTGAAGCTGCGGAGCGGCTCCACGGCGGAGTGTACGTCCTCACCGCGCTCGGCAAGCACCTCCGCGCAGAGGTGCTCGAACCGGACTCCGACATCGACGCGACCACCGGGAAAATGCAAGAGCGGGCGGCGCGTCACGAGGACCACCTGCAGCGGCTGGCCCATGCGGGCGTGTGGTTGCGGAGCGCCGAGGACTGTCACGCGAAGTTCTGCGTGGTCGACGACGCGTGTGCGGTCGTCACGTCGGCGAACGCCACGCAGGAAGCCTACGAGTCGAACCCCGAGGACGGCCTGGTGCTCCGCGACGCGCGGGCGGCGCGCGAGCTCGGTCGGCTCTTCGCCCACGTGTGGCAGCACCTGGCAACGCTCGAGTCCACGCCTGGCGCGCGCCTCGACGTTCACTCGCTCCCATCCACGCGCGTGCCGGCGTGGCGCGTGCTCTCGGGCACCGAGCAGCTCCGCTCCGTGACGACACTCCGTCGCGATGAGGCCTCTCTTCGCGACGCTGCCATCGAGGTCATCGACCGCGCGAAGGACCACCTCGCCATCGCGACCTACAGCTTCATGGGGATGGAGGAGCATCCTGTAGGTGCAGCCCTCGCTCGCGCTCTC
This sequence comes from Minicystis rosea, assembly GCA_001931535.1. Classification (GTDB taxonomy): domain Bacteria; phylum Myxococcota_A; class Polyangia; order Polyangiales; family Polyangiaceae; genus Minicystis; species Minicystis rosea. The sequence continues at coordinate 504,433 of CP016211.1, forward strand.
AGTCGCAACGTTCGACTCGACCTGCTCGTGCAACCTCGGAATCACATCGAGGCGCAGCGCAAGTCGCTCGCGTGGCTGATGAGCCTCGCGCCCGACCGAGTCTGTCTCCACGGCCACCGACGCACGCACACGAAGTCGATCGTCGCGGATGGACAGACCGTGCTGTTGTGGACTGGGAACCTCGAATCCCGACACGGGTGGGACGACGGGATCGAGGTCGGCGTTTTCGTCGATGACCCCGGCGTCGCCTCGGCGGTGGCGGGGTGGACCGCAGACGTTATGGGGCGCTGCACGCACGCCGCGATGAACGCACCTTCTGCGCGCGAGCTCGTCGGCGCGGGGCAGCCGTCGGCATTGCAGGGAGAGTGGTCGATCCGTCTTCCAGCGGGAGCCCACACGCCGGTCGTGGTTCAGGCGCTCTCCCGCAATCCTGTCGAACTGCTCGAAGTGCAGGGCCGTCTGGTGCTGCGGTGTGCCGATGAGCTGCTTCTCGATGCGCGCGTCGACGACGAGAAGCGCCAGATCGACGTCACGCGGACGCGCCGCGTGGAAGGGATCGTCGGTGCACGAAGCAAGGGATGGCTCTCCGACAGCGTCCTTCGCATTGTTGCGGCCCCAGCGCCGAAGCCGGCACCCGCAGCGCAGCAACGACCTCAGCAGCAACTGTCGCAGCACCCGCGCCGAGGAAAGAAAGGCGGACGACGATGACGACCACCATCTCCGTGTCGTGGGTGTCGTTCAACAACGACCCATACGAGCGCGCCAAGGACGGCACCTACCTGGAACGCGATGGCGATACAATTCCGGGACCGACGCTCGAGTTGCTCTTCAACGCCGCCTCGCCGGTCGCGAATCACGTGAGAAAGCACTACGTGTTCGTGCGGCGTCCGAGGACGCCGGAGATGGGAGGTCGGCGTGTGCATCCGCGCGAGGCCGATGTCGCGGAAGAGCTGATCAAGGCGATCGAGGAGCGAAAGAGAGCACCGGAGGTGAAGATCGTCTGGTGGGACACCGACGTGCCGCCGACCGACCACCGCGAGCTCTTTCTCTTCACCGCGCGTGCACTCGCCGACATTCGTCGCGAGAACCCGCGAGCACACATCGTCGTGAACATCAGCCCGGGCACGCCGGCAGCTCAGACCGTGATGCTCATCGCGCTCCAGGCGCGGTTGGCGGGCGACAACGTTCGCGCGTTCCACGGAACGCCTCGCGATAAGCGACGCGGGCCGAACGACGTCGCGCGCGAAGTACCTTGGAACCTGCTCGCCGAACTCGCGGCCACGCCCACTGAGGTCGACGACGCGGGCACACGACCCGCCGAGTGGAGCCTCGACCACGCGCGCTCCTCGCGCCTGCGCGAGGTTGCCTCGCTCGTGAACCAGTACGGAGGCGTTCCCTTCCCTGTGCTCATCATCGGCGCACGAGGGACCGGCAAGACCGAAGTCGCGCGCAGGCTCCGCGAAGGGTTCCGTGAGTGGACGGCGCAGTCGCTGTCGAATTGGGACTTCCACCTCAACTGCGCCGAGTTCCGAGGCGATCCGAACATGCTGCGGAGCGCACTGTTCGGGCACGTGATGGGAGCCCACAGCCAGGCGCGCAAGGACGAGGCCGGCCTCCTGGAGAAGGCGGCCGACGACTGCGTGTTCCTCGACGAGATCCACTGGATGGACCCGCAGGCACAAGGACTGTTGCTCGTTGCGCTCCAACGAAACGGGAGCATCCGCCGCGTGGGCGGCGACAAGTCGATCCAGGCGAAGTTCAGGCTCATCGCGGCGACGAACCAGCCGCGCAACGTTCTCCGCGAGAAGGTCACGCCCGACTTCCTCGACCGCATCTCGGACCTCGTCATTGAGCTTCCCGAGCTGCGCGATTGCCGCGAGGACCTCGGCGACATCTGGAAGTCTGTCGTTCGTCGTGCGTGTGAGGAGTTGGTGCAGCGCGATCCAGCGCGCGCAATCGGCAGCAGCGCTGGCTCCGGGCGTGTCGACGATCTCGTCGCCGAGTTCCAGCCTCATCACGCCAGGATCGAGCGCGCGATCAGCGCGATGCGCCTCGCAGGCAACTTCCGCGACCTCGAGAAGCTTGCTCGACGGATTCTCGTCGGCGGGCTCGCGAAGGGACGCTTCCTCTCGCTGAAGGACGAGCTGGTGCGCTCCGAGCTGGACCGCTTTCGCAAGGAGGAGCGCGTCGACGCGGAGCAGGGGGCTGGGCCTGCCACGTCGCTCGTCGACGAGCTTCCCACCGTGGCGCGCTGCGAGGACTACCTCCGCGACGTTCGCGACGCCGGGACGGTGCTACCTGGCCCCGCAGCGGTCGACGAGTGGGAGCGTCGGCTGCTCCTGGCGGCCCATGCGGTCGGCGGCAGCGGTGCGAAGGCTGCGGCGCTGCTCGGCTTGAACCCTCGGACGTTCAACGCGAAGATGGAGAAGGTGGACACGAGACAGACTTCGAGCGTCACAGCCCGTCGACGCACGGGCTCGGACTTCGAGTAGCCGCTGTACCTTTAAGCAGCTATCCGAAGGGGCATCGAGATCGGCTCGCCTCGCGTCAACGGCTTGCGACTACTTGAGTAGTGCCTTGATAGCGAGCACCGTCTTCTTCAGCTCTGCGGAGTCGAGGTCCTTGCCGTCCTCCTCCGACGTGAACAGCGTCTTGCCCTCGGTGAAGCCGTTCTTCTGGTACCAAGAGCGCTTCCACTCCCGAGCCCCGCTTGTAGTCGGTACGGCTCAGCATCCCGAGGTGCTCCCAGAGGATCAGATCGCTGCCATCTCGGGGGGCGCGCGTTCGTGCGCGGTGTTACTGCCGATCTTTCACCACGACATCCTTGTACCCGTTCGCGACAATTCGCAGACTTTGCACGCGCGGTTTACCTCCCGCCTCACGGACGCCCTGGATCCGTTCCAGTAGCCCCGCCAGGTGGGCCTTCAGCCACGCTGGCGGGTTGTCGCTCAGCAGCCTCACGGTCCAGTTGTAGTACCCGTCGCCCCGCCCCGCGATCTCGACTGCGCCCACGGCGGCGCATTCATAGAAGAAGTTGATGGTGCGGCGGAGGAATCGTTCCCAAGCCTCGGCGTTTGCTGCGTCCGCCGAGCCAGGGCAGCGGACATCCGGAATGGCCGCGGGGGCGTGCGCGAGCGGGGTGCGTGATGCCTGCCAGAACTTGATGCGACGCTTGCTCTTGAGGACGTTGCACTGCTTGCACAGCGTTTGGAGATTGCCGCGCTCGTGCGAACCTCCATGGTAGACGGGGATGATGTGGTCCACCTGCAGGCTCCGCGTCGTTCCGCAGGCGAGGCAGGCCTTGCGATCCCGATCGATCACCTCCGCCTTTACGCCCTCGTCGACCTCCGTGCGGATTGCCGGCTGCGCCTCCTTGGGGTCGGGAGCGGGGCCAACAGGTCCTGCGAGCAGGCGTGCCACACACCCGTCGTAGAAGTTGCGGAACTGTTCGAAGCGGTAGAACAGCGTCGGCCAGAATCGATCGTCCCTCGCAAATTCGGCGCGGAGAGTCTCGTCGATCGTTCGCGGTCCGAGGTCGCGCTTGATGTGATCCTTAGCGAGGACATCGAGGTCGTGGTCTGCCCGTACCTCGAACGGGAAGAACTGCGGCGCCGTACCGCGCTGGGCGATGTGACGAGCGATCTGCAGGATCTCGGTCTCCAGATCGGCAGCGCTGCGCCCGGCCTTTCCGAGGAACTTCTCGCGCCACTTTTGCACGAGGTCGCGGTGTGCCTCGAGCGTCGCGCTCTCGTCCTCCAGAGCCTTAGGGACGTCGGCGAGCAGGTGGGCGATGAGCTGGGCGAAGCCGTCGCGCTCGTCCTCGTACACCATGACGAGCGTATCCACCGGCTCAACGTCGTCCGCGTCGGGCAACCGCGCGTCGAAGAGAATGTTGTACCAGCCAAGGGGCAGGTGCGCCTTGAAGGGCAAGGATGCGACGTTGGACCCGCCGCTCATCTGGCGGGCGAGCCTCTTCACCAGCTCGATGGAGACGAGCTGGAGCGGCGGCCGTTTCGAGCGCTGGGCCCTGTCATCCCCGATCTCGCCGCCATCGAGCTCGAAGCCGGCCCACTGGATCTGCTGCCGCCAGTCGTCTTCGAATGAGACGATGTAGGCATCGGAAGTACCGCCGAACTTCGGGCCCCGCAGTGCACGCCCGACCATCTGGGTCAAAAGGATTTGGCTCGTGGTTTGGCGGGTAATGAACACCGTTTGGGCGTCGGGGATGTCGGTGCCCTCCGTCAGCATGCGGACGTTGATTAGAACTTCGAGATCGCCGTTGCGGAAGCGCTGGAGCACCTTCGCGTTCTCATCGGCGTCGCGCTTCGGACGCTCCGCTGCAGGAATGGTCGCGTCCACATGCGAGTAGACGCACCCCGCCGTGACCTTGTGTTTCTTGAGCGCCTCCGCGATGGCCTCGCACTGGAACCAGCGGTCGGTGAAGATGATCGTCTTGCGAAACTTCGTCCGGTTGTTTGCGTACGTCTGCGCGATGAACGCATTGCGTTCCGTGTTCTTCGCGAGCGCCTCGATCACGTGCTCGGGGATGTCCTTGTAGCTCCCGAGCCACTTCTGGTACTCGCGTGCCTCGAACACGGGGGTGACGCGCGTCTGCAGAGACACCGCGTGCGGGCGGGCCAGGATGCCGGCAGCCATCAGCTCGTTGGCGCGGGCCTGGGCGAGGATGCCGTCGGGGAAGACCTTGTTTAGCCAGCCCTGCTTGCTCTCATCGGTGTGCACCGGTGTTGCGGTGAGGCCGAGGACGGTCGCGCCGCGGGCTTGGAGCCCCTGGAGGAGCTTGCGGTAGCTGGGTGCGGGTGCGTGATGGGCCTCGTCGAAGACAACGACGAGCTTCTTGCCTGCGGCCTCTAGAAAGGCCGTCATGGCAGGAAGCTCCTCGCGGACGGCGGTCGAGATCGTCTGCAGCGTGCCGACGACTACGTCGTCGTTCTGCTGGATGTCCCGGGGAGGAAAGTGGCCCGGGGTACCCGAGACCACGCGGAGCCGGAGCTCGCGGTGTGGTTCGCGGATGGAACCGATCCTCGCAGGCTGGAAGCAGTGGAATGCCTGCTCTAGGAGGTGATGCGTGTGGGCCAGCCAGAGGACCTTGTAGCCGTCCGAGAGTGGGCCCTCGGCGAGGAAGCGCACGGCGGTGAACGTCTTCCCGCCTCCCGTCGGTAGCACCAAGATGCCGGCCCCTCCGTTGCGACCGCGCCGCTCGAACCAACTAGCGAGCTGCCCTAGCGCCTTGGCTTGGTGCGGTGCCGGATCCTCCTGGCGGGTATCACGGCATTCGGGGAGCCCCCAGACCTTGAAGAACTCTCGCCGGTCGTTGCCCATTCGGTCCCTACCTCGGACCTTCCGTTCTACACCAAGCTCGTGCGATCAGATCTCGCCTTCCACCGGTAGGGCCTCGAGTGTCGGGACCAACTCCGCGACTTGGAGGCGAGCCCTTCGAAGGCGGTCAGAGGTCCGCAGGGTCACATCCGAGCCGGCGCAGGCACATGCCAACCATTTTCCGCGCCTCGGCTTCGAGGGGCGGGATGTCACCTCGTTTCGCGGCCCTCTCTGCCGCGTGGAACGCGGTGGTCGCGATCGCCAACGACGCATCGGTCAGACATGTGCCGCCCATCCCCATCCAGGCGTGGCAGGCCAGCGCCCACACCTCGGCGTTCTCGGCGAGTACGGCGGCTTCGCGGTAGCTCTGCACGGCAAGGTCGGCGGCGCCGGCCGCCAGACACGCGCCAGCGAGCGCGAGCAGCACGACGATCTCTTGCTCGAGCAGCCCCTCGGCCTGGCAGAAGACCCGCGCATCGCGGTAGCGCGCCGCCGCACACGAGACGTCGCCCTCGGCCTGCGCCTTCGTGGCCGCGAGCAAGAGAGGTCGGAGCCCGGGCGTGGCGCGACCCGGCCCGTCGGGCTCAGCCTGGTTCAGGAAGGCGAGCATCGCCCCTGCATCCAGCTCGAACCGCGCACCTTCCATGGGCAGAACAGCGGCGAGCGGTCCCTCTGGCGGCGCCAGCACCGCAAAGCGCACGCGCGGCGAGCACCGCGTTGCGGCGAGCACCCGGACGCTCTCGCACCATTCCGCGACGTTGCCAACGTGCTCGGGTACTAGCGCGATCACGATGCCGTCGAAGTGCTCCCCCAGGAGCCGCGCGACCCGGTCAGCGGTGACGCCTACTTGCACAAGCGAGCCATCGGCTGCGAGAACGTCTCCACTGGCGGTGAGAGGAGCCAACGTGACTCCTTCTTCCATGACTCCTCGGCGGAGGCGCTCGTACTGCTCGGCGATATGCGCGGCCAACCGTGGAAAATACACCTCCGAATCCGTGAAAGGTTCGTCGAACACGACGAATGGCCGTCGGTTGTCCGGCGCGTTCTCGCGTAGCCGCAACGCCTGCATCACGTAGGTGCGGTCATCATCGTCCGCGATCAGCGGCAGGAGGCGCCCTGGGTGCGCGCGCCAGAAAGTGTCGGCCTGCGCCGTGAGCTGCTCCATCGCTCGGGTGACCGGATCCATCGTGCGACTCCTAGTTGAGCTTCACGGGGCTGCCGGAGACGTCGACGGAGCCGCCTGCGATTTTGATGGCACTTGCCGCGATCTCGACGCCGGCGCCGCTGAGCTTGATCGTGGCGCCGCCCGCGCTGAGTGTGATCGAACCACCCGCGCTGATGAACACGTCCGGAGCTTGGAGCGCAGCCTTCGCTCCTCCGCTGCACACCAACTCCGTGCCCGCCGCAACGCGCGTTGGCCCACCCGAAGCGATCTCGAAGGCCGCGCCGGCAGTCTGCTTCACTGCCGCGGCTCCCGAGATCGTCACCGCGCCGGTAACCGCGTGGCTCATCGCGCCCGTCACCGAGACCGAGCGGGAGCCGGTGACGGTCTCGGCGCTGGAGCCGCCGATGCCGAGCACGCGGTTGCCGCCGATGCTCTCCTCCTGGTTGCCGCCCACCGATGCCTTGCGGTTCGCGCCGACGCTGGCCTCCTGATTCGCGCCGACCGCGAGCGCATCGTTCACGGCGATCGACGCCTTGCGATCTGCGCCCACTGTCAGCGTGAGACTCGCACCGATCTTTTCGATCTGGTCTGCGCCGACGGTGACCGCCTGGTTGCTCCCCACTGAGAGCGTCTGGTTCGCCGCGATCGTTACCGCTTCGTCCGCGCCGATGGTCTCCGTGTTGTTCGCGTCGACCGACGTCTTGCGATTCGAGCCCGTCGACTCGGTGCGATCCACGCCGACCTCGGACGTGCTGTTGTTCGCGATCTTCTCCGTGCGATCGTGCCCGACCGTGCTGTTCCAATCCTTGCCGGCGTGCATCTTGACCTGCTCGCTGCCGGCCGTGTCGTCGAAGCCAAACTCGTTGTGCACGCCCTTCCCAGGGCTCGCGCACGACCTCAGGATGCTCACCGTCGCAGCGCCCGACGCGGGGCCCGGCGGGCGGTTCTGGCCGTTGTAGACGCGTCCCGTTACGATCGGCCGGTCGGGGTCGCCGTCGAGATGGTCGACGATGACCTCGCACCCGACACGCGGATGCCACAGCGCGCCCTCACCAGCGCCCGCAAACACCTGGCTCACGCGTACCCAGCACGAGCTCGGCTCCTTGGCGAGGCGGTCCTCGTCGGTGTCCCAGTGGAAGCGCAGACGCACGCAGCCGATCTCGGCACCCTCGGGACCGCCAACGTGGATCTCCGCGCCGCGCGACGACGGCTCGTCGGTCACGAACGCCGTCTGCGAGCCCGCGATGCGCGGCCGTGGCGTCCTCCTTGCCGGCCGGAAGCGCGATTCGGCCGGCGCGCCACCGTGCCCGCGCCGGGCGCACTCGAAGGTGCTCGTGTACGGGTGCTCTCCCGCCGCTCCGACGTTCACCGTCGCTGCGCCGTGCTGCTCGCCACGCACGTCGAGCCGGGTCACGAGGGACTCGCCCTCGTAACGATCCTTCTCGTGCTCCAGGCGGAAGATCGCCCCGGCGGAGAGCACGCGACCAGTCCCGCTCATGGTCGCGTACTCGGCCTCGACGCTGTACCGATCGAGCCGTGCTCGCGCGAGCTGCTCGCCGAGGCGCTTCTCATCCGCGTAGCCGCCGGGCCAGCAGAACGCGAATAGATCGTCCGCGTCGCCCTTTGCCTCGGCGCCGAGGTCGAGCTTCGGCTTGCGCCAGTCGTAGTCGCCAAGCCGGACCTTCTTCTCGCGGAGGCGAGCCCCGAGCTTCACCGCGCCGATGTGCCGTGCCGAGACGTGGCTGCCGAGAGGATCGAACGGGTCGAGGCGCGCCTTGCCTTGGTCGGTGTCGGAGAGGACCAGCACGCATGCGCCGGCCCCGTTCTCGAAGTGGTAACTGATGCCCTCGTCCTCGAGCAGTCGCGCCACGAAGGCGAGGTCGCTTTCGTTGTACTGCACGCAGTACGGCCGCACGCGCCGATCGTCGATGCGGGTTGGATCCTCGATACGCCAGCAGAACTTCTCGTCTGCGGTCTCGAAGCTCGTCATGTCGCCTACGTCATCGAGCACCGCGGCGCCGTCCTCGTGCGCCAGATGCGGGTCGCCCTGGAGGACAGCGTTGATGATCTCTCGCGTCGTCCTCCTCAGGAAGATTCGGCAGCGCGTGCGGTGTTGCGCTCGCACGAGCGGCGGCATGAGCACGGCGCGATAGAGCATCCCTTCCGGCACCGCGCCCAGCTCTTCGGCCTCGACCACGACGCCGTGCACGAGCTTGAAGGCGGGGGCCGTGAGCGTGGCGATTCGGAGGGTCGCGCGGGCACCAACCAGCTCGTGCGGATCGAGCTCGGCGCCCTCCGTACGCGCGACCAGGGTGACGTCATAGCGATAGAGCGCGGACAGCTCCTCCCGCCCCTCGAAGCGAACGACGTGGAGGTGGGCCCACGGGCCCTCGGACGCGGAAGCACTCTCCCAGGCGAAGGTGAAGTCGGGCGTTGACATGGATGAACTCCGTCGCGGCAGGTGGAGGCCGCTTCCCGAACTCCGGGCGCACGTGTCCCGTACCGCGCGGTCCGCGCGGCGTGAGGAGGCGGGCTTTTTGTTGTCACCCGTGGATCCGCGTCGGCGCCGCCGAATCCTGACAACTCATTTCGCGCCGCACGATTTCGACACAGGTCATTGTCGATGAGCACGCGTCGACGTGGCTGACGACCTGCACCACGACGCGAAGTCGCGCGCGGTGGTTCAGCGAGGTTCTACTCGCTTACGCGATCAAGAGACCACGCCCTGAGCGGAGCATCTCCTCCATCTCCACGGCATCCAGGATCATCTCGAAGAGACCCATCAGCACGCCGCGTCGCGATCGCAGTGCACGCTCGCTGAACAGGAGCGCCACGCGTTGGGCCTCGCGTGAGGCACCGTACCCGATCAAGACACCGATGGATGCGGCCGCACGCGTCCCAAGCGTCTGAGTGACCAGGTTGTCGAGTGGTCCTCCCGTCTCGACCGCCGGAGTCGGGCCAGTGCTGCCTAGGATCCAGACATAGGCGTTCCCAGCCGGAATCATGCCGATCACCCGTTCACGTGTCGGGTCGAGATGGCCACCGTTCAGCGCTCGAACTTGCTCCTCCGCATCGGCGATCATGTCGACGTCATGAGCGTCGAGCGCCATCCCTGAGAGCCCCTCGATCTCCGCGCCGACGCCGGGCTCCGGTGCCGCCCAAAGTAGGTCGACTTCCCGGCCCAACATCGACACCCACCGTCCACCCGCCGACATTCGCGCGACGTCCTGCGCAGTGAGGACGTCGTATGCCGCGCAGGTCGCCACCGACGGCCACCTCGCGGAGAACTGGCGCCCGATCTCGAGAGCGAGCGGGCCGCTCTCGGCGTGGTGGGAGAGCTGGAGGTCGAGCCGCGTTGCGACCGGAGCGCCGAGCCTGACGGGTACACGATCATCAGGAGTTTCAAACGCCCCGGCGAGCGCGGCACGAAGCCCATAGCCCCAGACGCGAGACTCCCCAGCCGTGACGCTGACGTCGATGGACTCTGGATCGACGATCTCACCGCCCAAGCCCGTGAAGAAGTCGATGGCAGCGGCCAGCGGGATGGCGGTCGATGAGTAGAGCGAGATGGTGCGCCCCATGGTTACCGCACCAGCCCGACGAGGTCGTCGAGTCTCTTCGCGACGATCGCGCCGGCGTTCTCGATGTCCTGTGCTGCCCGGCTGCCGTAGTTGGGGGCGAAAAGGACAACGGCCTTTCCGGTCGGATTGAACAGAGGGGTCATATACTTCTGAATCTGGCTGAGCTTGCCGCCCGGGCTGACTGTGACCTCGATGATGGCCTGTGCGACCTCGAAATCGATGTCGCCCGCAACCCGTCCCGCGGCATCCAAGATCGGCTGGTCTCGCTTCAAAATCGGGATGCCTTCGGCGTTGAGGCGGTTCTCGACGTCATGCTCCAGCGTGTGGCCGGGAGTGCCACACGCTCCCGTCAGTCCCAGCGGATCGCTCCAGGTGGCGGGGCTCTTGACGTAGCCGTAGGCGCGCAAGCCACCCGCCAGTCCAATCGGATCTTGGCTGACGTACGTCCCAGAGGCCGGATCGTAGTACCGGAATCGGTTGTAATAGAGGCCCGTCTCCGCGTCCTCATACTGCCCCGGCCAGCGCCACGGGTAGTCGGCTGCGGCGACGTCGTTTCGCGTGACGCCGTACACGTCGAGCTGCGCCTTCCACGCGAGCGCCCCTGCCTCATCGGCCATCATTTGCGGTGTTCCAAGGTGGTCCGTCACCACCCCGTATCGCTTCCCGCGCTCTTCTTTGGCTACCAGCGCGAACGTCCCCGGCTCGAACACCCAGGTTGCCGACACGGTGTCGCCGACGATCTCATGCACGAGGTCGTTACCATCCCAAACGTACCGCGTCGTAGTGCCCGCGAAGGTCTTGCGCATGCGGCGCCCGAGCGCGTCGTAGACGAAGGTCACGGTCTTCCCGTCGGGCCTCGTTACTTCAACGAGCTGGCCGGCGAGGTCCCACGTGTATTTCCACGAACGACCGTCCGGCAGCACCTTCTCGGTGAGTTGCCCGTCGGCGTCGTGCACGTATCGGATGCCCCCCATCTCTTCGAGCCGACCGCCTTTCGTGTAGATGCGATCGTCGCGCATCGGGGAACGGAAGACGTTGCCCACGGCATCCGGCGCTCGATGCTGCACCGAGCCGTCGGGCTGCATCGCCGACACGAGGTAGCCACGCGCGTCGTGCTCGAACCAGGTCGCGCCGGCTTGCGTATCGATGAGGCCCGCAAGCTGCTCGGTCGATCGCCAGCGGTAGCCGACCGCGCCCATCGCGGCCCCGCGGTGGACGAGGCGATGCACGCGCGGCCGGCCCATCGCTTCGCGGTCCCAGCGGCTCACCACGCCGCCTGGGAGGTTGCGCTCGGTCTCATTGCCGAGCGCATCGCGCGCGAACGTCGCGCGCCATGGGGGGCGTGTGTCGCCGCCTGTCGTGAGCGCGTCGAAGCTTCCCCAAAGGGCGCCGGTGCCGAAGGAGACGCCGATGAGGCCGCCGTTGCCGTCGAAGTCGTAGCTGGTCTCGTGGCCGAGGCTCGTGCGCCGCTCGATCCGATGACCAGTGGCGTCGTACCGGCTTTCGACGACATGTCCATCGCAGCGCTCTTCGACGATGCGCCCCAGCGCATCGCGCGAGAGCACGACTTCGCAGGCGTCGTTCTTCGCTCCCACCAGGCTGCCGAGCGCGTCGTAGCCGTACTCGTAGTCTTCACCCTTCGGCAACGGATCGCCGAGCACCGGCTTGCGGGGCACGATCTGCTTCACCACGCGCCCCAGCGCGTCGCGTTCGATCTTCGTGCGCTTCTCCTGGGCATTGACCATCTCGCAGACCCGGCCAGCGCGATCATACCGGAGCTCCAGATCTCGGCCGTCGAATCCGCGCTCCCGGACGATGCGTCCAGCGGCGTCGCGCACCAGCTCGTGGCGCTCCCCCGCCTCATTCACGACGGCGACGAGATCGTCCTCGAGATCGCGAACGTATTGCACGACGCCGCCGGCTGGATCGATCCGCTCGACGAGCTTGTTGAAGCCGCCGTGGCGGTAGCGCGTGACATTGCCGAGCGCGTCCGTGTGCTCGGTCATGTTCCCCTCGAGATCGTACGCCATACGAAGCACCGATCCGTCCGGCCTCCGCACCGCGACCGGGCGGCCGCAGGCGTCACGCTGGATGCGCGTCTCGCCGCCGAGAGCGTCGATATGGCGCACCGGAAGGCCGCGAGCGTCGAGCTCGATGCGGGTCGCGTGCTGCTCGGCGTCGATCACCTCTCGCAGCTCGCCGGCCTCGGCATAGCGGAGCACGATGTGGCGTCCCATCGCGTCTTCCACGCGAACGAGGTTGCCGCGCCGGTCGTGCTTGAACCGCGTCACCTCTCCGAGCGGGTTGAGCGCGCGCACTGGTTTGCCGCGGCTGTCGTACTCGCGCTTCCAGACGCTGCCCGTGGCGTCGATACGCTCGGTCGGGAGATCGAGATCGTTGTAGGTCCAGCGTGTTTCGTGACCGAGCGCGTCGCGCTTTCGAACGAGGTTTCCGTGGTCGTCGTAGGTCCACTCGGTTCGGTTGCCGAGCGCGTCGATCTCCGCCGTCCGCCTGTACTGATGCGGATGCCACTCGTAGCGCGCTTCGACGCCCATCGGATCGATCATGCGGTCCACGAGGCCGGCGGGGTTGCCGTAGTAGTGTGTGCGGCCGTCGCGGGAGTCGTCGACCAGCGTGACGTGGTTCACCTCGTCGTAGGTGATGCGCCGGTCGTAGATCCCCCCGTCACCCCAGGTCCGCGTGCACCAACCATCGGGGTCGTACCACTGGTACTCGAAGTGGAACGAGAGCCCATTGCGGTTGGTCTCCTTGACCAGGACGCCGCCCTGATAGGCGTAGCGCGAGGCATGACCTGCCGGATCGTAGGCCGCAGCGAGCCGGCCCTCGACATCGTAGGCGTAGAGGACGAGATCGAGCCGGCCGCCATCGCGCAGCTTCAGGCGTACGGTGCGCAGCCGGCCGCCGCGAGTCTCGAACTCGAGCTCGCGGCCGACGCTGTCGATCACCTGGGCCAGCCGACCGTCGCAGTAGTGCAGCTCCACGACGTTGTTGCAGCGGTCGGTGATCTTCACGAGCGGGTGCGTGACGTGCGCGTCTTCGACGGGCTCGAGGTGGTAGCTCAGGCCGTCCCAGAACGTGAGGCGGTAGCCCTTCTTCGTGCGGAGCAGTGTGTAGCGGTCGATCGGATCCCACACCGATTCGCCCACACCGAGCGCGTCATGCGGGCTCTCGCGCCCGTCGGGCAGGCGAACCTTGAGGACCGGCTGGAACTCGTGCGTCTCGTGGACCGACACGTCCAGTGGATGGTGCCACGCCGGTCCGAGCGGCCCCTCGTAGCGGTCGCGGCTGTCGTAGTTGCGCTCGAAGACGATGGGGATCGGACCGGGGAGCTCGAAGTCGACGGCATCGGCGAGCACGCGGCCGGTCATGACGTCGACGGGATGGCCGGTGAGGAAGCAGATGAGCTTCGAGAGCCTCTTGCCCGGCTTGAGGAGCTTGTGGAGCGTGTTCGAGAACCACTTGGTGCGGATTCCGTGGGTGACTGCCGCCATGTAGTCCATCGACGTCGGCCCCCGACGACGACGGGCTTGCCTGTCGGAACGGCGAGACACACCGAGGTGGGCAGGTTGATGGGGAAGTTGCAGCTCGACACCATCGAGCCGAAGCGCGCGGCCGAGGAGCCACCGAAGCTGACGGTCTTGCTCCCGGTGACGATGCTTCCGTTGTTGCCGGGGATGTCGTTGGGCGCGAACGAGACGCCGGGCGGCGTCGGGACGTGCTTCGTCAAGGCGCGCACCGACATGCCCGTGTTCGCAGCGGGCATGCCGTTCACCAACACCGCACCGCCGCTCATCAGCCCGCCGATCGCGGCGCCTGCGGGGTCGAAGATGTAGCCGACGAATGGGTGAGGAAGCGGCGTGGGCACGGGGCCCGCGGGCGTCGGGACCATGACCATGTGGAGGTCCACGCCGATGACGAGGTCGAAGAACTTTGCTGCTTGGGACATGGTGGATGCCGCTCCCGAGCCGCGGACGAACGTCGCCCGTGCCGCGCGAATCGCGAGGCAGAGAGGCGCCGGGCTCTCGGTCGTCATCCGTAGATTCGCGTCGCCATTGCCAAGTCCTGACAGCTATCTGCGTGCAGCACGATTGTGTCGCTGCCGTGGATGGCGCGCCGTTCTGCGTGCTGGTCTCGTGGCAAAGAGCGTCACATCGCGCAGCTCTTCGCGTTGGCGAAGTCGAGCGACTTGCACGCGAGCCCGGTCGCGCCGTCGCTCATGTTGCTGTTCGCGCTGTCGCCGACGCCGCCTGGGCCCTTGCTTCCCGGCGTTGCCGTCCACCCCGTCGTCGAAGGTGCCTTGCCCGTGAACGCGAGTCCGAGCGAATGCCCGCCGAGCCCGCCGCCGCCCTTGCCTCCAGTGCCGCCGGTACCGCCCTTTCCACCGGGGCAGGCGTCGTTCAGGTTTGGGTAGCTCGCCGGCATGGGTTGGGACTTGCCCAAGCCACCCGGGCCACCATCGCCGCCAGAGCCTCCGCTCTGGCCCGGACCACCATCGCCGCCCTTGCCGCCGGCCCCGGCCTTGAGGGTCACGCTCTCGAAGGTGAGCGTCGCGTCGATGCTCACCAACGCGATGCTCGATCCTCCCGAGCTCCCGCCGTTGCCGCCTTGACCACCGCAACCACCAGCACCGCCAGAGCCGCCTGAAGCTCCACCGGCCGAGGCCATGACAGTGCACTTGCCCGCGCCGGTGCCTCCCTTCGAGCCGCCGCCGCCACCGCCACCTTGGCCAGGCTTGCCCGCGCCGCCAGTGCCGCCTGCTGCACCTGTGTAGCCACTTGCGCTGATGGTCCCGATGCCCGATGCGCCCACGCCCGGCGTAGCCAGAGCAATCGCATCACCGTCGTCGCCTTTGGTCCCCGCCGTGCAGATCCCTGCGCCCTCGCCCTTGCCGCCATTGACCGCACTATCGGGCTGACCTGCTGAACCATCACCGCCGCCGGTCGCTTGGCCGATGCCGCCGGCACCGCTGATGGAATCGGGGGTGCCGCACGCGTTCGTCACGGAGCCACCGGGGACGACGATACTTGCAGAGCACGCGTCGTTCCCCTTCTCGCCAGCGCCCCCTGTCGGTGCCGAAGCCTGATACGGGGGGCCGGCTGAGCCCGCGGCGCCGTCGCCCGCCGTTAGATCGCAGCGCGTGAAGCTCGCTGTCGCCTGTGCGACCACGACGGCAATCGACGACTCACCGAGCTGCGTCGCGTTTGCGGATGTGATCGCGAAGTCGATCACGTCCACCTTCGTCGTTGGCTTGCTGATGGTCAGTGCGACCCCCTCGGATGAAGGCGCGAGCCGCGTCTTCTTCGTGGGGGCGTGGACCCAGCCATTCGTGCAATCAAGGGCTCCGTAGAGGATGACGCTTTGGACGATCGCGACGGTCTCTTTGTCGAAGAGCTCGCCACAGGCGTAGACGGGCTTGTTCTTCGCCATGGTGAGGGCCTTCGTCAGCGTCGCGTACGGCGCGTCTTGGGTTCCCTTACCGCTCGTATCGCTGCCTTTGCTGCTCGAAACGAAGGTGCCGCACGAGTCGGGTACGGCGTCGACGTTCTCGCTCGGAATGCAACCCGCCGGTGGGCCGCTGTCGCCACCGCCCCCGCTGCTGGAGCTGCTGGTCTCGAGCGCCGGGTCCGTCAGCGGCGCGTAGTACTCGTCCCAAGTGCTGGTGCATCCAACGTGAGCCGCTGCGGCGATGCCAAGGCCGCTGAGGAGCACGACGACGTGACGGCTAGTGTGCATGGCGATCCGGTCTCCAAGCAAGGGCACGGTCAGAAGCTCCCCGAGAACAGCATGCCCCCGCTCGTCGGCGATGCGAGAGGGACGAGACGTACCGCCGCTGCCCGATCGCGCGCGGGCTTGGACGACGGCAACAGGAAGTAGATCGCGGTTCCCGCCGCGGCGGCCCCGGCGCCGATCAGGAGCCCGACCGAGGCGGAGTGCAGCGTGTCGGCGCCCTTCGCCGTGCTGTCGAGCTGCGAGCAGCGCGCGTCGTAGTGCGCCCCACCGCTCACGCACGTGCCGCCGGCCTTGACGATCGCTTCGTTCAGATCCGCGGCGTCGCCGCGCTTGCCCTTGTAGGCCGCGAACAGGCCGATGCCGGTGGCCAGGACCACACCAGCGACGCTTCCCAGTACGACGCCCGGCACGATGCTTCGTTTCTCGGGAGCGAGCGGCACCAGTGAGAGGGTGACGTCGCGCGTGTCGCCCTTCACCACGGAGACCGACTGCTGGACGGTCACGTAGCCTTCGAGCTGCGCAGCCACGCTGGCTTGCCCAGGGCTGACGAACGCTTCGGTCTCGAGCGGCGCCTTGCCCATGGCCTTCCCGTTCACGGTCACCTCGGCGCCAGCGACGTTCACCCGGATGCGCAGCGCCCCAACCTCGGCCCGGGTCTTCTCCAGCTCGTCCGCGTAGCCTTGCCGTGCGCGCCTGGACTCCGTGGGCGGGAAGTGGAGCAGCGACCAGGCCAGGTATTGCGCGGCATCAACAGGCTTGCCGAGCTTGTTCTTCACGACGCCCAAGTTGCCGGCGATGTCGTGCGTCCGCTTGATGGCCCACGCCTCTTCGAGCTTCTGCTCGGCCTCGGCGTAGCGTCCCGCGACGTAGGCTTTTGCGCCCTCGGAGAACAGCTCGTCGGCGCGATCCCGAATCTTGGTAGGGGCCTGCGGTGGGTTGTCCGCGAGCGCAGGCGTGGCGAGCGTGAGCGCGACGGCGAAGGAAAGGCATGCAAAGGATCGGTGCATGGCGGCTCCGGTTACTCCTGCTTTTCGAGCAGGAACGGGTCACGAGGCTTCGTTGAAGTGGCCGACGCAGGAGGCGCTGGCGGAGCGATCGGTGTCGCGCTGGGTACTGACGAACTCACGGTCGGTACTTGCGGTGGGGTGGATGGCGGGGCTGGCGGGGGGGCAGGTGAGGGGTTTGGCTTTGGAGCAGTACCGCTTGGCCGCGCTGTCGCAGGAGCTGCCGTGCCAACCGTTGCGGCAGCGGTCACAGACGCTGGGGGTGCCGGAGCTGCGCTCGTTGTCGGGCTCGCGGACGCGCTCTCCACGGGCGCGACGAGGGCCGCATCCCTGGTGCCGGATGGCGCCGTCGGCAACTTGGCGCTTGTCGCGGCCGGTGCCCCGCTTGCGGACGTGCTCGCTGTTGCCGTCGCGATCGCAGACACGCCCCTCTGATCACCGAGGCTTCGCGCGAGAAGCAGCACGGCCAGCACCGCGGCGATGGTCGCAGCCGCGGTCCAGATCGTCCACATGGGGAGCTTGCGCTCGCCGGTCTGCCGATCGTTGGCGCGTGGTCTCTTCTGGGGCACCGGCCTGACGGTTGCGCTCGGGAGCGCGGCCTCGTCGATCTTGTCGGCGGGAGTTTTGCCCGCCTCGGGGCTCGCCATGCTCGCGTGTTTGGGCGGGGAGGGCGGGGCCGCCTTGGCGGCGTCCGCCGCGTTCGCCATGCGGCGGACCTTGTCGATCGAGCGGGGGTCGATCTCGCCGGTCTCGTTCCGTGCGAGCGCTCTCGTGCGGCGGGCCGCTTCGTCGATGTCTGCAGGTGCGGCGACGGCCTTGGGCTGCGGGGCGGGCGGCACCGGAGTGGCTTCCACCGAACGCCCTTCCGCTGCGAGCAGCGCCTGCAGCTCGGGATCCTCGAGCGCGCGCCGGATGCGCTCGTCGGCGGCATCGTGATCGGCAAGCCGGAGCGATGCCTCGACAGTGGGCATGTACTTCTCGAGATCGACGTCGCTGCTGCGGCTCATCGGTCAACTCCAAAGAGGCGGCCTGTTGCCGGCGTCGGAGCTGGTGCAGGCGCGGACGGCACCGCGGGCTCGCGCTCGGCTTGGGGCGACGATTGCAGCGGCTTGGGCGCGGCGCTGCGCTCGGGCGGCCTGGCGTTGGACGTCGAGGCGCGCGGCATGGCACTCGGTGAGATTCGTGCCGTTGCTGTGCTCGCGACGCTGACGCTCATGGGCTTCTGCGCCTCGGTAGGCGGCTCGGCTGATGGCGACGAGTTGGGCGGCACTGCTGGCGCTGCGGTGCGAGCCGGTGCCTCCGACACCGCCGCCGTCTCCGGAGGTGGAGGTGGTGGAACGGAGGCCGTCGCGGTCGATGTTCCATTCGCGGGATGTTGGGCAGGCGTACGGCGCAACACCACGACGAAGAGCACGAGTGCAGCGATGGCGCTCCCCAGGATCGGCGCGGCAAACATCGGCGGGACGCCAAGGATCCAAGCACGAGACGTGCGGCCCCGCTGCGGAACGGAGGCCCCGGAGAGAGACTGTCGAGGCGACATGGTAAGAGGGTCGTTTATTCGTTCGAGAGCTGCTTCTGAGCCTGTAGAACCGGCCTGCACGTCCGTTGATCCTTGCTGCTTGAGGCGGGTGCCGGACGTCGAGGCTGCGCTCGTCCGCGCATGGTGGTCGGAGATCGCGTGGCCATCGGAGTCGCGCGCACCGGAGCCGGAGCGCGGCGGGCCCGATGGCGATACCGAATCGGCCAGCGGTACGGGCGAGGCCACACGCTCGTGCGCGACGTGCTCTTCCACTACGGCCAGCGCGGCCGCGCTGGGCCGCGGCATCTTCGTCGTGTAACCGACCCCCCGACCTACTGGGTACTGTGCCGTTGCCACCGTGGATTGCGCCCCCGCGTAGGTCGGCTGCGGAGGACCGCTGGGCCCCGGAGGCGGCATCGGCGCCGTCTCACGCACCATGCGCGGAGCCAACGCGGGCCCGCGCTCGGACGAGACGAATGGCAAGACCGCGCGAGGTGTCCATGCCACGGGCATCGGCTCCGTCTCGCGGACCTCCTTCACCGATGACTTGTGATCGCGGTGTTGCGCTTTCGCCTCCTCGGCGAGCACCCTGCGCATGTCGCGCGCGAGCTCGCGCGCGGTCTGGTATCGCTCAGCAGGATCCTTTGCGAGGCAGCGGAGGACGATCTTGGACACGCGCTCCGGGCAATTCGGTACGTGCTCGTAGATGGGCGTCGGCTCCGCGAAGCAGTGCCGCGCCATGATCTCGGTCTCTTCGAGGTGGTCATCCTCCCGCTCGTACGGCGCGTGTCCGGTGAGCGCCTCGTACATCGTCACGCCAATGGCGTAGACGTCGGTGCGCGCGTCGATCTCGTAGCCGCGCACCTGCTCCGGTGCCATGTAGCGGGGTGTTCCAACGACGTTCGCAGGGTTGGTTTCCGCTCCTGCCAACAGCGGCGCGGCACTCCCGGTCGGATTCTTGGCGAGCCCAAAGTCGACGACCCGAACTATCGGGTCGCCGCCTTCTAAGACCATGATGTTCTCGGGCTTCAGATCGCGGTGAACGACGCCCGCCTTGTGGGCGAGCACCATGC
Source organism: Minicystis rosea (assembly GCA_001931535.1). Lineage (GTDB taxonomy): Bacteria > Myxococcota_A > Polyangia > Polyangiales > Polyangiaceae > Minicystis > Minicystis rosea. The sequence continues at coordinate 523,863 of CP016211.1, forward strand.
CCTCTGCGACCTGCGCCATGATGTGCAGCACCTGCTGCGGGTCGAGCCCTTTGCCCTGCTTGCGCGCGCGGGTGATGAGCGTGCGAAGGGTGTCGCCCTCCACCAGCTCCATCACGATGAAGTAGTCGCCGTCCGCGGTCTTGTCGAAGTCGTACAGGCGGACGAGGTTGCCGTGGTTCAGCCTCGCGAGCACCTTCGCCTCGCGGATGAGCCGCTCCCCTTGAAGGTTGCGCGCCCTCACGTTCTTCGCGGAGACGAACTTGATGGCGACCTTGAGGCCCGAGGGCTCCTGCACCGCGGCGTAGACCACGCCCATGCCGCCCTCACCGAGCAGCTTGCCGATCCGGTACTTGTTCTGGAAGAGCTCACCTTCTTCCATGACGGGCCTTTCGGCGAGCTGCCCATGGCTCGCACGGACCACCATGCCGGCAGACGACCGAGGGCTCAAGCGGAGAGCACGGCACCCCTTGGTGGAGGTGATGCGGGCCGCGTCCCCACGCTCCATGCAGCAGATGTCGCCGCCTCGTGCTCACCGCCACCCCAGAGCGCGCATGAGCACCATCGACACCACCAGGAAGACCCCCGCGCTTGCGGCGGTCAGCGCCAGGAAGAGCGTCAGGCTGCGGGAGTGAGATTCTCCCTGCGGTACAGCACCCTGAATCGGCATCACCTCCGAAGATGCGCTCTCGAGGGCGCCGACTGCTGATGGTTGCGCCGTCCCGGGCAGCGGATGAACGGTGTCCACTCGAGGTTCGGCGACGACGCGACGGACGGGCAAAGGCTGTGTTCGCTCGAGCGGCAGGGGAGCAGCGACGGCATCGAGCGCGGCAATGAACGCTTCCGCCGACTGGAACCGCCGTTCTGGAGACTTCTCGATCGCCATCATGATCGCGTCGTCGAGAGCCGGAGGAATGTGCTGCGTCGCGCAGAGCGAGGGCATCGTCGGCTCCTCCAAGAGTGTCGCGCTGATGGCGTCCATCGGATCGCGGAGGTGCGCGAATGGGCTGCGCCCGACCACGAGGCTGTAGAGCACGAGTCCTGCCGCGTAGATGTCCGTCCGCGTGTCGACGGCCTTGCCCATCGCTTGCTCGGGCGCCAGCCAGCGAGGGCTGCCCATGAGCGCGCCTTCCGCCGTCGGATGGCGCGCCCCGCTGTCCAGTCCGGAGCCCTTGAGCACCTTCGCGATGCCGAAGTCGAGCAGCTTGATCCGCCGCGGCTCTTGGTCGGTCCCGTCGCAGAGGAAGATGTTGTCGAGCTTGATGTCGCGGTGGACAATGCCGGCCCGGTGCGCAGCCGTAAGGCCCATCAGGATCTGCTTCGTCCAGGTGATCGCGTCGGCAACGGGGAGAGCGCCGCGCAACACCAGTTCGCGCCGGAGCGTGTGCCCGTGGAGGCGCTCCATTACCAAATAGGTCGAGCCGTCCGCGGTCCGGCCGAGGTCGGTGACTGCGACGAGGTGCGGCGATGTGACGCGGGCGAGCACTCGCGCCTCGCGCCGGAGCCGCTCGACGAGCCCAGGATCGCGTGCGTGCTGCGGGAGGAGGAGCTTCACGACCACGCGCTTTCCGAGCGCCTCGTGCTCAGCCTCCAAGACCGTCCCCATGCCGCCCTCGCCGATCTTGCCGACGATGCGGTAGGCAGTGCCCGCCAGCGGATTGTTGTGCGGCGTGGGCTCGTCCATCGTCCCCGGCGCGTAATTGGCTCCGGTCGAGCTGGAGGGGCGAGGGGTGGGGTGGGCGTCGTGCATGGCGCGGCCTCATTCCTTGATCCGCGTCCCCATCGCCAAACACTGACAACAAAGTTTGGGGTCGGGCGAAAATGTCGATCCGCACCCGCGCGCCGGTTGGGCGTGCCGCACGCCGAAGAGTCGCGGGAGGTCGCCGTGCGCGGGAAATCGACGAGGTGCCACGGATTCCTGTCAGCATCTTTGGGGCTGCACGCGGATCCATGGACATGAATTGCGACGGCCCGCTCGCGGATCGACGCCTGCACGTTGCACGAGGTGACGAAGATGACGCCCGATGACGCCGAGGATCCGCTGGTCGCGAAGTACGTGGAGGCCGCGCTCGCCCCCTACATCGGGCGGATGCCGCCGGAAGACCTGGAGGTCTTCCGCGCGCGGCTGGTGGTGTTCTACGAGACGAACCCCGAGGCGGTCGCCCTGCTCGACGAGATCCGTCAGGCGCAGACGGCCGCGCCGGTCGTGGAGCGCAGCGGCGAGAAGGTGCGCCGGGGTGCTGCCGAGCTCGAGCAGGCGGCGCGACGTGGAGCGCGCACGAAGGGGGGGCCGTCAGTGACGAGCCGGCGCGACGGCTTAACCGTCGAGCAGTCGAATTCGGTGCGGGACGCGCTGCCCGAGCTTCACCGGCTCGCCCGCAGCCTCGCGCGGAGATGCCCAAACCAGACGCTCGGCGAGCTACAAGCTCTCGCCGAAGACTCCCTCATCAGCCGCGTACGCCGCTGGGATCCAGCGAAGGGCAGGCTGATGGACTTCGCGCGCAAGAGCGTGCGCCGGGACGTGCTCCGGGCCGCATACACGCGTGCGAACGATCCGTGCCTCGGTGGCGCGCTCCATGCGATGGACATCCACGAGGATGGCATCGAGGCGCCGGACACGGCCACGCGCTGGGCCGAGAGCATCGAGGAGGAAGGAGGCCCGTGCCCTTGCGCTCGGGCAAGATCAAGCCGCGGCAGGGTTCTACGGCTACTCCGCCGTGCGCGCGCGGCAGACGCCGGAGGATGAGTACGGCAGCCGCGAAGCGTTCGACACCATGAAGCGCGTCGTCGCCGACAACGAGCCGCGTGCCTCGGCGCTCTTCGAGCTGCTGTTCGAGCAGGATCTAAGCTGGCGAGAGGCTGCCGAGCGCCTCGGCATCCACGAGCGGCAGGCGTACCGGATCGCGGATCGCCCACTGTCTCGTCTGCGCGCGATGCTGTCGCCTCGACACCTTCGGGCGCAGTAACGAAGAGATTCGCTGCCGCTGGACAAGCTGCGTTCCCCGCCGGTGCTGGGTCTGGAGAAGCGTGTGCCCGACTGCCGAGTCGAAGTGCCGCCCGTTGGGCGGCCTGCGCGCACGTGTCGTCGTGATTGTCATCACCGGGATCGTGGTTGCGATCCCATGGAGGATTCTGTGTCTTCGAGGTCCGCCGCGGCCGCCGTGCCGCAGTCTTCACCACGTCAGTCGGGCTTTGCGCCGGCGACCCCGCATCTCCGGCGCTTCGACGCGTTCGGGTACTCTCATCCGGGGCTTGTTCGCGATGGCAACGAGGATACCTTCATTGTCGACCCGCACCTGGGCCTGTTCGGCGTGGCCGACGGCATGGGGGGTGCAGCCGCCGGCGAGGTCGCGTCGCGCATGACGATCGAGGCAGTGCGGGACCTGCTGGAGGACCCCGACATTACGTGCCCGCGGGGACTCCTGCCTCCGCCGCTTTCGCGCAGCCTGTCGCAATTCGTGAGCGCCGTGGAGCACGCCAGCGCTCGGGTCTTCATGACGGCGAGCACCAACCACACGATGCACGGCATGGGCTCCACGTTCACAGGGCTCTTGGTGCTGGAGGACCGCATCGCAGTCGCGCACGTCGGCGACTCGCGAGCGTATCTACTCCGGGGAAGCTCGCTCGTGCAGATTACGCGGGACCACACGTTGCTCGAAGAGCTGGTTCAGCGCGGGATCATGACGCCCGAAGAGGCTGCCGTGTCCGATCGGCAGCATGTGCTCTCCCGCGCGGTAGGGGTTGATCTCAGCGTGATCGTCGACGGGTGTCTCGTGGCGCCGCATTCGGGGGACATCTTCCTGTTGGCGTCCGATGGGCTTCATGGCGTCGTGCCCGATACCGTAACGGCGGCGACGCTGCTTGCTGAGCCGGATCTGACGCGGGCGGCGACGCGGTTGATTGAACACGCATGCGACGCCGGAGGCCCGGACAACATCACGGTTGTCCTCGTGCGCGTGGAGTAGCTCGGCGCGGAGGCAACGCCGGAATCGTCACCTCGCAGAGCGACGAGCCCAAAGCCAAGCCGAAGGGCCTGCACCACCTCGCGCACCTACCGCTCGACGAAGAGCGTGTCGTCGAGGTCACCGAGCCCACGCTCGAGGGCAAGGCTGAGCGTGCCGGCGTCGAGCTCAGCTACAAGTTCGGCTGGCGCAAGGGCGGCCCGGTCCACATCGCCATCTCGCGCGTGAAGCACCGCACCACGCCCGAGGGCACCGAGACGATCACTACCGCATCACTGGCGCCGGAGGTCGTGCCGCGCCGTCTTGCGGCCCCATCGCTGCTCGCCCACCGCACCAGCGAGTGCGGACATCTGCGAGGGGAACTTGATGATCACGTGTGGTGCGCGGGCCCTCAATCCTCTTGGTCGATGCTTGCGCCACGGGTGCGCCTGCTCGACCATCTTGTCGTGGAGTACGTGGACCACGACATCGTGCGCGTCTGGAAGTCCCCAGCGGGAAAACGCTCCCTCGACGAGCTGATCGTCGTCCTGTATCGCGGCGATGGCGTCGAGGTGCTCGCGCGCGACACAACGTCGACGAAGATTCGGCTCGGGACGCGCGAAGGCTGGGTCCGAGGGGTTCTCAAAACTACGGCGAAGGCAGTCCTGGAGCTCGCGTTCATCGACGTCGGTCAGGGCGACGCGTGCCTCATGACGACTCCAGACCGAAAGCGGGTCCTCGTGGACGGCGGAGAAGTCAAGCTTGCGGCCCGCTACATCGCAGCCCGCTACTGGGATGAGACATTCGCTGGCAAGGACGTGAACTTCGACGCGATCGTGGTGACCCACGGCGATGCTGACCATTTCGATGGTCTAAGCACCTTGGTCCTCGACGCTGCTGAAGAAACACGCGACCGTAAGCGCATCCGTGTTACGGCAAGCCGGGTCTTCCACAACGGCCTCGTGAAACGGGGCACGTCAGTGCCGGAACGGGAGCGACTCGGTCCCCCCGTCGATATCGGCGGTCAACAGGTCGTTCGGCTCGTAGACGATCCCCGGGATGTGAAGGATCCGAATCGCGTCTTCAAGCGGTGGCAGGGCGCACTCGATGCCCTCGCTGCGCGCGCCCCCGTCGTTGTGTCTCGGCTCGACGACACGAGGTCGAGCGCTTTCGACTTTCTCGGCGACGTGAAGCTCTCCGTACTCGGACCTCGCGTCGAACAGCTACCCGACGGCAGTCCGGCACTCCCGCTCCTAGGGGACGAGGACGACAACGGCGTCTCTGCCAGTCGGACGATCAACGGCCACTCCCTGGTGCTGCGCATCTCCTACGGCAACGTCGTCACCCTCCTGACGGGTGATCTTCATGCGAAGATGGAAGATTCCCTCATCGCTCGGAACGCGCCGCTGCTAGCCGACGTGCTGAAGGTTCCTCATCACGGTTCGGACGACGTGAGCCGAACATTCATCGAGCGCGTGGAGCCGCTCGTTTCGATCATCTCCGCCGGCGACGAAGACGCGAGGCGTGACTATCTCCACCCGCGCGCGAATTTGCTCGCCATGCTCGGCCAGGCGCGGCGCGGAGCGGAGCCCGTTGTATTCGTGACCAATCTAGCGGCGTTCGACGAGTGGGCTGGGGAGGCGTTTCGCGCTGTGAGGGACGGAGCGTCTTGGAAACCGGACGTCGCTCAGGGCATCTTTTATGCGAGGGAGCGCACCGCGTACGGCATCATTCACGTCAGGACCGATGGAAGGCGACTTCTGGTCGTTCGCCGCGGCGCACGAAGGGATAGGTTCGAGGCATACGCGTACGAGGTCGAGTCGGACAGCACGGCAAAGTCGTCGCGAGTTGAGTCGATCTAGCCTGAGGCTCGGAAGTTATGTTTCGACGCAACCGCCCAACGAGCATGAAATCTCGCCGGCTGCTCCGACGATGATCATGAGCGCTGGCACGCCGTCCACCGACAACGTTCGCGTACAGTGCGCAAGAAGACTGACGTCCTCGCCACTTGGGATCGCCGGGCTGAACGGAGGATGCGAGTGCCACTCGCCGATGTAATCGACGATTCCTGCGGTCTGATAGCGAATGCGTTGAAGCGCTTCAGCGAGTCCGTCGATCCCTCGAACGAAACCGGTGGCACTTTCTTCGCTGTCGATCGGTGCGGGGAGAACGTCGACGACGAACACCCTCCTCAAGGGGTGGTCAACGTAGCCGACGATCACGCCTCCGGTCTCCACTGGAAGATGAGCGGTGCGAAGGCGCTTCAACTTTTCCGATACTCCCTCGTGGGTCACAATAGTCCATGCGCCGCATGCTTTGCGGATCGGCGACTGCACGGGAACATCGACCGAGCGAACCTCGGACGTCTCGTCGTCTGCGAGCCAAACACGGATCCGGGCAGGATCGACGGCGGAAAGAAGCCGAACCTGCCGTGCCAAGATTGACGCATGGAGCTGCACGAGTTCGTTTGAGAGGATGAGTGAGATGTCTCGGCACCCGGCGCCCACCCAGAACTCGCCCTTGTGACCTGCGAGGTGGTCGTTGCCCCAGGCGCTTGAGAGGATCGCGGAATAGTATTGGGCTTCGAGCTCATCGAGGCGCACCTCGCGGTGCCCCCCTTCCAAGAGCATCACGCTGGCCTTACCGGAAGGGGTCAAGAACACCGACACGCATCGAGGGACGTCCTCACGTCGCGACAGCTCGCGAGGAACCTCAAGCGTAGTCGTCGCATCGACGACCAAGGATGCGTTTCTCAGTTCCTCCGTGAGCGTGGTGTCCGTAGTCGTGAGGATGCTAGCTCGTATCGCAGTTGCGGTCTTACCCTCCGGCGGATAGTTTGAATCGATGGCGTTTTTGACGGCGTCGGCCTTGTAGAGGCCGATGTGGTAATCCTTCGCGAGGTGTCGGACGATGTTGTGCGGTTCAACATGATCCGGATCGACCAGCGTCCACTGCGCCCAGCCCTCGCGCGACCAAAGGTCTGCGAGAGCGCTCCCAAGCGCGCCAACACCGGCAAGAATCCGCTTGTGGTCGGCGCTCTCTTCGGGAACTGCCGACGCGCCTCGAGCGAATCTCTTCGTAACCGAATTCCTCACGGCCACCGGGAGCGCTGGAATACTTTGCCAGCCCGCCGCGGGCGCGAGCTCCGCCCCGCCGCCAATAATCGGTACTGCATAGTATCTTTCCGGCGATGCTCCCTTATGGATGGCACCGATGTCGACCCCGAGCTTCCATAGCTCACAGGGGAGCTTGAAGGCACGAACATCAACTCGTTCGATGTTACCTCCCTCGTGGCGCTTCGTAGGAACGGACACCAGGAGTAAACATGCCTGGCCCGGAACATGCGAGACACCGGAGCTCCCGACGAGTCTTACGATCTCGGCTCGCAGTGGCTCGTAAAGGGCTGAGCCGCGGGCCACAAGACGGTCCGAGAGCTCGCCCAATGTGGCAGGGAAAGACTCCATATTGCCATGAACCACCGCATCTACGGCGACGCTGATCGCCACGGTCTGTTTTACGGCGTGCCGATCCGCCGCAGCGCGCGGCACGACGAGCGATCGGAACGTGCACCGCTTCTCGTCTTGTTGAACCTGAGCGAGCACCAGAACGTGGTCTGGGATGTTGAGGCGGTCTTCCCACTCCGGTGGCAAGACGACTTCGATTGGAGACTCAAAGTACATCGCCTCGACAGGCTGACCGGCACGGTGCAACGTTCCTCTCGACGTGCCGGTCAGCCAGACGAGGACCCGCTGTAGGAAACGCTCAGCGGTCCATGTTCGCCTCACATGCGCCCACGGCTCGAAGTACAGGCAGAGTGACGCCGGTTCGCCCTGAGGGACATGATTCAGGTGCATCACCGTCGGAAACGATTTCCTGAGGGCGCGAACTTGTGGCGCTTGCGACGGATCCCGCGGCAGCACAAGCGCGAGGCGCTCGCGGACCATCACCTTCGCGTTTCTTGTCGGCACCTGATCGTTCACGCAATCGACGACGAGAACGTCGCAAGCGCCGACATCCTTGGATTCCCAAATTCGCCTCTCGACGAACGTGAACGCTCGGTTTGATCGGCAAGCGATGAGAACCGCCTGCGCGGTTTCTGAAGGCGCGGCACTGGCCTCCTCCGCGGGAAGGTCTTCGCCGAACTCGATGTACTCCATAATTCAGCCTGCCCGTGGAGCCGGCGACGAGACGAGGATGGCCGGCGCAGACAGGATCTTCCTCTCCCGTGTAATACCGCTGGGGTCGATGTTGAAGACGATCGGCTCAGGGCGTGACGTGGAAGGCTCCTCCATCGTCACCAAGAATTGCGCGCCCGCGATCTCGGTCAGGTGTCGCTCGTAGCACTTGCGCGCTTGCACATGCGGAGGCTGCACCTTTTCCCGGGCCGCGTCGTTGTCCTCGAGCGGATTGCTCGAACTGATGATGTACGCGCCCTGCCGCCCGGCAAGGAGCAGATCCCGCACCAGCGGCTTCGGCGTCGTCTCGCGCTCCCCCTTCTCGTCGCTCAGGGCAAGGTAGCTACAATGATGCGGGATATTGTAGAGGTCCCACTCAAGTCGGTCATCATTGTCATGGGCCCGCGTCGCCTCGACGATGTCTTCGAGCACTTCCCACTCGGAATCGCCCACGGCGAGGAAGTCGAACGTCTGCGTGCCTGCTTGGAACCGAATGTTGAAGATCAGCGCGCACGAGTTGCGCATATCGTCGCCGGCTCCATCGACGTGCTTGATGAATGGAGAGTGGCAGAAGAACTCGATGCCATCGGCGCCGAGATCGAAACCAGGCACGAGCTCCCCGGCATCGGTGATGAGGTGCCGCCTCGACTCGAAAGGGATGTCGTTCTCGTCAAACCATGACTTGAGCTTCTCCGGCTTCGAGAATACGCGAATGCCGCTGCCTTCACGAAGTCGATGACGGGCTTCCTGGCGCCAGATGATGAACTCATCGGCGCGGCTTTCGTGGGTACCCTCCTCGAGCACCATCGCCGCGGGCACCCAAAGCTCCGGAATCGGGACGCGGTTACCTCCTTGGTACTTCTTCGCGTGCCGCAATTCGAAGAAGTCGGTGCTGCCGCAGATGTGGTCACTGTCACCGTGCGTAAATGCGACGACGTCGAACGAGTTCTTGTCGGCATCGCGTAACTCCTTTCGTAGCCGGGCCTTCAGGTTGATCTCGGGCCCTTCATCGTTCTCGGCCTTGGTCAGATGGCGATAGTCGAGAAGAATGCGCTTCCCGTTCTCAAGGATGATCTGGCTCGTGTCGCCGTTGCCGACTGGGTAGAAGATGACTTGGTGCATACGTCCTCGATCGTCAGGGCGTCGTGCCAATCGCCTGCAGTCTCGTAACGAGATTCGCCCGCGCGGCCTCGCGAAATCTGCGTCGTCGATGCCGAACGGCTGACGGTAGTGGGGGGAGAGCTCGAAACGGTGCTTGTGTCATGTCGATGGAACGGGCGGCAATCGCTCGGGCCCTTGCGCGCACAGGCATCTCGACGACGAGCCTCGCAGGGGCGACGGGCCTGATGAACTCAATCCCATTGACGGTGCGCGAAGCTAGCACCGAGCGGACGGGCTGCCCAGGACATTTCGCTCCCATATGTTCAGTGTGTTGCTGGAACGATTTGCTGTCCAGGCGCTCAGTGTGTGATGGGCGATCATGATCAAGGTCGGAGGCTTCCGCCGCACTCGCTTCAAAGGCACCCAGAAAACGCAGCTGGCGGCGTACCTCGTAGGCGCAGCCTACAACCTCTTGCGCATGGCGAAGCTGCTGAGCGCCCGAGAGGTGACGGCGTGAGCCCCTCCCTGAGGGTGGCGCGCGCCAGCGCGCGGACGGGGGGTGGGCAGTTCCGTCCCTCGTCGTCCACGACCCACCTAAGCCGTCTGGCCGCGCGCGATCGATTTGAGCCCGGCCGTCACCGTCCGAACAGCGAGTTGCTCACCACCCTGTTCGTGGGCGATGGCTCGGGCTGGATGGCCAAGCCGGTCGCGTCGGTGGCGATGCAGAAGGCGGTGGTGAAGGCTTCCTTGCGCATGGCCAGCACGACCGCGCCCGCGGTCATCCCCGCATCCTCGGCCCACCGGCTCATGGTGCCGCGAGCGAGCTCGATGTCCTCGCGCAGGAAGCGACGGTGCCGCGAGGCTATGCGGCAGCGCCTCGGGTGGCAGCCTGCGCCGGCCCTTCGGCTTGGCGTTGGGCCTACCGGCTGGGCTCGATGAGCCGTCGGATGAACCCCGCGATCGTTTCCGCGCGCGTAAATCCTGGCTTAGGATGCCCGCGACCGTCGCCGACGAGGCAGCCCGATCGTGCACATCTTTCCCGAGCACTTCACCTTCAGCCGCGATCACCAGACGTGGAGCGGACCAAGGGCGAGATCGTTCACCCGACGGGAGGACGCCTTCCAGCAGCTTGTGGGGGACCTGCTGCGTGAGGAAGCTGGGCTTCAGGTCACCGTTGCACCCACCGAGGGCAGGGATGGTGGCATCGACGCGTACCTGGCGTGCGACGCGCCGCACGAGCTGTTCCTCGCGCCGCTGGGGGGCCCGATCGTCATCGAGTGCAAAGACAACGATGACGCCAGAGCCAACGTCGCGACGAACGTCCTCCGCGAGTGGCAGAAGGTTCAGGCGAAGCTCGAGCGGCAGGCGGAGGGGGGGTGGCAAGACCTGTACGCCCCGTGGTCGCAGGCGCGCAGCTACGTGTTCGTCACGAGTGCGGCGCTCTCGAGTGCGGCAGCGCGCGAGCGACTGAAGGCCGCCATCGAGGCGTTCTTCGCCGAGCTACGCCGACGAGGGAGATCGCTTGTCGAGCGCGCTGTCGTCGTGGATTGGTTCGATCTGCGCTCGATCCTCGGTCGCCATCTGCGGATCGCGGATCTCTGGCTAGGGGCGACACTTGGCTCGTTGGTTCCCCACCCGCAGCGGTTGGCCCAGATCAAGGGCTTCGAGCGCTACCTCGTAGACATCCCGTTTGTCGAACCGCCGAGCTCCGATCCTGCTCACCCCGTGGCGCTCCTGCGGCGCACGCTGGAGCGCGCCAATGTGGATGGCGCGCTCTTGCTCGTGGGCGCGGGGGGAGCTGGAAAGACGCGACGGCTGTTCGAGGTCGCCAGGCTGGCGGACCTAGCGGGATGGCGCGTCCTCCATCACGGCGACGCTCCCGCGCGCGCCGACGAGATCGCTGCCGAAGTCTTCATGGGGAGGACGAACACGCTGGTGCTTTGCGACTACGTCGATCGCTTGCAGCTCGATATCGCCTCGATCCGGAGCAGGCTATTGCCGGAGGCGGCGCGCCGCGACATGCGAGTCGCGTTCCTGGGTGTCGCGCGATCGAGCCATGCCGTTCGCGGTGATCCGAAGCACGAGCATTTCTTCGAAGTCATCGAACTGCGCACCGGCGCCGACTACGCCACGCGGGTGCGCACCGCGCTGCGAAATCGGCTCGCTCCTCGCGCCGTCGAGATCCTGGGGAGCGAGAGCGTCGATGCGCAGACGGGAGATCGCCCTATCATCGCGGCCTTCATCCTGCTCGAGCTGGAGCGACTCGCGGTCGAGAACCGGCTCCGCGAGGTGGTTGCGCGCGGGGTTCGGAGTGGCGACCTCGTGGGGTGGCTGCGCCGTCGCCTGCACGAAGACGGCCTTCGTGCGCTGCCTCCGGCGCGGCCCATCGATCTTGAGGAGATCGATCCGCTGCTCGTGGCCACGGCGGCCGTCATGTGCTCGATTCCGGCAGCGGAGACGGAGGTGCGCGAGATCGCACAGGGCGCGCTTTCGCGCTGTGTGGTTGGTTCCGACCGCGCTCCCCTGGAGCACCGCACGCGCGATCTAGTCGCGAAGCTGCGAGCATTCGGCTGGCTCGAAGAGGATGACGGCGAGCTCGCGGCTCCACACGACGCGGTTGCGGACGAGATCATCGGCAGGGTGCTGCGTGACCCGCACGATCAGGTACGCGCCCACCTCCTCAACGTCCTATTGGAACCGAGCTTCGGCTCGGCGGCACTGCTGGTCCGGACCGTGGTCGCGCTCGACCGCTTGCTCAGCGCTGATGGGCAGTTCGAGCGTGAGCTTAAGGTGCAGGTCACCCGGTCGATGAAGGGCGCAGCGCAGTTAATCGGCGTCGCCCTTGCAGGCGCGACGTCGGACGATGCAGCGCAGGCGTTCATCGTGCTCAGCGCAGGAGATCCATGGCGGACTGTCACGCTGCGACATTGGGACGAGATCGTCGTCCCGTGGCTGAATCGGCATGGCGCTGCCGAGGCGTCGTCCTTCGCGCTCTGGCTCCTCCTTGGACGTAACGACCTTCGTCGACCCGCCGCAGAGCAAGCGATTCGCGCCGCGATGTGCTGGGTCGCGGTGCACGTCGACATTGATGCGGCGAGCCTGGTGCTGGCCGTCCTCCTAGATCGACCGGAGCTGACCCCGCAGGACCAGGAGGATGTCACAAAAGCCGTGCTTCGATGGCGGGTGTCCAACCCAGAGTCGACCGTTGTGGGGACGCTCCTGGGAGCGCTCCTCAAGTGTCCAGGGCTTCCGCCGGAGACGACGGCGCTCGTCGTGCGCGAGCTCACCGCCTGGTGCCACAAGCACGGAGGTACGGAGCAAGCCGCGTTCGCGCTCGGCGCTCTCCTTGACTACCGCGTGCTCGATAGGGCTCTTGCGGCGCGGGTGCTCGCGTGGGCGGTCGACTGGGTGAACCGTTATGGTTTGATGATAACCGCGGTATTCGTCCTGCCTTCCATGCTCCACAGTGACGACATCGATGAGGCGCTGAGAGCATCACTTGTGCGCGCGGGGCTCGCGTGGTGTCGCGATAATGGCACCATCCTGCATGCCCCCCTCCTCTATGCAGCTTTGTTGCGGCGGCTCTTCGCGTCCGACGACGAGATCGAGGCACTGGATCACGCATGGCGTTGGTTCGAAGTGTGGCAGTCGCGCGTCGAGGGCGTGCACGGGATGCTGGTCCTCCTTCGCCACGCGAACCTCATGCCGGAGCGCGTGCAGGCGCTTGCTCGCAGCGGCATGGCATGGATCCGTGCGTTCGGTGATCACCCTGCCGTGCCCGTCGTGCTCACAGGTTTGCTGAGGCGGCGAGATCTGGACGCGATGACGGCGACTGATGTCGAGGAACTCGCGCTGCGCTGGCTCGAGCACGGCGCTCACGCGGAAGATGTTCTTGTCGTTACCGTGCTACTCGAACGTTCTGCGCAACCACAGGATCGATACGCGCCGCTGGTTCAGCGTGCCATCGTTTGGGCGCGCATCCATGATGAACACGAACGGTTTGGTGAGGTTGCAGGAACCGTCCTGGCCCGAGCAGGCCTCGACACCGCGGGGCTTGTCGACATCGCTGAGAAGGGATTGATTTGGGTCAAGCAGCGCGGAGCTCTGGAGGTCGCACAAATCGTCGGGGCCACGGTCGGACGCGCCGACCTTACGCCGGAGATTAGAGAGCAAGCCCTGGATAACGCGGTTCGATGGGCTCGCGCCAATCCGCTCCTCCGCGAGGCGTTCATCGTACTACAGCACCTGCTCGGGCGAACGGACATGCGTTCCGAACTCGCGAGGGAGATGCGCCGCGTTGGCTTGCTTTGGCTCGACAAGCACGGTCATCAGCCGGAGGCCGTCTTCGTGCTCCAGCACCTCGTGGGATCGACCGTGCCGGACGCGAGCATTGCCCGGCGCGCTCGGCTGCTCTCGCTGCGCTGGCTCGGATCGCATGGGAGCAGCGTCGACGCGATCTACCTCTACCAACACTTGCTACAGCAGCGACAACGGAAAGATGCCACGAGGATCCTGGAGGTGTCGGTTCAGGTGTGGCTCGAAGCTCACGCGACGCGCCTCGAGGCCGTCCACGTTCTCATCTGCCTTTTGTTGCGGCGCGGGCCCAAGGCCAGCAGTGGGGACTTCGCCATAGCTTTGTCGTGGCTGGCGGTACATGGCCTCGCCGCTGTTGCGGGGGCTGTTCTCGAAGCGCTGATCCGTAGGGAAGACCTCGACGACTTGACCTTGGCCACCGTTCTAGCCCAGGCGTGCGCGTGGATTCGTGTACACGGTCTGGAGCGGCACGCATCGGGTTTGCTCCTAGCCGCCCTCCGCGACCAGCGCATACCAGATGACGACCTGCGGGACTTCGTCGCTCGGGCGTTCGCATGGCTCGATGTGAACGGCGATGAGCCCGAGGCGAGTCTCGTCATCTTCGACGGACTGTGCAAGGTGCGGGGAGGCGTGGACAGAACGCAGCACCTCGAGTTCGCGGTTGCGAGGTGGTTCGCGGCGGCCCATGAGGACGTTTCTCAGCATCCTCTCTTCGCCTGGTTCTTCTCCACGGAGCAAATTGGCGATAGCGATGATAACGCGACCGAGCTAGTGGAGGCCATCGAGGCGCACGTGGTCGAGCACATGGATGGTGAGAGTGCGGCACTGCTCGGGGCTAGTGTCCTTCCCGCGCTCCTCCCGCTCGCGAGTCGCGCGGGACGGCCGGAGCTCCAGGCGAGCGCGATCGAGCGCGCGGTGCAGCGCCTCGGCGACGAACGTGTCCCCGCCGATCTGCGCGACCAGATCGCCGAGCGTGCCTATCGCCTCTTGGACGCGGGGGCGTGGCGGACGAAGCGCGGAGGAGAACAGGTCCTGGCGAGGCTCGGTCTGCGGCGAGCGGGGCCGAGGTCGCGAAAGGACAAGGGCCGCACGGAACGCCGACGCTCCTGACAACCCACGCCGGGTGGACGGGAGGACCGGCGCGAGGTGGCGGACACCACCGCCGTTGCTAAATCGTTGCCACGGCGGGAGTGCCGCAATCGATCGTAGTTTTCGGGCGCCGAGATCTCGGCTCGGGCCTGTTCGGCGACGAGATGTGACCGGGCGAGAGTCAGCTCGTGAGCTTCGCCGTCGCCGCTCGTGGATGCCGAAGGCTCCTGTCGGGCCTCGGTGATTTTCGTGCTCAGCGTCGTCGAGGTGCTCCGAGAAGTGGCCTGTTGTGATGTGGCGTGGCGATCGCGGCGTACGCTCTCGGCCGCCCGGGAACGACGTCGCGTATTGCGTGCTCGTCGTAATACCCCGCGCCGCCCCGTCGTGACGTAGCCCTCGATTGCCCATCTCCTCGCGCGTGCGCGTGAGGAGGCGATGATGACGAAGACGGTTGAGGAGATTCGGGCTGCGCTGGTGCGGAGCGATGTCGGGTTCGGCCGACCTTATTCGGAGGCCACGCGACAAGCGGTGCTCGAGCTCGTCGAGCAGCGGTGTCGCGAAGGCGTCGGGCTGTCGAGGGTCGCCAAAGAGCTCGGCGTGAGTGCAACCACGCTGCGCAAGTGGAGACAAAACGAGAGAGGCACGCCCGCGCCGCGCGCCGCTGCGACGTTCCGCGCGGTCGAGGTGGTCGCGAGGCCGGTGGTCGCGTCGTCGCTCGTCGTGCATGGCCCTGCGGGGCTCAGGATCGAGGGCGCCACGATGGCGGACATCGCCGAGCTTGTGCGGAGGCTCGCGTGATCGGGTTGCCGCGCGCGGTGCGGATCTGGGTGCATCGCGAGCCGGTCGACATGCGCAAGTCGTTCGACACGCTCGCGGCGGTGGTGCGCGCAGCGATGAACACGGACGTGCTCGACGGCGGCGTCTTCGTGTTCGTGGGACGACGGCGTCGCACCGCGAAAGTGCTCTTCTGGGATGGCACAGGCCACGTCGTCCTCGCCAAGCGATTGAGCCAAGGCCGCTTCGTCGCGCCGTGGCAGCGCCCCGGTGACGGACCGCTCTCGTGGACGATGAGCGAGCTGGGCCTGTTCCTCGAAGGCAGCGAGCTCGTCGGACGCGTCGTGCTCAGCCCGCCGCCGTGGCGCGCAGAAGAACAGCGCGTCGTCTTTCGCTGAAACCATCTCACACGTCTGAGCCATTCGGCGCGGGCTCGGCGTCCAAGGGACGTGACCGACGCCGACCGCATTGCGCACGAGAAGGACCTCGAGCGACTGCGCACGATGGCGATGTCGCTGCTCCGCGAGTACGAGCGGCTGGTCGAAAGGCTCCTCACGCTGCAGAAGAAGG
This sequence comes from Minicystis rosea, assembly GCA_001931535.1. GTDB lineage: Bacteria > Myxococcota_A > Polyangia > Polyangiales > Polyangiaceae > Minicystis > Minicystis rosea. The sequence continues at coordinate 539,824 of CP016211.1, forward strand.
TGGCCACGACGACGGGCGAGGCTGCGGTACAACTGCGTCTGGAGATCGGCGCGCTCCAGAAAGAGATCGAGGCGAACCGCGCACGCATCTTCCATCACCAGAGCGAGAAACGCGCCGCCGGTGACAAGCCCTCCACCGACAAGCCGCCGCAGAAGGGCCACGGCCCGCGCGAGCAACCGAAGCTGCCCATCGAAGACGTCGTCCACGATCTCGATGACGCCGACAAGACCTGCCCGAGCTGCGGTGGTGCGCTCGAAGCGTGGGAGGGGCAGTACGAAGAGAGCGAGGAGATCGACGTCGTCGAGCGGCGCTACCTCATCAAGCGCCATCGGCGCCAGAAGTACCGCTGCCGCTGCGGCGGTTGCATCGAGACGGCGCCGACGCCGCGCCGCTTGATCGAGGGCGGGCGCTATTCGGTCGGCTTCGCGAGCGTGGTCGCCATCGACAAGTATCTCGATCACATGCCGCTCGAGCGACAGGTGCGCGCGATGGCGCGTGCGGGGCTCGTCGTCGAGGCCCAGACGCTCTTCGATCAGCTCTGGGGCCTTCACCAGCTCCTGCTGCCGGCCTACGTGCGACTCGGGATGGTGCAGCACGCCCAGAAGCTGCTCTTCGCGGACGAGACGCCGTGGCCGCTGCATGACAAGAAGGGCGGGCATGCAGCAGCGTCGAAGTGGCATATCTGGACGCTCGTCTCCGACGTGGGCGTCTATTACGAGATCCACGGCGGCCGTGACAGCGAGGCTGCCGAGGAGCTGCTCGCGGGCTTCGACGGCTACGTGATGTGCGACGGCTACAAGGCCTATGACGCGCTCGCCAAGAAGTACCCGGCGCTCAAGCTCGTGCAGTGTTGGGTGCACGCGCGGCGCAACTTCGTTGAATGCGAGCAGGCTTTCCCGAACGAGAGTGGCTGGATGCTCGAACGGATCGGCAAGCTGTACGCGATCGAGTCGCGCGCCGGCGACGATCTGGAACAGCGCAGGAAGTTGCGACGGGACGAATCGCGTGCGGTGCTGGCGGAGATCCAGCAATGGATCCTGGAGCAGCAGAGTCCTCCGGGAACGCGGCTGTACGAGGCGATTCGCTATCTGACGAATCGCTGGAGTCTGCTCTGCCGCTTCGTAGACGACCCCACGCTGCCGCTGGACAACAATCCCGCCGAGCGCGCGTTGCGCGGCCCTGTCGTGGGCCGGAAAAATCACTACGGCTCCCGCTCGCTCCGCGGCACGCAGGTGGCGGCGTTGTTCTATTCGTTGCTCGAGAGCGCGAAGCTCGTGGGCGTCGATCCTGCGGAGTATCTGCGGCGTGCCGTTGCGGCCGCGTTTGCGGGCGAAGAGGTGCCGCTGCCGCACGAGCTCGCGGCGGCGAGCTGACGACGGCTGTGCTGCGGCCAGCAACCACGGAGCGAGGTGGTTGTCACGACGGGGGACGGCGGGGACTTACTGCTCGTCGCCGGCCGTGTTGAAACCGCGACAGCGTGCACCCGCTTGCGAAGCGCCGGGCCGAGCCAGATTTCAGGCCGTGTCCGAGGGGACAGGTCAAGGCAACCAAGGGCAATCCTGGCGCGTTCCCGGCCCTCGTGGCTGCCCGAAGTCTCGCGCGGTCCTGACCGCGGTGCAGCCTGCGACGAGGCGCTCCACGTATCGCCCTTGCTCACGGGGCTGCTCGTCGGCGGTTGGGACCAGCCACCATCGCAGTTGATGAGTCAGCCCCGAGCCGGCCCGCTCATTACACCCGCGACGTACATGGGTACAGCGTGCCCGCCGCGCTCTCGCACCTCGAAGGAGGCTGCCTTGATCGCCGCGACCTGCTTGGCCGCGGGCTCCGTAAACCGGTGCGGTTGTGAGGAGCGACGCTCTTCGAGGAAGCCGAGCCCCTGGTCCAGCCGCAGCACGAGCGTGGCCTGATCGGACCAGACGAGGCGCAGCTCGCGGGCGTGTGCCGTCTCGTCGAGGTCGAGGATATCCACCGTGGGGCAGCCGATGCCTTCCAGGAGGCCCTTGATCACATCCCGTTGGACAGCCGGCTCGACCCAGTCGTTCTTCAGGACCGAAGGCGGGTTGCGAGAATTACCGCGCACGGTGGAGATACTCACCGCAGTCTCAGGGTCGATGCCTCCCTTCTTGCCGACCAGCTCGCGCAGCACCTCGTGGAGAAGGCGCGCCTGCAACGGCGCGCGCACGTAGCGATCCGCGTAGGTGACGCGGAGCAGGGACGGCCCGGCGGCGAGGCGATCGCGCAGACCGGGGGCGGCCTCGGCGACGGTGCTCCAGAACCGCTTGCCGACGTCGCGCACGTGGCCGTCGAGCTGCGTCGAGAGCTTCACTTCGCGGTACTGGCCGGGGATGGGCTTGCGCAGCTCGCCGGCGCGCGGGGCACGGGCGGTCGACGCGGGCAGGGGAGCCTCGCTCGCGCTGCGGATGCTCCGCGCGGTATCGCTTGGCCGACCCCAGGTTTCGTTCGGCGCGAGGCCCTCGGCGGCGGTCGTGGCCCAGCGGATCGAGCGCTCGGCGCCGCCCATCTCGACGGCCAGCCAGGCTGGACCGATCCGCGAGCCGCCCTTCGGGCCCACCGCGATGGTGATGCCGGTCGCCTCCGCTCGTGCGGCCAGCGCATTCGATTCGTCCCAGGGCATCGCCGCGAGCTGGTCCTCGGGCACGATCAGCGAGACGCGCACGCCGCTCAGCGCCCATTGGACCAGGTTGCGCCACAGGGGCCACTCGTCGAGCACCCAGTCGGCGGCGCTCCCACCGAGGTGGACGCGGCACTCGTGGAGCTCGGTGCGGTGCATCTGGGTGAACGTCGCGACGGGCAGCGGCGCGCACTCCAGTCGCGACGATTCCCCGAACACCCTCAGCTCGGCGGGGAGGACGAGGCTGTCGAGGAACGTGGGCGTGAGGTAGCCATGCGCGGCGTGGCGGTTCAGGTGCTCGATGGCGTCCTGCGTGTCGAACGAGAGCAGGCAGCCGTGGCACGCGCCGTCGCAGCCGCGGCGGCATTCGAGGATCTCGCGCGCCCGTGCCAGGAGCTCGGGGAGCGCCTCAAGCGCGGCGCCGACGTAGCCGGCCCCGCCGTCGGCGATGTCATAGAGGACGAGAGACCTGCACACGGCGCCGCCGGGATCGTGCGTGGCGGGCGCGGCCCAGCCGATCTCGCGCGGATCGACGCCCAGCGCCTCGGCGAGCGCCTGGCGCAGAGCCACCACGAGCGAGGTCGCAATGGTGCGATCGTTGACGTAGGCGCCCGTCGCCGGGTCGGCGAGCTGGATTTCGACGACGTCGGTGTGTGCGTCGCCGCCCAGCACCAGGTTCCGTCGGATGGCGAAGCTGCCCTCGGCGGGCCCCGGGCAATCGGCGGCGCCTCCATCTCCGCGTCCGCCGCGCAGCCGCCGGTGCGTCCGCATCTCAGCCGGCATGTCCGCGTCTTTCTCCCACGCGGTCTCGGAGACGGCCTTGCCACAGCGCAGGCAGACGGCGTAGCCGTGGCCGCTCGCGCCGTCGTTCCAGAAGACGATCCGGCCCTCGGGATCGTACCGGAAGCGACCGGCGGCCGGGTTCGCCATCGCGGCCCACGCCGCTCCCGCGGCCGACATCCAGGGCTCGCGCACGGGCACGAAGCCCTGGCGCGAGAGATCGTTGTGCGGCCGGCTGCGGATGTCGACGGCGAAGCCGGCGGGTTGGATTAGCTGCTTCGAGGTGGGCTTCTGCCGCCCGCAGGTCGGGCACTGCTCGGGGCATTCCCGGGCCGTACCGCAAGCGCCGCAGTCCTTGCAGCGCCAGGCATGCTTGAGCGCCTGGATCTCGTGCGCTTCCTTGTCGCTGGCCGGGAGCCTCCAGTTCAGCGTCAGGCCGGCAGAGTCGTAGACCATCCCATCGATGACGACGCCGCTCCCGGGCGCGTACTCGCGGATTGCTTGGGCGAGGTCGTGTGCAGGATAGCCGCGTTCCCGGTTGTAGCCCTCGTCGCGCTGCGTCTCGCCCTCGCGGTCTTCCTTCTCCTGCGTGAGCAGCTCCGCGGTGGTGTTGACGAACGGTACGACGTGGAGCGGGAAGCCGTAGGACGGCAGGAAGCCCTGGGCCGCGAGCGTCTTCAGGAGGTACTCGTCGCACAGCCGCGTGAGCTGCACCGAGAGCGCGCGCTGCACGGGGTCGACCTTCTTGTTGCGGTCGGGTGGGCCGCCGGCTTGTTCGAGCTCGAGAACGAGGGCGTCGTGCTCGGCGCGCCACGCCTCGACCACGGGGTCGAGGGAGTCCAGCGCGGCCTGGATCAGGCGCGCGGGGCTCGAGCCTTCGAGCGGCGAGCGGGCGATGATGCGTCGCAGCGCCTCGGGCACCTCGGGCACGGCCTCCGCCTCCATGGCCAGCCAGGCTGCGTAGCGGTCCGATCGGGCCTCCGTCCCAGCGCCGTCGGGCACGAAGAACCACTTGCAGGTGAGCCGGTGTCCGTCATCGGTGCCGGTGCGCTTGAGGTACGTACCGAGGAGGAAGGCCGCGACGTGGCGCTGCACGATGCGCTCGCTGCGCAGCGAGACGCTCGGTACGTGGACCGGCGTCGTGAACGGCCACATGGGATCGGCGAAGACGGCCTCCGAGTGCGGCGTCGCCTGGCAGAGCGTCAGGCACACTGCGCGCGACTCCCCGCGACGACCCGCGCGCCCGGCGCGCTGCAGGTAATTCGCGGGCCCGGGGGGCGCGTTGTTCATGCCCACGGCGCTGAGGCCGCCGATGTCCACGCCCATCTCCATGGTGGTGGAGCAGCAGAGGACGTTGGTCTGCCCCTCCTTGAACGACGCTTCCAGCTCCTGCAGCCGCCGCTTCGACTGCTGCGCCGAGTGCTCTCCCGTCTGCAGGTAGAGGACCTGTCCGAAGGAGGCGATGCGGTCCGAGAACTCCGTCCACACGCCCTTCTTGCGCGCCTCCGCGACCCGCGCGTCGGTCGCGAGCCAGTGCGCCACCTCGGTGTGCGCCGCCTTGCCCTCGGACTTCGCGAAGGGGAACGCGAGCCGCGGCATGTCGATGCGCTCGCACCGCGTCTTCCGGTCGAACCATTCCTCGGTCTGGTACGGGGACACGCCGCGCACCGTCGTGTCCAGGAACCGCCGCGTGATGGGGCAGAGGTAAGCCCGTGCGACGGTAGCGACCTCGGCCTTCTCGGCGAAATCGAGGTACAGTCCGTCGGCACCCTGGGTGAGCAGACCGAGGTGGACGACGGTGCGGAAGGCCTCGCGGAGGATCTCGTCGACCACGACGCGGTCCACCGCCTCGTGCAGGTCGAGATCGAACGCGGCGGCGAGGAGGCGCGCCATGCGGGGCGCGCGCATGCCCGAGCGCACAGCGGGCCAGGAGTAGCGCGCGTTCCTCAGCCCCGGCTCGTCGGGCTCGACGATCACGTTGGTGGTGATGTGCGTCCCCATCCAGCGCAGGAAGTCGCGCTTGACGAGTACCGCCGTCATGGCGCGGACGAAGTAGTCCACGGTCACCTTGAGGAAGGCACGCCACTCCTCGAGCGTGCCGCCGCGGGCCGCCCACTCGCCCGGCACCTTCGCCACCTTGTCGAGCAGCGGGTAGCGGAGCGCCACCAGGCCTAGCGTCTCCAGCGAGTTCTGCCGCTTCGGGCGGCGGACCAGTTCGCGGAATAGGCACAGGCTCGCCATCTCCTGCTCGGCGAGCCGCGCGGGTAGGTAGTGCGAGCGGAGATTCGCCGGCATCCACTTGCCGACGACGCCGTCCTGCGCGAGCCGGTCGACCATCGCCGACCACGGCAGGGACGCGCCCTGCGCGCGGCTGACGATCGCCGCGAGCTCGCGGCGCTTCTCGTCGCGCAGCGCCGCTACTGCGGGGACGTGGGCGGCGGCTTGATCGAGGGTGGCGATCTGCTGCTCCAGCGTCGCCACGTCCTCCGCGGGCGGGGGCCGGACCTGCCCCCAGAGCGTGTGGTAGACGAAGGCCCGCACGTAGTTGCGATCGGCCTCGATCTGGCTTCGCACGGCGAACCGCGCCGCCCCTTGCCGGCTGTCGCTGAAGGTGATCATCCGCCGACCGCCGGCGGGCTTGGTCCACGGCTTGTCGCTGATCGCCGGCAGGTGCTCGAGGATGGTCGGGATACCGACGGAGAGGTAGAACGGCCCGCCTAGTCGAAGCGGCCGGAACAGGTCCCGCGCCGCCGAGTCGCGTTGCCCGCAGCGCACGCACCGGTGCCGGCCGTCGTGCTCGTCGGGGCGGGCCAGGGACATCGGGACGGGCTCGGGCACTTGGTCGCCGTGCGCGCCCGTACGCGGATCCAGACGGAGGGGCTCATAGGTTCGACCGCCCATCGGCGGGCCGGCGAGCAGATCGATCCGCAGCCGGGCCAGCGGATCCTCGTCGTCCTCGTCGACATCCGAGGCCTCGTCGGCGTCCATCGCCACCGTGTTCCAGGGCTTGGCCACGAGCTTGCCCAGATGGTCCACGGCGGTCAGGTAGGCTGCGCCGCAGCCGCTGCACAGGACCACGTCGAGGACGAGGCCTCCGCACGCATCGCAGTGGGTGCGGCGCTCGAGGAACACCTTGCCGAAGGGCCAGTCTGCGGCCTCGCCGATGCGCTTGCCGGAGCAGCGCGGGTTGCAGCAGGCCCAGAGGCCGCTCTGCGTGCGCAAGAAGAAGTGGCCGCGCAGGGGGAGAAATGGCTCCCGCTCCGTGCCTCGAGGCCTCGCCGCGCGTGTGCACTGGTCGAGGAGCCGCAGCGCGCGGCGGGCGGCCTCGGGATCGTCCTTGTCCTCCGGGCTGAGGCGCTCGACGATCCCGGGCAACCACACCGGCCCTCCTCCGGCCTCCTCGCGGATCTGGCGCAGCGCGGGAACCCGCACGAGGCGCGTGAACAGATCCTCCGCGGAGTCGACGGCCTCGAGCGAGGCGGGGTCGGGCAGCGCGTCGGTCGCGTCGGCGAGGTCGGCGGGGAGGGCGGGGATCTCCCGCCGGCCGCCGATCACCACGACGCGGGCCGGGTCGATGCCGGCGAGATCGGCGAGATAGCGCTGCAGCGCCTTGTCCGCGTCCTGCCCGCCGATGGTGGCCGAGGTGGCCACGAAGCGCACCGTGTCCGGCGTGACCCCGAAGGCGTGCATCACCCGGCGCAGCAGCAAGGAGACCTCCGCCGCGGCCGAGCCCAGGTAGGTGTGCGCCTCGTCGAGGACGATCCAGCGCAGCGTGCCCTGCGACTTCTCCAGGATGGGAGCGTCGGCCGCGCGCACGAGCATGAACTCGAGCATGGTGGCGTTGGTCACCAGGATCGGCGGCGGACTCTCGCGCAGGCTCTTGCGGGAGAGCACCTGGGCCGGAGATGCGTTCTCCTTGCCCTTCGGCTCGTGCTCCGGCGTCGTCCCGTTGTAGAGGCAGAAGCGGAGCCGGCCACCGAATCCGCGGCTCCAGGCTTCCAGGCGGTCTCGCTGGCTGTTGATCAGGGCGTTGAGCGGATACAGGAAGAGCGCCCGCACGCCCTCCAGCGGGGAAGCCGTCTTCGTGGCGTCGAGCTCGCGGGCGAGATCGTTCAGGATGGGGACGAGGAAGCACTCGGTCTTGCCGCTCGCCGTGCCGGTGCGCACCACGACGGATCGCACCTCGTCGGCGATCAGCTCCTTCCAGGCGTCGACTTGGTGCTGATAGGGCCTCCGGTCGCGCGGGAAGCGGAGATCGTCTGTGAGCTTCGGCGAGTCCATGGCCGCGACGAGGCTCGGCGCGAGGAGCCCGAGATCGGCGATGGACCTCGGGTGTCGCGTCCACTCGAAGAGCGCCTCGAAGACCGGCGGCGCAAGGAGGCTCCCGGCGGCGCCCGGGGCCTGCATCAGGGCGTGGAGCAGGTCGTGCCGAAAGTCGGCGCTCGCCGGGCCGATCTGCGACACGGTGGCGCGCGCGGCGCGTTCCAGGAGCTCGTGGGACAGGCTTGCGTAGAAGGCGTCACGCGTCATCGAACAATCCTTTGGTCTCGGCGAAGTGCTTGCCTAGGAGTTTGGTCAGGGCGGTTGCGTGGGCGAAGTCAAACCAGGCTTCGTCGAACGAGCGCAGGCGGCGGATCTGGAGCAGGAGCGGCAACGGGCAGGGCACGCCGAGCACGCTGACGGCGGCGGCCACGCCGGGGCCGTTGTACACGTCGCGACGATGGGGGAGGTCCGGCGGGATGTGGACCTCGTCGAGGATGGCCGAAGAGACGCCCGCCTGGGTCGCGAGGGTCCTCACGTCGTCTTCCGGCCACCGATCGTCGCTCGCTGCGTGACGCGCGAGCAGATCGGTGCGGTAGCTGTCGAGGAAGTGCGAGAGCGTTCGGCGTCCCTCGAGCGTCCGAGCCAGGGACACCAGCTGCTGGGGGGCAGCCGGAACGCCGCTGGAGGTCATCGTGATGGCCTCCAGGACCGTGGCCAGGAAGAGCGCCTGTCGCGGGCCGCGCTCCCAGAACGGCGCAAGCATCTCGCGGCGCGCTCTGGTGATGTCCCAGTTCATCGAGCGCCAAAGATCAGCCTTGGCGTCCACCGAGCGCACGAACGCCCGGATGCCGCGGATCCAGCTCCGCACGGGAACCAGCGCCCAGGAGAAGGGCAGCTCTTCCAGGCCGGCCCAGGTGGCCTCGAAGTTGGTGCTGAGGAGCAGCGCCGCCACGGCGGCGTCGGGCACGGAGGCGAGCGCCCGCACCACGTCGAAGGTCGTGGCCGGGAGGTGCCCCAGAGTGGCGAGGTGACGCTGGACCTGTCGCCAGGACGGCTGATCGAGATCACCTGTCATTCCCTGCAGCGCGTTGGCGAGGGCGTACAGCCGGTCCTTCGGCCCGAGGCGCGCGGCCTCGTCGAACGCCGTCCTGGGCCCGGACGGAGGAAGGGAGGGCGCGGGTGCGTTCCCTTGGATTGTGAGCAGGAGCGGCCGCAGACGGGCCTGCTCCCCGACGTAGCCGAGGAGGAGCCACGGGCCGGGCGTGAGTTGCTCGTGGGCGACGTGCCAGTGCTGTTCGTCCACGCGCCCGATTACCACGGGAGGAGCGGACGGGTCGTCGATCGGGCGGGCCTCCACGCGGAGGAGTGAGAGTCCCAGCAGCCCGACGGCCCGGCGCGAGGCGTCGTCGAGCACGAGATCGATCGACTCGTCGTCGCGGCGCTGGGGCGCGAGGTGCGCGTCGTAGCGACCCACGCGGATCTCCGGGTGCGGCGGGCGGAGCTCGCCTTTCTCGGGCACGATGCGGAGCTGGACGGTGGCCTCGCGATCGCTGCTCGACGCCAGGAGCAGCGCGATGGAGTCGCGCAGCCCATCCAGGGCGAGCTCGAAGGCGTTGTCCGAGACCTTGCGCAGGCGGCCGATGGCCGTCCAGAGATCGCCCTGCCGTGCCTCCACCACGAAGCCGGTGGCGGAGCCCTCGACGATGGCGCGGGCCCGCACGGAGGAGAGGCGATCTAGGGTGAGCCGCGTGTGGTCGGCGAGTACCTGATCTCCGTGCAGGAACCGTCGCACCTTGGAGGGGAAGGGGACGCGCACGCGGGCGTCGCGCCCGCCGTCGAGCTGGATGCGCAGGTCGACGGTGGGCGGCGGCGAAGCTTCGCACTCCAACGAGACGACGGCCTTCGTCCCCTCGCGCGACTCGCTCCAGTGCAAGCCGGAGGCGCGCTCGACGCCGACGCGCGCCGCGCCCAGGCCGTCGATCTCCAGCCGGCCCCGACGCTCGTCGTGGCTCGGGCGCACCTGGAGCTGCACGCCGCGGGGGAGGACGGTGACGACCGTGCGGGTGATCGTCTCGCCGCCGCGGCGGAGGCGGACGAGGACGTCTCCGCAGCAATCCGGGCCGAGCGGTTTCCAGGCCTGTCCGGCGCGCAGCGGACGCCACTCCTGACTGAACGAGGAGGGGGGCTCGGCCGTCGCGCCGTCGGCGCGGAGCAGCCGCCAATGCGGCACGCCGAGCCACACCTCCCCACCCTCGAAGCCGAAGCGCCGCAGCTCGCCGATGAGGATGGGGCGGAGCCCCTCGGCCTCCACCTTCGTGCGGAAGACGCAGCGCTCCTCGCCTCCCTCCCAGGTGGCCTGTCCCCGCAGGCGCACGATGCGGCGGAGGGGGTCGGCGATCGCGCAGACCTCCTCGATCGTCGCGCCCTCCTCGGGCGAGAGCGCCCCCTCCGCGGGAAGAGCAAGGAGCAGCTCGTCGGCGGAGGTGCGGTGGGAGCCGACCGCCGCGAGCACGTGCCCGCCGCCCTGCGACTGCGCGCGGAAGACCCAGGGAAGATCGTCGAGCTCCTCCCCGCCCGGCGGCTGCACGATCGTGAGGTCGTGAGAGCCGGCGCTCGCCGCGAGCAGGATGCGGCCGATGACGGCGAGTGGATCGCGGATCGGGCGGGCCGGCAGCGCGGCCAGGTCGACGGTGCCCTCGGAGGCCACCGCGGTCGCCGTGGCCACGGGGAAGCGCGCGGCGTCGGCCGTGACGAGGTGGAGGTAGGCGCGCGGAGGGAGCGCGCCGCGCCCGAGCCCGAGCTGGGCTTCGAGATCCCCGGCCGGCATCGTCCTTGGGAAGCGGGCAACGCGCTCGAAGCGGCGGAGGCCATCGAGGCACAGGCGGGTCTCGATCTCCACGAGATCCACCGTCGGCGGGCGCAGCTGGTGGAGGAGGCCGGTGAGGAGCTGTCGGGCGACGTCCTCTTCGAGCCGGAGGGGCACGCGCTCGCGCCACGTCGGGTGATGAGCGTCGAGGTGGGCGACCGGGTCAGCGGCGCCAGCGGCCGCGAGGCGTAGATCGGCGACGGCGTCGATGAGCTGCGCGGCGAGCCCGCAGACCACGTCCTGCTGGAGCGTCGGTGGCAGGACGCGTGAGGCGTCGACGACGAGCTCCTGCGCCGGCCTCCGGTAAGCCTCCCGTGCTCCGAGCAGCTCGCGGAAGAATCGCCGGAGCGCGCTGCCGCTCTCGCCCTGCAGCAGCCCGAGCGGCAAGCCTCCCTCGCACGCGAGCGTGACCAGGAACTGGCGCTCCGAGCCCAGCATGACCAGCGGGCGATGCCAGAAGGCGAGGCCGCGCTGAACGACGTTGTAGAGCGTCGCAGTCGTGCCGCGGAAGCCGACGGCATCGAGGATGGTGCGCCAGGCCCAGGGCCCACCCGTGTAATGGCGGCAGAACCACTCGGCACCGAAGAGGCAGAAGGCCGCCGCGCTGGGCGTGTCGAAAGAGCCACCGGAGGTGCAGTGGCTGCGGAGCGCCGCGTGGAGAGCCGCGAGCTCGTCCGCCGTGGTGCGGTACGCATAGAGCGGGCTGCCCTGCTCCCGCCGGAGGTCGCTGCGTCGGAGGAGTACCTGCTGGAGGATCGCGTGAGGGCTCGCCATGGTCGAAGCTCCACAATCGGATGGGGCGCGGGGACGTAAACGACAACTCTAGATGCTCGTTTGGAGCGAGCGCCACAGAGGGGAAAACGCGAGTGAGAAAGTCGGTGTGAGGGTGTACGTGACATCCTCATACGGCTCGCCCTGACGCTCACTCGCTGGCGGGCGTGGCTTCGGGCAGCGCGGGCGCCTTACCCCGGAGCGCTGGCCGAGTGCGCTGCGCCTGCGGGAAGATGACCGGCGGAGCGCCCTCTGCCTCCTCCTCGGCGAGCTCCACGTCGAGCGCCTTCAGCGTCGATTTGGCGCTGCGCAGGAGCCCCTCGAGCTTGTCGGTTCCGCGGCGGAGCTCCTCTGACAGATCGTGAGCGTTCTTCTCGATGGACTCGATCATCTTGCGCATCTTCGTGTGGCGGTCCAGCTCCTTGCAGATGCGCTGCTCCACGTCGCGGAGCGCGTCGCGGCTGCCCGCGTTCTCCGGGCCACGGGCGCGCGCGGTCAGTGCGGTGGCGAGCAGCACGGCCGCATGCAAGTAGGCGTCGGAACCCTCGTCCTCCTCGTCCCACGTCAAGAGGATGTCCACTCCGTGCCGCGCGAAGCGCGGGAAGCCCGGCTGCGCGTGGCTTTGCGCCATCACGAACACGCCGCAGACAGCGTCGCGGTTGCCGCGTGCCACCTCCAGCTCCGCGAGGGCCTTGGCGGTCGTGTAGCTCGTGTCGCGCTTGGCCTCGACGACGAAGGCCGCGCCGGCATACAGGCTCTCGGCGGTGAAGCGCACAACCTGATCGCCGACCTTGCAGTTTGGCCGTTTCCCCACGGTGGCGCGCGTGGTCTCGGCGATCACGGGCGCACCGTTCAGCGATTCCTGCACGAAGCGCAGCACTGCGTGCTCGAAGGCGACTCCACCGGTCGGGGCCTTGGCGATGCCGCGCCTCCGCTCGTCGAGGCGGGCCAGGGCCTCGTGGATCTGCTGGTCGAGCTCGAGCTGGCGCTTCTGGAATGCGGTGAGCGCCTCCTGCTGCTGCTTGAAGTGCTGCTCCAAGAGCGTGGTCAGCGAGGCCTTGATCGTCGCCATGGGCGAGCCGTTGACGTCGGGGTTCACCGCGCGCAGGAGCACGCTGCGGCTCTCCTGCACCTGGCGCATGAGCACGCTGAGCGGCGAGGAGGGATCGGCGACATCGAGGGCCTTAGTGGCGGCGGCGATCTGCTTCTGGCGATCGTTCTCGGCCGCCTGCATCTCCCGCTTGAGGACGCGCAGGAAACGGGCGACAGCGCCGTCCTCGGAGGCGGGGTCGAGCGCGCGGGTCACGTCGGCGCGGCTCGCGTCCAGCGCCTCGCGCAGCTTCTCGCCGAGCATGGCGACGACGCCCTGGCTGTCGGTGGGGCTGAGGCGGCGGAGCAGGGGGCTGTTCTCGCCCACCTGGCGCGCGAGGGTCTCGGCGAGCAGCCCGTGGTCGGGGGCGAGGTAGCGGTTCATGGACTGCGCGAGCTCGCCGTCGTCCTGGAGGAAGCGCTCGAGGCGCGTCACGACCTGCCCGTCGTGCGGGTCGAAGTAGCGAGTGAGGAGCGAGACAAACGCCTTCTCCTGGACCGCGGCATGGTCCTCGAGGCGGCGGCCGAGATCCTCGATGAGCGCCTTGCCAACGTCTGTGAGGCGCGCCTCCTCGGCCTGCCGATAGGCGCTCTGGAGCGCGCGGAGCCCGACCTGCCAGGCGTCGGTGGCGAGTGCGGCGCGGGCCGCGTCGTCGAGGGGGCCGAAGACCTCCAGCGTCTGCGGCCGGCGATCGACGATGTGCGCCTCGATGGCGGTGTCGTGGGAGGAGACGAGGGCGGAGAAGGTGTCGTTCGAGGTCATGTCCGAGACCCGTCATCAGCTTCCGTGCCATGGCCGGATCTGCGCGAAGCAACGCGCGGGACGGGGTGTGACCAGAAAGACTCTTCTTATCACCACACGCCTTGTTACCCTCCGCGCCCGCATGACCCGCGTGCTTCTGTCGTGGATAGGCATGGCCGATCTGAATGCGGCGGAGGGGCGGCCGGGGGCCGACCTCGGGCCGGTCGCGCGCGCGGTGCGGGACCGGCCCTTCGAGCACCTCGTTCTGCTCTACAGCCACCCGCCCGAGAAGGCGGAGGCGTATGCCGCGTGGCTGCGCGCGCGGACCGAGGTGGAGATCACGCTCCGGCCGGCGCGGCTCACGACGCCCACACACTACGGCGACATCTACCGCGAGGTCACGGCTGCGGTCGCGAGCGCCCGGGAGCGATTCGGGACGAAGGCCGCGCTGACCTTCTACCTGAGCCCGGGGACGTCGGCGATGACGGCGATCTGGATCCTCGTGGCCAAAACGCGCTTCGAGGCGGAGCTGATCGAATCCTCCCAGGAGCACGGCGTGGTGACGGCGGAGGTGCCCTTCGAGATCGCGGCGGAGCTCGTGCCCTCGGCGATGCGGCGGGCGGACGAGGGCCTCGACCGCCTGGCGGGAGGCCTGCGTCCCGAGCGTCCGCAGTTCGGCGACATCGTGTACCGGAGCGACGTCATGCGGCGGCTGGTGGAGCGGGCGCAGCTCGCGGCGGCGTACGCGGCGCCGATCCTCCTCGAAGGCGAGTCGGGCACGGGCAAGGAGCTGCTCGCGGCCGCCATCCACGCCACGAGCCCGCGCCGCGACAAGCCGTTCGTGGCCATCAACTGCGGCGCCATCCCGAGGGATCTGCTCGAGTCCGAGTTCTTCGGGCACGAGGCCGGGGCCTTCACGGGCGCCACCAGGAAGCGATCGGGGCACTTCGAGGCCGCACACGGGGGAACCCTCTTCCTCGACGAGGTCGGCGAGCTGCCCCCGGACGCGCAGGTGAAGCTGCTCCGTGCGCTCCAGGAGAAGAAGATCCAGCGCGTCGGGGCCAGCGAACAGATCCCGGTCGACGTACGCATCGTCGCCGCCACGAACCGCGACCTCTCGGGCGCGGTCGCCGCGGGCCGGTTCCGCGAGGATCTCTACTTTCGCTTGGCCGTGCTGGTCCTGCGCCCGCCGCCGCTCCGGGAGCGACAGGGCGACGTCGGGCTGCTCGTCAATCATCTGCTCGACAAGCTCAACCGCGACCCGCACACCGCGGGGCGCGGGCTGAAGGAGCTCTCGCCGGGCGCGAGGAACCTCCTGCTCCGCCACAGCTGGCCGGGCAACGTGCGCGAGCTGGAAGCGACGCTCGTGCGGGTGGTGGTGTGGTCGCGGGGCCCGACCATCAGCGCGGACGAGATCCGCGAGGCGTTCGCCTCGGGCACCGGCGAACGTCCGCCCGACGTGATGCAGCGACCGCTCGGGGACGGGTTCAGTCTCACTGCGCTGCTCGACGAGGTGAGTAGCCATTACCTCCGCCGCGCCATGACGGAGACGGGCCGCAACAAGACGAAGGCCGCGGAGCTCCTGGGGTTCGCCAGCTACCAGACGCTCAGCGGGTGGCTGAAGCGGCACGAGAGGAAGGCTTGATGGCGTCAAAGAATTCGAGTTCCTCCGCGGCAGGCACGCCGACCTCGTGGACTACGTCGCCGCCGAGGCGTACGCCTGGGCCGACCCGCAGAGTGCGCTGTTCAAGCTGCGCAACTTCACTGAGCGCGTCACGGCCTTCATCTACGTCACGTGCAGGCTGCCGCGGCCGTTCAACGCCAACCTCAACGATCTGCTGAACGGCGCCTAGCTGCACTTGCTCCGCGGCTTCCGCGGTGAGCTGACCGCACTTCTCCACCGCCGCATGCAGAGTGCGCCTCGGTGCGTCCTCGCTGCGGATCGCCTCGTCTTCAGCGCACCGGCTCCAGGTGCTCCGCGTCCGGCCCGCTGTGCCACCGTCCCGCCTCGTCGTGGCCGAGCCAGAAGCGCCGGCCCGTGGTCAGGTCGGTAATCCGGAGTTTGCCGAGCTGGACCATGATGTTGGCGCGCCTTCGGCCCGGGGGATCGTAGATGTTGAGGTAATAGTTGGGGGTGCCGTCCCGTTCGTTCGGGTCCGGGACGAGCGTGAATGAGGCGGAGAGCTGCGGGAGGAAGCCGACGCCCTTTCGCCGCAGGGCGCGCAGCTCGTCCCTGAGCCAGCCGAGGTCCCGGAAGCTCGCGCACCCCCCGAAGACCAGGACCGGCTCCACCGTCGGGCAGGTGCCGGAGCCGGGCCCCCAGGTGATCGTCACCATCCCGACCAGCCGCTTGGCCGCGGCCGGCGAGGAGGCCGAGGCAGCCGGCGGCTCCGCTTCCACCGGCGCGGGACGCCGTGAGAGCAACAGGCTCGCTACGGTTGCCGCGCCGACTGCTACGATCGGCCAGACCAATTGCGCGCGCGGGCGGGGCGGAGGAGGCGGAGGGACGATTGGGGCCGAGGCGGCCGCCACGCCTCCGAGGCTGTGGGGCCCGCTGCGCACCGGCTCGCTGGGCACCCGCGGCAGCCTGGCCAGGACTTCCCGTATCTCGGGCCGAGCCTCCGCCTCCGGCGATAGGCACGCTCGCAAGACCGCTTCGACCTGCGCCCCCCAGGTCGGTAGCAGAGCTGCCGGGAACCCTCGTGGTGTGAGGCCCGGCCCACCCGCGTACAAGCGAGCATAGAAGTCGCGGGGGATCCCTCCGGGCGGCACCTCGCCGTACGGGTGCCGGTTGGCGAAGAGCTCCCAGCCGAGCGCTCCGAAAGCAAACACGTCCCGCGCACGGTCGTTCGTCGCGTCCGGAGCGAGTCTTAGCGCCTCTGGCGCCATGTACTGCGGTGTCCCCGGCGCCTCCTCGCCGAAGCGGGTGACCGGCGTCCTCGCGATGGCCACGATGTCGAAATCGATCAGCCGGACGTGCCGCGGTAACTCCGGGTCCTGGTAGAACCCGTGCTCGATCATCACGTTATGTGGCTTCACGTCCCGGTGGACCCGCCCTGCCGCGTGAACGTGGGCCAGCACCGCCGCAAGATGGTGGAGCACCCAGAGCCGCTGTGTCGCGCTCATGCCTCGAGCGCGGGCGCCGTCGAGCGGCTCTCCGTCGATCCAGGCGAGGACGATCACCCACCGATTCCGCTCCTGATCGCGGAACTCGCCTAACCGCTCCGGGAGTGAAGGGTGCCCGGCGAGCAGGTCCAGGGCCGGAACCTCCTTGTCCACGTGATCCGTGAGCTTGAGCGCGTACCGGCGGGAATCGACCGCATCCCAGCGGTGGGCCAGGGCCACGTCGCCCGCCCCCTCCAGCCAGTGGAGGATCTCGTACGACCCGCACCTCTCCTCGGAGCCAGTCATCACACCACCTTCCAGCCCATCTGCTGCCGGAAGGCGAAGACGATATCCCTCATCTCTCTCATGAACCGGCGGGCATCCTCCTCGTTCATCTGGCCGGTGTGGGCGGCAGGGTTCCGCGCATGGGTCATGAAGTTGTAGAACCAGCTGTCCCATGCCACCACCGCCGCCACGAACCTGCCGACCGCAGGCGGGGCGACCATCCCCCGCGACCGACGCCGTAACTCCCTGAGGAGCGCTCCGGCCCCGGCGTGCGACACTTTCTTGCCATCCACGAGCGGAGCGGACTCTCCCTGCGACGCGGCCACCTCGACGACGAGGCACTCGAGCACGTTCTCCAGCTCCGCGCCGGTCTTCATGACCCCGCCGAGCTTCTCTGTGGGGCTCGCGCTCTGCCCGCGTGCCGTCAGCTCCCGGTCGAGCCGCGCCAGGAGAGCCTTCGTCACAACGTCGAGGGTCTGCCAGGGCTGCATCATTTCGGCTCCTCGCCCGCCCGCGGCGTGCCCATCGGCGGATGTTCGCCCTGCTCGCGTCCGCGGTCAACGCGAGGGAACGCAGCGGGGGCGCCTCGGGAGAACCTTTTGACGCGGCGCGTACAGTTCGCTCGTCGCGCATCCTCGGAGAAAGGCGGCCTTTTCACCGCACGTCACCCCCTGGTAGCGTGCTCTGCTCCGCGTACCGCGCTGATCCCCATGTCGACCCACGCCCTCTACGTTCACCCAGCCGCACTCGCCAAGGAGAACTCCTTCCCAGCCCCCGCAGATTGGCCGCAGGGCGCAGTTCGCGCCGGACAGGGGGTGTTGGACGCGGTGACGCACCGATGGCACAAGGCCGGCCCGCGCGGCAGCGTCATAGCCGGCACGGGTGACAGGCCCGGTCAGATCATCCTCTACTCGCCCCCTCACCGCGCAGTCGCCACCGTGAACTCGCGACGTGATGGCCTGGAGATCCACGACCTCCTGCCCCCCGCAGCCGCCCCCGCCGATGCCGTCGTGTATCTCGCCACGTTCAAGCTGGCGAAGGACAAGGGCGGTATGCCGGCTGATCAGCTCGGCATCGAGTTGGCCCAACTCGCTATCCCTCGTCCCGCGGCGCCCCCGTCGCCTGCGCCGTTGCCCCCGCCGCCGTCGCTCCCGCCGCCTCCAACCCGCGTGCTCAGGCGCCTGACGGACGAGGACCTCCGCCCGACCGCGACCGCCCTCAGCCCCGCCGTCGCTGCCGGCCTCAAAAACGTCCCGCCCGCCACTCGCCAGCGCTTTCTTCCCCGTTCGGAGCGGGCCTCGACGGACGAGATCAACGCTGTTCGGGAGCTGAGGGATTCACTGGGCCTCAAGACCCTCACCTTCCTCCCCGAGGCGCTCCGGGCCCTCTTTTCCACCCCTCCGGCGGACGACATCGAGATTGACGAGCGGGTACGAGACGCGCTGCGGGCCGCACTGGGGATCCCGTTGGTGAGCCAGCTCTACGTGCAGGCGGGCAACACCCAGAAGCTGTACCAGGCCCTCTCTGTCCTGGCCCGGTTCCCTCTGCAGGAGATCGACCGCGCTGTCCTCTGGTTGGCTATGAGTGCAGGCGTGCCCCCTGCGGTGCGCGCGATCGAGCTGGAGCAGATCGCCAAGGATTTCGGCCCCGCCGCCCACGACGCGGCGCACGCCGAGGTGTGGGCGCACGTGCTCAAAAGCTGGCTGAAGGAGGCTCTCGACGGCCTGCCCGAGGAGGAAGTGGAGTCCGCGCGCCATCTCCGCCACATACTCGACAACCGGCCTGCATCCGACGCCGCCTTTGTTGGCTGGCGGGAGCTGCGAGTCCACATCAGCCGCCGCCCTGCCGCGGTCTTGAATGCGGAGCCTCTTCCGAAGTCCCGGTCCTCGGGCAAGCTCGGAGAGATCTTCCAGGTGCTGAACGGCGGTGTGAAGGTCGGGACGGTGCCTGTCACGCTCAAGGGAGCTGGCGACGACAACCCGCCTCCCGCGAGCGCCCCCCCACCTTCCGTGAGCGCGCCGCCGGCTCCGGCGGAGCCTCCGCCGCCTCAGTCGGAGGAGATTCCGCCGCCTCCGCCGGAGGAGCCTCTGCCTCCGCTTCTCCCCGGCCGTCCCGCCAGTCTGGGGGAGTTCTCGCGACAGCGCCTTTGCCGCGGTGTGGATGAGGCCCTGGCTGCGCTCGAAGCGCTGCGCGAGGCAGAGACCCTCTGGGCCGCGGCGCCGCTGGACGCGGCGAGGCTCGCCTCCATGGGTGCGTCTCTCGAGCAGGCCCTCGAAGCGCTCCGCGCCCAGCAGGGGGCCCTGCCCGCACCGGAGGAGGTCGCCGCCACGCGGCAGACGGTGGAGGAGATCGCTGCCAGCCTCGGGCTCGGTCTGGAAGCGCCGCTGCCGGAGGCGCTCGCGGACGTGATCGCGGCGCCCGACGGCCTCGAGCGGATCCGCGACGGCGGCCTCGTCGCGAAGCGCGCCGAGGCCGCGCTCCCCGCATGGGTGTGGCGCGGCCTGTCCGCCGGCCCCGCCCGGGTCGCCGCCGTCGCCAGCGACCCCGCCTTCCACGACGAGCTGGTCGCCTGCCTGCGCTGGGCCGAGGAGCCCTCGCTGACCTCGCCCGGCGATCTCCGGGACCTCGCCGATCCCGGCGCTGGCCCCCTCCTCGAAAGACTGCGCGCCGCGCACGAGGAGCGGACCCGGACCCACGAGCGCGACGAGCGCCTGGCGCTGATCGCGCCCATCACCTCCGAGGCAGTCCGGGCCCACCTCGCGGCCGACTGGCCCGAGACCGAGCCCGAGATCGCGGCGCGGGAGAGGCTGCTTTCGAGCTTCGCGTCCCTCGAAGGAACCCTTGGCGAGCAGGCGCGAGAGGATCTGCGCGCGCGCCTCGCGACCTCCTCGGTCGAGGACGGCGCATCCGCTCTTCGCAAGGTGGAGCGCGTGCGCACGAGGCTCGGTCGGGTGGACAACATGCCGCTGGAGCAGATCTGGGCGATCGCGCAGCTTATCCCCGAGACCGTCCGCCCGCCGACTATCGTGGTTCCGAGCTTCTCTTTCGGGCCCCCGCTCTCGTCAAGCCCCACGGGCGGGACGCACCACGCGAGGGGCATCTTCCAGCCCTTCGAGTCACTCCAGGCGTACGGCACCGTGAGCTTCCCGGTGCGGTTGACCTTCGACCAAGCGCTTCCTGCGCCCATCCAGGTCGCGATCAAGAGCACCCGCGCTTCGGGCGACTTCCGCACGCCCGCTCAGCTCACGGCCCATGAAGAGATCCCTCCGCTGGATCTGCCGGCTGGGATTGCCCAGCACGACTTCGAGATCAAGATCATCCTCTCGCGCACCTTCGCTGAGGACATGGCCGCGGGCAAGCGCAAGAACCTTGAGGTCATCGTCGAGGGCACGGGGCCGGGCGGCAAGAGCGGCAAGACCACGCTCACCTGGACGGCGCTGGCGATGGAGACGCTCCCGTACCGGGACCCGATCCCAGGGACGATTCAGCCCGGCGATGTCCAGCAATGCCCCGTCGGTGTCGAATCGTATCTAAACGCGCTGCTGACTCTCGTGCGGCAGGGCGAGTCGTCATTTCTTGTCTACGGCCCGCGGCGCTTCGGAAAGACGAGCCTCTTGCGTGCCGTGCAGCACTTTATAGACGCGAGCGACGTGGTGTTCCTGCAACCGATCGGGGCTGCCACCCGCCCCCTCCCGGAGCTGTGGGGTGATGTCGCGCAGCGGCTCCAGGACCGCTTCCGTCCCGCCAAAGTGTACGGCGACTTGGAGGGCAACCTCCTCCCAGTCGAGCATGCGTACGACGCCATCCGCGAGGAGGCGGCGGAGCACGGGGTCCGTGCCATCTACGTGGTGATCGACGAGGCGCAGGCCATGTTCGCCCACGCTCGGCGCGAAGAGCTGGCGGAGCGGCTCAAAGAGCGGATGGAGAACGCCTGGATGGCGACGTACCGGAACGGCAAGCTGAAGCGTGCCGCGATCCTGTTCGGCTTCATCGGCCAGGCTCACCTGACGCGCTTGCTCTCGAAAAACCTAGAAGCATCGCTCAAGCCCTATCACCGCTCCGAGTTCACTGATGAGGAGATTCTAGGGCTCCTGCGGCGTACCACGGTCGCAGGCGGACTTCAGAGCACCAGGGAAGCGCGCGAGCACCTGGCCAAGCTCGCCGGCAACCTCTTCATCCTCAACAGGCTCCTGAGCGAGATCCACGCGGTCTGCACCGATGGGCGGAGGACTTGGTTCCTCCGTAACGATGTCGACCGAGCGAGCACCAAGCTGGCTGAAGACTTCCGCAAGGGCTTGGGCACCACCATCTGGGACTGGGTCCGCGATCCTCTCAATGAGAGCGACGACCTCAACACCTGGCGGCCGAGCACCGCATACCCGTTGGCCCTGGCCTGGGCCGGGGCGCGGGCGCGAGGCGAGGGGGGGCGCGCCGGCGCGCTCGCGTTGCTCAAGCGTGTGTGTCCGGAGGCCGAGCCGCTGGACGAGCGAATCAGCGAGGTTCTGCGCGAGCTCGAGGGACTGGGCGTCCTCGACCGGCATGAGGATTTCAAGCTGCCGATGCTGGAGCGCCTGCTCACCATCCGCGCCGAGAGCCCGCGGCCGCTCGACGACGCCGAACGCGAGGCCGCGCAGCGCCTCGGCCTGCTCCGGGTCCCCCGGCCAGAGCCGGAACCAAACGACGGCGAAGCTGCGATGGTGCACGAGGGCGGCCAGGCGAAAGTCCGACGTGGAAAGTGGGAGGGGCGGACGGCCGCCGTGCGCGCTATCTCGCTCAGCGACAAGACGCGCTCGCGGGCACGCTTCATCCACGAGGTCAGCCTGCTCCGCAAGATCAGCCATGCCAGCGAACAGCGGGTCAAGGTCCGCTTGCCCCACATCTTTGCGATGGGCATCGCTGACGACGACCCGTCGACCGGGCTCGTGATCTACGAGTGGATCCCCGGCTACCCCCTGCCTGAAGCGAGCATGACCGAGGCCGCTGTCGTCGAGGTGGGCTTGCAGATGGCCGACGTCCTCGAGCTGCTGGAACGGGTCGGAATCGTGCACCGCGACATTCGGCCCGCCAACGTGTTGCTGCGTGTCCCCCCTGAGGGGCACGACATGCGCGTTGAGATCGATATCGTTCTCATCGACTTCGGTCTCGCCCGTGCCGTCGAGCTGCTCCGCGGAGGAGAGCGCTCGATCGTGGAAGGCGTGGCTGCGTTCATCCCTCCCGAGGTCTACGGCCCCAACGACTGCGCCGCTTGGTCGATGGCGGGCGACGTGTACTCCACCGGCGTTATGCTGGAGCAGCTCCTCCAGCGAAGCGCCGCGGCGGACGGCGCAGCTTCCTCGCGGCAGCTCCGAGCACTCATCGCCGAGTTGAAGGCTGTCAACCCCGGAAGTAGGCCCACCGCCGCGCAGTTGCGTGCACGCCTTCATGTCGTCCGGAAGAGCCTGGAAGGGGAGCGCAAGGCCACGGGCCTAGAGGAGATCGAGAAGACGCTCCGCAGCCGGATCGCCCGCCTACCGGAGCCGATGCGGAGCTCTGCGCTCGACCACCTCCACAGCCTGGTTTTCATGCACGCCGGGATGCTCCGCGATCTGCGACGCCACACTGCCGTGGGCGCAATCCTAGAGTGCGCCTTCCGCCTCGTCGTCAAGCCCCGCCTGTCCCCCAGAGCGCCGCAACCGAAGAGTGTCTACCTCCGGCAGGCCAGCGATCTCCTCCGCGACGCCCGCTTGGTCGCTCCCACCTGGCTCGACTATCGTTGCACCGAGGCCACCGGGCTGCTGCGCAACGCGGAGCACCACCCCGACGACTTCGTCCGAATCATCAGCCAGGCGCTCGGCCAGCTCGGATCCAGCTACTCGGCGCCCAACAGGGAAGAGCACCTGACCGAGGCGCTCGACCACGTCGCACGGCTTCTGGACGAGCTGACCAATTCTCGTGACCGCCTTGTGGCCACGTTCGTCGCCGAGGCGCTCGGAGCCGGCGCCTCGGGGCAAGCGCTTAGGGTTCGGTAGCGCTTCGAGCTCCTCCCCTTGCTCGACGAGTACCTGCATCAGGGCGTACTCGGGCTGGCGGCGCATGAACTCTATGGACTCGCGTGGCAAGTACTACTGGATCGCTTGTGGGAGGCCCACGTGCGACGCGAGGCTGTTGCCATCGGCGCCGACGTAAGCACCCGCCGGCTCGGTCAGACGACGCTCCGCTCGTGCGGTCCGACCCGACGCATCGGTCCCTCGCCATCTCGTGCCCGATCTCGTCGTGCACAGGGGAACGAGCGTGCGCGTCATTGATGCCAAGTAAAGGCGCACCTCGCAGAGATCGACGCCGAGCGCTCGGTACCGCCTGCCGATGAGGTACGCGAAGCGCATCGCGCGGATGTTCACCAGGTGCTCGCCTATGCTGCCCTCTACGACGCCGAAGAGATCACGGCGACGTTGGTGTACCCGCTGCGGCAGGCGACGTGGTCCGCGCTGCGACAGCGCCACGCACGGTGCTTGCGAGCCCAGGTGATCGATCCCTCGAATCGGGAGCGGCGGCTCCACCCATGCGGTCGTGATTCCGTTTGCCATTTCGCGGACCCCTTGATCTTCCTACGCTGCGTGTACGTACAACCACCCTCCGGGCCCCACCCCCGGCGCCTCGACCGATACCGCCTCAGCCACCGCAGGAGCAGGAGCAGCGGTTTCGCCTACCCGAACAAGCGACGCTTCCTTCCCCGCATCGGAGTGCCAGCCCTGCGCCACGTGATCCGCAAAGACCCACACCGACGTGCGTGACAACCCTTTCAACAGATCCCCGACCTTCAGGCGCCATGACTCCTTCGACGCCCCTCCGAGCGGGATCGACGCATGGGCTGGGTGGAGTACGAACTGCGGCGCCTTCGCGTGGAACTCGCTTCGCCAGCTCCACGAGAGGACTTCGCCGCAGAGGAGCAACGCCACCGGTGCGCCCAGCACCTCGGAGTGCGCGATCCGCCGGCCGATCACGCTGCGGACTACCCCCTGCGCGACCTCGTCGGTGGCGGCGCCCGTCTGCTGGGCCAAGGGGATGAGGCATCGCCCTCGCTCGATCACCACACCGAAGTACGGGTAAGTCGCCCCGTGCTCGTTCTTGGCCTTTCCCAGGCCCTTTGCCTCGCCGCGCACGTCGATGCCCAGGGCTACGACCATCTCGTCAGCCCCGACGGCCCCCGGCAGCCGATCCGCGATCGCCTGGGCCTCGCGCACGGAGCTCACGCCGAAGAAGCCCGCTGGCAGCACGAGCGCGCGCACGTCAAGCCTCTTCGCTTCCTCGGCGGCCTTCTTCAGCAGCGCTTCTCGGGCCTTTATGTCGGCAGACGAATCGCGGAAGTCATTGCGCGAACAACAGACCAACAAGCTCCCTACGCGACAGCCCATTCGATCCTCCTTCGACATGCAGAGCGCCGTGCGGCGCATGGTCAGAACCATAGCGTGGCCACCGCGCCGGCCGCGAGTTCGCTCGTCCGGCTTGGCACCTGGCCACCGATCCGACGCCTGGCTGTGCGGAGGCATCGTGCGAAAGGAGCGGCGACTCGTCGAGCACGAGAGCGCGCACGTGGCGTTCCGCGGCACCGCGGCGGGATCAGCTACACCCCAGAAACCGCGGTCGCGCCTACTCCCGCAGCGCGTGCGCTGAGCAGCGCGCGAGAGCGCGCCGTCGCCGACGCGGTTGGCGAACATGAACGTCGCATCCTGCGGGCCCTCGTGGAGACCGCGCAAGGGCGGCCGCCTCCGCGAACTCCCGCATCCTTCGCCCGTTCGATGCGATCTGCGCATCGCGCACGAATCGTGTGTTGTCCGGCGGCTCCGGTGTAAGTCCCCGCCGTCCCCCGTCGTGACAACCACCTCGCTCCGTGGTTGCTGGCCGCAGCACAGCCGTCGTCAGCTCGCCGCCGCGAGCTCGTGCGGCAGCGGCACCTCTTCGCCCGCAAACGCGGCCGCAACGGCACGCCGCAGATACTCCGCAGGATCGACGCCCACGAGCTTCGCGCTCTCGAGCAACGAATAGAACAACGCCGCCACCTGCGTGCCGCGGAGCGAGCGGGAGCCGTAGTGATTTTTCCGGCCCACGACAGGGCCGCGCAACGCGCGCTCGGCGGGATTGTTGTCCAGCGGCAGCGTGGGGTCGTCTACGAAGCGGCAGAGCAGACTCCAGCGATTCGTCAGATAGCGAATCGCCTCGTACAGCCGCGCTCCCGGAGGACTCTGCTGCTCCAGGATCCATTGCTGGATCTCCGCCAGCACCGCACGCGATTCGTCCCGTCGCAACTTCCTGCGCTGTTCCAGATCGTCGCCGGCGCGCGACTCGATCGCGTACAGCTTGCCGATCCGTTCGAGCATCCAGCCACTCTCGTTCGGGAAAGCCTGCTCGCATTCAACGAAGTTGCGCCGCGCGTGCACCCAACACTGCACGAGCTTGAGCGCCGGGTACTTCTTGGCGAGCGCGTCATAGGCCTTGTAGCCGTCGCACATCACGTAGCCGTCGAAGCCCGCGAGCAGCTCCTCGGCAGCCTCGCTGTCACGGCCGCCGTGGATCTCGTAATAGACGCCCACGTCGGAGACGAGCGTCCAGATATGCCACTTCGACGCTGCTGCATGCCCGCCCTTCTTGTCATGCAGCGGCCACGGCGTCTCGTCCGCGAAGAGCAGCTTCTGGGCGTGCTGCACCATCCCGAGTCGCACGTAGGCCGGCAGCAGGAGCTGGTGAAGGCCCCAGAGCTGATCGAAGAGCGTCTGGGCCTCGACGACGAGCCCCGCACGCGCCATCGCGCGCACCTGTCGCTCGAGCGGCATGTGATCGAGATACTTGTCGATGGCGACCACGCTCGCGAAGCCGACCGAATAGCGCCCGCCCTCGATCAAGCGGCGCGGCGTCGGCGCCGTCTCGATGCAACCGCCGCAGCGGCAGCGGTACTTCTGGCGCCGATGGCGCTTGATGAGGTAGCGCCGCTCGACGACGTCGATCTCCTCGCTCTCTTCGTACTGCCCCTCCCACGCTTCGAGCGCACCACCGCAGCTCGGGCAGGTCTTGTCGGCGTCATCGAGATCGTGGACGACGTCTTCGATGGGCAGCTTCGGTTGCTCGCGCGGGCCGTGGCCCTTCTGCGGCGGCTTGTCGGTGGAGGGCTTGTCACCGGCGGCGCGTTTCTCGCTCTGGTGATGGAAGATGCGTGCGCGGTTCGCCTCGATCTCTTTCTGGAGCGCGCCGATCTCCAGACGCAGTTGTACCGCAGCCTCGCCCGTCGTCGTGGCCACCTTCTTCTGCAGCGTGAGGAGCCTTTCGACCAGCCGCTCGTACTCGCGGAGCAGCGACATCGCCATCGTGCGCAGTCGCTCGAGGTCCTTCTCGTGCGCAATGCGGTCGGCGTCGGTCACGTCCCTTGGACGCCGAGCCCGCGCCGAATGGCTCAGACGTGTGAGATGGTTTCAGCGAAAGACGACGCGCTGTTCTTCTGCGCGCCACGGCGGCGGGCTGAGCACGACGCGTCCGACGAGCTCGCTGCCTTCGAGGAACAGGCCCAGCTCGCTCATCGTCCACGAGAGCGGTCCGTCACCGGGGCGCTGCCACGGCGCGACGAAGCGGCCTTGGCTCAATCGCTTGGCGAGGACGACGTGGCCTGTGCCATCCCAGAAGAGCACTTTCGCGGTGCGACGCCGTCGTCCCACGAACACGAAGACGCCGCCGTCGAGCACGTCCGTGTTCATCGCTGCGCGCACCACCGCCGCGAGCGTGTCGAACGACTTGCGCATGTCGACCGGCTCGCGATGCACCCAGATCCGCACCGCGCGCGGCAACCCGATCACGCGAGCCTCCGCACAAGCTCGGCGATGTCCGCCATCGTGGCGCCCTCGATCCTGAGCCCCGCAGGGCCATGCACGACGAGCGACGACGCGACCACCGGCCTCGCGACCACCTCGACCGCGCGGAACGTCGCAGCGGCGCGCGGCGCGGGCGTGCCTCTCTCGTTTTGTCTCCACTTGCGCAGCGTGGTTGCACTCACGCCGAGCTCTTTGGCGACCCTCGACAGCCCGACGCCTTCGCGACACCGCTGCTCGACGAGCTCGAGCACCGCTTGTCGCGTGGCCTCCGAATAAGGTCGGCCGAACCCGACATCGCTCCGCACCAGCGCAGCCCGAATCTCCTCAACCGTCTTCGTCATCATCGCCTCCTCACGCGCACGCGCGAGGAGATGGGCAATCGAGGGCTACGTCACGACGGGGCGGCGCGGGGTATTACGCTCCGGTCTGCCGTGGACGGCGACGAGCACAGGCCTGAACCCCTCGAGCGTGCAGTCTCGGAGAAGCCGACAACTGAACCCTACTGACCCGGGACTGCATTGTTGGGTTGAGCTGGCCCAAGAACAATGCAGCGCGACCGCGTTCGCCAGCGGCCTGGAGCTTCTTCAGTGGGGCTATGCCTGTGACGGCATCGCGTTCGCCTCCATTGCGCCGAGCTGGTCCGCCTACCCACAGCTGTTTGCGGGCGGGGAGCGATCGGTGTGCCAATGACCCTGGCCCTACGCAAGGGACGCACATCGTCGACCAGCCCTGACCATCGAACCCTCACGACGCGAGGCCCCCTGTAGGATGAGGCCGGCTCGGCTCCCGGAGGTCTATCATGGCGGATCGCACGCAGTCACCCGACGTGAATGATGACGTGCGCCTGCAGTTGACGGCGCTCGTTGACCAATCGGAGCGTGGGCGCGCGCGCATGAAGCTGCGCACCTTCCTCGAAGCGTTCGGCTACACGGCGAGCTCGCGTGTGCGCCAGAGCTCGCTGGCTTCGGCCTTGGAGCTCGCTGGCGGCTGGGGGTTCAACTACACGCTCAGCGGGTACAGCGTCAGCGACTTCATCACCATCTGGCACAACGAGTCACCCGCACCGTCGGCTCCGACGAAACGCCGCCCTCACGATAGTGGCGCTGAAGTAGTCCCGGTCGTCACATGGAAGGACGGCGCGCTCGATCTGCCGGCCGACCCGCTGTGTTTTGCGTTCCACGTCGACGACGCGCCGACGTCCGAGCGCGCTGCCGCGCTCTGGCACGACATCAAGGCGTCCATCTGGTCGTGTCGCCGCGTGTGCCTCTTGGTCGACGGGACGGACGAGATGTTCACGCTCCTGGCCGGTGTCCTCGCCGCCATCATGCGACGGCGCGCATCTACCTTCCGCTACGACGATGGCGGCCGGTTTGTGGCGATCGCGCCGCAGATTCTCAGCGTTACCGCTCTCCGTGCCATCACCGGCCAGGTCGGCCAACATGACGTGGACTTCCCCGGCGTCGGCTCGGTGTACCTCGTCCGAGATGATCCGACGGATGTGGCGGACGACGAGCTCACGGCGTTCGTGCGCGAGGCGTTCATCCCAGACACGCATCGCGTTCGTGCCAGGTTCGCCACGACCACCGCCGACCCCGGCCCAGGCGCCTTCCGAGCGCGCGATGATGATGCGTACCCACAGCTTCTTCGCTGGCTGGCCGGGTATGCGAGCGCGCCGTCGCTCGCGGCAGACATGCAGGACGACGGATTCGAGGTCCAGCTCACCAGTATGTTCGCAGACGCGGCGCGCGCAGCCGATGCGCTCCTCGATCGGGCGACCTACGAGCTCACCCACTCGAAGTTCGAGGCGGGGTACGAGGGGACCGAGCACATGGTGCTCAAAGCGGTGATCCTCGACCACGTCGCGACGCGCTTCCCGGGCGAGAACGTAGTCGTCGAGCGCACGCTCGAGCTGCCCGCGGACGTCGACGAAACCGACGGCGACGTCCCCCCGATGGCCAAGGCGCGGCCGGACCTGCGCGTCGGCAAGAAGCTGTGGGTCGAGGTCGAGACGCTCCGCGGCCTCGCGTTTCGCGGCTCGAACCCGTTCTTCATCCTCGAAAACAAGCTGCGTCGGAAGCGAGCGGCGATGCTGGACTGCGAGCAGGTGTGGATCCTGTTCCCGCGCGATGTTGCGCTGCTCGCCCGCCACCAGGTCTCGGCGGTCGTGAGGAACGTCGCTGGTGACGCGATTGAGCGTGTGCGTCTCGGTTTTGTGGACCTGCAGGACCGGCGCCCGATCTTCCTGACGCTCGTCGAGCCTCCACGCACTGACGTTCGTATCACAGGCGTTGCATGGCGCGAGGCGCGCAGACCTCAGGTGGAGCGGGCTCTCGAGTGGAAGGACGTTGCTGGTTATCGTGACCTCAAGGCGCGGCTGCACAGCGATCTCCTCGCGCCGTTGCTCGAGCCTGCCCGCTACCAACGGTTCGGCATCGGCGTGCCGAACGGCCTCCTGCTCTACGGCCTCCCTGGGTGCGGGAAGAGCCTCATCGGACGCGTGCTGGCGGGCCAGGCCAGCCTGAGCTGCCGGCGCCTGGTCCCGAGTGATCTGACATCGGCTTGGCTCGGCGAGGGCGTCGAGAAGATTCGCGAGACCTTCACCTGGGCGCTGAAGCAAGCGCCGTCGATGCTCATTCTCGACGAGTTCGACGGTGTCGCGCCGCAGCGCTCCGAGAGGAACATGCACACCGACGAGAAGCGCCAGGTGAACGAGCTTCTGGCACAGCTCGATCGCCTTCAGGGAAAGCCGGTCGTCGTCGTGGCAACGACGAACTACGCGCGCGGAATCGACACCGCCGTGCGCCGCGCGGGTCGGTTCGATCTCAAGATCCCGGTGTTTCCCCCCACGGAGGAGGACCGGCGTGAGATCTTCGACTACTACCTGAGCGGTGGTCGTTTGCGTGAGATCGGTGGCATCGACCGCATCGATCTGAACGAGCTGGCGTCTGCGACGCGGCTCTTCGCGCCGTCGGACGTCCGCTGCGTCGTTGAAGGAGCCGTCCGCCGCGCCATCGGCCGGTCAGACGATCAGACTCCGCCGACGCTCGGCACGGCGGACCTCCTCGCCGCCATCACGGCGCACCCCCGCACCATCCAGCGCGACGACGCCATCCAGTGGATTCAGGAAGCACGGCTCGAGCTCGGGCGCGCAGATTCGGCGCTCGAGTGGCTCGAGCGCGAAGTCAGCGAAGTGTTGGGTGAGTAGCTCATCCACTCCAGAGGGGCGCGCGCCTTGTCGTCGCCGTGCCGGAGGAGCACGCCGAGGTCGCCTCGGCGCGATCACCCATCCCCGTCCTCGGGCGGGATGCCGCTCCCGCCCCGTTTCCGAGGCTTAGCCAAGGGCAGGGGAGCCCGGGCCTTCACGGCCGCGAGTTTTGAACCGAGACCGCGCACTCGGATCGGCTCCACCGCCGGCCGCCGCGGAAGCACCGCCTGGATCTTCGCCTTCTGCGGCACGGGTGCGGCAGTCGCACCCAAGATCGGCCCCAATCGCCGCGTTTTTCGCGATCTATCCAGGATTGAAAATCCCCGTGTCGGCGGTTCGATTCCGTCCCTGGGCACGAAGAATCGTTGCTTTTGCCGCTGTTTTGGCGCGATGCGCCTGTCCAGCGAGTTCAGCAGGTGCAGCCAGATCGGTTCCTGCTGATACACCCGTGATGCAGCGAAGACGCGCGGCCAGTTCAGCGGGGGAGAGCTTCCCGTAAACGGTCTGCACCATGCGGGTCGACGCGTGACCCATCATGGGCGCGCTCAGCTCGAGAGGAACGCCTTCTGCCCGCCAGTCGTGGGCAGGGCTGCGCCGCAGGTCGTTGGGCGTGCACCGCGCGATCTCCGCACGCTTGCATGCGCGCTCCAAGTCATGCCGGACATTGGGCCATGGGGCGAAGAGTCGGTCTCCCTCGCCCCCGGCGTGTTCCATCGCGTACTGGAGCAGCGAGCGTTGCCAGTCGGTCTCGATAGGGACCGTGCGCCACCGAGTCGGGCGCTTCCTTCCGCGTAGGAGGACGCCGGAGGCGCTCGATACGTCCTGGCGTCGCGCGTGCTCGGCTTCGCTCCTGCTCGCCGACGTCGCCACGATGAACGCGACGCGCGCGGCGTGGTCGCCTGTCAGCTCGGCGAGCAGCCGCTGCAACTCTGCGATGGGCAGCCAGCGCTCGCGCGGCTTGTACGCTGGCGCAAAGCCCACGGGCAGCAGCTCTCCGATATCGCCTCGCCAGATGCCTTTGCGCTTCGCCAGCTCGAGGGAAGAAGATAAAGATCGCGATCCCGCCGAAGATCGCCGCCGAGATGGAGTCCGCGCTAGCAGAGCTGGAGAAGAATTCTCCCAAGTAGACGGCCGCCGTTGATGCTCGAGGGTGGCGCCGGCCTTGCCGCACAATACATCGAGCACGCAACTGTCCCCGGCCTGGCGTCGATATAGTTACATGAACGATCGCACCGACGCCGACCGCGCACTCGACCTGCTCGCCCGCCGACGCTCGACCTGGAGCGCCGAAGACAGGGCCTTCATGCGCGAGCGGTGAGGGCGTGTTCGATCTGGCGCACCAAACCTGGACCTGGGGCGGCTGAGCTCCGCCTATGCTCTCAGAGAGCGCGTCGAGGGGTGGTCCTCGGTCAATGTGTGATCGTGACGACTAGCCGCCGACCGAGAGCCCCTGGCTCGAAGGCGGCCTCCTGTAGAGCACCGCACGTACACGCCTGGTCGCGCGTGCGCGTCTCGGGGGCGGTCGAAGCTTGCTTGGTGTCGCCGACACCCTCGCAACGCACAACCCGTCCTGCGGCGTCCACCGCCACGACGACGACTTCCTCGGCATCGGAGCCGTCACGAAGCCCCGAGGTGCCACAAACGGTCAGGCGCTTCTCCAACGGTACCAGCTTGGCGGCGAGGGGCGTTGACGCATCCTTCGACCATGGACCGTAGGATCGCAGAGAGAGGGGGGCGCGTTGAAGTCGAGGCAGTCGGATCCCTTGGGAGTATGGATGATGTCGCTGCACGGGTGGACGCTTCGATCGCGCGGGGGCCCGCTCGGCGGGACCTGTGGAACCGGCTGCTCGGCCTCGGGTCGCCGGAGCGCCGTGCGCTGAAGCGCCTCGGCGGCCGCGAGCCAGGACGCGATCGACGTCTCCGCCGCGACGTCGATGGATGCAAATAGGGAGACGTCGCCCCGCCCCTCCACGCGCGAAACGCGGCAGTCATAACTCCCGTAGCCGAGGCTGCACGAGGCTTGTACGACGCCGCTCGTTGCCGCTGCGTGAAGCGCGCGCTTCAGCGCCGCGCGCTCGTCGGTGAACAGCGGGAGATCGACCCCAAACTCGACCCCGGCGTGCGGCGCTCGTGGGGCCGCGTTCGGGGTCGGTGGCGAGCCCTCTCCTGCGCACGCACCGAGCGCTCCAGCCAGGAGCAGCAGTTTGCCTACTCTCGACACGCTCCGCACTTTGCCCGGCGCCCCCCCGGCGGCAAGCACCGTCGCCGTGACCGCGAGGATCCAAGCGTTCGTCTCGGGTTCGCGTAGGCGCCCCGGGAGAGGGAGGAGGGAGCGCGCTCGCCTGCGTGAGCCGGTGCGGGCGGAGGTGTGGCCCTGGCTGGCGACGGCTCCAGACGCTCACGACGATCGGCCCGCGCCACGCGCAGCACCTCGGTCCGGTCCGTGGCCGATCGTGTCAAAAATGAACGTTTGCGAGAGCGCTCGGGCGGCACCCTCAAATCAGGGGGTTAGGCTCCGATCCTTCGGGCGAGGTTTTTGAGACGCGGAGTTACTTTCCCTATCCGCCGGGCGCGCGGGTGTGCTCGTTCGAGACCAACGCCGTCGATCTCGCGCCCGGCGTGGCCCCCCTGTCATGAGGTCGTGCCCCCATGAGGGATCCCCTTCTGCGCGCGTCTTTGTGAAACACAAAAAATCAAATTGACGGGTGAGGCGGCGCTGCATAGAGTCGCCTCTACGCTCGTCGCCCCAAGTGACGTTGCACCTCCTCCGCGCTCGTGAAGACGATGAGGCGCAAAGCCGCCGAATCTCGTCGTCCGGGCGCTGGTCCATGGAGGTGATAGACCATGTTCCGGGACCGGAGATGTGATGTCCTCGGGGCGGGAGCGGGTATGGCTATTGGCTCGTCGACATGCGAGCTCACGAGGCTCACGAGAAGGAGTGTTCCATGAACATGCGTTGGATGAAGCTCGCGTTCGCGGTGGTGTTCGGTGCGGCGGCGACGGTGGCGGTCACGCCGGATGCCAACGCCATTCGCCCCGGGTGCTCGGCTCGGTGTGCGCGCGGTGAATGCAGCACCACCAACGGCGTGGACTGTGGCTGTTGCAGCGACGGGACGCCCATCTGCGGGTCGCTGTCCGGCTGCAGTCAACACTCGGTCACCTTGCTCCCGCACGTGCTGTCGGACATCGCCAACACCGGCGGCGACGCGAGCGTGTCGGCGCTCCTCAACACGCTGAAGTCCTCGCTCGACGGCTCGGCCGAGTCGTCGGCGCTCATCGACGCCATCTACTGGTACGGCAACGCCGTGCAGTACGGCGAGGCCGACGAGATCGAGGCCGCGCAGGAGTACCTCAACGACGCCTACTCGGCGACCTCCGACCAGCAGGCGCTGATCGCGCTCCGCGTGGTGCTCAACGGGATGGCGTCCCCGGCCACCAACTCGCGCTGACGCCCCCATCCGCCGGCGCACGGCGGAGAGGGTGAGCGGGCCCGTCGCGAGCGCGCTCGCCTCCCCGCTCCCTGGACGCGCTCCCCAAGGGCGGGGGCATGGCGCACGCGCAGTGTGGATGCGCCAGCAAACAAACTGGATGCGTCACAGAACAAAGTGGATGTGCCACCCAATCACGTGGACGTGCCACGAGCCGCTCTGGATGGCCCTCGCGAGAAGGGTCATCCGCCCCCGAGCGCCGGCGCCCGGCAGGAAAGCGCGTCGATCCAGGCCCCGAGCGCCTCCCCTCAATTCACTTCCCGACCACCACGAGCCAGTGTTGGCGGTGGCGACGATCCGCGGGATTCTGGCGACGAAATTCGCTGACGAGCCCTTGCCGCACCCCGCCCTGTGGCTTCATTCCCAGCGTCGACGCCTCCCTCGCAGCCCGCAACCCTGTGCGAGTTCGGCCACACGCGGGCACGAGGCTGGCGCTGCCGGGGGAGAGCTCTTTGCCGTGTTCAGCACCTCCAGGCGCCGATCAGGTAGGCTGAACAAAGGAGATTCGATGACCCCCTCGACAGTCCCCGCGATCATGGTTGCTCTGTCCTTCACGCTCACAGCAGCCTGCGGGACGGCCGAGAGCGGGCCCGGATCAACCGGCGGAAAGGGCGGGGGAGCGGGCGGGACGGTCGTGCATCAGGGGATGTTCGCCTGCGGGGAGTCGAAGGAGTGCGACAGCGCGACGGAATACTGCGCGTATGGATACTGGGAAGGGTCGACGGATCCCGGGACGTACGTGTGCGTGGCGATTCCCGCGGAGTGCCTCCACGACACCTCGTGCGCTTGCTTGGAGGCGGCGATACCTGCCCAACAGCATCCGTTCCTCTGCTTTTCCGGGATGGGCCCGTGGTGCAAGGATGACGGCAGCGGGCTGAACACTTGCGAGCGAGTTCCCTGATGGCCTGACGGCGCGAGCTCACCCTGCTGCCCCAGCACCCCGCCGCGCCCGCGCCACCACCCGCACCCCATCGCGCGGCTCGGGCCGCTCTTCGTCGTTGTTCTCCATCTCCAGAGCTTACCTTGCCGAGCACCTTGCCTGCGCATCGCACCGTCCGCGCGATGTCCAGCAAAGGCCCGGGATCGCGACTCCCGGGCCTTCACCTTTTGTGCGCCGCGAGGGCTACGATGGCGGGGGCGATCGGGTTTAGGAAGCGGCGAGCCGGGGCGGTGAAGAGATTTGGGGCTCAGGCGCGGTCTTCACCGGATGGAGGCGGATCCCGGCCACCAACGACACTCCGGATGCTGATCGCCTGTGCTCACGCGTAGGTAGAGAGCGGCGCGGCGCGAGGACCTCACGAGAGGCCCTCGCTGACAAGTTGCGCCGCGAGGAACGACATCACAAGAACTTCTGCGCGCACGTCGCGCAAACCTCGCCAATCGTCGGCTGCCGGTCGTATGAGCCGATCTCCACCGTGTCCGTTGCCACCCTCGTCTTGCAGGCGACGCAGGCTCCGTGGGTCGTGAGACGGATTGGAGCGAAAGGTGAGGGGCCTAGTACTACAGCAGCACATCGGTAGCCTTGCTCAGGGGGCTCGCGCGGAAGGACGATGGCGGCGGCGTCGGTAGTGACTTCGTCGCGCAGCGGCGCGCCGGTCGCGCCGCCAGAGCATCCAGACCCACGCCAGCTCGCGCGAGTAGGCCGGCAGCGGTGAGGCCA
Organism: Minicystis rosea; assembly: GCA_001931535.1. Taxonomy (GTDB): domain Bacteria; phylum Myxococcota_A; class Polyangia; order Polyangiales; family Polyangiaceae; genus Minicystis; species Minicystis rosea. Next base: position 574,543 of record CP016211.1, read on the forward strand.
AGCCCATCAGCCGACGCGCCTCGGAGAGCGACCAGGGTGCCCTCCGCATGGCTCGGGTCGGTGGCCTGGTTATGCGGCTTTTTTCCCCGGCACGAGCTGCGCGGGTTGCTCCTCCAACGCGCAGGAAAGCGTCGAGGATGGATCGCGCAGCTTCGCGCGGATGGATGCCAGCCACGCGAGTGCCATCATCGTCAGCGTCACATGTCGATGCCAGCTCGGCCACGTGCGTACTTCGTACTGATCGAGGCCGACGTCATCCTTGGCCTCTTCGAAACACTGCTCGATCGTGTATCGACGTGAGGCCACGCGGGCGAGAGTCTCCAGTGTCGTCGCGGCCCCCGCGTTGGACAGGTAGTAGGCCACTTCGGCGGTATTTTTGATCGAGCGGCGCGCCAAGAGCCAACTCTCACGTGCAGGGCGGCGCTTGCGTCGTTCGGTCACCCGTGCGCAGGCCCAGTCGTATTCGATGGGTCCCTTCTCGCCTTGCTGAAGAGCTAAGCGGTGCCACTGCGTCGCTGGCCAAGAGGCCACAATGGTCTTGACGCTCTGGGGACGTGCGACGCCGGGCAGGAGCCAGAAGCGCGTGCGCGGCCGACCCATGCGTGGTCGGTCGGCTTCGGCTGCGGCGACGGCGTTCAGCACCGTGGCCCACGCCTTCGTGCTCGAGGAGACGCAGAGCACGTAGCGCCGCTCGGCCTTGTCGAGCGCCGCGCGGAAGGCACCATCATCGCCATACGCTTCATCGGCGGTGATCCAGGCCATCGGGACGCCTCGACGCCAGGCTCGGCGCAGCATGCGCAAGCCGAGCTCGGGCTTGGTGTGAAATCGCACGCCCTTGGGCACATGCGCGGCCTTGCGACGCGCGGCATCCTCGCACCACGACGTGGGCAGATAGAGCGCGCGGTCGAGCAACACCTGCCCGCGCTCGCTGTCGTAGCCGAGGAAGACGCCGATCTGACAATTCTCGATCTTGCCGGCCGTGCCGCTGTATTGCCGTTGCACGCCGACAGACGCGCTCCCCTTCTTGATGAAGCCGGTGTCGTCGAGGATGCCGATGCCTTCCGGATCACCGAACTGCTCGACCGAGAAATCCATCAAGCGATCACGCGCGTCGCGCGCACTCCACGTCGCGTGGCAGAGCAAGCGCTGCACGGCATCCGGCCTCCGGTCGCCCATGGCTTCGGCCATCTGCCAGCCGTTACGCCGTTCAACCGGCCCCATCAGCGTGCGCACGTACTGAACCGCCTTCCTGCGGGGCTCGCTCCGCGCGAACAGCGAGGCAAAACGTGCGTGGAAGGCGGTGAAATCCTCTCCGAAGGCATCGAGCTTCGGCAGAGGGCGCTCTGCTGGTGAGGAGGTGCTCATGGGCTGGATCCCTTGAGCCGGGAACGCTGTTGTCCAGGTGCTGCTGTAGTACTAGCTGGCTGCCCAACTGCCACGACCCAGCAGGGCGATGATGGATCATTCCCTTTGCTCCTTCCGGGGCCAGTCTCATGCGCTCACGGTTGTCCCCAGCGCGAGCGTCCGAGGCGTCGAAACATGTGCTTACACATCGCAGGTTGGGAAGGGACGACGCCATCTCCGAGCGAAATACCCTCGATGTACAGAATATCGACCGCGTTGGGGTCTCCCGCTGCGGCAGGCTGGACCGTCATGACGCCATCGCCGTCGAAGCCCGGCGGTACTTCGCTCGCGCTGTCGATCCGGAGCGTGAGCGTGCCGCTGCTGCGATGGTGCTCGTACGTTCCCAATTCCCCGGGTCTTGGATACCCCCGCCCCGTGTCGACAACAAATCGGCCGTCCGCGCGGAAGTGCAGAATCGTCCGCTGATCGGTCAAGCGCCATTCCCCGAGGCACGAGATCTCGGCGAGGTGCCTCCACGACCCAATGAGCGGCCGCACATCGCCGCGGTAGACGTGCACGCGCGCGTCGAGTGGAGGCCGATCTCCGCCGATCTCTGCTCGGACCTCCAGCACAGCGCCGTCGGGCGCGTCATTCGCGATCGCGAGCACACCGCTCGCCGGCCCTATCGAAGCTGCGGTGCTCGGCGACACCGACCAACGCGTTTCCCCGTGGACGGGCTCGAAGCGGTTCAGCGAGGTCCAGGCCGCAACGTCGAGCGTCAAGTGGTCCCCCGCCGCCGCAAAGAGCTCGATGGGGGCGTCTGCCTGAACCGGCTCCATGCCGCGCACCGTGATGCGCATGTTCTCCCGTTCTGGCGGATCGACGAGCGGTGACCACACGGGTCGGCCGGGCGGTGCGACGGCGCCAACGACCAAGAGTCCCGCTGCGACGAGGAGAGGGCGATTTCCGAACGTCGACCTCGTGCGCCGACGACTCCACACGAGCGCGGCCAGCAGCAAGGCGAGCGCCGCAGCACCCGCAGGGCCCCGCGCGAGCAGCGGGGTGAACGAGATACGCATCGAGCGCATGAGCGGGAGTCGTGCGAAGTGGTCAATCGTCTCGGAGTATGCGAGCGCGACGTGCCGATCTCGCTCGTCGTCGACGCGTACCGGCACATCTGCATCGAGAGATAGACTGAGCCGGAGCTTCCGCGGCTCGCCATCCTCGTCGGCATCAACCAATCCGTGGACCCCGATAACACGCCGCGCGTCGACGTCGATTCGCGTGGGCGCGAGCAAGCTGCGGCGCTCCACGGCACACGTGGCGCCCCGCGTACATTCGAGCGAGCGGCGCGCACCATGGAGATCGGCGATGACGAACAGGGGCAACAGCATGCCGATGACGAGTGCAAGCACAACGGACGCAGCCGTCGAAGGTCCGGCAGGGCGTGCGGGGCCTTGGCGCCAAAGCGCGCGTGCCCAAGCGCCGACGACGACCAGCAGCAACAGGCGGAGGACGTTCGCCAGTGCCTCCTGCGGGCGGCCCTCCAACCTGACTTCGGTGGACCGAGCCGAGCGATCGGCGAAGAACGCGTCGAGCTTCTTCACGGCGGCGTCCGCGTCCGCACGGGTCAGCTTACCGTAATAAACCGGCGTTGGCTCCGTGTTGCCCGTCGCGATGGCGAGCTCCGCGAGCTCCCCGGAGCCGGGGAAAGACGTCACGACGTGCGACTCGCCCGCAGCATCGATCTCCGCATGCCGTGTGATGCCGTCACGCGCGTCTTCGGTGCGACAGATCACGCCTGTATCGTCGCGCGTGCACGAGATGACAGCGCGTGGCTCCTGGTGGAGGACGAGCGCGAGCAACAGGGCGAGCAAGCCAATCATGCCGAGCGCCGCGACGTCACGGACGTCGGGGCCGCGCAGCCAACTCCACATCGGTTTGGAGGACGCTTCGGTCATGAGACTAGGTGACGTGCTTCCAGTCCATCTGCGTGATGGTCCGGAGGGCATGGGCGAACACGACGCCGTGTTCGGGCACGACACCCCGGCCCGTTTCGCTACCGCACATGATCCGAGTCGCGTCTACCTGACCGCGGACGACCTCATGACCGAAATCGTCGTACACCAGATCGCTATGGCCTGCCTTCTCAGGCTTGCCATCGGGGCGTGCGTACTCGTCACCCAGCCCGAGCATGTGCCCGGCCTCGTGGATAATCGTGAAGTCGTCCCGCGCCCCCTCGCTAACCTGCACTGTCGATCCTAGGACGTTGCATGTTGGAACGACGCTTCCGCCGCTGAAGTCCGGATGTGCCCACCGATAAACCTTGACGTCGTAGATGTGATTGCCTTTCTTTTCGACATCGACGAACTGCACTTCAGTCTCTGCGAACAGAGCCTCCGAGCCCGGCGTCGTGCAGGCGAAAGCAAAATAGCCCGACCAGTACTTACTGTTCTTCTCCAAGAATGCCTTTCCATGCTTTCATTTCGGCGTCCGTCCACGGCGGCGCCATTTCGCCGTTCGGAATATTCTGCACCGGCTTCTTCAACGGCAGGTTCTTGGGGTCTCTCGGATCCGGGTCGAGGCGATCGCGATACCCTTGAATGAACTCGAAGTTGCACTTCACCATGATCCCGAGAAGGTCGAGCGGCTCCAGGTAACATGCCCAGAACCCGCAACCCACATGGGTTGGAGGCGAGTAGTGGTTGAGCTTTTCCGGCGGATACTGCGACAGGTCGACGAACTCAATTGGCTTTCGCCGCGCGGGAGCGGCATTGATGGTCTTCGGTTTCATGGTGTTGGTGCCCTCTGACGAGTGCGTGTCAGCCTGTTTGGGAATGTGTTTCGTGACCTCACGCTCCGTGTGCCTCCTCGAGCGCCGCCCGCGTGGCGTCGTCGAGCTCGCCGGTTGCCGGGAGCCCGCTTGCGCGCTGGAACGCCTGGAGGGCGCGCCGGAGTCGAGCTTCGGGGGTCGCCCAGGCCGGCTGGCGCGACCTACTCTCGGAGGCGTCCGGGGGGCGCATGTAGCCGAGGTGCACGAGCCGCGAGGCCACGCCTGACGGCTCCGAGATCGGATCGAGGTGGCCGACACGGACCTGATACGACCGATCGCTCTCGGGAAACTCGATTACGACCTCAGAAACATGGACGCCAACGTTGATCTCGACCACACCGTCCGCGTCCGTCTTCCCCTCCTCCGGTTTCCCAAGCCGTGGATCACGTACGGCTCATTCGCCCGAGGCTTGTCGAGGTCCTTGAGCGCTAGGCGCACCGTCGTCCGCGGGATCTTGGCGATGTACCGGTTGTTTGTGCCCGCTTTGATCGGGAGCCACTCGAGCTTCCGGTCCGGTACATAAAGGATGTCGCCCGGGTGCAAGACGTTCGGGTCCCGCTTCTGCGAGAGCTCGGTATTCTTCGGATCCTTCCACACCTTGTCGGCCTCGAAGCCCAAGGCGTGCGCGATCTTCTCAAGATAGTCACCTTGCTTGACAACGTAGGGTTTCATGTCTCACCAACTCGGCCCTTTGGGGGCCTTGAGATCGGGGAAGGTGATCTTGTCGCCGCAAGGTAGACCTCTTCGAGCTGTGCCTGGAATGCGTCGTCGAAAATGAGGTGACGCTTCGCTCGCAGGAACCCGAACAGCGTCCGCACGCGGCCCAGGCGCTTCATGATGAGCTGCTCTTTCGTCGTGATCTCGATCGGTGGCTTCCATCGCTTCACGGTGCACCTCGCACCAGCCACGAGATCATCCGGCGCGCAGATGTCGAGCCCCATGCCCTGCAACCGACCAGAATGATTAGAGCGTTAGGCTGCTCGGTGCCCTAGGGCTCCTCGCGATCCAGCTCCCCCGGATCCGCGCCCACCTCCGTCGCCCTGATCCCGAGGCGCGCCGCCAGGCGTTGCAGGAACCGCCGGCTCACGCCGGCAAGCTCGGCGGCGCGCGTCACGTTGCCCCCCGTCTTGCGGAGCATGGCGCGGAGGTAGATGCCCTCGAAGCTCTCCATCCATGTCTGGCGTGCGTCCTTCAGCGGCAGGTGCAGCGGCACCAGGCTCTCGACGTCGGGGCGCGGCGTCGCGCGCGCCGGTTCGGCGGTAGCGCGCGCGGCGGAGACGAAGCCGAGCGAAATGCTGCGCTCGATGAAGTTGCGCAGCTCGCGGACGTTGCCGGGCCAGCTCCGCGAGGTGAGCATTCGCAGGAACTGCTCCGGGAGGGCGCCGCCCTCGGCCGAGAGACGCTCGTAGAAGTGCTGCGCCAGGCCGGGGATGTCGTCGGTCCGCGCGCGCAGCGGCGGCAGCGCGAGCTCGACCACCGCGAGGCGGTAGTACAGATCCTCGCGGAAGGTGCCTGCGTTCACGCAGCGCGCGAGATCGCGGTTGGTTGCGGCCACGATGCGCACGTCGGCCGGGCGTGCGACGTTCGAGCCCACGCGGCGGACCGTGCGCGTCTCGATGGCGCGGAGGAGCTTCGGCTGCAGCGGGAGCGGCATCTCCCCGATCTCGTCGAGGAACAGCGTGCCGCCGTCGGCCTCCTCGAACACGCCGCGCCGATCCGCCGTGGCGCCGCTGAATGCGCCGCGCACGTGCCCGAAGAGCTCGCTCTCGATGAGGTTCTCGGGGATCGCGCCGCAGTCGATGGGCACGAACGGCCCCTTCGCGCGCCGCGAGGCCGCGTGCAGCGAGCGCGCCACCACGTCCTTGCCCGTGCCTGTTTCGCCCTGGACCAGCAGCGTCGCGTCGGTGGGCGCGATCCGCTCGAGGACCGCGTAGAGCCGGCGCATCTCGACGCTCGCGCCGACCAGCTCGCCGAACGACGTGCGCTGCGAGATCTCGACGAACGCGGGCTCGGCGCCGACGTCGATGCGGATCACGGTGTTCCCGATACGAAGCAGCGTGCCGGCCGGCAGGTCGGCGTCGCGCACGCGGACGCCGCCCGCGTACGTGCCGTTCGTGCTCCCGTGATCGCGCAAGGTGACCGCGTCGCCGCGCACGCGCAGCTCGCAGTGGACCCGGGAGACGGTGGGATCCGTGAGCCGGAGATCGCTGCCCGCGGCGCTGCCGATCTTCGCCGCGCCGCCGCGCACGGGCGCGCGCATCCCGCGGTCGGGCCCGTCCACGACCACGAGATCCACCGAGGGGACGCGCATGGTGCGACGGCCCGCGTCGACGCGGGCGGTGCCGTCCTCCTCGTAGTCGGCGACCATGCGCGCCGATGGTACCACGGGCCGCGCGACGGCCTCCGCGTCAACGGTACGGGTTTACCGGCAGCGGCTTCGGGCCGCGCTTCGCTGGAGGGCTCACGGGCCGTGCAGGATCCGCGGTGCGCGCGACGGAAGCCGAGGGCTCCGCCGGCGGTGCAGACGCGACGTCGATCGGCTTCGCAGGCGCGACCGCGCTCGCGGACGCGGGCACGGGCGCGCCCGCCGGTGCGGAGGCGGCCGGGGTCGGTGTCGGCGACGCGGGCGACGTCGACGCATCGCGGCGCGACGGCGCGAGCTGGAGCGCGACGACGCCCGCGATCACGACGGTCGCCGCCGCGATCACGGTCCCACGCGCCCACCGTGCCGCTGTCCGGCGCGCCGGTGCAGCCACCGCGGTCGTGGGCGCCTGCATCGCGCCCGGCGTGCGCTCGCTGGCGGTGCGTGACGCAGGCGCCGACGGCGGCGGCTCCTCGCGCACCTCGGCGTCGGCCGCCGCGAGGCGCGCGCGCACGAGCCTGCGCCGCTCCGCGAGATCCTCGCCGACGGCGTCGTGCACCGCGCGCGCGACCTCCGCGTGCGTGGCCACGAGCCCCGCCGGCCGCGCCGCGGCCTCCAGCGCCTCGGCGAGCGCGCGCGCCGTCGCGAAGCGGTCCTCCGGCGCTTTCTCCACGGCGCGGGCGAGCACCGCGTCGAGCGCCGTGCCGGCCTCGGGCGCGTGCGCGCTCACGGGAGGCGCCGGCTCGCGCAGCACGAGGTCGAGCGCCTCCGCCTCGTTCGAGCCGCGGAAGAGTCGCTTGTGCGCGAGTGCCTCCCACAGCACGACCCCCATCGCGAACACGTCCGCGCGACGATCGATGGGGCGCCCGCGCACGTACTCGGGCGCGATGTACCCGATCTTGCCCTTGAGCACGCCCTCCGTCGTCGTCGCGCGCACGGCGCGCGCCTCCTTGGCCACGCCGAAGTCGGCGACGCGCGCCACGCCGTCCAGCCCGACGAGGATGTTCTGCGGCGACACGTCGCGGTGCACGAGGCCGAGCGGCGCGCCGGCCTCGTCGGTCAGCTCGTGCGCCGCATCGAGCCCCGCGCAGGCATCGAGCACGATGCGCACGGCCACGCCGGGCGGGATGCGCGCGCCCGTCCGCGCGCCGTGCAGGATGAGCTGCCCGAGCGACGCGCCCTCCACGTAGTCCATGACGAGCTGGATCGCGTCGCCGTAGACCTCGACGTCGCGCACGTCGACCACGTTGGCGTGGTGGATGCGCGAGGCGACCTTGGCCTCGGCGAGCAGCGCCTCGCGGAACTTCGGATCCTCGACCAGGTGCGCGTGCGGGCGCTTGATCGCCACGAGCTGCCGGAAGCCGAGCGCGCCGTGCGCCGCGCCGACGAACACCGTCGCCATCCCGCCCGAGGCGAGCTTCGCGAGCGGCTCGTAACGGAGCGGAGCGCGCTCGTTCACGGCAGAGGCACACGCAGCGCGGCGAGCTCCGCGCCGCCGATCACCAGCGCGGCCCGATCGGCGCCGCGCGCGCGGAACGTGATCACGGAGGCGACCACCGAGGCGACGGCCAGCGCGCCCGTCACGCCCAGCGCCACGTTCGTGCGGAGCTGCGCCGAGCGGCCCGCGTCGGCGAGCGCCGCGCAGTCGCCGTGCACGGGGCCGGTACAGCCCGCCGAGACGAAGCCTTCGTGCTTCTTCGCCGTGTCCACGCCGAACCCGATGGTGACCCCGCCGGCGGCCGCGGTGGCGCCGAGCGCGGCGATGAACCAGCCCAGCGAGGGCCCTGACGGCGCGTGGGGCCGCGGGCCGCTCGCCGCCGCATCGAGCGCGGTGGGCTGATGATCGGGCGTCGCGCCCATGCCGGTGACCACGACGCTGGCCGTGCCCCCGGGCTCGATCTCGATCGCGCGCTGCTCCGTCCGCCCGTCGCGCTGCACCGCCACGGCGCGCCGGCCCGCACCGACGAGCACCGGGCGCCCCGCCTCGATCGCGGCGCCGTCGACCGTGGCGACGCACGCCGACGCGCCGGGGCACTCCACGAGCACCCGCCCGACACGGCGCCCGAAGCGCGCGCGGGCCTCACGCACCAGGGCCGCCAGCGCGCCGTCGACGCGACCGCGCGGCGCCCTCTCGCTGAGCTCGATGCCGAGCACCGCGTCGTCCGCGGCCAGGGCCGACTCGAGCGCTGCTTGCAGCGTCACCGCATTGGGGAGGATCGCGTCCGCCAGCGCCAGCTCGCGCGCCGCGGCGGCGTGATCGCCGCGCCGGTGGGCCGCCGCACCGCGATCGTAGGCCGCGCGCGCCCGCGCGCGATCGGCCTCCACGTCGGCCTCGGCCCGCGCCGTGACGAGCGCGACGGCGAGCACGCTCACGAAGGAGAGCGCACGCGACGCGCCCCGCATGTGCCTCGTCGCTCTTCCGCTCCGTCGCATCGACGTGGATCGTATCACGGCACGCGGCTTGGAAGCGCCGCCCGCCATGACTACTACGTTCGTGCACGTGCGGTCTCTCCTTGCGACCATACTCTGGGCGCTCCTCGCCGGATCGACAGCTTGCTCGTACAGCTGGGAAATCGGGCGGCCCGCCGGCTCGGGCGGCAGTGACGCGGGAGGCGCCGGCGGCGGCGGAGGCATGGTCGACGGCGGTGCCTTCGACGGCGACGCGGGCCCGGGCTGCGCGGCGCTCGTCGCGCAGCTCGAGGCCTCGCGCGACGCGGCGAAGAGCTGCGGCACCGTCGGCACCACGTGCACCGCCTCGATCACCGACGAGTGCGGGTGTGCGTCGTACGTCGCGCAGGGCGGGAGCCAGGCTGCGCTCGACTTCGCCGCCGCCGTGCAGAGCGTGAAAGACGCGGGCTGTGCGACGTCCTGCGGGAGCTGCCTCCCGAACCCCGGCGGCAAGGGCACCTGCTTGCTCTCCGGCGGGACAGGCCCTTTCTGCCAGCCCTGAGCACGAGCCGCCGCGACCGTTGCTGCTGCTGCCGATGTCGATCGGCGTTGGGGCAGGGGACTAGTGCCGCGCGCCCGAAGTTCCGCCAGGACTTCGGGCCTCGGCGCTAGACCGCGCGAAGCGCGGCGGGGTTTGGGGCGAAGCCCCATCGAAAACGATAGGGATGCACGAGCGCGAAGCGCCGCCGCAGAGCGGCGACGAAGTCCGGCCATGTATGGCCGGACTTCGGGCGTGCAGCACTCGGAGACCAGGGCGCGTCACCCGTGACGCACCCCGAGCCCGATCCCGGCGCGCCCTCGATGACGCATGCCGGGCGGCGAGGCCGCGCGAGTCTTCGACGATTCACCGGCATTTCGAGCGTCTTCGCGCGTGGCACGGGCGCTGCTCGAGGGCCGGCGCCGCCCACCCAAGGAGCTTCGCCGATGTCCCGCCTCCACGTTGCCTCTCTCGCCCTCGCGGCCTCCGTCGCCGCGTACGCCTGTGGCCCCGTCGAATCCGGTCCCGAGCAGACCACGCAGAGCGATGACGCGCTGACGAGCATCACCGGCTTCGGATCGAACCCGGGCAACCTCAAGATGAACGTCTACGTGCCCGCGGGCGTGCCGCAGAACGCGCCCGTCGTGGTGGCGATGCACGGCTGCTCGATGACGGCCCAGGACTACGTCAACGCCGGCTGGAACCAGCTCGCCGATCAGTGGAAGTTCTACGTCGTCTATCCCGAGCAGCCCAGCCTGACCCGGTGCTTCACCTGGTACGACACCACCAACACCGCGCGCGGCTCCGGTGAGGCGCTCTCGATCAAGCAGATGGTCGACTACATGAAGGCGACCTATTCAGTCGATCCGGGCCGCGTCTTCGTCACCGGCCTCTCGGCGGGAGGCGCCATGACGGCGGTCATGCTGGCTGCGTATCCCGATGTCTTCGCCGGCGGCGCCGTCATGGCAGGTATCCCCTACCGCTGTGGCACGGCTTCCAACATGGGTACGTGCATGAGCTCGCAGGTCAACCTGAGCGCGAGCGCCTGGGGAGATCTCGTGCGCAACGCCTATCCGGGCTACGCGGGCTCGTATCCCAAGGTGTCTGTCTGGCACGGCACCTCCGATCCCATCGTGAACCCGGCCAACATGGGTGAGCTGGTCCTCCAGTGGACCAACGTGCATGGCATCGACGCCACCGCCGACGCGACCACCACCGTGTCGGGGGCGACGCACGCCGAGCACAAGGACGGCAATGGCACCACCCTGGTGGAGACGTACTCCATCCCGGGCATGGGACACGGGACCGCCATCAAGAAGGGTTTCGCCCCCGCGGGCGGCTGCGGCACGACAGGCGCCTACGTCCTCGATGCTGGTATCTGCTCCACCTATTACGCCGGCCAGTTCTTCGGCCTCGACAGCGGTAGCTCCAGCAGCTCATCGAGCAGCAGCTCCAGCAGCTCTAGCTCTTCCAGCTCATCGAGCAGCAGCTCCAGCTCATCGAGCAGCAGCTCCAGCTCATCGAGCAGCAGCTCCAGCTCATCGAGCAGCAGCTCTAGTTCTTCCAGCTCATCGAGCAGCAGCTCCAGCTCGTCGAGCAGCAGCTCCAGCTCCAGCGGGGCGCCGGCCACCTGCGAAGAGATCTACGACGCCAACTACTACCACGTCACCAACGGCCGTGCGTATCGCTGCGGATCCTTCAACAGCTATGTCTGCGCCAATGGCTCGAACCAGAACGCCGGGCTCTGGAACATGATGAAGACCTGGCTGCGCAAGACCGGCCCCGACTACTACGAGGTCGGCCGCTGCCCCTGAAGATGTGACCGAGTATCGATTGCTCATTGGCCCAATTGCAGCGCTCGCCCCAAGGGCGCTCACCGGCTCGTTCCATTCGAGGTGGCCACCATTCGCCATCTCCAGAGGGCTTTTCTTACCCTCGAGAGGAGAATCTCATGATCTCGTTCAACGTCTCTCCCGTCTCCCGTCTCTCTGCCGCTCTCGTCTCTCTGGCCTTCGTCTCCGCGCTCGCCGCCTGCAGCGACGATGGCAGCGGCGGCACCGGGGGCGCCGGCGGCTCTCCCTCCAGCTCGAGCAGCAGCGGCAGCACGTCATCCTCCACCACGGGGACGGGCGGTACGGGCGGCAGTGCCTCGAATCCGTACGACACCGCGGACAAGATCAACACCTATCTCGACGGCAAGACGCTCACGATGTCGGGCGCCGACATTCCCACCGATCCCAATGGCTACAACGAGAACGTCAACTTCGGTCAGGCCTCCCAGTGCTACGCCTCGGTGGTGATGACGCCGACGGCGGCCATGTGGCATGTCGACAGCACGCTCGGCACTCTGAACGACGCGCCCAACACGGGCGACAAGGGCACGTGTGATCACGGCACGCCGGGTCAGAAGCTGAGCTTCGACTCCACCGCGATCCTCATCGAGAACGTCACCGCGGACTGCTTCGATTTCACCGCGACCTACGTCGGCTTCAGCCAAGAAGGGCGCGGCCAGATCGCCGCCGACGGCAAGACGTTGAAGCTCGAGCTCTTCTTCGGCGGCCAGGCCACGGGGCACCGCTGCGGCGACGGCGCCGTGGGCGCCAAGACGGTGAAGATCAAGGGCGCCGATTTCACCGGCAACGCGGTCCAGGTCTACAAGGTGCAGTAGCGCTCCGCTGTGCCGCACGGTTCGAGGCCGCGGGGACGGCGCGGCGGACACCCAGGCTCGGAGAGGCCTTGTCGGCGCTCTCCGCCGGTGTCCTCGCGCGTCGCTGCTCGAACCGGGCGACGCCGGCCATTCGTGATCTTCCTCATCGGGCGTGCACCATGAAAACGTCACTCCCCCATACCCTCGCAGCGCTTGGCGCCTGTGCCGCCCTGCTCGCGCCTCTCCCGGCGCTGGCCGCCGGCCCCGGCGTGCCCGGCCTGGACTCGCTGATCGACTGGCGCGAGCGGAACCTCCGCGACGACGATCCGAAGCCGAGCGACATCCAGCTCATCAATTACTTCTTCGTGCGGGCGACCTTCACCAACCAGCTCGCCGATCCCTCCGGCCTCAAAGGCGTCTCACTCGGCCCCTTCGGCCTCATCACGGGCAGCTCCACGCGCACGGGGGAGGGCTCGCGCACGTTCTATGTCGAGCAGCGGTGGATCCCGGTCATCGCCTACAGCCCGAGCTTCGCCGACGGGCTCGCCACCTTCCGCGCCCAGCTCGAGATCGATTTCACCTGGGGCCTCGCCGCCAACCAGGTGCAGCCCAACCAGGGCGGCGGCTTCAACGCCGATCAGATCAACGTCCAGACCAAGAACGTCAACGCCGCCATCACCCCCACGCGCGATCCGGACCAACTCGACATCATCCTCGGGACACAGTCGTTCTATGACAGTGTTTACGATCCGACGACGACCTCCCTCTTCGACATCGTTCGGACGGGCTACAAGCTCACCTATCTCGGCACGGACGCAACTGGCGTCGCGGCGTACTCGAAATTCGGCGGGCTCTCCAAGCTGAGCTTCATCCCCATCGGCTCCGCGCAGCCCGACAAGGCCTCGAAGAACGACGCCCGCTTCGCCTACGCCTACCTGTTCACCGCCGACTACGCCTACAAGCTCTGGCCAGGGACGTACATCGGCGCTTCCTACTGGCACCTCAAGGACGACACCAAGGGCGCTGCGTACGCCTACGAGGGCCTCGTCAAATCGGGCCCTTCGTCCACCGGCCTCGGCTCGTTCACCGGCACGGCGCGCTTCAACATGGATGACCCGACAGGGCACGTCGAATACCTCGGGTTGAACTTCCACCACAACCTGAGCTTCGCCACGAGCAACCTCTCGGCCTCGGGCTTTTTCATGTACAACTTCGGGAAGTTCAAGAACAACAAGGAAGGCTCGAAGCTCCTCCCCGAGGTCGACATCAGCGGTTACGCCGCCAACCTGGAGCTGGCCTATCGCTGGGGGCGCACCAACAACGATCTCCTCACGCTGGAGGGCATGTACACCTCCGGCGACGCCGACCCCAACGACGGTAAATACAAGAGCGCCTTCACCATGAACTACTACGGCCTCCCTGGCGCCGTGTGGTTCAACCACAAGACGCTCCTACTCTATCCCTTCACCAGCACCGTGAACAACTACACGGGCGCGGTCACGGACATCTCCAACCAGGGATACGGCGTGACCTCCGCCATCCTCACCGCCGCCGGCGACATCATCCCCAACAAGCTCAATGTGAAGATCGGCGCCGCCACCGCGCAGAGCAGCGCCCGGCCCCAGCCTTACGCCGCCGGCGGGCCGCAGCGCGGCCGGCTGATCGGCGTCGAGGGCAACATCGAGGTCAAGTATCAGCTCCGATATCTCATGACCGTCGGTCTGCACGCCGGATACATGAAGAAGGGGAGCTTCTACGAGGGCAACTCCCAGCTCACCAGCGACCCCTGGGCGGCCTTTACCACCTTCACCTGGTACGCGTTCTAGAGGCACCATGAGAGCCGTCATCACCGTCGCCGCGGCCATCGCCGCCCTCGCTCTCGGCTGTACGCCGTCCTTCAAGGGAAAGCCGCCGCTCGCGTTCAAGGACCTTTCGTACACCGGCCCTTCCGGCCAGGCCTGGCCGGAGAAGCGCGCCGCGCTCCCCGAGACGACCACGACTCACCACCTGCCGAAGCCGCTCGAGGTGGGTTATGTCGAGCTCAACCCGCAAGGCAAGCAGGCGCTCATCTTCATCCACGGGCTGGGCTCTTATCTCAAATTCTGGCGCTACCAACTCGATGCCTTCGCCGCGCGCGGATACCGCGTCATCGCCGTTGATTTGCCGGGATACGGCAAGTCCGACAAGCCCGCTTCGTTCCCGTACACGACCGAGGCAATGGCCGACGCGGTCCGCGAGGTCGTGAAGGCCGCCGGCGTGGAGAAGCCCATCCTCGTCGGTCACTCGATGGGCGGGCAGACGGCGCTCTCCTACGCCATCCGCTTCCCGGACGAGCTGCGCGCGCTGGTGCTCACCTCGCCCGCGGGCTTCGAGGAGTTCTCCCGGCGCGAGAAGGAGTGGTTCCGGAAGGTCTTCACCGCCCGGCTCATCAAGCACGCGGACGAAGATGCGATCTGGGGCTCCGTCCGCCGCGCCAACTTCGGCAAGTGGCGCTCCGAGCTGGAGTGGCTCATCGAGGAGCGCGTGCGCCTCGCCGGAAGCCCCGAGTTCGACAGCTACGCGTACGCCAACGTGAAGACGGTCGCCGGCCTCGCCGACAACGACTTCGTGCGTACCAGCCTCGACAAGGTGAAGGCGCCGACCGTCATCGTCTATGGCGACCGGGACCAGCTCATCCCCAATCCGTTCCTGCACGGCGGGTTCACCTCCTCGATCATGCGCCAGGGCCACGAGCGCATCGCGGGCTCCAGGCTGGTCGCGCTCGAAGGCTGCGGCCACACCGTGCAGATGGATTGCCCGCGCGAATACAACGAGGCCGTCCTCGCCTTCCTGCGCGGGCTTTGATTCACGCGCCGTCGCCGGCCGAACACGTGATGTGCGCGCGGGCGCGCTCGGGCGATGACCGGCGATGAATCGCGGCGCGATGGGACGATTGGAGCAGAGACGAAAGCCATGGCTCAGACCCACTCCCGGCATCGCTACGTCGTCGAAGCCGTCATGTTCCTCACGTATGCCCTCTTCGGCGTGTCATGGATGGCCTTGGCGCCGCTCGGGCCGGATCTGATGACGTTCTTCCACGTCTCGAAGACCGAGTTCTCGTTCCTCAACACCGTGGTGACCATTGCCAAGGTGATCGCGCCCATCGTGACGGGGGCGGCCGCCGTGCGATTCGGGCTCAAGCGCACCATCCTCCTCGGCTCTCTCCTCATCTGCGCCGTGCTCGCGGGGCCGCTCGCGCCGAGCTTCCAGGTCTTCGTGGTGAGCCGTTTCCTCTTCGGCCTGGGCGGCGCCGTGGTCGTGACGTCGATGGCGCCGATGGCCATGCAATGGTTCCCGCGGAGCGAGCTGCCCGCGGTGAACGCGTGGAACGGCGTCGCCGCCAACTCCGGGATCGCCGTCGCCATGTACGTCACCACGCCGCTCGCCGGGACGGCGCTCGGCTGGCGCGGCACGCTCGTCGTCTTCGGCGCGCTGAACGCGGTGATGCTCGTGGCCTGGGCGCTCCTCGGGCGGGAAAACAAGGATTCTGCCGCGCTCGGCGGCGGCACGGGGTCCTCTCCGGAGGGCGCTCGGGTGAGCTACCTCGACGTGTGGCGGATGAAAGAGACCTGGCTGGCCACGCTCGCGTTCACGGGCGCGGTCGCGCTCTACCTGTCGTTCAGCTACTGGCTCCCCACCTTCTACCAGGAGCAGTTCCATTTTGATCGCGCCGGCGCCGCCCGCTACAGCGGGATCGTCAACCTCGCCGGGATCCCTTCCGCGATCATCTGTGGATACCTGACGCAACGCCTCGGCGTGCGGCGGCCCTTCCTCATCGTCGGCGGGCTCATCGCCGGCACGGTGGCCTTCGGCATGTTCCTCTTCGCGTCGCCGGCGATCATCATGGCTTCGGCGATCTTGCTCGGCGTGGCCCTCTTCATCCCCACGGCCGCGATCACGACGCTGCTCATGGAGCTCCCCGGCGTCACGCCCCGTCACGTGAGCCTGATCATGGGGACGATGTTCAGCTTCTGTTATGTCGTCTCGGCGTTCGCGCCGAACTTGGTCGCGGTCCTGCGCGAGCGCACGGGCTCCTTCGTCCCCGGCTTCATCACCTTGACGGTGCTCTCGTGGGTGATCTTCGTGGCCGGCTTCCTCCTGCCGGAGACAGGCCCCCGGGCCCGCGCCGCCGCGGGCGCCGCGTGACGTCGTCCCAGCTTGCCACGACCTCGATCGACAAGGGTGAGCGCGTGGCGGTGCTGGCCAAGAGCTGCACCGAGCAGCTCGACCTCCTGCGGCGGAGCTGCTGGCAAGGTCGACAAGCGGCTCGTCCGCGAGCGCCACGGCGGCCGTTGACACGTTGTGTCATCGCCCCTACCGGTGCGGGATGTCCATCCCCGCGTCCGTCACGCTCCACGACGGCAGCCGGGTGGCGCTACGCCCGATCCGGCCCAGCGACGCCTCCGCCCTGCGCGCCATGTTTCATCGCCTCTCGGCCGAGTCGCGCTACCAGCGGTTCTTCGCCGTGTTCAACGATCTCTCGCCGGCGATGCTGAGCTACCTGACCGACGTCGACGGCGACCATCACATCGCCCTCATCGCCGTCGTGCCCGATGCCGGCGGCGAGCGCATCGTCGGCGTCGCCCGCGCCGTGCGCGACGCGGATCAGCGCGACGTCGCCGAGGCCGCGCTCACGGTGGCCGACGACATGCAGCGCAGGGGGCTGGGCACGCGGCTCCTCGCCGAGCTCTCCCATGTCGCCCGCGCGCGGGGCGTGCGCCGCTTCCGGCTCGAGGTGAAGCGCGACAACGCGGCCATGCGCCGGCTCGTCGCCGAAGCGGACGGGGCGATGGTGGGCGCGACCGGTGCCGACATCACCTTCGAGGTCGAGCTGCGCCGCTCCCCGGCGAGGATCCTGCTCCACTTGATCGCGAGCCAGACCCGCGCCTTCTTCGCGCTGCTCGCGCCTCCCGACGCCCACGTGTAGCGCCTCGAACGTGACCGATAGAGCGCTTCGAGCGGCTCGTCGCCGCAGAGCAACGCGTCGCCGATGCTCCACCGGCCCATCGCCGGTCACGCTTCCTCCATCGCGGATCGCCGCGCAGCCCGTTGCACGAGAGGCCTCACCGGCTCGTCGTCCGCGATGCTCCTCGTTGCCAGCTCCCTCTTCACATCCTCGCGCCTCGCTCACCCGCGTGTCTTCTCCGCACGCGGAGGCGCAGTCCCCACCACCGCAGGCACCGCCTTGCGCATCACCTCGACGAACTGCCGTAGCCGCGCCGGATGGAAGCGCGCTTGGGGATAGACGAGGTAGACCGGCAACGACTCCGCCTGCCATGAAGGCGCGACGCGCACGAGGCGCCGCTTTTCGATCTCGTCTTCGACCAGCCACGCGGACGCGACACCGACGCCGACGCCGAGGATCGCGGCGCTGCGCAGGGCGTACAGGCTGTCGGTGCTCATGCGCGGGCGGATGGGCAGCTCGAAGCGCTCGCCCGTGGAGGGACGGAACAGCGCGATCTCGGTGCGGTAGAACGTGCGCAGCGCGAGCCAGGGCAGCGACGCGAGCTCGGCGGGATGCGCGGGCGGCGCGCCTTTGCCGAGCAACGACGGCGCGGCCACCACGATGCGCGGGACCTCGGAGAGACGGATGGCGACCAGCGAAGGATCGGTCACCGGGCCCACGTGGATCGCGCAGTCGATGCCGTCGGCGATGAAGCTCGGCGTGCGATCGTGCAGCAGCCACTCCACCGACACGCGCGGGTGGCGCGCGAGGTAGGCGGCGAGCGGCGCGACCAAGTTCTCCTGGCCGAATGCGTGCGGCACCACCACGCGCAGCGTCCCCCCGGGCTCGCGGCCGGCGCCGCGCAGATCGTCCTCGAAGGCCGACAGGCTCGCGAGCAGCTCTTTCGCGCGCTCGTAGCAACGCTCGCCGTCCTCGGTGAGCTTCATGGCATGCGTGGAGCGGAGCAGGAGCGAGAGCCCGAGCGAACGCTCCAGCGCCTGCAAACGCCGGCTCACGGTGGGCTGCGTCGTGCCGAGCTGCGCGGCCGCGGCGGACAAGCTCCCCGCTTCGACGACGCGCACGAACGTCGCCATCAACGTGACGCGATCGAGCGATGAAGCCGGCGTATCCTTGGCGGTCATGCGTTCACCGTATGACCATCGTGCTCTCGACGCTACTACCAGTCTTTCGCAAGGCTTTTCATACTGGGGCCACCTCTCACGAAGGTGATTCCGCCATGATGCTCATTCCTTCGACGCATGCTCCCGCCGCGATCGCACCTGCCGACGACCGCACCGCAGTGCCGCGTGGTCTCGTGCTGCTGCTCGCCGCCGGCGCGGCCGCGTCGGTCGCCGCGCTTTACTACAGCCAGCCGATGCTCGGCGTGCTCGGGGCCGAGATCGGCGCCTCCGACACGGCGGTCGGGTTCGTTCCGACGCTCACGCAGCTCGGCTACGCGATCGGGATCCTGCTGCTCGCGCCGCTCGGCGATCGATACGATCGGCGCCGCATCATCCTCGCGAAGGCGGCGGTGCTCAGCGTGGCGCTGCTGTTCGCGGGCGCCGTCCGCTCGATCGGCGCGCTGTGGATCGCGAGCCTCGCGATGGGGCTCGCCGCCACCTTGGCGCAGGACATCGTGCCCGCCGCCGCGACGATCGCGCCCGAGACCCATCGCGGGAAGGTGGTCGGCACGGTGATGACGGGGCTCTTGCTCGGCATCCTGCTCTCGCGCGTGGTGAGCGGCTTCGTCGCGGAGCACTTCGGGTGGCGCGCGGTGTTCGTCGCGGCGGCGGCCAGCGTCGCGCTCCTCGGCGTGGCCATGTGGCGCAAGCTTCCTCGCTTCGAGCCGACCACCGAGCTCGGGTACGGCGCGCTGCTCGGCTCGCTCGCGGATCTATGGCGACGTCATCCCGCGCTGCGGCGCGCGGCCCTCGCGCAGGGGCTCCTCTCGATCGGCTTCAGCGCGTTCTGGTCGACGCTCGCGGTGCTGCTCCACGGCGCGCCGTTCCACGTGGGCAGCACGGTCGCGGGCGCGTTCGGCCTCGCCGGTGCCGCGGGCGCGCTGGCCGCGCCGCTCGCCGGTGGTGTCGCGGATCGGCACGGCCCGGAGCGCGTGACGAAGCTCGGCGCGGGCCTCGTAGTGGCGGCGTTCGCCACGATGGCGCTGCTCCCGCTGCTCTCGGCGCATGGTGCGCTGTGGCTGCTCGCGGCGAGCGCCGTCGGCTTCGACTTCGGTGTCCAGGCGACGCTGGTCGCGCATCAGACGATCGTCTACGGCCTCGAGCCCAGCGCGCGCAGCCGCCTCAACGCGCTCATGATCGTCGGGATGTTCATCGGGATGGCCGCCGGCGCCGCGCTCGGGAGCTTCGCGCTCGCGCGGTGGGGCTTCCTCGCGGTGACCGTCCTGGCCACGTCGGCCGCCGCGCTCGCGCTCATCGTGCGGCTCGGCACGCCCGCCGCGAGCCGGCGCTGAGCACGATCGACTGAGACGAAGTATGGCCCTCGGCCACGAGGGCACCGCTCGAGACAATCGCGAGGGACACTGAGCACGGGCCGCATGGCGCGTGCATCTCCCTCGACCGCGAGGGCACCTCCCAAGACAATGGCGATGGACGCTGAGCACGGGCTGGACGGCGCGTGCCTCTCTCGCGCGCGAAGGCGTGGCTCACCGGGACAGGCGGCGGCCATCGTCACCGCCGCTTGTTCCGACGGCGATCCACGCTGCGCATCGCGTGCACGGCGCTTGTCCCATGCCGGGACAACGGTCGTCTTCGTGAGCGCCCGTCGTGCCGCGCTGGGACTGGAGCGGTGCACGGTGGATCCCGATTCGCACGCGCTGGAACAAGGCCCGTCGCGCGTGCACGCACCCTGTTCCGCCGTCGGAACAACCTCGGTGCACGGACGTTGCGGCAGGCTGTTCCGGCGTCGGAACAAGGGGGCCTCACCGTGGACACGGGTTGTCCCGCAGGAACGGAGGCGGCACGCGCTGCGCAAGGGTTGTCCCGGCGCAGGACAGGGTGTGCTCACGCTGCGCGGGGGTTGTTCCGGCGTGGGAAAGGAGGCGTACAGCGGTGAACGCTGGTTGTTCGGGCGCCGAATCCGGTTGCGCGCACGGTTTCCGGTCGTCGTTCTGGCGGTTGGCGGGCCCTGGGCGACAGTTGCGGGGCATCGGTTCCTTGCTCCCAAGGAACAGTGCGAGCCGGCATGATCAGGGCGCACGCCGGGACAATCGACAGCGGAAACAAACCTCTCCGGTATGCTCGCATCGTCCATGAGGCGCGCACTGTTGGCCTCCTCGATCGTCGCTTCGCTCGCCTGCGCGCAGTGCCGCGGTCGCGATCTAGACACGACTTCAGGCGCTCCCGCGAAGCCGCCGGCGAGCGCCGCGTCGGCGATGCCCCCGCTGCCATCCTCCAGCGCATCGGTGAGCGCGTCCGTTCCCACGACCTGGAACGTGCGCCGCGAGGCGCTTCTCGTTGGCCCCGACATCGGCGCGGGCTTCGGTGATGCGGTCGCGCTCGGTGACGACGTCCTGGTGATCGGCGCGCCCGCCGACACCATCGCGCGGGCCGGTGCGGCCTATGTCTACGTGCGTCGCGACGGTGCTTGGGGGATGGAGCAGAAGCTCACGGCGAAGGATGGCTTTGCCGGCAACGCGTTCGGCACAGCGGTCGCGCTGCTCGGCGAGACGCTGCTCGTGGGCGCGCCCCGCGATCGCGCCGAGGGCGCGGTCTACGTCTACGTGCGCCGCGATGGACGCTGGCACCTCGCGCAGAAGCTCGTGGGCGACGACAACCCGAGCGGGGACTTCTTCGGCTCCGCGATCGCGCTCGGCAGGAGATGGATGATGGTCGGTGCCAACGGCGGCTACAGGTCGGCCGGTGCCGCGTATTTGTTCGAGCGCGCCGGCGAGACGTGGAAGCTCGCGCAGAAGCTCGCTCCTCCCGACGACAACGGTGCCGAGGTCGAGAGCATCAACTTCGGCTTCGCCGTGGCCGTCGGCGAGGAGCTCGCCGCCGCGACCTCGCTCTACACCGAGGACTACGACTCCCCCGGCGCGGTATACGCGTTCGCCCTCGGGCCCGACGGGTTTCGCTTCACGCAGAAGCTGTTGCCCGAAAAGCGCGCCCGCGACGACGCGTTCGGCGCGGCTCTCGCCCTCGAGGGAGACACCTTGCTCGTCGGAGCGCGCTACCGGACGCATCGCTTCATGCATCGCGAGGGGCGCTGGGCCGAGAGCGAGGCGCTCGCGACGGCGCTCGTGCCTGTCGTGGGGGTGGCTCAGGATGCGCTGACGAGGCCTGTTGCCGTCGCGCTTCACGGCGATCGCGCGCTCGCAGGGGCGGGGACCTTCTTCGCGCGCGACGCGGGGACCTTCGCGGAAGTGAAGGTGCTCGCGGAGCCACCGAAGGCGCCGCACTCGCGCGTGCCCTCGCTGGCGATCCACGACAATCTCGCGGCCATCGGTGTCCCGAGAGAGGGCGGTCGCGGCGCCGTGCAGGTGTGGACGCTCCGATGAACGCGAGCCGGCGCTGCGCTCGCCGGCCAGCGCTTCTTCAGAGAAAGCCTCTCGATCCCCTCATCGGCGTTCTCCGCGCCCGCTGTGTCGCAGGTCGGGCGCCGACATCCAGCGCGCTGCGCCTCAGCTCCGCTCGCCCACGTTCTTCAGCGCCTCCCGCTTCGAGAGCCCGCTCAGCCGCGCTTCGTTCTTCTTCACGTACCGCTGCACCTCGCGCGCATCGGTCCACGCGTATTGCCGGAGCGCCCAGCCGATGGCCTTGCGCAGGAAGAACTCGTTCGAGTCGATCGAGGGCTCGATGCATGCGTAGAGCAGCGGGAGATCGGTGCGCTCCTTGAAGCGGAGCTGGCAGAGGATCGACGAGCGACGCTTCCACATGTCGGAGTCCTTGCTCCAGGCGAGCATGGATTCGCGCATCGGGGCGGGGTTGCGATCGAGCATCACGCCGAGGTTGTGGCCGGCGATTTCGTCGACGTAGTCCCACCAGGCGCCGGTGACGATGAGCTCCTCGAACATGGGGAGCGCGTCCATGTCGTGAAAGGCTTGGGCGCGCTTGTCGCGCAGGAGCGCGATCGCGGCGTAGCGCTCCTCGCGGTAGCGGGCGCCGCGCCACACGGAGAGCGCGGCGCGCCGCCAGGCCGCGGCGTCGGACCACGATGCGGCGGCGAGGACGCCCTTGAGCGCGGCCGCGCGCGCGGGCTTGGGCACGCCGAGGAAGGGCATCGCCGACTTCATGTACGCCGTCATCGCGGGGGCCTTCGTCGGATCGGCGGCCTCGGTCAACGCCGCGCGGATCGACGCCAAGAGCTTGTCCATGAGCCCACTCTATCGGAAGGCCACGTCCTTCTGGGCGGTGCCCTCCTCGATGGCGGCACGCTCGCGATCGAGGAACTCGCGCACGGCGCGATCGAGGCCCGGGTGCGCGAGGTGATGGGCGCTGTGCGTGATCGACGGCTCGAAGCCGCGCACCAGCTTGTGCTCACCGCCGGCGCCGGGCTCGAAGCGTTGGAGGCCGCGCGTGATGCACTCGTCGATGGAGTGGTAGAAGCACACGTTGAAGTGCATGAACGGGCGCTCCTCGAGGGCGCCCCAATAGCGCCCGTAGAGCGTGGTGTCGCCCGCGATGTTGAAGGCGCCGCCCAAGATGCGCGTGCCTTCGCGGGCCAGGACGATCTCGATCTTGCCCGCGAGCTTGTCGCAGATCTCTTCGAAGAAGGCGCGGTTCAGGTACTGCCGGCCCCAGGTGAACTTCTCCACCGTGGAGAGGTAGAGATCGAACATCACGTCGATGATCTCGGGCGCGATGCGGCCGCGCTCGGTGCGGATGTCGATCCCTTGCTTGTCCATCTCGCGGCGCTCGCGGCGGATCTGGTTGCGTCGCTTCGACGAGAAGCGCGAGAGGAAGTCTTCGAAGGTCTGGTAGCCCGCGTTCCGCCAGTGGAACTGCACGCCGAAGCGTTGCGCCATCCCGGCCTCGCCGAGCGCGCGCGCTTCGGTCTCGGGCGGGAAGAGGACGTGCGCGCTGGAGATGCCCGTCTCCTTCACGACCTCGCGGAGCACGTGGGCCATCACGGGGAGGAGGTGCGGGCGCGACTCGGGATCGGCGACGAGCAGGCGCGATGCGGTGGCCGGTGTGAAGGGCACGGCGACGACGAGCTTCGGGTAGTAACGGATGCGCGCGCGCTCGGCGGCGGAGGCCCAGGCCCAGTCGAAGACGAACTCGCCTTCGCTGTTCTCCTTGAGGTACGCGGGGGCCGCGGCGACGAGGCGATCACCTTCCCAGAAGCCGAGGTGGTGCGGCAGCCAGCCGGTGTCGCCGCCGACGCAGCCCGTGGTCTCGAGCGTCGAGAGCCAGACGTGCGAGAGGAACGGCACGCCGCGCACGCCGTCGAGCGCGTCCCACGCGGCCTCGGGGATGTCGCGGATCGAGGGGTGCACGCGGACGTCGATCGGCATGGGGGGCTCCATGTTTAGCGCGGCCCGCGCCGCCGGCACATCGACGCGCGACCTTTCTGATCTAGACTCGCCCGCCATGCCCGACCTCGACAAGCCGCTGACCGACCTCGGCGAGCGCTTTCCCCGCACCGCCGCCGAGATGGATCGCCTCCGCGCCCAGGGCCGTGAGGCCGCGCGCGATCTCTGCGCCTTCCTCGATCGATCGCCGACGTCCTACCACGCCGCGCGGGAAGCGGCCGCGCGCCTCGAAGCCGCGGGTTTCAGCGAGATCAGCGAGCGCGACGCCTGGACGCTCGCCCCCGGCGATCGCCGCTACTTCCACCGCGGCGGGACGATCATCGCGTTCGTCGTCGGCAGCGAGTCGCCGGCCACCGGCGGCTTCCGCATGATCGGCGCGCACACCGATTCGCCCAACCTGCGCGTGAAGCCCAACGCCGACGTGAGCCGCAGCGGCTACCAGCAGCTCGGCGCCGAGGTCTACGGCGGCGTCATCCACGCGACGTGGATGGATCGCGATCTCTCGATCGCCGGCCGCGTCCTCGTGCGCGGGAAGGAGGGCGTCGAGGCCCGCCTCGTCGATCTCTCCCGCCCCGTGGCGCGCGTGCCCAACATCGCCATCCACTTGAACCGCGGCGTGAACAAGGACGGCATGGTGCTCAACGAGCAGAAGCACCTCGTCCCCATCGTCGGCTTGGGCAAGGAGGCCGTGCTCCGCGCCACGCTGGCGCGCGCCGCCGAGATCGCGGCCGACGACATCCTCGGCTACGACCTCTCGTTCTACGACACCGAGCGCGCCGTGATCGGCGGCCTCAACGACGACTTCGTCTTCTCCGCGCGCCTCGACAACCTCGCGAGCTGTCATGCGGCCACGAGCGCGCTCATCGCCTCGACGCACAGCTCTCCGCGCACGCGCCTCATCGCGCTCTACGATCACGAGGAGTGCGGCAGCCGCAGCGCCGCCGGCGCCGCGGGCAGCGTCCTTCGCGACACCGTGGCCCGCATCCTCGAGGCGCACCCCGATCGTCAGTCGCAGTCGCTCGGCCGCGCGATGTCGCGCTCGCTGCTCGTCTCCGCGGACATGGCTCACGGCATCCACCCGAACTATGCCGATCAGCACGAGCCGCAGCACGCCCCGCAGGTGAACCGCGGCCTCGTCATCAAGTCGAACTCGAACCAGAGCTACGCCACCGACGGCGAGAGCGCGGCCCGCATCGAGCTCTTCTGTCAGGAGGCCGGCTTCTCTCCGCAGAAGTTCGTGGTGCGCAGCGACCTCCCGTGCGGCAGCACCATCGGCCCCATCACCGCGGCCGAGCTCGGCATCGCCACCGTCGACGTCGGCGCCCCCATGCTGAGCATGCACTCCTGCCGCGAGATGTGCGGCACGCTCGACGTTCACCTCTCCATCGAAGCCTTCAAGCAAGCTCTGCGCTGAAGCGGTGCGCGCGCGGCGGGAGGTCGGTCCACCTCGGTGATCCCGAGAAAGACCGATCGCGCCGCGCGCCGAGCCTCAAGGCTCGCGCACGCACACCGAGAAATTCCCCGGCGCATCCTCGGTGCACGAGCAATCGAGATCATCCCCGACGCCGGCGGCGTCCACGCACGCACACGTGTGCATGTCCGAGCACGCGCTCGGGATCGGCGCGCAGGCGTCCCAGCTCTGCGAGCTCGCCTCGACGAAGTGATGGACGCACACCTCCGTGGTGCCGTCGCAGGTCTGGTCGCCGCAGGCGAACGTCGACCCGATCGCGCCGCCCGCGCCGCCGCTGCCCGTCGTGGTGGCGCTCGTTCCCCCGCCGCCGCCCGAGCCGCTCTCGTCCGACGCGCAGCCCGAGAGGAGCGCAGTGATCGCCGCGAAGCCCGTGATCCAAGAAGCAAGTCGCATCATCCGAAGATGGTGTCCTTCGGAGCGCGCCGCGACAAGGCGCGCGACGATGGTTGGTGCTCCAACGAACGGCGTGCGCCTTGCGCCACCGACCGTCGTTGCTTGGACGTTTCGAACGGGTTGGAGCCGCGGGCTACGCGCGCTGCGAGCGGAGGGTGAAGCCGATCATCTTGTAGAGGAGGCGGGCGCCGACGTTGCCGTCCCACTCGTTGCCGTCGGGGCCGGGGGCGACCTCGTTGAGATCGAGGCCGACGATGGTGCGACCGCTCTCCTCGACGTAGGCGAGCAGGGCCGCGAGCTGCTGGAACGAGAGGCCGCCCGGCACCGGCGTGCCCGTGTTCGGGCAGAAGGCCGGATCGAGGCCGTCGATGTCGAACGAGAGGTAGACGTGCTTGGGCAGGCGCGAGACGACCTCGCGCGCGATCTTGCCGAAGGGCTCGCCCTCGAAGGTGCGCCGCGCCATCTCGACGTCGAAGAGCGTGCTGAGGCGACCGTTCGATCCTTCGATGTACGCGTGCTCTTCCTGCGAGAAATCGCGGATGCCGATCTGCACGATGCGCGCGACCCCGGGGATGCGCTCGGCCACGTTGAACATGATCGACGCGTGCGAGTAGGTGAAGCCTTCGTAGGCGTCGCGCAGGTCCGCGTGCGCGTCGACGTGGAGGACGCCGAGGCCCGGGTAGCGGGCCGCATAGGCGGCGATGGCGCCGAAGGGCGTCGAGTGATCACCGCCGACGAGGCCCACGATCTTGCCGCGATCGAGCCACGTGCGCGTGATGGACTCGACGCGCGCGTTGAGCTTCTCGGACAGCTCGTTGACCCGCGCGAGGCGCGCCTCGAGATCGGCGTCGCCGGCGACCTCGCCGCCGGCCGCGATCACCGGCTCGGCGGCGGCGCAGGCCTCGGCGTTCCAAGCGGCGATCTCGGGATCGACGTCGAGCATGGCGATGCCGGCCTCGTACGGGCGGCCCGTCTGCAGATCGAAGAGATCGACTTGGCGGCTCGCGTGGAGGATGGCGGCGGGGCCACGCGCGGTGCCCCGGCGATACGAAGTGGTCGGCTCCCACGGCACGGGCAGGAGGACGACGCGTGCTTCCTCGGGCGTGTGCGGGAGGCCATAGATGCCGCCGCCGATGGCGGGGGCGCTCGGGTCGAATGTCGCGGTCACGGTGCCGACATTCCTAGCCGCGCGGCCCTTCGTCAACCGATCCAGGATGAATTGGCAAAGTTTGCGCCAGGCTTACGTCACGACCCGTCACTCCTGGCGTCGAATGGCGATTGTTGGCCTGAAACAGCGTCCGAACGCCACATTGCCCGTTCCCGACGGAGAAAAGTGCGCTAGACAGGGAGCGTCGAGAATTCGACGCAAAGTAACGAGGACGCGTCATGCTTCGCTACCGTGCCGACTTGAGGACTTTGACCTTCGTCGCGATCTACTTCGGCCTCGTGGTCGTTCAGTGGGTCTACACGCCGAAACAGCTCGCGATCGCGATCCCGCTGTTCATCCTCACGTGCTGGTTCTCGTTCTTCGGGGCCGTGGCCACGCACAACACCATCCACAGCCCGGTGTTCAAGAATCGCGGGATGAACCGCCTCTTCCAGGTGGTCCTGACGCTGACGTACGGGGCGCCGGTCAGCTCCTTCGTGCCGGGGCACAACCTCAGCCACCACAAGCACACGCAGGAGCTCCGCGACGTGATGCGCACGACGAAGACGCGTCATCGCTGGAACCTCCTCAACGGGCTCTTCTTCGTGCTCCATGTGGCCGGCGCCATCATGAAGGGCGAGTCGCGTTACTTCCGCGCGATGCGCGAGCGCAACCCGGCGTGGGCGCGGCAGATGGCGACGGAGTGGCTCATCCTCCACGGCGCCTACCTCGCGCTGCTCATCCTCGACTGGAAGAAGTTCCTCATCTTCGTCGCCATCCCCCACAAGTACGCGGCCTGGGGCATCGTGACGATGAACCTGCTCCAGCACGACGGCTGCGATCAGAAGAGCGAGTACAACCACTCGCGCAACTTCGTGGGCAAGCTCGTGAACTGGTGGACGTTCAACAACGGCTACCACACGATCCATCACATGGAGCCGGGCCTGCACTGGAGCCTGCTCCCCGCCGAGCACGCGAAGCGCGTGGCGCCGTTCATCCACCCGAACCTCGATCAGCCCGCGCTGCTCCCGTACCTGTGGCGGACGTTCGGCTGGCCGGGCAAGCGCGTGGATTACCTGGGACAGCCGCTCGTGCTGCCCCCGGCCGGCGAGGACGAAGAGTGGATCCCGACGCCCAAAGAGACGCCGGACGATCTCGGAGCGGTCGCGTAGCCAGAGCTCCTCATCCGTCTCCGATGCGCCGCCGCGATGAAGGCTGCGGCGCTGTCCGATCCCAGTTCCCTCCACATCCTTTCGTCGTTCGGGCGCCGCCTTTCGCGCGGGCCGAGGGCGGGCTACGCTTGGCGTCACCATGTCCGAAGGCCAAGAGCTCTGCACTCACTGCGGCGCGCCGCGCACGGCCGGCTACGCGGCCTGCAAGTACTGCAAGACCCCGTTCGTCAGGAACGCTCAGACGCAGGCCATCCCGTGCCCGCGCTGCAACACGCTCAACGAGATGGGCGCGCAGAAGTGCGTGCAGTGCCAGACGTGGATCGTCGTGCAGTGCGTCTTCTGTCACGCGCTCTCGCCGCACAACACGCCGGCGTGCGTGAAGTGCGGTGAGGCCTTCGCCGGCGCTCCGCAGCGCTTCGCCGAGCGACAGTCGCAGCAGCGCTTGCAGCAGGGGCTCGACATCGCGGGCCAGGTCGGCCACGTGGCCGCTTCGATGCTCGGCGCGGCGGCGGCCGTGGGCGTGATCGGCGGGCGCTCGCACGAGCATCACTACCATCACGGGCCGAGCCACCATCATCACCACGACTCGGGTCATCACTACGACGACTCGTTCTCGGCCCAGCACGCTCCGCAGGAGAGCGGCGGCTTCTTCGACAACCTCTTCGGGAGCAGCAACGAGCCGAGCGGCGCGGGCGCGGGCATCGCGCAGGAGAGCGGCAGCTCGGGCGGCTTCTTCGACTCGGTGTTCGGCGGCGACTCGGGCGGGACGGGCGCGGGCATCGAGCAGGAGAGCGGCAGCTCGGGGAGCTTCTGGGACTCGAGCGACGATTCGGGCTCGAGCGACGATTCGAGCTCGAGCGACGACTCGGGCGGGAGCTTCTGGGACGACTGACGAGCGAAGGCGATCGGGCTCGGCTCCACGCGGCGTGGAGAGCGGCTACCATCGAGACCGGGAGGTGCGGCATGACGCGTGGAGTGCTCGCGGCGGCGGCGATGGTGCTCGGGGGATGCTCGGTGATCGAGCCAGCATCGTATCCCGAGGCTCCTCCGTGGCAGATCGAGGACGAGCCGATCGATCGGGTCAGCTCCTTCGCGTTGCGGACCGATCGCGGCACCGCGCTCGTGCTCCGCGTCGGCGCGGCGGAGATCATGGGGCCCGACGTGAACCTCGGGCGCTTCATCGAGGCTGAGGGCGTGGCGATTCGCGGGCGCGCTTTCGGTCGCCCGGTGAGCCTCGACGTCGGTGCCGAGGGAGTCACGGGTCTCTTCGACAGCCGCCCGGTGAGCCTCGCGGTCGAGAGCCACGATGGTGCGCTCCATTTCAACGGCCTCGTCGGTGGAGAGATGTCGAGCTTCGCCATCGGACCGCGTTTCGCCGAAGGCATGATCGGCCGTTGCTCCTACGAGCTCTCGCGCACCGACCTCGGCTACGAAGGCCGGCGGAGTTGCGGCGGTGCGACCGCGCGCGTGTGGCTGCGCATCCCGACCGCGCTCGAACGTTGGGGCGACCAGGAGCGCGCGGCGGTGCTCGCGATTCTGCTCAGTCGTTGAAGGGTGCGAGAAGACGCGCGTGTGCCATGATGGCGGCGTGATCCGCGCCGCCGCTGTCGCGTTCGCCCTGATCGTTTGTGGATGTACGCGTGCTTCGAGCAACGAGAGCGCGCCGGATGGAGGAGCGAGCGCCGCGTCCGCGAGCGCATCGCCGCCGGCGTCCGCGAGCGCATCCGCGCCTTCGACGGCACTCGTCGATCCGCCGACGGGGCTCACGCCGCTCGACGAGCCCGGCGTCCACGCGGCTCCGTCGTCATCGGCCCAAGTGCTCGGTGCGCCGCTCGCGCCGGCTGAAGCGCGCCGCTTGACGTTGGCGCGGCTCGCCGATGATCGCAGCCTCGCGCAGCACGAGGGCGTGATCCGCGAGCACTTCGGCGGCACGGTGCCTGCGCCGCTCGAGGTGCAGATCACGCCGCTCGGAGGTGATCGCCGGGCGGTGCTGCTCTATGGCCCGCCGCGCCAGCGGAGCCCGCTCCTGCTGGTGCTCGACGCGCGCGGCGCGCTGCTCTGGACCAAGGAGAAGCCGCTCGCGGGCACGCGTCAGGTGGTGACCGAGATGGCGGTCACGCCCGGCCCGAAGGGCGAGGTCGCGCTGCTCTGGTGCGACATTCCCACGCAGCTCGTGGCCCTGCGCAAGTGGGCTTGGGACGGCACGGTGCTCGCGGATTTCGAGGTCGCGGAGGTCGAGGTATGCGAGGCGCTCTCGGCGATCTATTGGGAGACGCGCGGGTGGATCGCCGTCGCTTCGCAGCACGGCGCGGCCAAGGTCCAGCTCCTCGACGAGCGTGGGAAGCGCGCGTTCGGGCCGCGCGGGATCGAGCTGCCGTGGAGCGCGCGCCCGTCGGCGCCGGCGGCCATCGCGGTGGACTCGGACACGTCGGCGATGATCTTCCAGGTCGGTGACTTCGTGCGCGAAGGCGGCGCGGCCACGCCGGATCGCGTGCTCGCCATGCGCTACGACACGCTCGGCGCGGCGCTGTGGGAGCGCGCCATCGATCTCGGCGCGGCGCCCGCGGGCGTCGCCGGTGAGCGCATTCAAACGGTGCGGAGAGCGCCGGGCGAGGTGCGCGTGTCGATGGGCAAGAAACTCGCGGTGAACATCACCTCGGCGGGATCGATCCCCGCGCGGTGATCACGATGGGGCTGGACGAGCCAGCCTCGATCACGCCGGCTCGCTGACGAAGCCCACGATCTCCTGCACCACGCTCGGGTCGCGGAGGATGCGCATGTGGCCGAGGCCGCGCGTGCGATGAATGCGCGCACCGGGCCACGCGGAGGCGAGGAGCTGGCCGCACGCGATGGGGACCTCGCGGTCGTCCTCGTCGTGGATCACGAGCAGCGGCGCGTGCAGATCGCGTGCGGCGGCGGGGGCGTAGAGCTCCTCGATCCGAAGCCCGAAGCGAGCCTCGACGCGGCGGGTGACGGCCTCTTGGGTCGTGGTGCCGACGTGGAGCATCTTGCCCGCGGAGCGCACGAAGTCGCGCACGTCCACCGGGGGCGCGACGAACACGAAGCGCCGCACGGGCAGCTCCGCTTCGCGCAGCGCGCGCTCGACGTGGGTCTCGGGCGTGCGCCGGAAGCGGCTCATTCCATAGGTCGTGGCCGCGCCGCCCATGGAGTGGGCGACCACGGCGTGCACCGGCTCGAAAGGCGAGCGGACTGCGTCGATCACGGCGTCGAGCGCGTCGGCGAAGGCCGGGAGCGAAGAGCTCGTCCCGCGGGAAGCGCCGTGCCCCGGTGCATCGAAGGCCACGACCTGGAAGCCGCGCGTGACCAGCGGATCGACGAGCGCGCCGAGCTGGCTGCCGCGGCCGTTCCAGCCGTGGGTGAGGATGACGACCGGACCCTCGCCCCAACGCCAGGCCGCGAC
Source organism: Minicystis rosea (assembly GCA_001931535.1). Lineage (GTDB taxonomy): Bacteria > Myxococcota_A > Polyangia > Polyangiales > Polyangiaceae > Minicystis > Minicystis rosea. The sequence goes on from CP016211.1 coordinate 605,736, forward strand.
GCGGCCGTGACGGGAGTGGATGGCGAACGGTCGTCCGGTCGCGAGGACGGCGCGCTCCCGATCCGGCATCGGGTGCCGCGTGGTGCGGAACATCAGGTGCTCGACGGCGACGGCGGCGAGATCCGGAGACCGGCTCTCCACCGCTGCCAGCGCGGCGCGCACGGCCGTGAGGGCCCACGGGTTGGGCCGAACGTTCGTGCTATTCTTGGGCCGGGAAACAGTCGCCTCGGTGCTCATGAGCGTTCTCCTTCGGAAGGCAAAAAGGGACACCGCGCCCTCCACGCCTCCGGGGAACAGGCGTGCTGCGGTGGTTCGAGCGTGAGGAGAGGGCAGGCCTCTCCGAAGATCAGTCGGGGCGGCGGGCGTCGCGGACGAGCCGCGTGAACGCCGTCCGCGTGCGCGCTTCGGCCTTGGGATCGCGGACCAGGCGCGCGACGAAGTGATGGCCGTAGCCCAGGCAGTAGACCTCGTGGGCGAACTGGCGCACGTCGAGATCGGCGCGGAAGTGACCCTCGTCGACGGCGATGCGGGCGGCCGTGGCGATGGTCTCGATCCAATCCTTCTGCGCGGAGGCGAGGATTTCGCGGGCGGGGCAGGTCTTGTCGTCGAGCTCGACGGCGGCGACGACGAAGATGCAGCCGCCGGGGAGGAGCCGCTCCCACGCGAGCCAGCGATCGAAGAGGGCGACGACGCGCGGCTCGCCCCGGCGCGCCTTGAGCGCGGGGGTGACGACGCTCGAGACGAAGCGATCGGTCGCCTCTTTGAGGATCTCGACGGCCAGGTTCTCCTTCGAGGAGAAGTGGGCGAAGAGGCCGCTCTTCGACATGCCGACCCGCTCCGCCAAGCGGCCGATGGTGACGCCCGACAAGCCTTCTTCGCTCGCGAGCGCGAGCGCGGCGTCGAGCACGGTCGCGCGGGTGTCCTCGCCCTTGGTCACGGAGGGTACATTAGAACGACCGTTCGTTTTGTCAAGCCGGGGGCGATCTCCTCGAGAGGGCGCGGGGCGGTCGCGGTTCGGGTAAGCTCGGGGGCTCCCCATGTCGCTCACGCGTGCTCTTTCGATCGTCGCGCTGGTCTTCGTTCCTTCGTTCGCTGCGTGCGCGGGGCCGCGTGTCGGGCCCGTTCGCGAGGTCACCGAGCAGGCCGGGCGGCTGCTCGCGTCGGCGCCGGCGATGTACGGGCCCGATGCGAGCAAGGTGCCGGAGACGCCGGCCGATGCGCGGCTCCGCGCGACGTTCGAGAACGGGATCCCCGCGGCGGCGAAGCCGATGATGCGCCACGAGCCGGCGCTCGATCTGGTGGCGCGCGTCGCGGCGGACATGCTGAGCGGGGAGAAGCAGCCGCCGTCGCAGGCGATGATGGAATGGCTGTTCTGGAGGGCGGGGGCGACGTCGCGCTATGCGCGCATGGAGATGATGGTCGCCGAGGGTGTCGACGATCTCGATCTGCAGACGGTCACCGCCGCGGGGCACGCGCAGGCGCCGGTGTATCCAGAGGCGTTCGGGATCGCGCGATCGTCGCGCGGGCGCGCGGCGCAGGTGATCGTGATCGGGCGGCGTCTCGTGGACGTCGATCCCTTGCCGAAGGCGCACGCGCCGGGCGCGAGCATCACGGTGAAGGTGCGGCCGACCGATGCGTTCGGGGAGCTGTCGCTGCTCGCGGACGACGAGAACGGCGGCGTGGCCGAAGCGCGCTTCACGCCCGCGGAAGCCGGCGCGTTCACGGTGACGTACAAGGCGCCGAGCAAGCCGGGGCGCTATTTCCTGGAGGTGACCGGGCTCGACGCGCGCACGAACGCGTCGACGCCGGAGAACCCGTGGCGCAGGACGCTGTTCCTCGCGCCCATCTACGTCGGCGTGCCGGAGAGCCAAGCGCCGGACGAGTTCATGCGCGCGCCGGCGCCGCCCGCGACGACGGTCGATGCCGCGGCGTGGAGCGCGAAGATCCTCGAGCAGTACAACGCGGTGCGCACGAAGGCCGGGAAGAAGCCGGCGGCGACCGATGGGCGGCTGACGGCGCTCGCGCAGGAGCGGAGCGGCGTGGCGGCGCGCGCGGCGCGCGAGCCGGGGCCGGACGTGGTGTTGGCCGACAAGCTCGCGGCCGCGGGCGCGCCGCCGCACGACTACGATGCGATGGAAGCGCGCCTCGATTCGGCCGCGGACTACGCGGGGCTGCGGTTGCTCGTGCCGTCGGTGCGCCGGCGCATCGTGGGCGCGGAGCAGCTCCTCGTGGGGATCGGGCTCACGCCGCGGGCGGCGAACGCGCGCGGCGAGAGCGAGCAGGCCATCGTCGAGTACGCGGTCGAGCCGGTGGCGCGGCAGGATCCGGCGAAGGATCGGCCCAAGGTGTACGAGGCGCTCGATGCGCTGGCGAAGGGCGACGGACGCGCGCCGTACAAGCACGACGAGGACGTGGCCAAGGCCGTGCAGCAGTTCGCGAACGACGTGTGCCGCGGGCAGGTGCGGCCGAACCAGATGAAGCTGCTCGTCGACAAGGCGCGCGGCGTGGGCGACAAATTCAAGCAGTGGAACACGGCCGTGTGGCGCGCGGGCTACGACTACACGCGCTGGCAGGAGACGAGCGTGCTGGCCAAGGCGAAGGAGCCGCCGCTCGCGTTCGCCGAGGTGGGTTTGTGTCAGGGTGATCTGCCAGGAAAGCCGGGCGGCTCGTACGTGGTGGTGCTCCAGTTCGCGCCGTGATCGCGGGCGGAGATCGCTACGGGAGGATGTCGATCTCCTGGGCTTTCGCGGCGCCTTCGAGCAGGTAGTAGACGCGGACGCTCTGGCCTGTGCGCAGCTCGGCGATGGATGCGATGGGCTTGCCGTCGGGGCCGGCGATCTTGACGCGCGGACCGATGAGCAACGTGAGCGGGCCGGCGTCGGTGCGCACCACGAGCTCGGCGCGATCGAGCTTGAGCTCGCCGACGGCGCCCCAATCGCAACGGGTCTCGGGCGTGGCGCCGCCGAGCCGCGGGGGAGGGAACGGCGGCGTGGGCGCGAGGAGCGCGACGGCGGCGATCGCGAGGAGCGATTTCATGGCGTGCCGCGCGATGGTATCGCGGATCGCACGAGCGGCCTACCGGCGCACGGCGCGGGGATCGGTGGCGTCGCGGAGCGCGGAGGCGAGCATGTGGCTTGCGCCCACCGTGGCCGCGAGGAGGAGCGCGGGGAGCACGATGAGGCGCAGCCGCGACGGATCCTGTGCGCCTTCGGCGAGCGTCTCACCCCACGAGGCAGCGCGCGTGGGGGCGCCCATCTTCAAGAACGAGATGGCCGCTTCGAGGAGCACGACGGAGGCGACGCCGAAGACCGAGCTGACGATGGCCGGGCCGATGGCGCTCGGGAGGATGTGTCGCCAGAAGACGCGGAAGGGCGAGGCGCCGAGGGCGCGCGCGGCGACGACGTACTCTTCGGCGCCCGCGCGGAGCACTTCGGCGCGGACGAGGCGCGCGACCTCGGCCCAACGCACGAAGCCGACCGCGAGCACGAGCGAGCGCGCGGAGGGCTCGCGCTCGATGGCGCGCACGAGCGCGACGACGATGATGGCGGGGAAGGTGTCGACCGTCTCCACGAGGCGAACGAGGCGATCGTTCCAGAAGCCGCGCTCGTGACCGGCGAGGCCACCGAGGGCGACACCGAGGAACATGCCGAGGAGCACGGCGCCCGCGGAGAGGCCGAGCGCGGTGCGCGCGCCCCACACGAGGCGAGCGAAGAGATCGCGGCCCTCGGCGTCCATGCCGAGCAGGTGGACGCCGGTGGGCGCGCTGGCTTCCGCGTCGTCGAGCGTGGTCGGGCCGTAGCGAACGAGGGGCCAGATCGTGGTGTCGGCGGCGTGCATGCGATCGATTTCGCTGCGGCGCTTGCCTTCGTAGAGGGAGGCGTGGACGACGCCCGGCAGGAGGCGCACGCCCGCAGGCCCAGCAGCCACGAGCGGCGCGGACGACGCGAGGATCTCGGCGAAGACACCGGCGAGCGCGAGGAAGCCGAGCAGGACCGCGCCGAACGTGGCGCGCCGGCTGCCGCGGAGATAGGCCCAGGCGATCGCGGCGTGGATCACGCGCGCCCCCTGCGCCCGAGGACAGCGCCCGCGAGCCGCGGATCGATGACGACATAGGCGAGATCGGCGGCGACCACGAAGACGGCTGCGATGAGCGCGGCGCTCATGGAGATGGCCATGAGCCAGGCGATGTCGCGCTCCTGCACCGCGAGCATGGTGAGCTCGCCGATGCCGCGCAGCGAGAGCACGCGCTCGACGACGAAGGCGCCGCCGAGCGCCATCGGTCCTTCGAGCGTGGCCAGCGTGGCGACGGGGAGGAGCGCGTTGCGCAGGCCGTGCACGAGCACCGCGCGCCGCCACGTGGAGCCGCGCGCGACGGCGGCGCGCACGTGATCCTGCGACATCGCGAGCACCAAAGCCGAGCGCTGCTGCGCGGTCGGCGCGGCCAAGAGCGCGGGCGCGAGGATGAGCATGGCCGCGATCGCCTCGCCGCCGACCAGCCGGCGCGCGAGGACGGCGATGACCGCAGTGGGCGTGGCATAGAGCGCGAGGATGACGAGCAGGAGCACGACGTCGACGCGATGCCCGCGCCGCATGGCACCGAGGGCGCCGAGCGGGACGGCGATGGCATACGCGAGCGCGATGGCGCCGAAGACGATGAACAACGTGATCGGGACGCGGGACTCGATCTCGTCGAGCACGGGCGTGCCGGCGGCGCTCTTGCCGAAGCGATGGATCACGGCCTCGTACGCCCACTTGCCGTAGCGCGTCTCCAGCGCCATGCCCGCGACGCGCGAGAGGCCGGCGTCGGTGACGAAGTCGCTGCGGTACACGAGCCAGTAGGCTTGCCAGCGCTCCACGCAGGCGCGCGCCGCGGCGACACCGTCGCCCGGGGAGATGCGATCGTCGCGGCCGGTGACGTGGGCCGCGACGTCGACGAGCGCGCGGGCGCGGGTGACGCTCGCGGCGTCGCGCGGCGGCTCGAGCGCGCCGAGGACGTCGTCGAGGACGAAGGTGTCGAGCTCGTGGAGATCGGCCGCGCGGGATGTGGATCCGTAGCGAACCAAGCGAGCCACGGCGCTGCGCACGGACGCGCGACGAAACTCGATGCCGCGGTCGTCCCAGAAGCGCGTCCAGTAGGCGGCGGCGCGATCGGGATCGTCGACCTCGGACGAGGTGTTGCCCATGCGCCGCGCGATGGGCGCGAGCGCGAGCGCGAGCTCGCGACGCGGGGCCGGCGGCAGGCTGTCGAGGCGCGGGAGCACGTGCGGCAGCGCCGCGCCGCCGAGACGAGACAGCTCCGTGCGCGCCATCGCCGCATCGGGGCCACCCTTGGCGATCGCGTCGACCAGCGCGCCCGCGCGCTCGCGCACGCCGCGCGGCGCGAGGTTGAAGAAGCGCGGCAGATCGCGGAACCGCTCACGCCTTTGGCGCGTGAGCTCCGCGGGCGCGAGCGTCGCGGCGATGACCGGATCGTCGGTGGGATCGGGAACGTACGAGAGGAAGAAGAAGGTGATGATCGAGATGCCGATCAGCGCCGGGATGGACCAGAGAAGGCGTCGCAGCGCGTGGCCCAGCATCGTCGCCCGGCTCAGCGCAAGACGGCGTTCAGGAGATCGATGCGCATCCCGAACTTGTACGGTGAGGCCTTCACCACCTCGGTCTTGCGGCCGGCGACGGTCTGATCGTCGCTCTCGAGGTAGCCGCCGGCGTTGATGGCGATCACCTTGCCGCGGCCGTTGAAGATGGGGCTGCCGCTCGTGCCGTGCGTGGTGCTGGCGTCGTGCTGCACGAGCCAGTTGTCGGTGAACGAGCCGGGGCGGCCGCCCGAGTTGGTCACGCGCCCGACGTGCGCGGCGAGGAACGTGGCCGCCGGGTTCGACGTATCCATGAGCCGGCCGGGGAAGCCGATGAGGTAGACGTCGTCGCCGGCGCCGACGGACGCGAGCTCCTGCGCGCTCGCCATGGTGAGCACCACCGCGGCGCGGCCGGAGATGTTGATGATGCCCACGTCCGGCGTGATCGAGTGCTGGTCGCTCTCGCGGTACGCGGGGTGCGTGCGCATGTCGCTGACGGGGAAGCTGATGCCGCCGCGACCCTCGTTTTCGAGCGCGACGATGGTGCCGCCGTGCTTGCGCGCCGCGAGCACGCAGTGCGCGTTGGTGGCGAGCACCGAAGGCTTGACCGCGAACGCGGTGCAGAAGCCGCGGCCGCCCGACGCGAGCATGAAGATGCCCTTCTTGCTCTGATCGTAGAGGTTGCGCCCGAAGCTCGCGTTCGAGGGATGCAGCGAGCCGAGGCGGCCTTCGATGTCCTTGCGGTGCGGATCGTCGGGCGGAAGGTTGCCGAGCTGCTCGCGGAGGCGATCGATCTCGTCGTTCGACGAGCGGCTCCACGCCATCAGCGCGAAGAGGCCGGCCATGGAGGCGATGAGCACGAGGCCGAGCATCATCGTGGTGCGGCGCTGGCCCGCGGTGGCTGCGCCGACCTGCTTGTCGACGTAGTCGGCGAGGACGCGCGTGCTCATCTTTTGCGGGCGCTGCCCGCGCGCGGCGGCGACGGCCGACGAGATGAGCTCCGCGATGGTGCGTTGTCCGACGCGCTTGCCCGCCGGGGGCGCGGGCATGGCCGGGCCCGAGGGCGCCGAGATCCGCGGTGCGGACTGCGCGTGCGCGTACGCGGGATCGGGCTCGGGACGCGGCGGCGACGGCGGCGCGCCCACGGGAGGCCCGGGATGAACGGGGTACGCGGCCGTGCCCGGGAGCGGCTTCTTCGCGACCTTCCGCGCGGGCGCGACGCCGGCCGGCTCGGCAGCGACGGTGCCGTTCGCGCCTTGTGATCCGGCCTCGGGCGCTGCGGTCGTGAAGTCGACGCGCACGCGCGGGCCCTTGGGGCCGAAGGCGACCTCGTCACCGGCCGAGAGCGTGTGGCGCTCCACGCGCTCGCCGCCGACGAAGGTGCCGTTGCGGCTCTTGAGATCGACGAGCAACCACGACGCACCTTCGCGCCGAGCCTCGGCGTGGTTCGCGCTCGCATCGCGATCGTAGTCGGCGTCGAAGACGACGTCGCCTTCGGGCGCGCGGCCGAAGCGGACCACGTCCTTGTCGAACGTCTGCACGACGCCCGCATTGCGGCCGAAGGTGTGCGTCACCCTGAGCGTCACGGCGAAGGGACCCCGTTCAGCAAATCGATCCGCATCCCCACGCGAAACGGCGAGGTGCCCACCACCGTCGTCTTCTGTCCGCCGACCTGGATCTCGTTCTCCTCGTCGAGGTGTGCGGCGTGGACGCCGATCACGTGGCCGTATTGGTTGAAGATCGGGCTGCCGCTGTTGCCGCCGCGCGTGACCGCGTCGTGCTGGATCAGCACCGCGTCCTCCACGCCGTTCGGTGCGCCTTCGCCGAACGCCATCAGGCGGCCGACGTGGCCTTGGAGGAACGTGGCCGAGGGGCTCAGCGGATCCATGACGCGGCCCGGGAAGCCGAGCACGTAGGCGTCGTCTCCGGGGCCGAGCGCGCGGATCTCGGCGTCGTTCGCGAGGGTCACGGTCTTGGGCATCCTGCCGTCGATGCGGATGAGGCCGACGTCGGGAGAGGCCGCCGACAGCTGACCCGACTTGTACTGCGGATGCTTCTGCGCGGCGAGGATCCGATAGCGAACGCGCCCACCGGACTCGTTCTGCGTGACGATCGGCGTGCCGCCCTTGTCCTTGAACGCGTTGATGCAGTGGGCGTTGGTGGCGATGATGTTCGGCTGAATGGCGAAGCCGCTGCACACGCCGCCGTAGCGGTTGCCGGTCTGCCAGCCGATGACGTAGAGCGCGGTGCGGTTCTCGTCGGCGATCTCGCGGCCGCTGAGGACGCGGGTGGGGATGTCGCTCTTCGGCCGAGAAACAGGCTTCCGATCGATGCCGATGTCCTTCCCGAGCGAGTCGGCGGCGAGGTGCGATCGCCAGATGGATGCGGCGGTCACCACCATGGCGACGAAGACGAGGCCGAGCCCGACGCTGAGCACGAGGTTGTAGCGCGACGATCGCTTGCGCGCGGCAGCGACCTTGGCCGCGACGACGCTCGTGGTCTTGTCGTCGCCCGCGGTCTCGCGGCGCACGGCTTCGGCGACGAGGCGCTCGGCGGTGGCGAGATCGATGCGACCGTCGACATCGGGGACGGGCTGCGCACGATGGCCGACGGCCGGCATCTGCCCCGTCTGCGGGAGGATGTCGACGCGGAACTCAGGCCCGTGGGCGCCGGCGACGGCGACGCGATCGCCGCTGCGAAGGGCCTGCTTTCGCACGGGCACGCCGTTGATGAACGTGCCCGACGGCGCGCCCATGTCCACGACGTAGACGACGCCGTTCTCGTCACGCAGCTCGGCATGCGCGGGCGCCACGCCCTCGTGCGCGGCGAAGAGCAGCTCGCTGCCCGCCGCGCTGCCGATGCGCAGCCGGCGAGCGGCGAAGTGCTCGATCGCCGGGGCCATGCGGCCGCGGAGGTGCGTGATCCGAAGCATGACGCAGGCAGCATAGAACGACGAGGCGGCTCCGCTCGCAAGCAGCAAGCTCGCGACGTTCGGGGCCGCTCGCGGCTCCACGAGATTCGGCGATTACCGGAGGAGGTAGTAACCCGCGATGGTCACGCAGGCGACCGCGCTGGCGATCATCATGATCACGAGCCACTGCGGCGCGCCGTCGGTGGGGATGTGGATCGGATCGTCCGGGCCGCGGTAAAGCGCATCACCGGAGCCGTCGCCGTCGAGGCCCTCGTCGTCGTAACCCTCGTCACGGACGTCGATGTCCGGGCCGCCCGGCGGCGGGCGCGAGGAGACCTTGTCCTTGCCGAGATCCTTCACGCGCCGGTTCGGCTCGGGGATGGTCGAGGCCGACGGCGGGGAAGGCTCGGGGAGCTGGTACTTCTGGTACTTGAGGCTGTCGATGTCCTCGCGGGTGGGCTCCGAGAGGCCGGGGCCTTCAAACTTCGCCACCACGACCGTGATGTTGTCGTGGCCGCCCGCTTGGTTCGCGCGATCGGTCAGCGTCTTGCAGGCCTCGAGCGGGTCTTCCACGGTGCGGAGGACTTCGCGGATCTCGTCGTTGCGCACCATGCCCGAGAGGCCGTCGGAGCAGAGCATGAGCGTGTCGCCCTTGCGGAGGACGACGTGCGTGAGATCGACCTGCACGGTGTCGGCCGTGCCGAGCGCCTGGAGGATGATGTTGTTGTGCTCGAAGGTCTCGGCCTCTTCCTCGGTGAGCTGGCCGGCCTCGATGAGCTGGTTGACGAGCGATTGATCGCGCGTGACCTGCACCAGCCGTTCGCCGCGGAGGATGTACGCGCGGCTGTCGCCGACCTGGCCGAAGAAGAGGTGGTCGTCCATCAGCGCCGCGATGGTCGACGTGGTGCCCATGCCGCGGCGGGTGCGATCGAGCTTGGCCTCGCTGAAGATGCGCAGGCCCGCGGCCTCGATGGCGTGCACCAAGCGCGCGGCGAGCTCGTCGTGATCCCGCGGCGGATCGCCGATGGCCATGCGCTGGTAGATGATGTCGACGGCGAGCTGGCTCGCGACCTCGCCGGCGGCGGCGCCGCCCATGCCGTCGCACACGCCGAGCAGGGTGCCGCGATCGCCGACGCGCTGGCGCCGATCGGACTCCATGAGCCCGCGGCTCTCTTTGGTGAGATCCGCGACGATGAAGTTGTCCTCGTTGTGCTCGCGGACTTGCCCGACGTCCGTGCGACCGAAGAGGCGGACGGTGATCTCCCGCGACTCTTTCGTTTCGGTCGTGTCGCCGGCGTCGTCGGTGCTGTCGCTCGCGCCGTCGGATCCGTCGCTTGCACCGTCGGCCTGGGCGTCGTCGCTCGCTTCGCCGTTGGAAGGCGGCGCCGCTTCGCCCTCGTCGTGCGTGTCGGCGGCGTCGCTCGTGACGTCGCTCGCGAGCGCAGCCACGGGCTTGCGATCGGAGGGCGTCTCGGGGGTCGAGGAGTCGTTCATGGCCTACCCGAGATCCACTCGGAAGAGGTGCTGTCCGATACGAAGGAAGTCGCCATCCGCGATGCCGACCTCGCCCCGGATGGCGACGTACGTACCATTCGAGGAGTCGAGATCCACCAGAGAAATCTCCGAGGTTACCGGGTTTCTCCGGATCACCGCGTGACGGCGCGAGAGGAACGGGTCGGCGGTGAAGACGATGTCGCCGACCTCCCGGCCGATCACCGTCTCGTCGCGAAACACGTGGTAGACGTCCCTGATCACGCCCTCGACCGTTCGTTGGCAAAGCCGCGCGCGACGCGGCGTCGCGGGGGAGCCAAACAGGAACGTGCCGTGCTGGATGGCATGGCCGAGCCCGCGCTCCCCGTCACTCACGGTCTGAAACTGTAACACCTCCAGCCCCAGGAGAAGCAAGTCGCCGTCTTTCAGAGGATGCGGGCGCCGCAGCCGGACGTAGACGTGGTTCGTGGAATCCAGGTCCCGGACGATCCAGGAGCCGTCAATGCGCCGGAGGCGCGCATGACGCGGCGAGACATAAGGATCGTCCTCCAAAATGATGTCGCCGTCGGTGCGGCCGATGTCGAGCTGGCCCTCGGCCAAGGAGAAGCTCCGGCCTTCGGACCCATCCTCGACGATGACGACGAGGCGGCCGCCCTTCCATCGGCCGGGGACCGGACGCGGTGGGGGCGCCAACGCGACCGGCTCGCCGGGGATGGGCGAGCCCGCCAGCTCCGAGACCTCGGTGCGCAGACCGGCCTCGGGCTCACGCGCGATCGGCTTGGCGGGCGGAGGGGCAGGGCGCGGCGGCTCGGCCGGCGCAGGCGCCACCGGCTTGGTCGGTGCCGGCGGCTTGACGGCCTGCATGCGGCCCGCGGAGTCAGGTCGACGAGGCAGCGGCGGAGGTCCGTTCGGCGGCTCCTCGGCGCGGAACGGGAGCGCTGCACCATGAAGAGGCGAGGGCTGCGCGACGGGACGCGGCACCACCGCTTGCGCGACGGGCTGCGGCTGCGGCTGCGGGATCGGCGCCGCCTGGGGCTGCACTGGTTGCGGAGGCAAGAGCCCCGGCAGCGGCGTGGGCTGCGATGCTTGCGGCTGCGAAGGCGTGGGCTCCGGCGGGAGCGCCGGGCGGCGGCCGCTGATGGCGGACTCGTCGAGCGAGGCGCCGCAGTACTTACAGAAGCGCGTGCCCGCGATGCTCTGGCCATGACAGCGCGCGCAAGGAACGAGCTTGGCGGGCACCGAGCCGCTCGAAGCGATGTCGACGACGGGGGCGCCGATGATCTGCTCACCGGCGCCGTCGCTTGCGCTGGGAGGCTCGGGGCGAGGTGGCTCACGACGAGGCTCGGCTGGGCGCGGCACGACGGGCGCTGCGGGCGCGGGAGCAGGCGCCGCGGCCGGAGCAGGCACAGCGACCGCGGGGCGCTCGTCGGATGCAGGACGTCGCAGTGATGTGCCGCACGTCACGCAGAAGCGATATTCGGGAGGGTTGGTCGAGCCACACTGCGTGCAGGTGACCGATGCCTTCACGGGCGCGGGCGCAGGAGCCGGTGCGAGACGCGCGTCGCGCACGGGTGAGGGAGCGCGCTCTGCTTCCTTCGGGCTGCCGTTGCTCTCGAGTCCGATGCTCGGACGCGGGACTTCGCCGGGAGGCTCTGCTGCAGGCGCGAAGGAGAACACCGGCGCCGCGGGGCGCGCGCGACGGCCCGCGGAGGGAGGCCCCGAAGGAGAGCTGTTGCGCGCCGAATCCAGCGCGCCTTCGGGGGGCGCGAAGGCGAGCTTGCCGCTCTCGTGGACGGGAAGGTCGACCTTCGGCATCCCGTTGGGCGGTGTCGGCGCGACACCGCGCTGCTGACGCAGGCGGCGCCCGCAGTCCTGACAGAAGGTCAGGTTGTCGGCGTTGTTGCGGCCGCACACGTCGCAGAGCACGGACCGAGAGGACCGCGGAGCGCGGGTCTAGTCAAGGGCCGCGACACACAACCCCACGTCGGAGCAGTGCTCCCGTACCCGATCCACGACGAGATGACTCGGGCGCGCCGGTGCGCCGAGGCTGCGGGATATCCTGATGGGGCCGCGTGACCGTCAGCGACGGCCGAGCTCGGTCCGGACCTCGAGCTGCAGCTCGATGGCGAGGAAATGCGCGATGCCGGCGGGCCGCACGATGCCGGCCGTGTCGGTCCAGCCGGCGATCAGCGTCGGCTTGTACACCACGCCGAGCCCCAGGACGGCGAGCCGCGAGACCTCGAACTCGACACCGCCGCCGCCGAAGATCATCGCGCCGCCCGTCTCCACGCCCCACTCGTTGCCGTACGCGACGCCGCCGAGGCCCCACGTGATGTACGGCGAGGCGCGGTATCCCGTGTCGGGCAAGTAGCGCATCTCCGCCCAGAGCTGCTGGAAGATGCCGAGGCGGAACAAGTTGCTCGAGTCGAGCTTGGCGAAGGCGTACGCGCCGCCGATGTACCACGGGCCCGGCGAGCGATAGCCGCCGCGGATCACCAAGCCGCCGCCGCTGCCGATGATGCACGGCGCGTCGTGGGTGCCCCCGGGGGCGCGGACGTTGACGCCGCACGCTGCACCGGGCGCCGCGTTGACGAGCGCGTTGATGGCGAGCCCGTACTGGGCGAACTCCGCATGGAGCGGCGGTGGGCGCAGCGGATCGACGCCGTGGCGAGGCCTGGGCGCCGGCGTGGCTGCGGCGCTCGACGAGGGCGCGGCGCTCGCGGATGGTGCGGCGCTCGCCTTGGGGGCGGCGCTCGGGGGCGGTGCGGAGGCGCTCGCCTTGGGGCGGCGCTCGGGGGCGGTGCGGAGGCGCTCGCCTTGGGGCGGCGCTTGCGGGCGGTGCGCTCGTCGTCGCATCGCCGGCGGCGAGGGCGAGCCCGGGGAGGGCCAGCGCGGCGCAGCAGGCCGTGACGAGCGGCGATCGGACAGGCACGACTTGGCAAGCTACGCAAGCGTCGCCGCGAGGGCAACGTGCTGGCCGGGAGCACGGCTCGCGGACGCGCCGGCTGGGCGGCCTACGGCGGGATCTTTCCGCCGAGGGCGACAGAACGCATCCGCCCGCTTGACGTCGGCCCGACCCGTCGCCTAAACCCCGGGGCAACGTTCATGGAGATTCACCTCGACAAGCGTGCCCTCCGGCAGATTCGGCTCTCGGCTGCGGATGCCGTCGAAGAAGGCGACACCGAGGCGCTGCGCGAAGACATCCTCGAGGCCTTCACCGAGGAGCAGGTCGAAGAGATCGAGCGCCGCATCGACAGCGGCGACTTCTTCGAGTTCTTGACCGACGTGCTCGACGAGTGGAGCGGCGACGACGTCGACGAGCTCTTCGAGCTCATCGAGACCCAGCTCGGCGACATCGGGGTCGACCTCAAGTACGAGCCGCGTGAAGAAGACGAGGAGGAGGACGTCGACGAAGACGACGACACCGACCTCGACGACGAGGACGACGAGGACGACGACGAAGAGTTCGAAGGCGAGGACGAAGGCGACGAGTGATCTCGTCGCCGCCGGCCCGGGGGCGTTCGCGCCCCGCCGGCGTGGTCCTCGCTCGCGCTGATCGCCGAAGCTTCCCCTCACTCGAGCCCACGCACGCGCCGATGTCGGCGCACGCGCGCTTTGCGAATGAGGGCAAGCTCGCGCAAGCGCGTATCCTCGATGATGGTGGACGTGGGTCGACGCTGATCGCGCCACGCTGATGATGCTCGCGCGCGAGCACGTCATCGCGAATCGCGTGTGCTCGCGTCGGCGACGCGCGTGCGTCGGCTTGATCGATGCGTGTGCGGTCACTCCTCGATGCTCGCGCGCGTGTCGGCGATCACGACGCTCTTCGCGTCGGTGCTGATGTTCGCGAGCGCGTCGTCGCCGCACTCGTGTGCGTGATCGATGATCGCGCGCGGAAGCGAGGACCGTGTGCGCTTGCGTCCGTGGTTCGTGCGCGTGCTCGCATCATTGATGCTCATGCGCTCGCATCATTGATGCTCATGCGCTCGCGTCAGTGATGAGCCTGCGTTCCCGCGAGATCACCGAGCACGCTCCTCTCGTCGACGCTGGCGCGCGCTCGCTTCAACGATGATCCGCGCTCGCACGCGCGGGCCTCCATCGCGTCGTCGATGCGCTCGCGCAACTCGATGCGGCTCGTGTCGCCGATGTCTCCGCGCGCGCTCACTCCGCGCGCTGGTCGCCGTGCAGGTCCCGCAGGATGTAGTCGGAACACTCGCGCTTTCCCGCTGGCATGGATGGGCAGAGATCGTGCGCGCAGCGCGCGTAGCGGGATTCGGGGAACTCGTCGACGAGCCGCTTGGCCAGCTTGCACGCCGTGTCCTTGTCGCCGTCTTGATGCGCGAGCACGGCCTCTCCCCAGACGGCGTCGTCGCGCTTGATCGTCGTCGTGTGCAAGGCGTAGAGCTTTTCGTATTCGCGGCGTGCGGCGGCGCGATCCTTCAGTCGATTGCGGTAGATGAGCGCGATGCGGAGCTGCGCTTCCGAGTAGCGTGGCCGCTCGTAGCTCGACCATGCGCCCGACGGCTCGCGCGCAGACAGGAGCTCGCGGAGGTGCGCGATCGCTTCTTCGTACTTGCCGGCCGCTTCGTCGAGCTCGGCCGCGCGCCAGAACGCGTCGTCGGTGAGGCCACCGAACGGGTAGGGGTGACGGCGCGCCGAGGCGAGGTACGCATCGTGGGCTTCCTGCTTCTTGCCCGCGCGTTCGAGCGCGCGGGCGCGCTCGTAGCTCATCACCTCGTCCTGATCCGTGCCCTTGAAGGCCGCGTCGTGGGCGTCGAGCCAAGCGAGCGCCCCCGCGGGGCCGCCCTCGTCCTCCGCGTGCTGCAACATGCGGCGGATCGACGGTCGCGCGAGGCCGTGCGACGGGTGAGCGCGCGTGGCTTCGTCGAGCATCTTCCAGCCCCGGGCGGCGTCGCCGTGTTGGATCTCGATGTCCGCGAGATCGAACACGGCGCGCGGGGTGCGCGGTCCGCTGGGCGATTCGGCCACCATCTTCTGGTACGTCGCGCGCGCCTCGCTCCAGAGCCCAGCGCGCTCGTAGCTGCGCGCTTCGAGGAACCACGCTTCGTCGCGATCCTTGAGGCGCTTCGCTTTCGTGGCAGCGTCGTTCCAGCTGCGGGCCGCTTCGGTGAAGCGCCCCGCGTGGAACGCGCGCTCCGCCGCCGCGAACGAGACCACGTAGGCCTCGCCGCGATCGATCGCGCAGCCGGCGAGCAGGAGGAGCGCGCCGATTGCCGCTCTACGAAAGCGTGCTTCGATCACCGCGCTCCCTCGAGCACCTCGGTGAGCGCCTCCGCGAGCGCGCGCGCAGCGACCGGGATGTCGGCGGGCGCGACGTCGAGGTGCACCACCGCGCGCGTGCGGAATGGAGCCATCGCACCCACGAGCACGCCGCGCCGGCGCGCGGCCTCCACCAAGCGCTCGGCGGGGACGCCGGGCGTGTCGACGTTGACTTGGTTGGTCTCGGCCGGCACCACGTGCGCGCGCGATCCGGAAGCCGTGATGAGCGCGGCCTCGATCTCCTTCGCGCCGGCGAGATCCTCCACGAGCCGCGCGCGATGATGCTCGAGCGCGTACAGCGCGCCCGACCCGAGGATGCCCGCCTGCCGCATGCCTCCGCCCAACATCTTGCGATAGTGACGCGCGGCTGCGATGAGCGCGCGCGAGCCCGCGAGGGCCGAGCCGACCGGCGCGCCGAGGCCCTTCGAGTAGCAGACGTTCACCGTGTCGAACGGCGCGGCGAGCTCCGCCGCCGAGATGCCCGTGACTGCGGCCACGTTCCACAAGCGGGCGCCGTCGAGGTGGAGCGCGAGCCCGCGGCTCCGCGCGAGCTCCGCGATCGCCTGCACCTCGGCCTGCGGGAACACGCGACCGCCGGCGCGGTTGTGCGGGTTCTCGAGCGCCACGAGCCGCTGCCGCGGGCCGTGCATGTCGGGCTCCTGCACCACGGCGCGCAGATCTGCCGCCGTGAAGATCCCGCCTTTGCCCGCCGCGCGGAACTGCACGCCCGCCCATGCGGCGCCCGCGCCCGATTCATCGGCGACCACGTGCGCGTCCTCACCGCAGATCACCTCGTCACCGCGGCGCGTGTGCACGAGGAGCGAGATCTGATTGCCCATCGTCCCCGTCGGCACGAACAGCGCTGCCTCTTTGCCGAGGATCTCCGCGGTCACCGCTTCGAGCCGGTTGATGGTGGGATCCTCGCCGTACACGTCGTCACCGACGTCGGCGCGCGCCATGGCCTCGCGCATCGCGGGCGTGGGCCGCGTGACCGTGTCGGAGCGCAGATCGATGAGCCTCATTCGCGCGACAGTAGCAGGGCATCGCCGCGGAATCACCCAACCCATGGGCTCGCTCCACGCGCCGTGCGGCCCGCGCATCGCCGCGGCGCGATCACCATCTTCGGCGTGCTCGCTCGGCCCCACGATCGCTCGCGCGGTCATGCTCGGCGGGCCGCTCCCATGCCGTGCGCGCGCCTCTTCGATCCGACGCGCACCCATCATTGACTGCATGCATCGAACGGCGTCCCGTCGGGGCGACAGCGCCGCACCATCACGGAGCCACACCGATCATTGATCGGTCCGCGCCCAGCGTCGCACCCCTGCGCCGTCATGCGCACCAGACCTTGCAAGTCGAGACCTGGTTCGCCGGTGAACCACTTTCCGCCGTCGCGCGGCGACCTATACTCATGCTTCACGCTCCCCTCGGAGTGTGTCGTTCTCAGGCCCGGGCTGGCGCGTGTCGGCCTCGACCCAACAGGTAGGTCCGCTCCGGCCGATGCGACCGGGGCGATGGAGGTGGCCATGAGGTTGCGAGCGAGCATGACGGCCGCGGTGGCCGCGGCAGGGCTGTTGCTCTCGACGGCAGCGCATGCGCAGGGCTCTGCGTCGGCGTCCGCGAGCGCTCCGGTGGAGATCATCGACGTCGAGCGCTTCTTCTCTGCGCCCCGGGCGCTCGGAGATGCGTGGGAGCGCGCCGTCCAGGCCGCGCTCGATGGCATGCGTGCGTTGCGTGACGCGGAGCGCGCGGCCCTGCGTCCGGTGCCGACGCCGCCGAGGGCGCCGTCGCCGCCCTGGTCCACCATCGCGCCGGCGCCGCGCGAGGTGCCGATCCCGCGCTACGTGGTGACGTTGCAGCCCGTCGTGGTGGAGCCGGTGACCCAGGCCGTCATCGACGCGCGGGGCCAGCGGGCCACCCTGCTCGGCGCCAGCGTGGAGATGCCCTGGCCCGTGCCATGAGTCAGCACGCTGCCCCGCTCGGGTGAGCGGCTCTCCGGAGGCCTTGGGTTCACGGCCGCTTCTGTGCTGAAGTGGACGCGATGAAGAGCTCGATGGTCCGGGCGCTCGTGCTCGGGTTGTGGCTCACGGGCTGTGGGCGGACCGTGAGCGAGGACGACTGCCTCAAGATCAAGGAAAACATGCGTGAGGCCTGGGCCACCGAGTCGAAGAAGGCCGCGACCGAAGGCCCAGGCGCAGAGAAAGCGACGGCCGTCGTCCGGACCGAGGGCGAGAAGCTCATCGGCGATTGGATGGTCGAGTGCAAGAAAGAGCTGATGGGCCGGCGCGTCGATCCCAAGGAGATGGACTGTCTCCTCAAGGCGAAGACGATCGCCCAGATCAACAAGTGCTCCGCGCCTTGATTACGATGGGGCCGCGAGCGGCCCCAAACCCCGGCCGGACGAGCCGGCCCTGATCACGATGGGGCCGCGAGCGGCCCCAAACCCCGGGCCGGACGAGCCGGCCCTGATCACGATGGGGCCGCGAGCGGCCCCAAGCCCCGGGCCGGACGAGCCGGCCCTGATCACGATGGGGCCGCGAGCGGCCCCAAGCCCCGGGCCGGACGAGCCGGCCCTGATCACGATGGGGCCGCGAGCGGCCCCAAGCCCCGGGCCGGACGAGCCGGCCCTGATCACGATGGGGCCGCGAGCGGCCCCAAGCCCCGGGCCGGACGAGCCGGCCCTGATCACGATGGGGCGCGAGCGGCCGCGAGCGGCCCCAAGCCCCGGGCCGGACGAGCCGGCCCTGATCACGATGGGGCCGCGAGCGGCCCCAAACCCCGGGCTGGACAAGCCCTGATCGCGATGGGGCCGCGAGCGGACAAGCCAGCCCTGATCGCGAAGCCTCTCGCGTCACCCACGAAATCCAGCTGATCTCACTCCGGCCCCGACCGCGACGCTGCGCTCACCGGAGTCGCTCGCGGAAGCGCGTGAGCAACGCCGGGTCCTCCAGCATGCGACGCGTCCAATGCTCGTTGGCGCGGATGAACTGTTCGAGCGAGATGCCCACGCGGGCCAGCGCCGGAAGCGGATCGCCACGCCGTTGAATCTCCCGCGTCGCGTCCGCGTAGCGCTCGATCGAAATGATGTCGTGTTCGCGCCGGAGCGCGGCGCGGGCCCGCTCGAAGGCCTCCGCGTAGGCGACGATGATCGGCGGCACGCCGTCGTGCTCCTCGTCCATCGCTCGGCTCATGCGATCTTGGAAGTGTCGATCGAGCGCCGCATACGACGTCTCGTCCAGCCCGTGCGTGGTGAGCACGGCGGCGCGATCGCAGGAGGGCTCGGCCAGCGTCGCCGAGAGCGTCGCGTACTCGGCCACGTCGAAGGAGTCAGGAGCGCGCATCGAGGGCCACGATAGCGCCACTCCGTCGGGGCGGTGGAACGAGCGCCATGTCGGCACGGATCGATCGCGCTTCCCGGGCGCTGCCCCTCGAAGGTACAACCGAAGGGTGAGCCTCGAAGATCCTGCGCCGAATGGGGAGGGCGCCGCGCTCGGGCCGCCGCGCTGGGTGCTCGCCCTCGAGCGCGCGCACGCGCTGACGCACGCCGCGGCCCGTGTGTTGGAGAACGCTCCGCCGTCGGGCGCCGATCTCGCGCCTGCCGCGCAGCCCATCGAGGATGCGGTCGCGTCGATCTACGCGGCCTTCGATCGGCGCGACGATGGGCTCGCCGCCACGCGCGCGGCGCAGGCCGATCTGCACGTGGCCGCGCTGGTGGTTCGGAGTCTCGCGTCGGTGGACGAGACGTTCGGCGATGCCGCGGGCTTCCTCGACGATGCGCGCCGCGAGCTCGACGTCGCGCTCGAGCGCTTCTCGCGTGTGTCGCCCGAGGCTCCACCTCCGGTCGAAGATCTCTGCGCCGCCGAGAACGTGCCCCGCCTTCATCGCATCGATCGTCCCGCGCTCGTGCCGGAGCTCCGCGTCCCCGATCCGCTGCCTCCTCCCGCGGAGGCCCCGCCGCCGTTGCCGCCTCCGAAGTCTTCGGCCGAGCTCGCGCAAACTGTCGCCGAGGTGAAGCGACGCGCGGAGGAACGACGCAAAGCACATGCTGCCCGCGCGGAGGAGCGAGCTCGTCTGCGCGCGGCATTGAAAGGCGAGAAGCTCGAGCCCGGCGATCCTCTCCCCGGGTTTGCGCGGGGGCGCTTCACGGCGAAGACGCGCGACGACTTCGTCGCCTCGCGGACCCGCGAGTGCTTCGACGAGGTCGCCATGATCGGCATGCAGCGCGCGCCGCTCCTCGGTGATCCCTGGCGCTTCGCCAAGGTGCTCGAGGAGCGCATGCTCACGGCCATCGATGCCATCGCTGCGCTCGGCGGGCCGGCCATCGCACGTGTCGAGCGCTTGGCGATCGACGCGCCCGCCAAGGATCCCACGCGCGGCTTCGCTGCCGCGATGATCCTCGGTTGCTTCGATGGCCGCGACACGCTCGGCGCCGTGGAGCGCATCATCCGCCACCTCGGCCCCGCCGATCCGGAGGTTGCGGCGCACGTGGCCGGCGCCCTCAAGCTCGTGCCACACCCGCTCTTACCGCAGATCCTCCGCGTATTTCTCGCCGACGCCGATCCCGCGCTGCGCGCCCTCGCCGTCGACGTGCTCGCCTATCGCGGCCTCGCCACCGTCGCGGAGCTGGCCGCTGCGGCGCGCGATCCATCGCCTGCCGTCGCGGCCGCGGCGCTCCCTGCGCTCGGCCTCGCGCGCGCCGCCGATCTCGGCGAAGCCATTCAACCCGCGCGTGTGCACGACGACCCGGCGCTGCGCGAAGCCTCGTGGATCGCGATGAGCCTCGGCGGCAGCTCGCACGCATCCGACGTCCTCGCGAGCGAGCTCGACGGCCCGCTCGCCGGTCGCGCTGCGGTCGCGCTCGCCATCGTCGGCGACGAGCGCGACGCCGCGCGGCTCCTCGATCGCATGAAGCAGTCCCCCACGCCGGGCCTGGTGAACGCCGTCGGCTGGGCCGGCGCGCCCGAGGCCGTCCCTGCGCTGGTCGATCTTCTCACGCACGATGATCCCGTCGTGCAGCTCACGGCCGCGTATGCGCTCGAGCGCATCACCGGCGCGGGCCTCTCCGAGGACGTCGACGTCCCACCGGAGACCATCGCCGTGCCCGACGTCGAAGAGCCGAGCCTCGGCGAGCCGCCGCGTCTCGCGCGCGAGATCAGCGATCCGCGCGATCGCCCCTCGGAAGGCTCCACCGACAAGATCACCCAACCCTCGATCGACGCGGTCCGCTGGCGTGCCTACTGGGCCGAGCGCGAGAGCCACTTCAAGCCCGGCCTCCGATATCGTCGCGGCAGCCTCTACGCGCCCGCGGTCTCCTGCTGGGAGCTCGACGCGCTTCCGCTCACGCCCGGCGAGCGCCGCCTGCTCCAGCGCGAGCTCGTGGTGCGCACCGGCCAGCACGTCCGCTTCGATCCGCACGACTTCGTCTCCGTGCAGGAAGAAGCGCTCGCCGAGTGGGCCAAGACCGCGCGCCGCCATGGCACCGCCGGCGCATGGACGCGCCCGTTCCACCGCTGATCACGATGGGGGCGCTGGCCGGCCCCGGCCTCGATCAGCGCAGCCACACAGGCTGCGTGAACGCTCGCCGCCCGCTCGCATCGGTGACGCGCACACGCGCCCACGCGGCGCCGTGCTTGCGCGGATCGTGGCGGAGCGCGCGCCCCTCCATCGTCTCCACCACGCGCCCGTCCGCGATCACCTCGAACCTGCCCGGCCCCACCGCATCGATCGCGAAGCTCTCCCGCGACAGCTCGACCCGCTCCAGGAGCACGCCCGTCGACGCATAGAAATCGCCCGCCGCCATCGCCGCGCGGATGGCCTCCGCCGACTTCTCGGCCCGCACCATCACGAAGCCGCGATCGCCTGTGTACGCCACCTCGCCGCGTGCGCGCACGCGCTCCGCGTCGCCGTAGTGATGCGCATCGTCCGTCGCCGTCCCGAAGACGCGCGCACCCCGCGCCAGCGCCGCATCCCAAAGCGCCTCCGTCGATGGATGGCGCGCATCGCCCTCGTTGTCCGAGTCGACCGCCATGTTGGCGATCTCCACGAGCGTGAGCCCGCGCGCCGCCAGCGCGATCAGGATCTCGGCATCGGCCCCGTGGTGGAAGTTGGGATGATTGAGCTGCGCGAGCCCGCCGCTCGCGATCGCACGATCGACCGCGTGCCCATACAGATCGAGCCGCCGCACGCTCCCTTCGACGGGGAAGCGCACGTGCTCCCGCGACGGCGCCACGAAGAGCCCATTCACGTGCAGGAGGCACGCGTCCTTCGGCTCCGGCGCCGGCTCGCATCTCCGCAGGTTCTGGGTCAGCTCGATCCCACGAAGCACCAGCATCCCTTCCGGCGCGGGGATGTCCGTCACGACGTTGTGATCGGTGAAGACGACGAAGTCGTACCCCCGCGCCGCGTACCAGGCCGCCGCCTCGCGCGGATCCGTCTCGCTGTCCCCCGAGTTGCCCGTGTGCGCGTGGAGCTGCCCCTTGAGGAACCCGCGCGGCCTCGGTGCGGGCTTCTCCGGCCCAGCGCTCGAAGCTGCCTGCGGCCCCGTCGCGGTCGCCTCGCGCGCCTTGCTCGGCCTCGCCGCGCCCTGCGTCGCCGAGCCCGGCGCCTCGCAGCCCATGACCGCGCACGCGAGCATCGCGACGGCAGCGAACCTCATGTCGAAAGAATAGCGCGCCCGACAAAAGACCAGAGCCGCGATCGTCGGGGCCCGTGCGCTCGCTCGAAGCGATGTCACCGGCTCGCCGACGCGCGGCTCCGTCTCACAGGGCGCTCGCCCTTCAGCTGTCGATGAAGCTCTTCAGCTGCTTGCTGCGGCTCGGGTGGCGCAGCTTGCGCAGCGCCTTCGCCTCGATCTGGCGGATGCGCTCGCGCGTGACCTCGAAGTCCTGCCCGACCTCTTCCAGCGTGTGGTCGCTCTTCTCGCCGATGCCGAAGCGCATGCGGAGGACCTTCTCCTCGCGCGGCGTCAGCGTCTTCAGGACCTTCCGCGTCTGCTCGGCGAGGTTCATGTTGATGACCGCCTCGGCCGGGAGAGGACGCTCTTGTCCTCGATGAAGTCGCCGAGATGCGAATCTTCCTCCTCGCCGATCGGGGTCTCGAGGCTGATGGGCTCCTTCGCGATCTTGAGGACCTTGCGGACCTTGTCGAGCGGCAGCTCCATCTTCTCGGCGATCTCTTCCGGCGTCGGCTCGCGGCCGTACTCCTGCACGAGGTAGCGCGAGGTTCGGATGAGCTTGTTGATCGTCTCGATCATGTGCACCGGGATGCGGATGGTGCGCGCCTGATCGGCGATCGCGCGCGTGATGGCCTGCCGGATCCACCACGTGGCGTAGGTCGAGAACTTGTAGCCGCGCTTGTACTCGAACTTGTCGACGGCCTTCATGAGGCCGATGTTCCCCTCCTGGATCAGGTCGAGGAACTGCAAGCCGCGGTTCGTGTACTTCTTCGCGATCGAAACCACGAGGCGGAGGTTCGCCTCGACGAGCTCGGCCTTGGCGCGCTCGGCCATGCGCTCGCCTTCGCGGATGCTCTCGTACGTCTGGCGGATGGCCTCGACGTCGATGTTGAGCTCCTCCTCGACCTTCTTCAGGCCCTTCTGCGCGTTCTTGATCGTCGACTCGAAGTCGATGAGCTCCTCGCGCGAGGTGTTGAGCTTCTTCGCGAGGCGCGCCTCGGCGATGCGGTTGCCCTTCACCTTGGCGAGCTCGCGCTTGAGCTCGCCCTTCGACAGGCCCGTGCGGCGCTCGAGCTCCGTGGCGCCGGCCTCGGCGCGCTCGACCTTGGAGATGAGGCCCTTCAGCTTCTGGACGATCTTGTCGATCGTCTTCTTGTTGAGGCGCATCTCCTCGAGCGTGGTCACCAGCTCGCTCGTGGTCTCGGTGACCTCGACGTCGATCTGGCGGCGGCGCGAGTCGCTCTTCGCCTCCTTGCGCTCCTCGAGCAGGTCGAGCTTCTTCTTGTCGAGGCGCTTGACCTTGTCGATGAGGCGGATGATGCGGCGGTCCGCCTCCTCCTCGTCGAACTCTTGATCGTCGCTCTCGGCGTCCTTGATCAGCTCCTTGACGCGGATCTTGTGCTTCCGGAGCTTCTCGCCGAGCTCGATGATCTCGCGCACCGCGATGGGCGAGTCGAGGATGGCGGCGTTGACCTTCTGCTCGCCGGTCTCGATGCGCTTCGCGATCTCGACCTCGCCCTCGCGCGTGAGGAGCGAGACGCTCCCCATCTTGCGGAGGTACATGCGAACCGGATCGTTCGACTTCGAGTAGTAGTCGACGTCCTCTTCCTTGTCCTCGGGCGCGACGACGAGCTTCTTGTCGCTCGCTTCTTCGTCGGCGATCCGCTTCGGCGCGATCTTGACCTGCGTGGCGCCGTCGACGATCTCGATGTCCTCGTCGCCGAGCGCGCCCACGACGTCGTCGAGCTGATCCGGCGCGACGTCGGCCGGGAGCGCGTCGTTCACCTCGTCGTAGGTGAGGAAGCCCTTGCTCTTGCCCGTCTCGACGAGCTTCTCGAGCGCCTTGCGATCTTTCTCGCTTCGCTCTGCGCGTCCCGGGGGCGAGGAGTCGGCCCGACCCCCCTCCTGTCGCGACGCGCGCGCGCCCGAAGAACCCGCGCCACCCGGCGCTCCACCACCACCCGTGCGACCGGCAGTTTGCTTGGCCTTGCTCGGCATTACCTCTCGCTCCACTCTAGCCTTCGCGGTGCCCGACTCCGGAGGAGCGGTGCTGTCCGCATCCTCCGCAAAGAACTCCGAGCGTCTCGGCGCTCGGCTCAAACTTCATCCCCCCGAACGAATCAGCTTCGATCCACGCGTGCCTGACGTCGCTGCATTGCCTCACGCGAGCCCGTGCCTCTTCTGGGCGCGCAGCGCCATCGCACGCAGCAGCTCGTTCTCCCTGTCGGCGTCCCCCTGCGCCTCCACTCGGTGAAGCTGCTCTCTCTCGGCGGCGTTTTCGCGCTTTAAGGTCAAGCTGCTCAACTTTCTCGCGTTGTCCAGAAGCACGCCCCTCGCCACATCCGCCGTATCGAACGCAGGCGAGGCCAGCCGTCCAACCGCGAATGAATGGATCGACCCGGGGATCTGCGCAAGAAATTCGTCGGCGTAAACCCTAATTTCTACGCCGGTGCCTCGCTGCGTTGGCCCGGTAGATGCCGTACCGTCGTCGTCCGCACTCTCCCAGCTTGGCCCGTTTTTCGCGTATGCAGCGCGGGACACGGTTTGGCGCAGCGTGGCCGTCGCCAACGCAACGTCGCCGTCGAGGCTGGTAAGCGCAGTCTCCACGTCGGAATCGTCGAGAAGCTCCGGGAAATCGAGCAGCGCGCCGAGCATCTCCAGCGAGATCTCCTCGAGCCGGGAGCGAGAGCGCGCGCGATCGTGTGGCACCGGCACCTGCGAGACGGGGAGCGGCCCGGCGGCCTTCACGTTCGTCGAGAGGGCCTGCTCCACCGCGGTCTCGAGCTCGCGCAAGCTGGCGAGCGGTTGCCCGCGCATCACGAGCTTCGACGAGAGCTGATCGGCGTAGGTCTTCGCCATCGCGCGCAGCGTGGGATCGACTTCTTCCGAGAGGAGCTGCGTGACCGCGCGGATGCGCGCGCGCTGCTCTTCGAGCGTGCCGTTGCGGAAAGCATCGCCTTCGAGCGCGTCCTCGATGAGGTACTCGCGCATGCCGCGCGCGTGGCTGAGGAGCCGCTGGATGCCGTCGCGCCCGTGCTTGCGCACGTAGTCGTCGGGGTCCATGCCCTTCGGCAAGCTCGCGACCTTGGCGTCGAGCCCGCCTTCGCGACAGGGCATGCGCGACGCGCGCGCGGCCTTGCGGCCCGCGTTGTCGCCGTCGAAGAGCACGATCACGTTCGGCGCGAAGCGCTTCAAGAGCTTCGCCTGCGGCGTGGTGAACGCGGTCCCGAGCGGCGCGACCGCGGTGTTGATGCCGCGCGCGTGCAGCGACACGACGTCGAAGTTACCCTCGACGAGGATGGCTTCGCTCGCTTGGCGAATGGCTTGCCGCGCTTGCAACAGCCCGAAGAGGTGCTCGCCCTTCGTGTAGATCGGCGACTCGGGGCTGTTGATGTACTTCGCGGGCGCGGCGTCGGGCGTGTTGCTCGGGCCGCTGATGCGCAGGGCCGAGAGCTCCTCCGGCGTGGGATCGGGCAGCGCGCGACCGCTGAACGCGATGACGCGGCCCATCACGTCGATGACCGCGAACATCAAGCGATGACGGAAGCGATCGTAGTGACCCGAGCCGCTCGTTCGCGGCACGAGCAGGCCCACGCGCTCGGCTTGCACCAGGGAGATGCCTTGCTGCTTCAGGTACGTCGCGAGGCCGTCCCAACCGAAGGGCGCGTAGCCCACGCGGAAGGCTTGCAGCGTGTCGCCGATGCGCGCGTCCTCGCCGACGAGATCGTTCGACTCCGGGAGCGGGAGGCCGCGGCGCGCGAGCTCGTCACGCGCGTAGCGCGCGAGCGGATGGGCCGCGCTCCCGCGGAGACAGCGCTCGAAGTACGTCGCGGCCGCGCCGTTGACCGCGTAGAGATCATCCTTCGCTTTGCGTGCGGCGTTGGCTTCGCGACGCTCTTGATCGGTGGCGGTCTCGGCGACCTCGATGCCGGCGCGCTCTGCGAGCATGCGGATGGCTTCGGGGAACGACTGCCCCTCGGTCTTCATCACGAAGTCGACCGCGCCGCCGCTCTCCTTGCAGCCGAAGCAGTGGAAGAAGCCGCGCTCCGCGTTGACGTGGAAGCTCGGCGACTTCTCCTGATGGAACGGGCACAACCCCACGAAGCTCCGCCCGCGGCGCGTGAGCTTGACCGTCTCGGCGATGAGCGCGACGAGATCGGTGCGCTCCTTCACGAGCGCGATCGTTTCGGGGGAGATCATGTCGACATCCGAAGCGCGAAAGAGGCCTCATTGTCCCGCGCGCGCCGGGCGACGCAAGCCGCGTGAGGACGTCTGGATCACGTCGTCGCGCGGTGGTGATGTCGAAGCAAGAACCACTCCGTAGGGCGGCAATGTCGGGTGGATCAAGCTGGCGTGTCCGGCGCGGGGTAGGGGTCGCGTGCGGCCCCACTGAAGAAGGCTGACTTGTCCGGCGTGCGGTGTGGGGCCGCTCGCGGCGCCGTCATGAAGAAGGTTGGCTTGCCCGAAGTGAGGACGACGGGGCCGCTTCCGGCCCCATCGTCACACCATCACGCGTCGGGGAAGGAGGAGCCGGGGCCGTGGTGGTCCGTGAGGCTCTCGTCGGCCTGCTGGTACTCCACCATCTCGGCCTCGCTCGGGGCCTGGGCGTTGTCGTTGAGGAACCGGGTGTCCTCGCGCACGGTGGGCGGCGGCGCGTCGCCGATCAGCTCGAGCTGCGCGGCGAGCCACTGCTCCTCCTCGATCAGCTCGCGCCGCTCGGGGGAGGTGAGATCGCCTTGCCAGTGATCGAGCTTGTCGTCGACCTCCTTGAGGCGCATGCGCACGCGGACGACGTCGACGTCGTCCTTCTTGGTGAACTTCTCGGTGATGAGCAGGGCCACGTCGTTGACCACCTCGACGAAGCCGTGGTGGACGGCGATGCGGGTCTCCTGACCGTCACGCTTGTAGCTCACGAGCCCGGTGCGGAGCGCGGCGAGCAGCGGGAGGTGCCCAGGGAGCACGCCGAACTCACCGGCCACGCTGGGCGCGGTGACCTCGTTCACGCGCTCGCGCAGCGCCACGCCCGTGGGCGTCACGATCTCGAGAAGAATCTGTTCGGCCATGGGTCGCGGTCTCCCTTCGTCGATCGTGGGGCCTTCACGCCGACTTGGCGGCGCGGGCCTTCACGTCGTCGATGCCACCGGCCATGTAGAAGTCCTGCTCGGAGATGTGGTCGAGCTTGCCCTCGATGAGCTCCTCGAAGCCCGCGATCGTCTCCTTGAGCGGCACGTACTTGCCGCTGAGGCCGGTGAACTGCGCGGCGACGAAGAACGGCTGCGAGAGGAACTTCTGGATCTTGCGGGCGCGGGCCACGACGATCTTGTCGTCCTCGCTGAGCTCGTCCATGCCGAGGATGGCGATGATGTCCTGGAGGTCCTTGTAGCGCTGGAGCGTCTGCTGGACCTTGCGGGCCACGCCGTAGTGGCGCTCGCCGACGATCTGCGGATCGAGCATCGTCGAGGTGGAGTCGAGCGGATCCACGGCCGGGTAGATGCCCATCTCGGAGATGGCGCGGTTCAACACGGTCGTCGCGTCCAAGTGGGCGAACGCGGTGGCCGGCGCGGGGTCGGTGAGATCGTCGGCGGGCACGTAGATGGCCTGCACGCTGGTGACCGAGCCCTTGGTCGTCGAGGTGATGCGCTCCTGGAGCGCGCCCATCTCGGTGGAGAGCGTGGGCTGGTAACCGACGGCGCTGGGGATACGGCCGAGGAGCGCGGACACCTCGGAGCCGGCCTGGGTGAACCGGAAGATGTTGTCGACGAAGAGGAGCACGTCTTGGCCCTCTTCATCGCGGAAGTATTCCGCGACGGTGAGCGCGGAGAGCGCGACGCGGGCGCGCGCGCCGGGCGGCTCGTTCATCTGGCCGTAGATCAGCGCGGTCTTGGAGATGACGGGCTCGCCCGTCTCCAGCTTGGACTCGCTCATCTCGAGGAAGAGGTCGTTGCCTTCACGGGTGCGCTCGCCGACGCCGGCGAACACGCTCACGCCGCCGTGGGCCTTGGCGACGTTGTTGATGAGCTCCTGGATGAGCACCGTCTTGCCGACGCCGGCGCCGCCGAAGAGGCCGATCTTGCCACCCTTGCGGTAGGGCGCGAGGAGGTCGATGACCTTGATGCCCGTCTCGAAGACCTCGATCTTCGTCGACTGGTCGATGAACTTCGGCGGATCCTTGTGGATCGGCGACGACTTCTTGGCGTTGACGGGGCCGGCCTCGTCCACGGGCTGGCCGACGACGTTGAGGATGCGGCCGAGCGTCTCTTTGCCGACCGGCATGAGGATGGCGTTGCCGGTGTCCTTGACCTCCATGCCGCGGGTGAGACCGTCGGTGGAGTCCATGGCGATCGCACGAACGGTGGACTCGCCGAGGTGCTGCGCGACCTCCAGCACGAGGTTGTCCGCCCGATCCGAGATGCTCGGGTTCGTGACCGTCAACGCGTTGAGAATCTTGGGCAGTTGGCCCGGGGGGAAATCGACGTCGACGACGGGGCCGATGACCTGAGCGATCTTTCCAGAAGACATGGGAGCCGGAGCCTCCTCCCGCGTTGGCGGGGCCGTGTCCGAGTGCGCGCGGGCCACTAGCACGGAGGTGCACGCCTGACTAGTCCCGATGCGGGCCGAGGAACGGAGAGGTGGGAGATCGCGGCGATCGACATCCACCAACCCGCCATCGGCCTTCCCACGGAGAGCGCCGATGCCCGTGATCGACAGGCTGGCCCGTCGGCGAGGGGTGTCGACACGCGAAGTCGACAGGCAGGGCTGTCCTTGGAGGGGGCGAGGCCGCTGATCGACAGGCGAGGCTGTCCTTGGAGGGTGTCGAGACCCGTGATCGACAGGCCAGGCTGTCTTGGAAGGTGTCGACACACGAATGCGACAGGCGAGGCTGTCCTTGGAGGGTGTCGAGACCCGTGATCGACAGGCCAGGCTATCGGTGGACGTGGTCGATGCTTCGGACTGACAGGACGAGGCTCAGCCTTGCTTCTCACCGAGCTTCGCGATCCTCGCGAAGGCCTCCACCGGCAGCGTCTCTCCACGCAGACCGAGGTCGATCCCGACCTCTTGCGCGTTCGCGTCGAGCTCTTCTTTCGACCAGCCGTAGAGCCCCTTCCACGCGTTGCGCAGCGTCTTGCGACGCGCGCCGAAGGCGGCCTTCACCGCGGCGCGAAACGCGTTCGTCTCCTCCGCGCGTCGCGGGCGATGAGGCATGAGCAGCACGACTGCGGAGTCGACCTCGGGGCGCGGATAGAACGCGCCGCCCTTCACGGTGAGGATCCGCTTCACGTCGAACGCCGCCTGCACGAACACGCTCAGCGCGCCGTACGCATCCGTGTCCGGCCGCGCGGCCAATCGATCGGCGACCTCGGCCTGCACCATGAACACCGCGCGATCGATGGCATCGGCGAGGCCCACCGTCTTCTCCACGAGCTTGCCGGTGATGAGGTAGGGCAGGTTCCCGGCGATGACGTGCGGCCGCGGGCCGGTCGCGACTTTGGCTCCCCAGTCGACGTCGGCGGCGTCGCCTTCGATGATGTCGAGCCGCCCCTCGGCGATCACGGCGCTCAGATCTTCGCGCAGGATGGGCACGAGATCACGATCGAACTCGATCGCGGTCACCCGCGCCGCGCGCGCGAGGAGCGGGCGCGTCAGCGCGCCGAGCCCCGCGCCGATCTCGACCACCGTGCCGCCTTCGGGCGTCGTCGCCGCTTCGGCGATCGTCTTCGCGGCATGGACGTCGGCGAGGAAGTTTTGTCCGAACTTCTTCTTCGGCGCGAGCCCACGCGTCCGCAGCATCTCCGCGATCGACACGATCTTCTACTCCCTGACGTTATGCCGGCGACGCGTTGGCGAGCTCGCTCTCGCGCGCGGGCGCCACGTGCTTCACGCGTACCACACGCACGCCGAGCCGCCGCAGGCCGGCCTCGCGTCGTTGCTGCGCGACGCGCGCGCGCAGGAGGACGGCCTCGGCGGCGATGGGCGCGACCTCGGTGAACGTGGACTTCGCTTCCCGAGCAAAGAGCGGCGGCTCCTCGTCGGGCTCGGCGCGCTCGGGATCGTCCCACGGCGGCGAGAGCGCCGGCTCGACGCTCGGGGTCGACCACGTCACCGTCGTTCCGCGGCGCGTGAGACGACGGATGGCGTCGCCGATGCGCGGATCGGCCGGATCGTCGGGCGGCGGCGCGACCACGTGCACGAGGCTCGGGCGCGGCTTGACCTTGGCGATGTGACCGAGCGCTTCGACGAAGGCCTGCTCGACCTCGCGGCGATCGCTCTCGGTCTTGGGCGGCGAGTCGATGCCGAAGGCGGCGAGGTAGCGGCGCAGGCTGCGCTCGCGCGGCGTACGCGCGAACGGCGCCGCGGCCGCGAAGGGAGCACGCGGCCGCATGTTCTCGGCGCGGGAGGCGAGCTTGTCGAGGTCGCCGCGGCGCACGTCGGAGAGGCCGCGCGCATCGAGGGGACGCAGGTGCTCGATCACGCGCACCGCGACGTCCGGCTCGTCGAGGCTGCTGCGGTGCGCGTCGTGCGTGCCGCACGCCGTCGCGAGCGCGTGCGCGATCTTGGTGCCGTGCGCAGGGCCTTGATCGGGCGGGATCACGGCCTTGAGGCCGGGCGCATACACGAAGAGGCCCACGCGATCGCCGCGGGCGAGGTGCCGCGTCGCCACGGCGGCGGCCTCGTCGATGGCCAAGTCGAGCGGCGCGCGGCCGAGCGGACCGGCCCACATGTCGAGCGATGCTTCGAGCACGACCCACACGACGTCGCGCTCCTCGCGCTCGAACTCGCGCACCAGGAGCTGCCCGCGCCGCGCGCTCGCCTTCCAGGCGATGCGCCGGAAGGGATCGCCCGCCTGGTGCTCGCGGAGCTCGCGGAGATCGCTGCCTTCACCGCGCTGCCGCCCCGGCTTGCCGGCAGCGGCCACGAGGTGGCTGCGCCCGCCCCGCGGCTGCATCAAATACGCGGCGAAGGGGCGGGGGAGGACCTCGATGCCGTAAGGATTGGCGAAGGTGAGCGGCACCTCGAAGAGGCCCGACGCGCCGTGCACCTCAAGCGCGAGCCCGTGCACGCCGTGCTGCCCGACGCGCGGCACGCGGACCTTCACCTTCACCTTGAGGCGACCCGAAGCGGCCACCTCGCCGGCCGGCGGCTCGATCTGCACCTCGACCTGCGACGACGCCACCGCGCGGAGCTTCACGTAGCGCGCGGCGAGCGTGTCGCGGTTGCGCACCTCAGCTTCGATCTCGACCACGCTCCCGCGCGTCGTTCGCTGCACGCGCCGCGAGCCGCTCCACAGCATCTCGAAGCCGGCCGCGCGGATGCGCGCCACGCTCACCAGCGTGACCATCCGCGCGATGGCCATCGCGAGGAGCATCGCCCCGCCCCAACCGACGATCGCCGGCGCGCGCGCCGCGACCCCGACACCGACCACGGCGACGCCGGCGATGGCGAGGTGAGCCGCGGTGCGCGTGGGATAGAGCTGCATGATCGATGAAGACCTTGGAGAGTGACGACGTTCGTTCGCGCGGCTTACGTGGGCCGCACCGCGCGCCGATACGGCACGCGCTGGATTGCATCCTCGATCACGGCGTCCCGCGCCTTCGTGTCGCCTTCGGCCTCGGGCACGAGCACGAGCCGGTGCGCGAGCACCGAGGTGGCCACGCCGCGGAAGTCGTCCGGCGTGACGAACGGTCGCCCGCCGATCACGGCCGCCGCCTTCGCCGCCTGCACGAGGCCGAGCGTCGCGCGCGGCGAGCACCCGAGCAGCACCCGCGGGTGCGTGCGCGTGAAGGCCGTGAGCCCCACGGCGTAGTCGTAGAGATCGTCCTCGACGTGGATGCGCTTCGCCACGTTTTGCAGCGCGATCAACTCCTCCGCGGTGAGCACCCCACGGGCGCGCGGCGCGTCGATGTTGTGCGTGCGCAGCATCAGCACCTCGTCCTTGTGGGTCGGGTAGCTGATGTGCACGCGCACGAGGAAGCGATCGATCTGCGCCTCGGGCAGCGGATAGGTGCCTTCCAAATCGATCGGGTTCTGCGTGGCCAGCACCATGAAGGGCGCGGGCAGCTCGAACCGATCGCCCTCGATCGTCACCTGTCGCTCCTGCATCGCTTCGAGCAGCGCGGACTGCGTCTTCGCGGGGGCGCGGTTGATCTCGTCGGCGAGCACGATGTTCGCGAAGATCGGCCCGGCGCGCAGCGTGAACGAGCCTTCCTTCGGCGAGAGCACGTACGTGCCGGTGATGTCGGCCGGCAGGAGATCGGGCGTGAATTGGATGCGGCGCACCGACGCGCCGAGCGCCGCCGCGTACGCCTTGACCAGCGTCGTCTTCGCGACACCGGGCACGCCTTCGAGCAGGACGTGGCCCTGCGCGAGGAGCGCCGTGAGCATCAGATCCACGGTACGCGTGGCGCCGATGTACACGCGCATCACCTCCCGCCGGAGGGCGTCGAGCCGCTCCTTCGCGGCGGCGATCTCGTCGACGTGAGCGGCCTGCGTCATCCGGCGGGGTCTCCTTGAACGGGGGCGTGGACGGGGTTGTGGGGCACGATCGGATGCTTGCCGTCGGCGCCGCACGCGGAGAGCACCTCACGCACGACGTCGCCGGCCTTTTCCAGCGCTGCGGGCGTGACGTTCGCGGGGCGGCCGGCGACGACCGCGGACTCGACGTCGTGCATCATTTGCAGGACCTCCGTCAAGGCCGAGGCGAGCCTCCCGTCGAGCCTGCCCGCCTTGATGGCCAACTTCGTGAGCGCCTCGGGCGGCGGCTCGTTCGGGAGCGCCAAGCGATGCGAGAGCGCCTCGACGAGCGCGCTCTTCAGCTCGAGCAACGCGAGGCTGCGCGGCGAGGTCGGCGCCGCGAGCACCGCGAAGCGACCCGCGACGCCGCCTTGCGCGACGAGCGGCGTGGCGCGCGCGTAGCGCGGCAGCGGGCTCCGATACGGTCGCGCGGCCGAGCGCGACACCCACATGGCCAGACCGAGCGCCGCGGCGGCGGCGATGAGCACGTGCGCCCAGCCGGGGAAGCCCTCGTTGCGCGCATCGGCGAGCGCGGCCGCGATGGCCTTGAGCTGCGTGTCGATGTCCTTGCGGATCGTGCCTTCGCCCCCGAACGATCCTTCTTCGGTGAAGCGATTGGCCACGATGAAGAGCCGGCCCTGCCGTCGCTGCGCGCCGTCGTCGTCGACGAGGTAGCGTACGAGCCCCGCGACGAATGCGCGGTTGCCCGGATAACGAAGCATCTGGTTGATGGTCGCCGAGGGATCGCTCATCGCGAACAGTCGGCCTCGCCCCACCTGTCCGGCCACCGCGATCACGACGTCGGGCTCGCCGATGGACCGGATGCGCAGCACCGGCGAGAGGTTCGGGTGCCGGAGGCCCATGGGGTGATTGGTGACGAGCTGCTGCACGTGCGCGACGACGGGGTGCGGCCCGCCGCTGTGCCCCGCGACGACGTCGACCACCGGCTCCGCGATCGCGAGCGCCGCCTTGTTGCGCAGCGCGGACACCGGGCGCGACGGCGGCGGGATGCGCTCGATGTGGAAGCGCGTCAGGGTCTCGTCGCCGCGACCATAGTCATCGAGGATGGCGAGCCGGCCACCGCCCTTCATGAACGAGGCCGTATCGCCCTCGTCCATCGCCTGCAGCGGGTGGATGGCGATGATGCCGTCCTCCGGCTGCACCTCATCCCAATTCAGGACCGCCACGGCGTGCACGCGCGAGGCCCGAGCTCGGTGCGCGCGATTTCAAGCAGCTCCGACTCGCCCTCCCAGCCCGTGTCGTTGAGATCGAACGCGCCCGCGTGCGCGGCCTCCGGAGCCACGGAGACCGCCGTGAACGCGCAGGCCAGCAGCAAAAGCGTGCGTCCGAACCTCGCGGCCCAGCCCGCACGGGCCCTTGCCCTCGTGCGAGCGGGCCCCACGATCTGCACTGAGGCGTCGCCGTCCTGCGTCATCCGGGGCGTGAACATAACACCGTCGGGACGGCGATATCCTTGACCACCATCGGTGCATTGCTAGATTCGATCCGAGAGCAGGCTGGAGTCGAAGGTCTGCGCATCGGGCAGTGAGGTAAAGCGGAGCCCCAGCTCTCCGGAGCTTCGCCGGCGGATTCGAGGGAGCGCGGCGACCAAGCGGTCATCCGGACGCAACACGCAGCGGCGGAACGAACAGCAAGACAGCAGCACACAAGGCGAGGTTGGAGGTCTTTCGATGCTACCTCCGTTCATCATCGAGCAGATTCGGCAGCGCGAAGAGAAAGAGCGCGAGCGACGCGAGAGCGAGAAGAATCAACCTCGGCTCGAGCTCCCGCTGGATCGTTATCCGTCGCGCCGCCCGTCCGAGCCGGAAGAAGACGAGCCCAACCGCGGGGTCGTGATTCTGGACCTGGCGTAGAAGCAATCCCTTCCACCGCTTCGGCGGTGCTCCTATTTTCTGTTTTCCTGCCCCGGCCATCTCCATTCGAGTGGCCTCCTCGACCCAGACAGAGTAGCTCCCTCCGTCCCGTGACTGTCCGGGGCGACGGAGGCGAGCTGCCGCACCGAGCGCACCTCGCCGCTCGTCAATTGCCTCGCTAACTGCCTCGCGAATCGCCTACCGTCGCAGCCGTTCAGGAATCATCCGTCACGGGGTGAAGAACCGGGTTGACCGGTGGGCTGTCTTCTTCTACCCTTCGCGCCCCACTCCGGCGCCTGCCTTCGGCGTCGCAGATTCTCAGGATTTTCAAGGAAACACGAACGATGGCCGTTCACATTCGTCTCGCCCGCGCCGGCACCACCAAGACCCCCTTCTACCGCATCGTGGTCGCTGACCAGCGCAGCCCGCGTGGGGGTCGTTTCATCGAGCGCCTCGGCACGTGGGATCCGCGTCGCCCCGAGCTCCGTCTCGATGCCGGTCGCGTGAAGCACTGGATCTCGAAGGGCGCTCAGCCGACCCACACGGTGGCGCTCCTTCTCAAGCAGCCGAACGTCCTCGGGGCCGAGACCGCGCCTGCCGCCGCGAAGTAGCAGCGATGGCTCCGTCGTCATCTCCCCTGGTCGATCTCGTCGCTCTGATCGCCCGCTCGCTCGTCGACCAGCCGGACAAGGTCGTGGTCCACGAGGTGCCGGGCGATCGCTATCCTCGGATCGAGCTGACCGTCGCACGCGAAGACATCGGCAAGGTGATCGGCAAAGACGGTCGCACCGCCCAATCGATCCGCGTCGTGCTCAATGCGGCCGCCAGCAAGGCGGGGCGGCGCGCGCACCTCGACATCCTCGACTGACAGGGTCGACATGGCGCGCGGCGTGACACGGGGTGCAGCGTCGCGAAATGCGCGCGGCGAACGAGCATCCAATACGGTCGCGGCGTCGAAGGACGCCGCGGCGAAGAAGGGCGCAGCTCCGAAGAGCAATGAGCGAGCGGCGCCCAAGGCTGCCGAGCCGAAGGCCGCGAAGCCGGTGGAACGCTCCACGGGCGTGCGCCGCGACGAGGGCTACATCGCGGTCGCGGAGGTGGCGCGCCCGCACGGAGTGCAGGGCGAGCTGCGCCTCAAGGTGTACAACCCCGACTCGGATCTGCTCGAGCAGAAGCCGCGGGTGCGGCTGCGCCTCCCCGACGGGACGACGCGCGACGCGAGCATCGTGTCCGCGCGCGAAGCCAACAAGGCGCTGCTCGTGCGGTTCGCGGGCATCGACGATCGCGATGCGGCCGAGACGCTGCGGAACGCGGAGATCTGCGTGCCGCGGGCCAGCTTTCCGGCGCTCGAAGACGGTGAGTTCTACGCGTGCGACGTCGAAGGCGCGCGCGCGGTGATGCGCTCGTCGGGCGAGGAAATCGGGCACGTCGTCGGTCTGGCTTCGTACCCGACGTGCGACGTGCTGCTCATCGAGCGGCCCGGCGCGGCGCGGATCGAGGTGCCGTTGCTCGATCCGTACGTCGGCGCCGTCGACGTGGAGCGGGGCGTCGTGGAGATCCTCACCATCGAAGGCCTCGATTGAGCGCGATGCGTGTCGACATCGTCACGCTCTTTCCCGAGCTTTTCGAGCCGTTTCTGACCATCGGGATGGTGGGTCGCGCCGTCTCTTCGAGCGCGATGCGGGTGCGGATGAAGAGTCCACGCGAGTTCGGCTTGGGCCGGCACCGCGCCGTCGACGACACGCCCTACGGCGGTGGCTCGGGGATGGTGATGCGGGTGGACTGCATCGTCGACTGCTTGGAGGCGCTCGATGCCGAGCCGTTGTCGCCCGGCGAGGCGCCTCCTCCGCGCGCGCATCGCGTCCTCCTCTGCCCGCAGGGGGCGCGGTTTGATCAGCGCAAGGCGCGCGAGCTCGTGGAGCGCGGCGCGGTGGCGCTCATTTGCGGCCGCTACGAGGGCTTCGACGAGCGGGTGCGTGGCTTCGTCGACGAGGAGCTGAGCCTCGGGGACTTCGTGCTGAGCGGCGGCGAGGTCGCGGCGATGACGATCGTGGATGCGTGCTCGCGGCTCATCCCCGGCGTGCTTGGCAACGCGGCTTCCGCGGAGCACGAGTCTCACAGCGAAGCGCTCGGCGGGCTCCTCGAATACCCGCAGTACACGCGGCCGGTGGAGTATCGCGGCGTGCGCGTCCCGGAGGTCCTGCAGGGCGGGAACCACGCGCAGATCGAAGCCTTCCGGCTCGCCGAAGCGGAGCGCCGCACGCGCGAGCGCAGGCCTGATCTCTGGGCCGAGGTCGAGCGCGCTCGTGAGGCTGCGCGCGCGGCGCTTCCCCCGAAGCGCGAGCGTCGACGCGGCGGCGGGCCGCCTCGTGGTGGCAGCGCACCGACGGGCGACGGTGGCGCGGCTCCCGATGGTGGGAGCGATCGATCGGGTGAAGGAAGCCTCGCGCCGATGGGCGATTTCGCGGCCGTGGGGCCGCGTTCGGGAGATGTCGTGTCATGAAGCGCTTGGCGCTCGCGCTGGTGCACCACCCCGTGCTCGATCGCGGCGGGGATGTCGTCACCACGGCCATCACCAACCTCGACCTGCACGACATGGCGCGCAGCGCGCGCACGTACGGGGTGGGTGAGCTCTACATCATTCATCCGATCGAGGCGCAGCGGCTCCTCGCGAATCGCATCCAAGAGCATTGGGTCGAAGGCTCGGGGCGGCGGCGCATCCCGGATCGGGCGGCCGCGATGGATGTGCTGCGGATCGTGCCGTCGCTCGAGGACGTGTACGAGAAGCTCGGCGGTCGCGAGGCGATCGAGGTGTGGACCACGGCGGCCTCCGCGCGTGGGCCCAGCGTGACAACCTATGCCGATGGGCGCGCGCGCCTCGAGGCGAGCGAGCGGCCGGTGGTGATCCTCTTCGGGACGGGGTGGGGGATCGCGGGCGGCGTGGTCGACGCGGCCGACGTGCGCCTCGAGCCGATCAAGGCGCTCCGCGACACGGGGTACAACCACCTCAGCGTGCGCGCGGCGTGCGCCATCACGTTGGACCGTCTGCTCGGCTGAGCGGAGGTCCAGCGGACGTCACGAGCGCCTCGCAGCGGCGAGGGTTGCTGCTGTTTTCGAGCGATCGGCGATGCAGAGCGTGCTGCGATCGTCGGAGGGAGCTCAGCGCTTCCACACCGCCCGGCCGATGCGCTCGGGCTCGGTGTCGGTGCGCCGAGCGGAGCGGTAGTCGGTGAACAACGAGCCGACGAGATGCGTCGCGCCGACGAGGATGTGCAGCGTCGCGGTGAGCGGCGCGCGTTTGCGATAGCCGAGCACGAAGGGGGCCGCGATGGCGGCGGTGCTCCACACGTAGTCGAAGACCTGGTGGGCCTCGATGGGGATGAGCTTCACCACCGAGATGCGATGATCGGTGAGCGACGAGACCATGAGGCTCGACGTGCCGAGCGCGAGGCTCGCGGCGCGCGCGGTCTTGTCCTTGGCGAGGAGGCCCGCGGCCATGACGCGGAACGCGTCGGCGTAGTCACCGAGCGCGTGGAGATCCTGCGGGATGACGCGGCGGATCGGGAGCACGCCGAGGAGCGGGCGAGATGGCCTGCCCTTGGGCTTCAGGAGCTCTTTCAGCTGCTCTCCGATGCTCTTGGCCTCGGCTTTGGCTTCGCTCTTCGCGCGTGACATCCGTCGCTCCTTTGCGGCGCGACACGAGGCCGCGCTGCTCGACTTCGTGCAAGGCAGGTGCCCCGCGCGGCGAGTCGCCGAGGTGCAGTGATCGACGCTGACGGCGCACGGAGCTTCGGCAGATCACCCGTCGCGATGCGTGGATCCGGAATGGATTCATGGAGCGACGAACGAGGAACGAGAGGCGCGACTCGGACGCTTGGCGATGTGCGACCTCCGTGGATCGCGGTGAGCTTCGGCGTGGGAGAGGAACCGCGTCGATGGGATCGCCGGAGGTTTCCGGTGCATCACGACATCGTTGCGAGGCCTGAAAATGGGCCTGCAGTCGAAACTGACGCGAAACTGGGAGGCGCGGCGAAGAGCGGCGAGAACGTGGAAGACGAGGTCGCCGCTCGGTGCGCGCTTGGCGTGATGGTGGGCGCTCCGTGGAGCGGTGTTACTGGGAGACCTGGAAGGGGCGGACGCCGCGGAACGTGATCGAGGTGACGGCGTCGGGGAAGACCTTCACGCGGTGATAGCCGACGGTGGTGATCTTGCCGTCGACGAGGCCGAGGGCGGCGACGCTGGCCTTGCCCGGGGGGACGTCGAGGGCGGCGTAGAGGCCGAGCGCGCTGGTGCCCGTCGCGCCGAGATCGGGCAGGGGCTTGTCCTCGTCGCTCGTGAAGTAGGTGACGATGCGCTTCGACACGTCGACGTCGACCTTGGCGCCGATGAGGCGGACGTCGCCGCAGTCGTGCACCTCGCCCGCGATGGCGCCGTTGCCCGGCGTGATCGGGCCGCCGATCGCGGCCTGCGGGATGACGCTGTAGTCGTCGGTCGCGAGCGCGCGGACCTCGTGCGTGTACTTCCCGCCCTGCACTTGATCGTTCGGGATGTAGAGGTTGTACGAGTAGAGCGGCGCCCAGAGGTCGCCCTTCGTCAGCACGAGGAGCTCCTTCTCGCTGGGCACGCCGGGGTAGCTGTACTTGCACTCGTAGCGGGTGCCGCAGTCGTCGTTGGTGCTGGCCACGCCGTTCACCGTGCAGTCCGAGGCGGTGGTGACCGGCGTCCCGACGGGCGTGCTGCCGATGTCGGCGTCGACGACCTCGTAGACTTCGATCGTCACGTTCTTGCTCTCGCAGCCGTGGCTGAAGATCTTCACCACGCCTTCGAGCGTGACGGTCTGCGAGGCGCCGGCCGTCGGGTAGCTGCCGGGCGCGAAGCAGCCGAGGTCGGGCGGACCGCTGCCCGCGTACTCCTCCACGTCGGCGGAGCGCGAGAGCGGACCCGGCGGATCGAGCACGGGCACGCCGCAGACCTGGTTGTGGTAGCTCGGCGTCACCAGCTCGCAGTTGGGCGTCGTCTTCGAGCCCGCGCAGTACTCGGAGTTCGGCGCTTGGGTCAGGCTCTCCGTGCACGGCAGGGTGCTCGTGCCCGTGCTGCTGCTGCCGCCGTTGCCCGTGCCGCCGGAGCCGCCTTCGCCGCCTCCGCCGCCGCACGCCGCCAAGAAAAGCACTCCGCCCGCGCAGGCGGCCAGAAGGACGTTCCGCATCACTCACCTCGGTG
Source organism: Minicystis rosea (assembly GCA_001931535.1). Classification (GTDB taxonomy): domain Bacteria; phylum Myxococcota_A; class Polyangia; order Polyangiales; family Polyangiaceae; genus Minicystis; species Minicystis rosea. The sequence continues at coordinate 645,264 of CP016211.1, forward strand.
CTGCCGCTGTGAAGAAAGAGGCGGCAACGTTCGGGATACGCTATCCGAACCCGGTCCGCCCCGCCAAGAGGCCATGACCGCCGCGACCACCGACCCCACCACGCTCGTCAAGGAACGCGCACACGCGCTCGGCTTCGACATCGTGGGGATCGCGCGCGCCGACGAGCCGCTCGGCGTGGAGCACGAGCGCTATCGGGCCTTCGTCGATCGGGGCATGCATGGCTCGTTGGGCTGGCTCGCCGATCACGCCGCAGTGCGGCGCAGGCTCGACGGCGCAGAGATCCTCGCGGGGGCGAAGAGCGTGGTGTGCGTGGGGCGTCGTTACGCGCGTACGGCCGCGGAAGAAGCGCAGGATCCACCGCTCGCCCGCGGGATCGCGCGCTATGCGCGCGGGCAGGACTATCACGTCTTCCTTCGCAAGAAGCTGCGCAAGCTGGCGGCGTTCGTGCGCGGGCTCGGGCCGGAGGTGGAGGCGCGCGCGTTCCTCGACACCGAGCCGGTGCTCGAGCGGGCTTGGGCCGCGCGCGCGGGGATCGGGTTCGTCGGCAAGAACGGGCTCGTGATCACGCCCGGACAAGGCAGCTATCAGATCCTCGGCGAGGTGGTGACGACGCTCGCGCTCGTGCCCGACGTGCCCATCGCGGAGCGCTGCGGCTCGTGCACGCGCTGCCTCGATGCTTGCCCGACGCAGGCCTTCCCCGAGCCGTTCGTGCTCGATGCGCGCCGCTGCATTTCGTACTGGACCATCGAGGAAGCGGGCGCGCCGCCGGACGATCTGAAGGCCGCGATCGGCGAGCATCTGTTCGGTTGCGATGTCTGTCAGGAGGTGTGCCCGTTCAACCGGACGGCGCCGCCGAGCGCGGAGAAGACGGTGCCGTTTCGTCCGCTCGAGCGCTGGGGAACGCTCGATCTGGCGAGCCTCGTGACGCTGCCCGCGGAGCGCTGGGAAGAGGTGGCCGAGGGCTCGCCGATGTACCGCGCGCGGCAGAGCGGCGTGGCGCGCAACGCGGCGTTGGTGGCGGCCAATCGGCTCGCCCGCGGGCAGGGCGGGGACGACGAGCGACGCGCGGTCGAGGCCGCCAGAGAGCACGCGGATCCGATCGTGCGCGCGACGGTGAAGCGGAGCGGTTGAGCGGGCTCATCGAGCGGGCGGTCAGTCGCATGCGCGGCGTCGATCGACGGGGCATCGCGATGGGTGCAGGAAGGCGGAGCCGATGAAGCTCGCGATCGCGATCGTCGTGGTGTACGAGGCTCTTCGCGGCACGGCTCGCGCTCGAAGAGGATGATGAGAGATCGACTGCATCGGCTCTGGAACGATCTCCGCCGCCATGACTCGCACCTCTGGCGGCGCGCGGTGGACGCGGGCGTGACGTACGGGCCGGATGCGTGGGTGCGGTACAGCCCACCGATCTTCGGGGTCGCGTTCGCGGCGGCGCTCCCGCGACAGCGCCGCGCCGTGCGCGACAACCTTCGCCGCGCGCTCGGGCCGCGCTCGCCGTTGCGCGAGCTCTACGACGTGGCGGCTGTCTTCGCCAACTACGCTTCGTCGCTCACCGATGCCTTCGTGGCGGGCAGCGATCGCGGCGATCGGCTGCGCGTGCATTGCCCCGACGAGCGACCGCTCGCGGAGGCGCTGCGCGAGGGCCGCGGGATGATCCTGGCCACGGCGCACACGGGCGGCTGGCAGGTCGCCGGCATCGAGCTGCAGAGCTTGCACGGCGTCGATCTCGTGGTGGTGATGCGCCCCGAGCGCGACGCGGCCGCGCAACAGATCACCGACGAGAGGCGCGCGCGCGCCGGCGTCAGGATCGTGCATTGGGGCGAGGATCCGCTCGCCTCCCTCACGCTGCTCGGGCACCTCCGGCGCGGCGGCGTCGTGGCGATGCAGATGGATCGCCTTCCACAAGGGATGCGCGGGCGCAAGAGCGAGCTCTTCGGTGCATCGTTCTCCGTCCCTGAAGGGCCGCTTCGCCTGGCCGCCGCGAGCGGCGCGCCCATCGTGCCCGTTTTCACTCGCCGCCTCGGCTACATGGAGTACGACGTCCGCGTGGCACCGCCCGTTCGCTTGTCGCGACGTCCCGATCCGGACGACCTCGACCGCGCTGCACGCGCGGTTCTCCGCGCGATGGAAGAGTTCGTGCGCGAGAACCCCACGCAGTGGTTCCACTTCGAGTAAAGAGGACCCGCGCATGGCTCGTCTCCTCGTCGGACTCCCCGCCCCGCAGGGCGATCTCGCGAAGTACGCAACCCGCTTCGACATGGTCGAGGTTCGTCCTGTCGATACACCCATTCCCAAGGCATCCACGCTGCGCAAGTGGCGCAAGAGCGTGCCGCCGGCGTTCGTGTTCAGCGTCGTGCTCCCGCGCGTCGTCGGCGATCTCACGCCCGGCACCGCGCTCGACGAAGCGCTCGCCGCCTCGCTCGAAGTGGCCGCGGCGCTCGAGGCGCGTTGTGTGGTCTTGGCCACGCCGCCCGAGGTTCGTCCGACGGCGACGAACAAGAAGCGCATCGCCGCGATCTTCGATCGCATCCCGTCGGACGGCACCGTGCGTTGCTGGGAGCCGGCCGGCATCTGGGAGCGTGACGAGGTGCTCGCCACCGCGCGCGCGATGGGCGTGCTCCCCGTCTTCGATGCGGCGCGCGAAGCGCTCGGCCCCGGGCCGATCGCGTACACGCGCCTCCGCGCGCTCGGCAAGTCGGCCGCGCTCGGGCAGGCGACGATCGATCGCGTCGCCGATCGCCTGCGCCGCCGCCGCGAGTCGTTCGTGGTCGTCGAAGGTCCGCGCGAAGCGCAACGCGTGAAGCAGGCGCTCGTGGCCTCGCTGGCGAAGAAGCCGGCGCGCGCCGCGGGCGTGACCGTGGTGCGGCCGGCGATCTCGACGCTGGTCGCGGAGGACGAAGAGCAGTGATCCGCGGAGCCAAAGCGGCGGCCAGCCAGCGCGCGGCCGCCGAGGCCGCCGACGCGGCCTTGGTGGGCGGCGCGGGCGCCGTCGACGCCATCATCGCCGGCTTCTTCGGTGCGGCCGGCGCGGATCCCGGTGTGCTGCTCGCGCCGGCCGTCGCCATCGTGGCGGGCTTCGGCGCCGGTGGCCGGGCCTTCGATGGTCGCGCGGCCCAGCCCGGTCGCGGCGCGCCGCGGCCGCGAGGCTTCGTCGACGAAGCCTCCATTCCGAAGGGCGCGCGCGTCGCCTCGCCGCGCACCATCGGGATGCTGGCGTTGCTCCACACGTACCGCGGTCGATCGACCTTCGCGAACCTCTCGCGCGCCGGCGTGCTCACCGCGGAGAGCGCGGGCTCGAAGCCGCGCGCTGCGCTCATCCGCAAGGTGGGCTCGGCGGGCGTGCTCTCGCTGCGCGCTCCCGACGTCGCGCGCTCGCTGCTCGCCGTTGGCGGTGTGGTGGCCGGCGGCACGCTCACGGAAGCCGATCTCGAAGAGAGCGCGCCCGCGGAGATGGATGCGATCTCGACCTCGATCGGCGAAGGGGTGACGGCGTTCACGTCGCCGTTCTCGCTCACCATCGATCCCGGCGCGCCGCAGAAGCCCGGGTCGGTGCCGCCTCCGCCGCCGAGCGCCGCGGTCCTCCGCGACGCCGAGTTCGTGGTGGCGTGCGACGGTCGCGGCGTCATCGCCGCGCTCGCCTATGCGCCCGCCAAGGAAGGCGTCACGCTGCCCGAGCACGAGATCACCCTCGGCCTCGACGCCATCCCGGTGCGCCGCGGCGTGACGCGCGTCGCGCCGGGCACCGTGCTGCCGATGGCCGTTCCGGTGGGCATCGCGATGCAATCGGGCTCCTTCGCGGCTGCCGTCGGCATGCCCGGCCGCAGCCCGCTCGAGCCCGCGGCCCTCGCCGAGCTGGTGAAGGGCGGCGCCGTCGAGCGCGCCCTCGCCGACCTCCGCGAGCGCGTGGGCGGCCACAGCGCCGTCGCCGTGATCACCGACGGCAAGACCGCGCGCTCCGCGTCGGCCTGATTCCCGCGCGCCTTCAGCGCATCTACATCAATCTCTACACCTGCGACCGTCCGCGCGTGCATCGGGCTCATGCATGTGTCCGTGCGTCTCCGGATGCGACGTTTGCGAGGCCCGAAGCGGCGAAGCGTATTCGTCTGCTGGGGGGCGCAGGGCGGTGAAGCCGACCCGAAGCCCCACATGAAGACCCGGGCGGCGGGGACGCGTGTCCCGCCGTGTGAACTAGAGCGCAGGCGTGGCCGCGCTCGACACGTAGCGCGCGAACACCGGCGCGATGGCCGCAGGATCGTCGGTCATGATCCCATCGGCGCCCAGCGCCAGCAGCCGCGCGGCCTCGACGGGATCGTTGATGGTCCAGTAGTGCACGAGGAGCCCCAAGGCGTGCGCCTTCGCCAGCAAGGCCGCTCGATCGAGCGGCAGCGGGCCCATGCGTGTCGGCATCTGCGCCGCGCTGCCGCGCAAGGGCAGCGCCGCGAGCAAGCGTTGCGGCGTGAAGAGCAGGCGCACGAGCTCCGAGGCCCCGAGCCCCGTCGCGCCCTCGTAGCCGAGCCGCCGCACGCGGCGAATGGTGCCTGCGTCGAAGCTCGTCAGGAGCACGCGATCCTCGGCGCGCACGCGCCGTACGACGGCCACCGTCGCGGCTGCTGCGGCCGCGTCGTGCTGCTTGATGTCGACGTTGATCAGCACGCCCGGCGTCTCGCGGAGGAGCTCTTCCAACGTCGGCACCGTGAACGCCTCCGCGCCGATCTCCGGCCGCTCCACGCGGTGCGTGCGCCCCACGTCCCAGCGCCGAACCTCGTCGAGCGTCGTGTCGCCGATGGCGCGGTGCACCTGAGCGGCGCGCTCGCCGGTCGGGTCGTGGGACAGCACCACGTGTCCGTCGCGCGTGAGGTGGACGTCGGTCTCCAGCGCGGTCGCGCCGACGGCGAGCGCCCGCCGGAAGGCGGGCATCGTGTTCTCGGGCAGCTCGCGGGCGGCCCCGCGATGCGCATAGAGACGAGGCTGGGTCATGGACGCAAGTATGCCCGCCTCACGTCTCCAGCAGCGAGGGCATCGCTCGGTGTTCCGAGGGAGCCTTCGAGGCGGCGTGAAGCGGGCAGGTGACGATCGAGCCGGGGACGACGACGGGGGCCGCGTGCGGGCCCCCGACGATCGCTACAGCGCGACGCCGTGGCGCTTGGCGTACGAGAGCAGGCCGATCTTGTCGATCGTGCGGATGTCCCGCGTGGTCAGGCGCAGGGTGACGAAACGGTTGAGCTCGGGAACCCAGAGGCGACGCGTCTGGATGTTCACGTGCTGCCAGCGCTTGGTCTTGATGTTCGAGTGGGAAACGTTCTGGGCAAGCAGCTTGCGCTTCCCGGTAATCTCGCTTCTGGCCATGGTGTCCTCGAGTTCGTCCGCTGCTTCTCCGGAGACCCGCAGGTCTCCCGCGACGCCGAAAGGAAGGCGGTCGCATGCGATAGGGGCAGTCCGGGGCGCGGGAAGGTGAAGGAAGTCGGCCTCCATGTCAAGCAGCCTCATGGGGTGTCGAGCGTTCAGGGCGTCGAATTCTTTGCCCCTGATGCGGCCGCAACGACGCTCCACCGCGGGCGGCCCCTCTGGAACGCGGAAGAGGCCGAGCCCCACCGTTACGCCTCGCCCCTCGTTTTGTCGCTTCTTTTGCGTGTCCGAAACCTTCCGCCGCGCGCTTGAAGCCTATTTCCGCTGATTTGAAGCACCCGTTTTCGGTCTTCAAACCGCCCCGGCCCGAGGCCGATCGGCAAGTGACTGAAATCAAAACGAAATAGGAGGCCCGTTGAGACCATCGGGGCCGTGGCGGAAGCTTCCGGACGGCGGCGGAAGGTTCTCGGACATCACCTCGAGCTTCCGGCGGGGCGCTGTCGGGTCACGGTCGAGCGCACGGAGCTTCGAACAGGTGGCGGCTCCGCGGATGAGCTGGGGCGGGGCTACTGAATCTCGGCGGCTTGGGCCGCGAAGGTCGCCGACACGCGTGCGGCATCGGCGCAGCCGTCGGCTGCGGAGGCGTTGCTCGCCGCGCACCAGTCGCCTTGAAGGACGATCTTCTCGTCCGCGTCACGCAGGCACACCGTCTTCCCCTGCGCGTTCTTGACCCCGTAGATCACGGGGTTCGTCGAGAGCAGCACGCAGAGCGATTGGTTGAGCGCGCCGATGATGATCCGATCGGCTTCTTCGAGCGTGATGAACGCGTCGAGCGCACCACCGTCGACGAAGGACGCGTTCACGCCGTCGGCTTGGCAGCCGCTCGGCACCTCGAGACCGGCCGAGTTGTAGCGGCCGATGCAGCCCAGATCCTGGGAGAGCGCCGCGCCGTGGAAACGCAGCCCGTGCATCGGCAGGTACATGGCGCTCGTCGCGCTCGCGTTCAGGTAGATGGGGATCGTGACGTCGCCGGTGCTCGACGTGAACGCGCAGCTCGATCCGAGCGGCGCTGTCAGCGTCACCGGCGCGATCGGAAGATCGCCGTCGCCGAGCGAGACGATCTCGTCGACGAACGCGTACGGCATCGTGGGATCGCTGGGCGGCTTGGAGCCGCCCGTCGTCAGCGTGCCCGCCACGAGATCCAACTGGAGCAACCACGAGAACGTGCCGGTGCCGTCGAGATTGCAGCTCGGCAACGACGGCCTCATCGCGGTCGCGAGGACGCTGCCGACGGCGCTCTGGGCGAGCGCCGAGGGCTTCTGGAACGTGAGCTGCGAGATGCGGAACCCGAGCACGTCGGACCCCGACTGATCGAGCTGCGCGAGGCACACGGAGCCGCCTGCCGTGCACGAGCTGCTCGGCAGGCACGCGCCCGTGAGCGGCTTCGTGGTCGGGCAGCCGGTCGTGCTCGGCGATCCCGACGACGTGCTCGGCGATCCCGACGACGTGAGCCCGCTGCTCGTCGAGATGGAGCCCGCTCCACCCACGCCGCCCACGAGGGGCGGTTGGTCCTGGTTGCACGCGGCGAACGAGAGGATCGTCGCCGCGAAGATCGTCATCGAAGTCGTTAAGGATGCGTTAGGCATCCACCGATGGTAGCCGCCGCGAGCAGGGGCGAGAATCGCTCGCGCGGAGGTTCGCTTCGGACGGCGCTGCGACGGTATGCGCCTTGCCGTTTCGCCGAGGCCGAGAGGGCCGGCTCGTGGTGTGCGTGACCGGCATGGCATCGAGCGAGCGCGACGCTCGCAAGGCAGGAAGGCGGGAGCATGAAGGCGGGCACAGCGGAGGCAGGAGCGCCCGCGATCGGGAGGGGTATGCGCATCGACGCGGTGCACCTCGCCGGCTCGGTGAGACCGCCGCCCGATCCACCGGGCCCGGCGCCCGACGATCCTCCGCTCGATCCGCCGGGCGTGGCACCCGAGGAGCCGCCCTTCGATCCGCCGAGCGTGCCACCGTCGCGGCTGCCTCCGTGCAATCCCCCCGGCGCGGCGCCGCGCTGCGATCCGCCCTTCGATCCGCCCCCGAGCCTCGTGCCGAGCGAGCCCGACGATGCTCCGAGCGAGCCCGGTGTCCTCCCCATCGATCCCGGCCGGCCGGAGCCGAACGATCCCACCCCGAGCCCTCGAGACGACTGAGCCGTCGCGCCGCCTCGGACGACGCGCGCCGCTATTTCTGCTGCATCTGACGCATCTGCTGCGCCAGCTTTTCCTCGATGACGGGCACGAGCCGCACGGCGCCCATCTCGCCTCGCGGGTTCTTCACGCGGCGCTGGGCCTTGGTGACGGCGGCCTTGAAGACCTTCTCGTCGATCTCGGGCATGTCGAGATCGACGCCGGCGCGGGCGAGCTCTTCCGTGATCAGGGCCTCGAGCTCGGCCTTGAGCTTTCCGTTCTTCACCGCGGCCTCGACCCGCCATCCATGGAAGCCCTCGGACTTGAGGCGCTTCTTGGTCGTGGCCAGCTCGCCCTTGTCGATGTGGCGCGAGCACTCGTCGTAGAGGGCTTCGGCCTCGGGGGCCTTGCAGTGCATGAGGTCTTTGCGGGCCTGCTCCCAACGGCCTGCGGCCATGCGCGCGCGGGCGCGGCGGAGGAGGTCTTCGTCGCTCGGAAACAGCCAGGACCAGATTCCCATGGGCCCCGCCGGCTTAGCAGATCACGCGGGCGCCGTCCCGGATGCCCGCGAGATGTGGATCTCGCCGCGCGGGCAGCGTACGGAAGCTTCGAAGATGCGGAGCCGGTGGTTCGGACAAGCGGTGATCGCCGCGGCGATCGTCACGAGCGCGCTCGCGGCCGGCGAAGCGCGGGCCGAGACGAAGCCCATCCGCATCGAATACCTGGCGCACCCGAGCTGTCCCGGCCTCGATGTCCTCGTCGAAGAGATCACCTGGCGCACGAGCCGCGCGCGGTTGGCCGCGCCCGGGGAGGACGCCTTCGCGGTCCGCGCGCGCATCACGAAGAGCGGCGCCTTGCTCCGCGGCCGCCTCACCTTGGGCAAGGGACGCGAGGCGATCACCCGCGAGATCGAAGGCGCGAGCTGCGACGAGGTGGTGAGCGCGCTCGCGCTCGTGACGGCGCTCGCCATCGATCCGCACGCGTCGACCTCGCGCAAGCCGCCGCCCGCGCCGCCCCCACCGCCTCCTCCGCCGCGCTTCACGCTCCCGGAGCGGCCGCTCGTGCCGGACACGTTGCCTGCGCCGGCTCCGGCCGAAATCCTCGCCGCACCGTTGCCCGTGGTGGCGTTGCCGCCGGCGCCGCCGAGCGCATCGCCGTGGTCGATGGGGGCGCGCGCGCTGGTCGCCCTGGCGGTGACGCCGCGGCCTTTGATCGGTGGATCCGTGTTCGTCGATCGCATCCTCTCGCGCCATTGGGGAGCGTCGCTGCGCTTGGCTGCCGAGGTGGGCGCGACGGGGGCGTTCGAGATCGGGCCGGGCTCCGCCGCATTCGTGCGCGCTGCGGGTCGATTCGACGCGTGCGCCTTCGCGCTGCGCCCGACGCCGCGCTTGTCGATTCAGCCCTGCGTCGCGGCCGAGGCCGGCGTCCTCCGCGGGGAAGGCATCCCGCGCGGCAGCCTCACCACGGGCGGCGTGGCCACCGTGCCTTGGATCGCGCTCGATTTCCTGCCGCGTGCGGCGTTCGCTTTCGACGGGGTCTCCGTCGAGGTGCAGGCCGGCCCGGCGTTCCCGCTGGTGCGCCGGGAATTTCTCTTCGAGAGGCCGGAGCTCGTGGTGCACGCGCTGCCTCCCGTGACCTTCGTGGGGAGCATCGGTGCGGGATTTCATTTTCCGTGATCAAATCGCCCCCGCCCGGAGATGAGGCGGGACATGCGCGGATCTGCGGCCCTGGCGACGACGGAGGAGCCGGCCGACGGCCCCTCGGCCACGTCGGGCACGACACCGGGGCGGGTGCACGCCCTGGTGACGGCGCACCTCTCCTTCGTTTGGCGTTCGCTGGTGCGCCTCGGCGTTCCGCGCGCCGACGCCGAGGATGCCATGCAGCAAGTCTTCATCGTGGCCGCGGACCGAATCGACGACATCGAGGTCGGCCGCGAGCGCGCCTTCCTCTTCGGCACCGCGATGCGCATCGCCTCGCGCGCGCGGCGCACGCAGCAGCGCCGGCACGAGGTGCTCGACGCCGAGCCCGAGGACCGCATCGATCCGCGCGCCGGCGCCGAGGAGCTCCTCGATCGCGCCCGGGCCCGCGCCGAGCTCGACGCCATCCTCGACGGGATGCCGCTCGAGCTGCGCGCCGTCTTCGTGCTCTTCGAGCTGGAGCAGACGACGATGGCCGAGATCGCGTTGCTCCTCGATCTCCCGCCCGGCACGGTGGCCTCTCGCCTCCGGCGCGCACGGGATCATTTCCAGGCCGCCGCGCGGCGGCTCACGGCGAAGGGCGGACACGCATGAGCGACCCGGAGCGCCTCATCGATCAGGCCGGCAACATCGAAGCGAGGCTCCTGTCCTCGGCGCTCGACGAGCCTCTGCCGGCGGGCCTCCTCGATCGCACGCTCCAAGCCGTCGCGGTCGCGCAGGGCGCAGCCGCTGCGGCGAGCGCGTCGGCCCAAGCGGGCACGAGCACCGCGAACGGCGTCGCCTTTCAGGGCGGCGCGGTCGCGAGCGCGAAGGTCGCCGGCGGCGGCATCCTCGGCGCGATCGGCATCGGCGCGCTCGCCGGTGTGATCACGATCGGCGCCTACGAGATCACGACCGCATCCCGCCGCGACACCGCGCCGATCACGGCGCCCGTGATCGCTCCATCGGCTTCGGCCCTCCCAGAGGTTCCATCCCTCGCGGCGCCGCGCCCACCGGAAGCGCCTCCCGAGGTCGCTCCCGCAGCCTCCGCCGTCTCGACCGGCGTCGTGCCCGCGCCGGCTCCGCGCCCCGCGGCCTCCTCGCTCCTCGTCGAGATCGCGCTGCTCGACGAGGCGCGCGCCGCGCTGCGCGGCGGCGATGCGGCGCGCGCGCTCTCGCTGCTCGATCGTTACGCGCGCGAGATCCCGCGCGGCCAGCTCTCTCGCGAGGCGGCCATGCTGCGCGTCGAAGCCACCGCTGCCGTCGACGCGGGCCGAACGATTCCGTGATCAATCCGGCATCGACCGGAGATGAAGCAGCAGGAAAGGTTGACACATGAAGCTCTTCAATTCCTTTGCTCTTCTCATCTCCGCCTCGTTCATCGTGCTGTCGGGCTGCGGCCAATCGGTCATCGGCGGCGGCAAGGGCGGCGACGGCGGCACCAGCGGCGACGGCGGTAGTGACGGCGGCGCGGGCGGCTCCGGAGGCGCGCTCTGCAACGGCCACCTGAGCGCAGAGAGCTGCGAGAACACGGGTTGCCCCTCGGGCTACACGTGCATCCCCGACGAGGATCCCAGCACGTGCCACTCCTCGAGCTGCGAGTGCGACCCCGCGCACGGCTGGGGCTGCACGGACGACTGCAGCCAGAACGGCAGCACCTGCCAGCCCGCGCCCGCGCTCTGCAAGGGCGAGCCGAGCCCCGTGGGCTGCACCAACATCGGCTGCCCCGACGGCTACATCTGCGTCTCGGATCCCGACCCGAACGCGTGCCACCCGTCGGGCTGCATGTGCGAGCCCGAGACCGGCTGGACCTGCACGGCCGACTGCGGCCAGAACGGCAGCATCTGCGTGAAGGGGACCTGATCGCGTCCTGCACCGCGCTTGACGGCGCTGGGCGGGAAACGTTTCGTGATCGTCGCGCGCGCGGGACGCACCCCGTGCGCGACGATCGATACATGAACGCTCGCCCTCTCGTCGCGCTGCTGCTCGTCCTCTCGTCGCTCGCGGGTTGCGGTGCTCGATCTTCGCTGCCCGCACCCGCCGTCGATGCGGGCGACGACGGCGCCGACGATGCTTCGGCCATGCGCATCTGCGCGCCCAGCTGCACCGTCGGACATCGATGCTGCCTGGGTGATTGCGACGGCCCCGCGGTGCCGACGGAGAACGACTGCTGTTCGTGCCTGGCCGGTGAGGTCTCGTCGACCGAATGCCCGAACGCGGCGTGCGGTGACTGACGCGCTCTGCGTCAGTCGTGTGCACGCGTCGTGGCTCGTGGCCGTCGATGATCTAGGCTCCCGTCCGTGCCCCATTCCCCCGAAGCGCTGCAAACCTGGATCGCCGCCGTCCGCGAAGCCTACGTGAGCGCGGGCGACTGGCGATGCTGGGCCGAGCACGCGATCCGTGCGGTCGATCAGGCTCCCTCGTGGCTCCTCGAGCTCCACGAAGCGGAGCGCGCGAAGGAGGCGCTCCACGCGCTCGAACGTGGCCTCGAGACGCTGGGCGTCGTGCAGCGCGATCCGATCGTTTCAGCCTCGCTGCGGATCGGCTTCGCGTGGTTGCTCCACGAGCGCGAGGTCCTCGATCTCGCTGAAGCGCTGGAGCGAGGCATCGCCGTCATCGACGCGGGTCAGCACGCGGGCATGCCCGATCGTGCCGCGTTCCATGGGCTCCTTCTCGAGACCGACGGCGGTGGACCGGCCATCCCCGAGCGCCTTTCGCTCAATGCGCGCGCAGCCCTCCTCTTCGCGCCGCACGCCGAGCTCGCACGCGCGCGCCTCCAACATCTCTAGCGTTGTGCGGCGACGTGCCCGTGCTCTGCGTGCACGCCGTGATTGCATCGCTGCGCGCTTCCCTGGTATCGCCGGAGCCATGAGCAACGTGATGTGGCCTACGGCTGGGACGATCCTCTTCTTCACGCTCATGGCAGGGTGCGGCAGCTCCTCGGGGACACCGTCGTCGGGCGGCGGCGGCACGATGAGCAGCACCTCGACCGGCCCTTCCACGACCAGCGCGAGCACGGGCACCGGCGCGGGCGGTGCCGGCGGCACCGGAGGCACGGGAGGCACCGGCGGCGCGCCTGATGCCGGGATCGCTTGGGGAACGTTCGAGCGGCCCTTCGCTGCGGACTCGCTCTGGAACAGCTATCCGCAGAACCCCGTGCTCGGCGACTACCAGATCCCGCCGACGCAGAACCCGGCCTACTTCCCGGCCATCGGCGGAGGGCCGTTCTCGACCGCGGCGTTTCGCGCGGTGGACACCGATCCGCCGATGACCATCCTCGGCAGCGGGAGCGCCGCGAACCCGAACTACCCCGACATGGGCGGCCCGAGCCCGGTCGTCATTCCCCACTGGCCTGCTGACGTGAAGGCTGCGACCGGCAGCGACGGCCACGCGGACATCATCGACGAGGCGGCAGGGATCATCCACTCGTTCTGGCAGCTCAAGCAGGACGCGAACAACGCTTGGCACGCCGAGATGTACTCGTGGGCGCCGCTCGGCGGCTCGGGCTTCGCCGATCCGGCGCACTTCTCACAGGGCGCGCGCGCGTCCGGCGTGTGCACGGTCGCCGGCCTCATCCGCATCCACGAAGCGGACGACGGCGAGGAGATGTTCCACCACGCGCTCGCGATGTCGCTCGACGGCTCGGCCATCAAGTCCGGCTTCGTCTTCCCGGCGACGCTGCAGGACAGCAACGGCGCGACGGCCTACATGGGTCAGATCCCCATGGGCTCGCTGCTCATGCTGCCGAAGGACTTCGACACCTCGAAGATCACGTCCCCCGGTCTGCTCAAGGTCATCAAGACGCTCCAGGTCTACGGCGCGCGCCTCGTCGACACCAACACCGACACGCCCTTCTCGATCTACGTGGAGAACGGCAGCACGTTCACCGTGTCCACGAAGCCGCCGGGCGAGTGGGACAGCGTCGTGGCGAATCAGGCCTTCGACATCGCCCATGCGCTTCGGGTGCTGCAGAGCTCGGACGGTTTCATCGACGGCAACGGCCACCCGTTCACGCCGAACCAGAACCTGAACCGCATCTCGATGCGCGGTCCGTGGGACGGGGAGGGCGGCGGCGCCTTCGACTCCTGGCGCCAGGCGCTCGTGTTCCCGAGCACGACGACGGCCATCTACAAGCAGCAGACCAACGCCACCTTCGCGCACCGCCTGAGCTGGGCCCCGTGGACGACCGGCGCGATGTTCCGCTTCACCGTCAAGGCGACCGGCGGAGCGAAGATCAACATGCAGTTCAAGGACAGCAGCTACAAGACCATCCTCGAGACCGGCCTTCTGGGCGACGGTCAGAGCAAGACGTTCGAGATGCCGTCGAACAACGGCTATCCGGTCCTCGTCGCCTGGAGCGGCGTGGGCGGGGAGTCGTCTGTCAGCGCCACGCTCGTCGCCGAGTGAACGCGCCACGCGCGCGCGCCGTTGGGAAGCTCCGTGGAGCCGTCGTCCCAAGCGCTCGCATGATCGACGCATGAGCGTGGCTCTGCGCGTCGATGAAGTCGCTCTCTCGAAAAGCTGATCGTCGAAACCGTGCGGCGTCCCTCGGGCGCCGCGCGGTTCGAGCTTCGTCGTGGAGCGATCAGTTCCCGCAGTCGAAGCGGCGGTAGCTGACTCCGTCGCTGCCGCGGACGGCGTAGAGGACGCCGCCGTCGTCGAGCACGGTGAGATCGCGGAACGTCTCCTCCGGCATCGTGTTGACCGGCAGCGTCGCGCTCCCGACGAGCGCGCCCTTCTGCGGCTCGAGGCACTGGAGCATCACGTAGTCGGCGGCCGGATCTTCGTGCAGCTCGACGGCGAAGTAGATGGTCCCGTTCTTATCGGTGTCGAGCAGGAGGATGCTCTGGATCTCCGACTTGAACTTGATCTGACGCGTGAAGCGGTGGTCGCCGCTCTTGCGATCGATCGACGAGACGTAGGCGTGGCCCGTCTGCGCGTCGGTGATGCCGGCGGTGATCCAGGAGAGGCCGTCGCGGGTCGGGCGGCCCGGCACCTCGACGCGGGGCTCGAGGGGGATGCCGTTGACGTCGCCGATCTTGAGGAGCGTGCCGTGCTCGCGCTCGACGAGGACGTCGCTCCCATCGATGTAGACGCCGGTGATGTGCCCGGGCTCCTCGATGCCTTCGCCCTCGATCGGGAGCTGCGCGCGCAGGTTCCCGTTCGCGTCGTAGAGGGCGATGGCCTTGTCGACGACGCGATCGAGGACGGCCATGCTCCCGTCCTTGCCCACCGCGATGTCCTGCGCGCCGGTGAGCTTCATCTCACTGGTGGCTTCGAGCGATCCATCGGGGCCGCGCCGTACTACGCGGCCGTTGATCTGATCGAGGATGTAGATCTTCCCCCCCGGGCCGACCGCGAGGCTCATCGGTCCCATGGGGTTGCCTTCCTCGGGGCGTTCGCGCCCGAGTTGGTCTTTGTGAGATCCACCCCATGGAGAAAAGAAAACCACCCTTCCGTCGCCGCCGGCGTGCGCGCCGTCGCCGGCCGCAGCCGAACCGGTCGCCGCCGGCGTGGCCCCGACAGCCTTCGCGCTCGCGGAAGGCGAGCGCGCGCCGACATCGGTTTTGCCGCTGTTTGTCAGCGTTTTTGCCACCGGTACGTCGTTGCTCGGACAGGCGCGAAGCGCGACCAAAGCACCGACTGCCGCGACTCCTACGATGAAGACGAATGTCGTACCCTTGCGCACGGTGGACTCCTCTTCACCGGTGGTTTTGCGATCGGTATGCCGTTTGCTGAGGCATATGTCGTAGCCTCGCCGAACACGGAGCACGAGCCATGACCCCCACCGCATACCGCTTGATTTCGTTGGCCGCTACGGCCGTCACCGCCGCCATGCTCTCCCTCTCCGCGTGCGCCGTCGGCACGAACGAGCCGGACTCGGAGGAGCTCGTCGGTGCTCCCGAGGAGAACGTGGCCGAGTCGAAGGACGCCATCACCGGCTCCGTGGCCGTCGGCTCGACGCTGACCGCGACGGCCGATGTGAACCTCCGCACGGGCGCCTCGACCTCGTACAAGATTCTGCACGTCGTCCCGAACGGCGCGAAGGTGACCGTCGTCGCCTCCGCTCCCTCGAACGGCTTCTACAAGGTCAAGCACAACGGCGTGACCGGCTGGAGCTACGGCCAGTACTACAAGGCCAGCTCCACCTCGACGGGCTCCACGGGCGGATCGAGCACCTCCCGCGACGCGGCCATCGCGCGCGCCAAGACGGCGATGGGCTTCTCGTACTGGTGGGGCCACGGCCGCTTCGCCACCTCCGGCGCGACCTCGTCGAACAAGGGCTCCTGCTCCGGGAGCTGCCCGAGCTGCTCGCACGGCGGCTCGTACGGCGGTGACTGTTCCGGCCTCGCGGCCAAGGTGTGGCAGGTCCCGGGCTCGAACTCCTCGATGTCGACCGACAGCCACCCCTACAGCACGGCGAACTTCAACGTCGGCACCAGCCAGTGGTCCGTGATCTCGCGCGGCAACGTGAAGAAGGCGGACGCGATGGTCTACAACGAGTCCGGCCACGGCCACATCTTCATCTACGAGTCCGGCGACGGCTGGGGCTCGATGTACTCCTACGAGTGCAAGGGCTGCTCGTACGGCTGCGTGCACAACCTCCGCACGGCCTCGAGCGCCTACAAGGCCATCCGCCGCGCCGGTTACTGATCCCGAAGCGCGCGGCACATCGCTCGCCGCGCGCGGCCCGCGTCCCTCACAGCTCCATCGCGCAGGCACCGCTCGCCGGTCTACGCGTCCTCCATCTTCACGACATCTTCCGATCGAACGCGCCCGTGCCGCTTGCTCCACGGTTCGCTTCGCGTGACGTGTGCTGCTCGTGCCGCTTGCTCACGGCGCGAAGCGCTTCACGTGATGCGGTCGTGCTGCTTGCTGACGGCGCGAAGCGCTTCGCTTCTCGACCACGTGGTGACGAGCTTCGCGAGAGGTCGTGCTTGCGCGTGTGTCGAGGGCGCGCGTGATCAGGCGCGCGGATGGGCGCGCTTGTAGGCGGCGCGGACGTGGTCGTCGGCGAGGTGCGTGTAGATCTCGGTGGTGGAGATGTCCGCGTGGCCGAGGAGGGCTTGCACGCTGCGGAGATCGGCGCCGCCTTCGAGGAGATGCGTGGCGAAGGAGTGCCGGAGCTTGTGCGGAGAGCTCGGCTTGCTCACGCCCACGCCGCGCGCGTAGATGCCGAGCGCTTTCCACACGGCTTGCCGCGTGAGCGCGCCACCGCGCGGGGAGAGGAAGAGCGTGGTCGAGGTGGCCGCGCGCGGGTGCTCGCCGCGCACTTCGAGGTACGCATCGAGCGCCTCGAGGGCGACCTCGCCGAGCGGCACGAGGCGGCGCTTCTGGCCTTTGCCGAAGGGCGCGACGAGACCCTTGGCGCGATCGACGTCGGCGAGCTTGAGGCTCACGACCTCGCTGACGCGCAGGCCGGCGGCGTACATCACTTGGAGGATGGCGCGATCGCGCAGGCCACGAAATCCCGTGGCGTCCGGGGCGTCGAGGATGCGCTCGATCTCGGGGAGCGAGAGCACCTTGGGCAGCTTGCGGCCGATGCGCGGGCGATCGACGAGCGTGCAGGGATCGGCTTCGATGGCGCGCTCACGCAGGAGGAAGCGAGCGAAGCCGCGCACCGCCGAGAGGTGTCGCGCGGCCGAGCGCGCGCCGAGGCCTTGCTTGCCGAGCGCGACCACGTACGTGGAGACGAGGGGGCCGTCGAGGCCTCGAGGCGAGTCGATGCCCTGCTCCTCGGCGTGCGCGCAGAGCTTCGCGAGATCGCGGGCGTAAGCCTCCACGCTGCGCGGCGAGAGCGCGCGCTCCACGCGGAGGTGGTCCAGATAGGCATCGACCCAGCCGTGGAGGTCCACGGCTGGAGGCTACTCCCCGCGATCGACGATGGCCAAGATCACGCAGGTCGATCCCGCAGGTGATCGTGCGGCGCCCCTCACGGCGAAATCGGGGGAGGACCCGACGGTGGGGCAGCGACCCTCCGTCCCGCAATGAACTCCTCGCGAATGGCTGGCTATCGAGTAAAAGGAGCCCGGTGCAGCCGTTCGAGGTCATCGAGCCGAAGACGGGTGAGTCGCCGCTCGTCGTCGAGGTCCCCCACGCCGGTCTGTGGATCGATCCGGAGGCGCTGGCCTACACGGTCGCGCCCGCACGCAGCATCGCGCGCGACGCGGATCTCTACGTCGACCAGCTCTGCCAGGACGCTCCGGCCGAAGGCGCGACGCTCCTGGTCGCGCACACGAGCCGCTTCGTGGTCGATCTCAACCGCAGCGAGATGGATCTCGACGCGGAGGCCGTCGAGGGCGGGGGGCGCGCGCCGTGTCCGCGCGGGCTCGTCTGGCGGCTCACGACCGATGGCGATCCCGTCATCGCCGCGCCCATCCCGCGCCGCGAGCTGGAGCGGCGGATGACGACCATCTATCGGCCGTATCACCGCACGCTCGAAGCGCTCCTCGAGCGAAAGCTCGCGCGCTTCGGGTTCGCGGTGCTCCTCTGCGCCCACTCGATGCCGAGCCAACCGCGGCCCACGCCGCCGGGCGGTGATTTCGGGCGGGCCGGTCCACCCTTCTATCGTGCGGATCTGGTGCCCGGCACACGGGGCCGGACCACCGCGATGGGGACGGTGATCGACCGGGTCGACGCCCACGGGCGCTCGTTCGGGTGGACGATTCGCCACGACGACCCCTATCGCGGCGGATTTTCCACGGGATTTTACGGGAAACCGGCGCGCGGCGTGCACGCCGTGCAGATTGAAATTGCACGCAGGCTGTACATGGACGAGACCTCGTTGCGAATCGATCCCCAGGGCTTCCGAGCTGTGAGAGAATTCGCACGCACCCTTGCCGCGCGTCTCGCCTTCGTCGAATCCGATGCGCCCCTCCGCCAGCTCCGGCCCGCGTGACGGTGTGCTGTCTCCTCGGGCCGACAACGACCAAGCGGAGGACGAGGCTCCGAGCGGTCTCAAGCCGCGCAGCCGAGCCACGTCGATGATCCGCAGGAGCACGCCCGCGCCTCGCATGCCCGAGGTCGGCGCGGAAGGTGCGGCCGCCGAGAGCGGCTCGCCGACCTCCGCGCCCGAGACCGGGGCCGCGCCCGAGACCGTCGATGCGAATGCGTCGCCGGACGAACCGCCCGAACGTGAAGCCGAAGCGGCGCCGGCCGAAGCGGAGAGCGCTGCAGGAGATCGCGATGCGGTCCGCGATCCCGATCCCTCGGATCCCTCCGAAGAGGCCGCGCCGGATGCGCCCGCGGATGATGCGACCTCCGCGGAGGCGGCGCCCGCTTCGGGAGAGACGCCGCCCACCGAGCGATCGGCCGGTGAGCCCGATCGCGTGCGGATGATTCCGGCGCCGAGCCCTTCGGCTGCGCATCGCAGCCTCCTCGCCGATCCCACACAGCGCCCGCCCGATGCGGTGGTGTCGATCGACGCGCCGCCGAAGGCGACGAAGCCTCTGCTCGCGTCCGAGGCGTTGATGGAAGATCTCGCGCCGGTCGAGCCGGCGCGGCGCGATGCACGCATTTGGTGTGCGGCCTGCGGCGTGGCGTTCCTCTTGTTCGGGCTTCTGCCGCCCTTGGGGCTGCTTCCGGGCGCGATGGGAGCCGCGCTTCCCTGGCTCGTGACGGGCGCGATCGCGTTGGTCGCCGGTGTCGCGCGCGTGGCCTATCGGCAGCGGGCCGTGGCGATGGTGGTGCTCGGCCTGCTCACGGGGCTCGTGGCGTTGCATGGCAGCACGACGCTCGTGCGCGCCGACGGTGGCCCGGGTTGGGGGATGGCGCGGCTCTTCTCCGTGGTCGCGCTGACCGCGGCGCTCTTGTTCCGCGCGCGTTATCGCGCGTATGCGGGCGCGCGCATCTTCCTCGGGACGGCGCTCGCGATCAGCGTGCCCTTCGTGATCCACGTGGCGCTCGTGCTCGCCGGCGATGCGGGCTTCGGGCCGGCGCACGTGGGCGCGGTGCTCGTGCTGCTCGCCGTCGCGGCGACGCTGCTCGGGTTCATGGGCGCGGAGACGACGGGCGCAGGGCCGTATCTGGCGCCGGTCCTCGTGTCGACGTACGCGATCGAGCTGGCCACGCGCGGGCTCTCGGTGGTGGGCCTCTCGAGCGGGGTTTCGCCGCTGCTCGGGGTGATGGTGGGCGCGTCCGGGTTCGGTGCCGCGGCTGGGTTCACGGCGCTCGGGGTCTTTCAGATCCTGGCTTGGAAGTTCGCCGCCGATGCGCGGCGCATCGATCTCCATTCTCCGTTGAAAAAAACGCCGCCGCCCTCGGAGCACGATCCCTCGACGGAGTGGTCGACCCGCGGCTGACGCGCGCGGTGATCGCAGCAGCGAGGCGAGCCGGCTCGGCCGTGTCGATGAGGCCCGTCCCGAATCTCGCATGCCGGGCCGCGCGGGCGCCGGATTCGCAGTAGATTGCGCGCGGAGAATTCATGTCCACCTACGACTTCGACCTCTTCACCATCGGCGCGGGATCGGGCGGCGTGGCCGCGAGCCGCAGGGCGGGATCGTACGGGGCGCGCGTCGCCATCTGCGAGGAGAGCCGGGTCGGCGGGACCTGCGTCATCCGCGGATGCGTGCCCAAGAAGCTGCTCGTGTACGGCGCGCACTTCCGCGACGAGTTCGAGGACTCGGCCGGCTTCGGGTGGACGATCCCGGAGGCCCCGCGCTTCGACTGGGCGCAGCTCATCGCGGCCAAGAACCGCGAGATCGATCGGCTCAACGGCATCTACATCCGCCTCCTGCGCGACTCGGGCGTGACGCTGATCGAAGGGCGCGCGCGCGTGATCGACGGGCACACCGTCGAGGTCGCGGGCAAGCGCTACACGGCGCGCACCATCCTCGTCGCGACGGGCGGGCGGCCGGTGCTGCCCGAGGTGCGCGGCGTCGAGCACGCCCTCACGTCGAACGAAGCCCTCGAGCTCCCGTCGCTCCCGAAGCGCGCGGTGGTGGTGGGCGGCGGCTACATCGGCGTGGAGCTGGCCGGCGTCATGAACGCGCTCGGGTCGGAGGTGACCATGATCATCCGCGGCGACACGGTGCTGCGCGGCTTCGACGACGACGTGCGCGCCACGCTCACGGCCGAGCTGAAGAAGCGCGGGATCCGCATCCGCTGCGAGACGACGATCCGTGACATCGAGCGGCGCGCCGATTCGTTCAGCTTGCTCACGCACGCCGACGAGACGTTCGAGTCCGACGTGGTGCTCTATGCCACGGGCCGCGCGCCCTACACGCGCGGGCTCGGCCTGGAAGAGGCGGGCGTGAAGCTCGATGCGCTGGGCGCGGTGGTGGTGGATCGGATGTCGCAGACCTCGGTGGAGAGCATCTACGCGGTCGGCGATTGCACGAACCGGAAGAACCTCACGCCCGTCGCGATCAACGAAGGGCGCGCGTTCGCGGAGACGCTCTTCAACAACCGGCCGATGTGGGTCGAGCACGAGCTGGTGCCCTCCGCCGTGTTCAGCCAACCGCCCGTCGGCACCGTGGGCCTCGCGGAGCACGAGGCGCGGGTGAAGTTCGGCAAGGTCGACGTGTACGTGACCAACTTCCGGCCGATGAAGCACACGCTGAGCGGGCGCGACGAGCGCACGATGATGAAGCTCGTGGTGGAACGCGCCACCGATCGCGTCGTGGGCGTGCACGTGGTGGGCGCGGACGCGCCGGAGATCGTGCAAGGGTTCGCCGTCGCGGTGCGGTGCGGCGCGACGAAGGCGCAGTTCGACACCACGGTGGGCATTCACCCGACGGCGGCCGAAGAGCTCGTGACGATGCGCGAGCGGCGGCCCGATCCGGTGGAGCAGAGCGCGGATTGAGAGGCGACGCGGTCGCTCGCGAGCGGCCGCGATCGTGATCACGATGGGGCCGCAAGCGGCCCCAAACCCCAGCCGGACGAGCCGGCCTTGATCAGGCAGAGCCGAGGGCGAGGAGCGCTTCGCCGAGGATCATCGCGTCCACGGGCCACATCTCCGGTGGGCGCGGTTGCTTCGCGCCCACGGCGCGCATCGGGCGGCAGGTGATCACGGCGCTTCGCCAGCGCATGGGCACCGCGTCGCGGCCGTGCACGGCGCCGAGGAGCGCGCCGGCGATGGCGGCGTTGGTGTCGGTGTCGCCGCCGGCCATCACCGTGGCGATGACGCCTTCCTCCAACGAGGGCGCGTGGAGCAGTTGGTAGAACGCGTTCTGCAGCGCGATCTTCACCCAGCCTTGATGGACGTCGAAGCGCGCCGGCGGCTCGTGGACCGCGGCGTCGAGCACCTCGATCACGGTGGGCTCGCCGCCGCGTGCGGCTTCGGCGCGTGCGGCGGACCATGCGCCTTCGGGATCGGCGCCGCCAATCGCGGCAACGATGGCTGTCACGAATGCAGCGCAGGACTCGCGGCACACGGGATGAGGATGCGTGAGCCCGCTGTCCGCGCGGGCCCACGCGGCCGCTTCGCGCGGGCGGCGCGCGCCGAGGATGCCGAGCGGCGAGGCGCGCATCAGCGAGCCGTTGGCTTGGCTCTCGTGACGCGCGACCTCCGCGACGATGGCGAGCCGCTCCGCGGGCGCCGTGGCCGCGGCGGGGCGGAGCGCGGCGATCGTGGTGCCGCCGATGTCGAATGGGCGCGACGTGAGCCAATGGACGTAGGCGTCGAGCGCGGCCGCGGGATCGTAGCCGCCGTACTTCGTGATCGAGCGCGCCAGCATGAGGGCCAGCTCCGAGTCGTCGGTGGGCTGGCCGGCGATGGTGTCCCAGGTGCCGCCGTCGACGAGATCGCGGACGCCTCCCGGATGGCGCGAAACGATGCGGGCGGCGCTCTCGAACTCCACGCGCGATCCGAGCGCGTCGCCCGCGAGCTGGCCGAGGAGGCAGCCCTGCGCGCGGCGCAGCGCGGCCGTGTCGCGCGCGAGGCGATCGAGGCGCGGCCGCTCGAGCGCATAGGCCGGCGTGAGCGCGTGCGTGCCGCCGAGCACCGCGTCCCACGGCTGCGCGGCGAGGGAGCGCACCAGCGCCGGCGCGCCGCCGAAGCAGCGGGCCGCGCGGCCGCGGCCTCGAGCATCGTAGGTGATGGGCGCGCCGTCCTGATCGACGAGCGCGCCGCCCGCGCCGCGAAGGAGCGCGTGCCCCGCCGCGAAGTCCCATGAAGAGACGCCCGCGAGCCCGGTCGCGGCCACGCCTGCACCGGCGGCCACGAGCGCGAGGCGGTAGGCGATGCTGGGCATCGCGAGGTAGCGCGCCGACGTCGCGAAGGCGGTGATGCTCGCCGCGTTCGGCACCGGGCGGCGATCGGCGTCCTGCGAGACGATGATGATCGGACGCGCGAGCAACGTGATGTCCGTGAGATCGGTGCGCGCGACGATCCCGTTCCGCGTCACGGGGCCTTCGCCTTCGGCCCACGCGATGAGATCGCCTTCGTCGTCGGGGCACGCATACGCGTACACGACACCGAGCACGGGCTCGCCGTCGCGGAGCAGCGCGATCGAGACGGATGTGCCGCGGAAGCCTTTGAGGAAGGATGCGGTGCCGTCGTTGGGATCGACGATCCAGCGATGGGTGGGATCGGCGCCCTCGCGATCACCGAGCTCTTCCCCGAGGTAAGCGTAGGGCGTCACGCCGAGCAGCGCGTCGCGGATGATCGCTTCGGCCTCTGCGTCTGCGTCGGCGTGCGCGCCCGAGCCGCGCGGGCCGCCGGGCCGATGCAGCTCTTCGCGGAGGTGCGCGCCGGCCGCGCGCGCAGCGGCGATCGCGACTGCGAGATCCGTGGTGTAGCGGTTGCTCATGGAAGGTCTTCGATCTCGGTGTCACGGCGCGCGGCGCGCAGCTTGCGAAAGCGCTCGAAGGCGCGGCTCGCGTCGGCGGCGATGGCCTTGATGGCCCGGAGATCGCCGCGCTCGCGCAGCTCGCCCTCGAGCTCGAGGCAGATGAAGCGGACGCAGATGTTGGGCCGATCGGCGACCGCGAGCGAGCAGCCCTCCGGTCCGCGAAACGAGCATCCGGCGTGATCTCCGCGTGGGGGGAGCAAGCGCGCGGGCGTGGTGCCCGCGAGGCGGAGCGCGGCGACCTCGTCGTCGGTGAAGACCTTGGTGGTCTCCGTGCCGCAGCAGTGTCCGCCGTTCCATCGGCCGTGCGGGAGCGGGTGGCCGCGGGCGCAACCGCTGCAAGATGCGACGCTCGCGAGCGCTGCGGAGAGCTTTTCGCGTAGGCGGCGGAGCTCTTCGGCGAGCGCGATCTCCTCCGCCGAAGCCGGCTCTTCCGCGGCGAAGCGACGGCGGAGCGCGGCGACCTCGTCGGCCCGCGATCGCGGGTGCCGGAGCCGATCGACGAGGTGACGGGCAGCGATGAGCACGACCCAGGGTACCGCGCCGCCGGGGGACGCGGTTAGGATCGCGCGCGGAGGTCGATCATGCGTGAGGCGGGCGGGCGAGCAGGTCTGCTTTCGGCAGCCGTGTTTGCGCTTGGGGCGTGCGGAGGAACCGTGGAAACGACGCCGACCGGCTCGGGCGGAAGCGGAGGCTCGGGCACGACTGCGAGCAGCACGAGCACGACGACCGCGACCAGCGCGAGCTCGAGCGCGTCGAGCTCCACGGGAGGAACGGCGACGTGCGAGTCCCTCGCCGAGGCGATCGCCGCCGTCATGCAGGGCACGGAGGCGTGCACCGCGGTCGTGCGGCTCGACTACGGATCGCACAGTGTCCTCGGCTTCGACGTGAAGTGCGCGCCGTATGCGGCGAGCAACGAAGAGAAGGCGCGCGCCACGGCGCAGGCGGACACGGGGCAGGGGCAGGCGGGCCAATCGATCGCGGGCGCGCAGCCCGAGGACGAATGGGTCTTTTGGCAAGGGGCTGGTGATTTCGGTGGATCCGCGGCCGTGTCTCGGCGCAATGGCACCTCCGTGTTCGGCGGCACGACGGTGTGGAGCGGCAAGGGTGAGATCACCTATCCGAAGGCGTGGAAGCCCGTGTCCGCCATCGGCCTCGGTTGCGGGCAGACGGGCCAAGAGCCCCCGCAGGCGCGGGGCTTCGATCTCGGTACCGGGCAGAAGCTCGCCGAGAGCGACGTGACCGCTGCGCTCGCGGTCGTCTGGAACACGGCCGTTCCCGCCGGGCTTCGTCAAAAGGGTTATGTGTTCGATGCGATGGTGCTGCTCTATCCGCGCACCGTGGGCGCGTTCGATCCCACGACGGCCGAGTGGATCGTGCTCGTGAACTCCGGATGGCTCGAGTGATGCCCGACCTCGTCCTCGCCAGCACGTCGCGTTACCGAAGAGAGTTGCTCGCGCGGCTCGGTCTCCCGTTCCGCGCGGTCCCGCCCGCGTGCGACGAAGAGTCGCTCAAGGTGCCGGGCCTCGCGCCGATCGCGCTCGCGACCATGCTCGCCCGCGCCAAGGCCGAGAGCCTCCGCGCCGCCGAGCCGGGCGCGGTGATCATCGGATCGGACCAAATCGCGGCGCTCGGCGACGTCGTCCTCGGCAAGCCGGGCACCGTCGATCGCGCCGAGGCGCAGCTCGCCATGCTCGCTGGGCAAACGCACGTGCTCGTGACCGCGGTCGCCGTGGCCCACCCCGGTGGCCTCCTCGAGCACGTCGACGTCACCCGCTTGACCATGCGAGCGCTGCCGCCGGATCGGATTGCCCGGTACGTCGCGGCGGACATGCCGACCGACTGCGCCGGCTCGTACAAGCTGGAGGCGCGTGGGATCACACTGTTCTCCCGCATCGAATCGGAGGATCACTCCGCCATCACCGGGCTGCCGCTCATCGCGCTCTGCACGATGCTCGCATCGCTCGGCTTTCCCGTGCCGTGACGATGTGCGATCGTTCTCTCGCGGCGATCGCTCCTGCGCCGCGCCGTCGTCGGGGTGACGACGCCATGGCGGGAGCAAGCGGCCCACTTTCGGGTCGCTCGACCTTTGACGATAGCTTTGTTCCATCGAGGCCGAGGCCCATGACAACGGCTGCTCGTGAAGCTCCCACGGTCGTGATTGGCGCTGGGATTGCTGGTCTCTCGTGCGCGCGTGCGCTCGCGGACGCGGGGCGATCGGTGTTGGTGCTCGAACGCGCACCGGGTGTCGGGGGCCGCTGCGCCACGCGCCGTTTCGAAGAGCAGGCCATCGATTTCGGCGTGCTCTTCTTCCACGGGAGCGATCCCGATTTCGTGGCCGCGCTCGAGGCCGTCCCCGGCACGGCCATCGCCGGTTGGCCCAACGTGATCCAGGGCGCGGGGCGCCCATCGCAGCCGGAGACCTTTGGGCACGGTGAGCGTCGCGTCGCTTTCAGCGAAGGGGTTTATCTCTTTCCCAAGCACCTCGCGTGGGGCCTCGACGTGCGTGTGGGCGTGCGCGTGATCTCGTTTCGCGTCGACGGCGGATCCATCCTCCTCGACGTCGAAGACGGCGCGCCCGTGCGCGCGGGGACGGTGGTCGTCGCCGTCGCGCCCGAGCAAGCGCTCACCTTGCTCACGGCTTCGCCGGCGGACGCGCCCGCGATAGCCACGGCGCGCGCGATGCTCGGGATGGTGCGCAGCCAGCCGTGTTTGACGGTCCTGGCCGGTTACCCGCTCGACGTCCCCGCGCCTTCCTGGCACGTTCACTATCCAGAGGATTCACGCGTGCTGCAGGTCGTCTCCCACGACTCGGCCAAGCGGCCTTCACCGTCGTATCGCGCATTGGTCTACCAAGCGCATCCGCGCTGGTCGCACGATCGGCTCGGTGACGACTGCTGGCCACGTGAGATGCTTTGTGAGGCGTCGCGCGTGCTCGGCGCGTGGGCAGGGGAGCCGCGCTTCTTTCACGCCCACCGCTGGCACTATGCGCGCACCGACGCGGGGGCCGAGCTCTCCGATCCGCTTCTCTTTCATCTTCCGGGCGGCGCGCGCCTCGGCTTTGCGGGCGAGCTCTTCGCGCGGGGCAGCGGGGTCGAAGCGGCGTGGATATCGGGCCGCCGTATGGCGAGGCGTATCCTCGCCGAGGAGAAAGCATGAACGCGTCCACCGAGCAGCTCCGTCGCCTCGTCGAGCGCGATCAGGGGCACGAGTGCGACGGCTATGGTCCCGCCAAGGTTTGCGTGCGGGTCGCGGCCGTCGCTGAGCTGCCGACGCGGGTCGGTCACTTCCAGATCGTGGCCTTCTACAACAACCGCGACGCCAAAGAGCACATCGCCATGATCCGCGGCGACGTGGTGGGCTCGCCCGACGTCCCCACGCGCCTCCACTCCGAGTGCCTCACCGGCGACGTGATGGGATCGCTGCGCTGCGATTGCCGTGATCAGCTCCTCGAAGGGCTGCGCCTCATCAGCAGCATGGAGCGCGGGATCTTGCTCTACCTCCGGCAGGAGGGGCGCGGCATCGGCCTCATCAACAAGGTGCGGGCCTATGCGCTTCAGGATCAGGGGCTCGACACCGTCGACGCCAACATCGCCCTCGGCTTCCGCGACGACGAGCGCGACTACGCGGTGGCCGCGCACATGCTGCGGAGCCTCGACGTCAGCTCGGTCCGGCTCATCACCAACAACCCGAACAAGATCGCGCAGCTCACCCAGTACGGCGTCGCGGTCACGGGCCGCATCCCGCACGTGATCCCGCCCAACGATCACAACCGCTTCTATCTCGAGACGAAGGCCAAGCGCTCGGGCCACTACATCGATCACGCCGGCAAGACGCACCTCGTCGAGCAGAGCGACGCGGTCCTGGTGGACGGCATGCCCGGCCCGGCGGACTCCGAGCGAGATCGCTGAATACTACCCGGCCCTCCTGAGAGTTGGCCCAGCGGTCAACATTTCGGCATGGGTCGGGTATGCAACTCGAAGCTCCGCTCGATGAAGGGCTGCTGGACCGCTTGGATGCGTTCATTGGCCCTGTTCTGTTAGGGCTCCCCGATCGCGGTCGGCGCGCGCTGGGGCGGATGTATGTTGCGGGCTTGCTCGGTCCAGGCGAGCGGAAGAGCGTTGCACCTATCGTTCAGCGCCAGCGTGGAGGCGACGCGCCCGCGCGTGAGCGGCGCATGCGTGAGATGCTCGCGGAGGACGACTGGAACGCGCAGAGTCTCATGTTCGCGTCTGCCGAGCGGCTACTGCACGTTACCGACGGCTGGCAGGCGTACACGCTCGATGACACGGCGTTGCTCAAGCGAGGCCGGTACTCGGTGGGCGTCGCGAAGCAGTACGCAGGTTGCGTCGGACACGTCACGGGCTGCCAATGCATCGTCACCATGGGCCTTGCGAGCGATGCGATCTCGACATTGATCCTCGCGCGGCTCTTCTGTAAGTCCCCGCCGTCCCCCGTCGTGACAACCACCTTGCTCCGTGGTTGCCGGCGGCAGCACAGCCGTCGTCAGCTCGCCGCCGCGAGCTCGTGTGGCAGCGGCACCTCTTCGCCCGCGAACGCCGCCGCAACGGCACGCCGCAGATACTCCGCGGGATCGACGCCCACGAGCTTCGCGCTCTCGAGCAACGAATAGAACAACGCCGCCACCTGCGTGCCGCGCAGCGAGCGGGAGCCGTAGTGGTTTTTCCGGCCCACGACAGGGCCGCGCAAGGCGCGCTCCGCGGGATTATTGTCCAGCGGCAGCGCGGGATCGTCCACGAAACGGCAGAGCAGACTCCAGCGATTCGTCAGGTAGCGAATCGCCTCGTACAGCCGCGTTCCCGGAGGACTCCGCTGCTGCACGATCCATTGCTGGATCTCCGCCAGCACCGCTCGCGATTCTTCCCGTCGTAACTTCCTACGCTGTTCCAGATCGTCGCCGGCGCGCGACTCGATCGCATACAGCTTGCCGATCCGTTCGAGCATCCACCCACACTCGTTCGGGAAAGCCTGCTCGCATTCGACGAAGTTGCGGCGCGCGTGCACCCAACACTGCACGAGCTTGAGCGACGGGTACTTCTTGGCGAGCGCGTCATAGGCCTTGTAGCCGTCGCACATCACGTAGCCGTCGAAGCCCGCGAGCAGCTCCTCGGCAGCCTCGCTGTCGCGGCCGCCGTGGATCTCGTAATAGACGCCTACGTCGGAGACGAGCGTCCAGATATGCCACTTCGACGCTGCCGCGTGCCCACCCTTCTTGTCGTGCAGCGGCCACGGCGTCTCGTCTGCGAAGAGCAGCTTCTGGGCGTGCTGCACCATCCCGAGTCGCACGTAGGCCGGCAGCAAGAGCTGGTGAAGGGCCCAGAGCTGATCGAAGAGCGTCTGGGCCTCGACGATGAGCCCCGCACGCGCCATCGCGCGCACCTGTCGCTCGAGGGGCATGTGATCGAGATACTTGTCGATGGCGACCACGCTCGCGAAGCCGGCCGAATAACGGCCACCCTCGATCAAGCGGCGCGGCGCCGGCGCCGTCTCGATGCAACCACCGCAGCGGCAGCGGTACTTCTGGCGCCGATGGCGCTTGATGACGTAGCGCCGCTCGACGACGTCGATCTCCTCGCTCTCTTCGTACTGCCCCTCCCACGCTTCGAGCGCGCCCCCGCAGCTCGGGCAGGTCTTGTCGGCGTCATCGAGATCGTGGACGACGTCTTCGATGGGCAGCTTCGGCTGCTCGCGCGGGCCGTGGCCCTTCTGCGGCGGCTTGTCGCCAGCAGACTTGTCGTCGGCGATGCCGGCGCGCTTCTCGCTCTGATGCTGAAAGATGCGTGAGCGGTTCGCTTCGATCTCTTTCTCGAGTGAAGAGATCTCCAGCCGCAATTGCACCGCAGCCTCGCCCGTGGTCGTGGCCACCTTCTTCTGCAGCGCGAGGAGCTTTTCGACCAGCCGCTCGTACTCGCGGAGCAGCGACATCGCCATCGTGCGCAGTCGCTCGAGGTCCTTCTCGTGCGCAATGCGGTCGGCGTCGGTCACGTCCCTTGGACGCCGAGCCCGTGCCGAATGGCTCAGACGTGTGAGATGGTTTTAGCGAAAGACGACGCGCTGTTCGTCCGCGCGCCACGGCGGCGGGCTGAGCACGACGCGTCCGACGAGCTCGCTGCCTTCGAGGAACAGTCCCAGCTCGCTCATCGTCCACGAGAGCGGTCCGTCCCCGGGGCGCTGCCATGGCGCGACGAAATGGCCTTGGCTCAATCGTTTTGCCAGGACGACGTGGCCCGTGCCATCCCAGAAGAGCACTTTGGCCGTGCGACGCCGTCGTCCCACGAACACGAAGACGCCGCCGTCGAGCACGTCCGTGTTCATCGCTGCGCGCACCACCGCCGCGAGCGTGTCGAACGACTTGCGCATGTCGACGGGCTCGCGATGCACCCAGATCCGCACCGCACGCGGCAGCCCGATCACGCGAGCCTCCGCACGAGCTCGGCGATGTCCGCCATCGTGGCGCCTTCGATTCTGAGCCCCGCAGGGCCATGCACGACGAGCGACGACGCGACCACCGGCTTCGCGACCACCTCGACCGCGCGGAACGTCGCTTCGGCACGCGGTGCGGGCGTCGCGCTCTCCTTCTGCCCCCACTTGCGCAGCGTGGTCGCGCTCACGCCGAGCTCTTTGGCGACCCTCGACAGCCCCACGCCTTCGCGACGCCGCTGCTCGACGAGCTCGAGCACCGCTTGTCGCGTGGCCTCCGGATAAGGGCGGCCGAACCCGACGTTGTTCCGCACCAGCGCAGCCCGAATCTCCTCAATCGTCTTCGTCATCATGGTCTCCCCACGCGCCCGCGCGAGGAGATGGGCAATCGAGGGCTACGTCACGACGGGGCGGCGCGGGGTGTTACGCTCTTCTTGCCGCAGACCTGGTTCGGCTCGAAGTCTGCCGAGCGCCGCGAAGCGGCCCACGTTCCTGAAAACATCGTTCGTCGCGGTCACCAAACCAAGCACGAGATCGCGCTCGGGCTCATCGACCAGCTCCGGATCGAGGGCATGCCAAAGCGGCCATTCCTCTGTGACAGCGGCTACGGCGGGTCCACGGAGTTTCGGCAGGCGCTGGCGACGCGCGGTGAACAGTACGTGGCCGGCGTGACGCTCGATCTCAGCGTGTGGGAAGCCGATGTGACGTTCGTCGCTCCGACGCGCCAATCGACGCGGGGACGGCCTCGGACGCGCTTGCAGCCCGTGGGAGGACGGACACCACGGAGCGCGCTCGAGCTGGCCAAGAGTCTGCCCTCCGAGACATGGACCGAGGTGACGTGGCGCGAGGGGTCACGAGGGCTGCAGAAAAGCCGCTTCGCCGCCGTCCGCGTACGGCCAGCACGTCGGTACGACGCCGGTGTCGACAGCGTCGCACAGCTCTTCGACGAGGAGTGGCTGCTCGTGCATTGGCCGACAGGCGAGCTCGAGCCAACCAAAGCGTGGCTGTCGAACCTGCCCAAAGACACGAGCCTGCTGCAGCTGGTGCAGCTTGCGCGGCTGCGCTGGCGGATCGAGCGCGATCATCAAGAGAGCAAAGAACTGCTCGGGCTCGACCACTACGAAGGCCGCTCCTGGCACGGGATTCACCACCACCTGGCATTGGTGCTTCTCGCGCAGCAGTTCCTCGCGCTCGAACGTTGGACCGAACTGAAACGGGCGCAGCTTGCGGCGCCGCCTGTTGAACCTGCTGCACCTGCTCCGCAGGCTTTTTCCCCCACGTTCGCGGCTGCCCTCGTCCTACGCCATCGCCGAACTGCTACAGGCGCTCATCGCGCTGCGCCTGTGCCCATTCTGCCCGACGTGCCGGCGTCCCACGGATCGCAGGAAATTTGACCTGGCTCCGCCTTCGCGTGGAGGGGCCGGGTAGACCTGAAGATGTGACCGAGAAAGCTGCTGCGCGTCGCGCGGCGTCGGTCGTCCTCCCTCAAAATCGACGAGGATTCCTCGGTCGTCCTCCCTATCCGCGCGACGCTCGCGACGCTTTCTCGGTCACATCTCGAGACATTGCGGCGGCGCCTCTTTCATCGCAGAGCGCCGGCCGTCCATGAAGCATGCGCGACGCGCGTGTACGCATCCCTTCGACCGTTGCGCGGAAGTGGTCGATGCGTCGATGCGCATCGGATCCCCATGCATGCTGAGCGCTTGACAGGGGTCGGAGCGGCGCTCGATCCTGCCGTTCGGGAAGGGAAGACATGGCGCGCACGGCCCCTGCACCGAACATTCCGCCGATCCCCGGCATGTGCCCGAGCGTCGCGGTCCTCGCGGGCGGCGGCGACGCGGGCAATGGCAGCGGCGACGGCGCCGGTGATGGCAACGGCGACGAAAACGCGGGCGCCGGCTCGGGCGGCGAAAACGCGGAAGCCGATGCGCGCGGCGCACCCGATTACGAGAAGTACCCCGACTGCGGCTACGAATCGCACCCGGTCGACGTCGTCACCGGCCGTGCGTTCACGCACCCGATCACCGATCTCGAGCTGCCCGGCCCGCTGCCTCTCTCCTTCAGCCGGATGTACAGCTCGAAGATGGCCGAGCGCGACACCGGCCTCGGCTTCGGCTGGGGCCACACCTTCGGCTGGGAGGTGGAGGTCAAGCGCCGCAGCATCGTGGTCTGGAACGAGCAGGGCATCGCCGTCGATTTCCCCCTGATTCGCCCGGGCGAAGAGGTGATCGGCCCTTGGGGTTGGGTGCTCCGCCGCGAGGTCTGGGGCTTCGCCGTCGACGCCGACGACGGCCTCTGGCACCTCTTCTCCGTCGCCGAGGACGAGGGCAAACGCTACCGGCTCACCGCCCTCGAAGATCGCAACCGCAACCGCATCTCGCTCACCTACGACGACGGCAAGCTCGTCGAAGTGAAGGACAGCGCGGGCCGCATCGTCCGCCTCGTGCCCACGCGCGAAGGTCGCATCGGATCGATCCAGGTGCAGAACGCGATCTCGCAGGGGCAATGGATCGCCTTCGCGACCTACGCCTACGACGACGCGGGCAACCTCGTGGGGGCCACGGACGCGGAGGGCCACGCCGCGCACTACGAATACGACGAAGATCACCGGCTCACCGCCGACACCGATCGCACCGGCCTCTGTTTCCACTTCGTCTACGATCGCGAGGGGCGCTGCGTCGAGTCGTGGGGCGACTATCCGGGCCGCCGTGATCCGAGCCTCGCCGACGGCTTGCCGCGCTGGCTCGCGGACGGCGTGACGCCCATCAAGGGCGTCCATCACTGCCGCTTCGAGTACCTCAAAGACGGCTACACCGAAGTGGCGAACTCGCTCGAGGTGCGCCGCTACTTCGGCAACCGCCACGGCACGTTGGACAAGTCGGTCATCGGGCGCGGCGTCGTGACCTGCACGTACGACGATCACGGCTTCCTCCTCTCGCGCACCGACGAGATGAAGGCGACGACGACGTACGAGCGCGACGCGCGCGGCCGCTTGCTCAAGGTCGTCGATCCGCTCGGCCGCATCACCCAGATCACGCGCGACGCCGCAGGCCAGCCCATCGAGATCGTCGATCCCGCGGGCGGCGTGACGGTCGCGCACCGTGACAGCTTCGGCAACGTGGTGGCGCTGATCAACGCCGCGGGCGCGGTCACCTCGTACGTCAACGACACGCGCGGCCTGCCCACGCAGGTCACGCTGCCGAACGGCGGCCGCTTGCACGTCACCTGCGACGCGCACGGCAACCCGGCCGAGCTCGTCCAACCGGACGGCGGTGTTTGGCGGTGGAAGCACGACCATCTCGGCCGCCTCCTCGAAGAGATCGATCCCCTCGGCCACGCCACGCGCTTCGCGTATTCGCAGCGCGGCAACATGATCGCCCGCACCGATCCGGCGGGCGGCGTCACGCGCTACACCTACGACGGCGAGGAGCAGATCACGCAGGTGGTCGAGCCGACGGGCGCGCGCACCTCCGGGACCTACGGCGGGTATCACCGCTTCTGCCGGCGCGAGCAGCCCGACGGCGCCGTCATCCACTATCGCTACGACTACGAAGGACGCGTCGTCGAGATCATCGATGGTCGCGGTGAGGTGCGTCGCTTCGCGTACTCCACGTCGGGCGATCTCGTCTCGGAGACGGCGCCCGATGGTCGCCTGCGTCGCTTCAAGCACGACGCCGCGGGGCGCGTGACCGAGATCGTCGACGGCCTCCGGGAGAAGACGAAGCTCGTGTACGACGCGGCCGGCCAGATCGTCGAGCGCAGCTACGGCGATCTCGCGGAGGCCTTCGAATACGACGGCAACGGCGATCTCGTGATCGCAC
The DNA here is from genome assembly GCA_001931535.1 of Minicystis rosea. Taxonomy (GTDB): domain Bacteria; phylum Myxococcota_A; class Polyangia; order Polyangiales; family Polyangiaceae; genus Minicystis; species Minicystis rosea. The sequence goes on from CP016211.1 coordinate 678,510, forward strand.
GCGGCGGCATCGCCACCGTCGAGGTGATGCGCGACGCGCTCGGACGAATCACGAGCGAGACCATCATCGTCGGCGACGACCGGACCACCGTCGAAGTGGACTACGACACGATGGGCCGCCGCATCTCGCGGCGCACCTCGCGCGGACACGCGGAGACGATCGAGCGTGACGTGATGGGCAACCCCACGCGCACGCGGCTCGGCGACTCGTTCGAGATCCTCCACGCGAACGACGCGCTCGGCCGCGAGATCGCGCGTCATCTCCCCGGCGGCGGCCGCATCGAGAGCACCTTCGACGCCGCGGGCCGCCTGGCGAAGCGCGCGTCGCTCACCCCCGTCGTGCATCGACCGATGGGCCGCGACGAGCCCGAGTGGCTCGGCCAGCGCGACGGCGGCATCGCGACCGAGCGGCGCTATCTGCACGACGGCGATCGCATCCTCGAGATCCACGGTCGCCGTCGCGGTCCGGTGCGCTTCGAGTACGAGCCGGACGGCGCCATCGCTGCGGCCCGCTACGATCAAGGGCCCTCCGAGAGCTTCCGCTGGGACGCGGGTGGAAACGTCCATCCCTCGGGAGAAGATCGCGTCTACGGCCCCGGCAATCGTCTGTTGCAGAAGGGCAACACGCAATACGTGTGGGACGACGCCGGCCGCCTCGTGGAGAAGCGCAAGCGCGAGCACGGCGTCGACGAGGTCTGGCGCTACGGTTGGAACGCCAAGGATCTCCTCGAGTCGGTCACGTCGCCCGACGGCACCGTGACCGACTTCCGCTACGACGCGTTCCGCCGCCGCGTGCAGAAGCGTGTCTCGCGCTCGCTTCGCCCCGGCGCGCCGCCGGCCTCGGTCGATCTAACGACCTTCGCGTGGGACGGTGATCTCCTCGTGCACGAGATTCGTCGCCGCGCCTCGGCCGGCGGCGATCCCGTCGTCGAAGAGCGCACCTACGCGTTCGAGGACGACAGCTTCGCGCCGCTCGCCCACGAAGACGTGCGCGTCGAGGGCGGCCTCCGCGAAGCGCGCGGCTGGCTCGCGTACATGACGGACGACGTGGGCACGCCCGAAGCGCTGATCCTGCCCACCGGCATGGTCGCGCACGAGGTCGAGACCACGGTGTGGGGGCGCGCGTTGCCCGCGCGCTCCGGCGAGCCGTCGACGCCGCTGCGCTTCGCCGGCCAATACGCCGACGAGGAGACGGGGCTCTCGTACAACCGCTTCCGCTACTACGATCCCGACACGGGCACGTTCTTGAGCCCCGATCCGATCGGGACCTTGGGCGGCCTCAACGAGTACGCCTTCGTCCCCGATCCCAACACCTTCCTCGACCCGCTCGGCCTCGCCGCGACCACGGTGATGAAGCAGGGCGATCGCCTGGAAAAGAAGCGCAAGGCCGACCTGCGCGCGCAAGGCTACGAGATCCTCCCGTCGAAGGTCGGCGCCGGCAACGGCATGGACATCGTGGCCGTGAAGCGCGACACCGCGGGCACGATCACCGAGATGCGCGTCGAGGAGTGCAAGTCGAGCAAGAAGTCGCCGAAGGGGCTCGCCACCAGCGCCGCGGGTCAGCAGCTCAGCGATCCGTGGATGAACGACAACCGCGACAAGATGAAGAAGAAGGGCGGCTGCGTCGGCAAGACGGCGCAGGATATGGACGACTTCGAAGCGGCCGGCGGCAAGATCGAGAAATTCTGCGTCAAAGGCACGCAGCCCAAGAAGGGCCAGCACTGGAAAATCAAGGGCCCGACGCCGGTGCCCTGAGGCCGGGACGAGCGATGCTGATCAAGAGCGACAAGGCCAAGGACTTCTACAAAGGCGTCGTGAACTCCGTGCTCAAGGGCGCGCGCCCGGCGCCGCCCGCGGAGTATCCGGCCGCCGTGTACTCGTTCCTCCGCAGCCGGTGGAACGCCGAGCTCGAGCTGGCGATGGCCGCGTTCGATCTCGGTTTCGGCGCGGAGACGGCGCGGCAGCATCTCGCCGAGAGCGCGGGCTTCTACCTCGACTTGCAAGATCGCACAGCGAAGTCGACCGCGCCCGAGGCCCTCCGCACGCTGTTCCGCATCGCGACCACGCACGATGCGGACGCGGCGAAGCGCTTCGCGAAGGCTTACTTGCAGACGCCCGAAGGCAAGCGCGGCGAGCCGAGCCCGCGCGGCATGAAGACGCCGAACGCCGACGATCCGTGGTGGTACTTGGCCAACGCGCTCGCGTGCTACTACGCGGGCGACGCGAAGGGCCTCGCCGATGCGGTCGCAGAGCTCCGCACGGTGCCGCCGCCGAAAGGCCCCAAGGGCACCGACGCCTGGTGGTCGGCCATGGTCGAGCTCGCCACGCAATGCCTGACCGCACCGTCGCCGGATCCTTTCGATCTGCTCGCGAAGGTCGGCGAGCTGAGCGCGAAGGTGCTCGGAAAAGAGGCCCAGAACCTCTTCTACGAAGCTTGGTTCGGTGAGATCGCGCTCGCCTTCGCGGCCGTCGCCGCGGAGCGCGGTTGGAAGATCCCCGACGAGGATCCGCATCCATCGATGCCGCTCGCGTTGCTGCGCCTCCCGCACGCGTCCGTGCCGAAGCGCGCGTGGGGTGATCTCCCCGTGATCGAGCCCGAGCTCGCCGCCGCCATCGAGCGCGCCGCGAAGGGACAGATGCCGAAGCCCGAGGGCGCAGCGAAGAAGACTGCAGCGAAGAAGACGGTCGCGAAGAAGCGCTGACGCTCCGCGATCGAAGCGCGAGCCTCAGGCGCGCGCGAGCGCGCTCATGAGCGCATCCTTCGCCACCAGGAGCGCTTCGCCTCCCGCAGGCGCTTCGCGATCGGGACGAACACCTTTACCGTCGAGCAAGCGCCCGCCGGGCAACAGGAAGCGCACCGCGCTCGCATAGGCCGCGCGGCCCTCGTCGAGATCCATCCCGAAGGCTTGCCCGGTGCCTTTGCCGAGCGTCGTCGCGCCGACGACGATCGCACGGCCATGCGCCTGCAAAGCGCCCGCGAAGAGCTCGGCCGCCGAGGCCGTCTCGTGATCGACCAGCACCGCGAGCGGGAGATCGCACGCTTCACCACCGTGCGCGCGGTGGACGACGGTGTCGCCATCGGCATCGATCACCCGCGCGATCTCGCTCCCCGCAGGCAGGAAGTCACCCGCCCAATCGAGGGCCACGCCGATCTCACCACCGGGGTTGCCGCGCAGATCGATCACCACGCCGCGCGCTCCCTGAGCCGTGAGCTCACGCAACGCTCCATGCACGCGCGCCGCGCTGTCCGCCGCGAAGACGCGCACCGCCAGATAACCGATGGCCCCGTCCATCATCTCCCGTGGCACCGCGCGCAGAGGCCCCGCGAGCGCCTCGGCGATCGCCGCCGCCGTCTCCTCCGCAGGCCCCGCCGCGGGCACGCGGAGCCCGTAGATCACGTTCGTGGCGCTGGGCACCGCTTGCAGGCCATCGACGGCGTTGCCCGTGTTCTGGATCGTCGGCGAGAGTAGGCATGCGCCCGGTGTCCCTTCGATGAAGAGCTTGGGATAGCCGCCCACGTAAACGGCGGGCCCTTTGATCGTCCAATGGAGCACGCCGGGCTCGTCGCCGATGCTCGTCGCCAAGACCGAGCCCAGGTTGAGCGCGTTCACGCAGTTGATGAGCACCACGATGGGGAACTCCACCGCGGTGAGGTTGAACGAGACGTTGAGGTACGGAATCGGCACCGGCACGCCGCCGATGGGAGTCAGGCACACGTCGGGGAACGCTTCGACCATCCCCGTGTTGCGGTTCGACGCCATGAACATCGATGCGCCTCTCAGCCGAGATGAACCTGCTTGCCGTTGATGGTCACGACCTCTTCCGTCGTGATCGACGCGGCCTTCGCCTGTGTGATGGTGCTGCCCTCGACGAGCGTGTGCGACTCGCGGGCGTGCACGCGGAGGTGCGCGGTGACGCGCTGGTAGAGCGAGGCCACCGTCTCCACCATCGACTCCGCGATGGTGCGGATCTTCCCCGCGCGGATGCCGATCTCGGGCCCTTCGATCTCCACGCCCTGATCGCCCGCGAGGTGCAGCTTGCCGCCCACGGCGCGCAGGTCGACGTTGCCTTGGATGGCGAGCGCCGCGCGTCCCGTGCCGTGCAGCACGCCGATGGCGTAGTAGCGCCCGTCGCCCTTGCCGATGACGAGCAGCTCGTCGCCGGGCGCGGGCTCGTAGGGGAACGCGAGCGCCGGCTCCACCGCGATCTCGTCACCTTCGGGGAGCGCGACGATCACCTCGCCGGCGCGGACCTCGATCACCTCGGCCGGTCCGAGGTAGAGCTCGCCGCGCCGTGTCTCCACGGCGAGGTCGGCCATCAGCTTCGCGGGGTTCGCCATCGTCGTCTCCTCGGCCTCATCGTGATCATCCCTCGCGCGGCGCGGGCGCTTGCCAAGCCTCGGACTCGAGGCGCTCGACGTCGGTGCGGCGCGTGCCGCTGGTGCGCGCGCCCGACCAACGCGTGTCCTTCTCGCGCACGTGGTGCAGGTTCGCGCCCGAGAGATCGGCGTTCGTGAAGTCCGCGCCCGAGAGATCCGCGTGCGACAAATCCGCGTGCCCGAGCGAGGCCTCGATGAACAGCGCGCCGGGCGCCCGCGCGTGATCGAAGTACGCGTCGCGCAGATCCGCGCCGCCGAGGTGCGCGCCCGAGAGGTCGGCCTCGTGGAAGACCGCGCTCCGCAGCATCGCCTTCGCGAGGTTGGCGCGCGCCAGCACCGCCTTGCCGAAGTAAGCCCCCTTCGCGTGGCAACCGCTCAGCGTCGCCAGCGTGAGGTTCGCCTCCATGAAGCTCGCCGCCTTGAACGTGCACCCTTCGAAGCGGGCGCGCGCGAGGTTCGCGCCGGCGAAGCTCGACGCGGTGAAATCGCAGCCGGAAACCCGGCGATCTTGGAAGTCCGATCCGTGGAAGAGGCACTGGGTCATCGACAGCCCGTCGAGGTTCATCGGCCCGAGATCGGTCTTGCTGAGATCGGCGCGGTGGAAGCTCGCGCGATCCATCGTCACGCCTTCGAGCTTCGTCTCGCGGAGGACCGTCTGCTTGAAGGACGCGCGCCGCAAATCCGCGCCGTGAAGGATCGCCCGATCCAGGATCGATCGCTCGAAGCGCGTCGCGAAGAGGTTCGCGCCCGAGAGATCCGCGCCGCCGAAGTCGACCATCACCAGATCGCGATCGGAGAGATCCACCCCGCGCAGCACGGCGTCCGTGAACGCCGACGACGCGATCGTCGCGCCGCGCAGATCGGCGCCCTCGAGGTCGCACTCCGCGAGCACGCAGTGCGTGAGGTTCGCGCCGCGCAGGTTCGCGCCGCGGAGGTTCGTCCCGCGCAGCGACGAGAACGAGAGATCTGCGCCCGAGAGATCGACGCCCCCGAGATCGAGCCCATCGAGCGTGGCCGCGCCCAGATCGGCGCTCGACAGATCGCGATCGCTCAGCGTCGCCTGCTCGAAGACGGCGCCCCTCATTTTCTTCGGCAGCGTCGCGCCGCGCAGATCGGCCTTCACCAAGACCACCCCATCCATCGTCGCGTCCCGGAAATCGGCGCCCGCGAGCGTCGCCCCCACGAGCGCCGTGGCCTCGAGCGTCGCGCCGCGAAACGAAGCTTTGTCAGCGCGCGTTCGCGACAGCGACGTGCGCACGAGCCGAGCGCCCGCGAGATCCGCGCCGTCGAGGTGCGCGAGATCGAGCCGCGTGTCCGTGAGATCCGCGCCCACGAGACGCGCATTCGTGAGGTTCGCGCCCGCGAGCACCGCCCGCGTGAGGTTCGCGCCTTCGAGATCGGCGCCCGCGAGGTCCGCCTTGTAGAGCTTCGCGCCCGTGAGGTTGGCGCCGCGGAGGCGCGCGCCGCGCAGCGATCCGAAGAGCAGGACGGCGCCTTCGAGGTTCGCCCCTTCGAGGTTCGCGCCCGCGAGCGGGCACTCGCCGAGCTGCGCGCCCGCGAGATCGGCGCCCGCGAGATCGGCGCCCGCGAGGTTCAGCCGGCGCAGCTTCGCGCGTCCCATCTTCGCCCCGCGCAGATCGCGCCCGCGCAGATCGAACGACACGATCGTTCGACCCGTGAACGATTGCCCGGCGCGGACGGCCGCCTCCAGATCCGCGGCGCTCGTCACAGGCCCTCCAGCGAGCAGCGCGTCAGGTTCGCGCCCGTGAAATCGCAGCCGGTGCCCGCGGCTTGGGTGAAGTCGGCGGCGTAGAGGTTCGCCTCCGCGAAGATCACTTGGTGCAGCGTGGCGCGCGTGAGGATCGCGCCCGCCAGGTTGGCTCCACCGAGATCGACGCGATCGAGGCGCGCTCGATAGAGATGCGCCTCGCGCAGGTTCACGCCTTGCCCGCGCGCCCGCGTCGCCGTCGCCTCGCGCAGCACCGCGCGCACCAGCACCGCGTGGCTCAGGTCGGCGTCGTCGAGCGTGGCGCGGAGGAAGCTCGCGCGCTCGCCGCGGGCGCGCACGAAGCGCGCGCCTTGGAGATTCGATTCGGTGAAGCTCGTCTTCGTCAGCGTCGCTCCCTCGAAGCGCGCTCCCGTCGCACGGCAGCGGAGGAACGAGCACCGCACCGCCGACGCGCCCGAAAAATCGGCCTGCGTGAGCGTCACCTCGCGGAAGAGCGATTTCTCGAAGCGCGCCCGCTGCGCGTCCACGCGGCTGAGATCCGCCTCCGCGACGATCGTCATCTCGGCCTCGACCTCCACGAGCGTCGCGCCCGTGAGATCGACGCGATCGAGCACCGTTTGGTGGAGCTTCGCGCCACGCAGCGTCGCGCCCGCAGCGCGCGCCCCTTGCAGGTTGGCCCGGTAGAGATCGGTCCGCGACAGATCCGCGCCTTCGAGCGCGGCATCGACCAACACCGCCGCGCGCAGGCTCGCGCCCTCGAGCTGCGCCCCGCGGAGATCGGCGCGCGCGAGGATGGCGCCGTCGAGCTTCGCTCCGCGCAGATCGCGCCCGCGCAGATCCCATCCGCTGAAATCGCGATGCGACAGATCGCGTCCCGGCCCCGGCTCCACCGCGCTCGCTTCGCTGGTCGCGCGGGCCTCGTCGCCGGGCAGATCGAGCGCGCGCAGATCGGCCAGCACCTGCTCGTACTTCTCCACGCCCGCGAGCGTGACCCCCTTCTTGGCCGCGCTCGCCTTGGCCTCGTCCACGAGCGCGCGCACCTTGGCCACGCTGCGTCCGATGCGCGCATCGTGGATGGGGAACACGCCCGGCGGCGGCACGGCGCTCGTGGCCGGCGGCGGAGGCATCTCTGCGACGGCCTTCTCGAGCTCGCGCCGCAGGTCCACGCCCGGCGGCATCGGCGCGGCCATGATCCGCGCAATCCCCGCCCAAATCTGTTGCTGCGCCGCCGGCGGCAGGTGCCCGATCTTCTCGCGCAGCGCCTGTGCGAGCGGATCGTCGCCCGCTTCGATCGCCGTGCTCCCGGGCGCGAACAGGCGCCGGTGATACACGGCCTGCTCGGCCACGTCGCGGAGCCCCTCCGGCATCACCTCGCGCACGCGCAGCGGATCGGCCTCGAGCTTGTCGATCTCGCCGCGATAGTGATCCTCGGGCAACGGATCGTCATCGAGCCTCTCCGACGCGAGGAGCACCGTCTCGACGTCGGCGAGATCAGCCTCCTTCACGGGCACGAGCCCGCGCCACGTCAGCGTCACCGTCCCGCGATCGAGATCGGCGAACAGCGTATCGAGGCGCATCGGCGCCTCGCGCACCGCACCCTCCGCGTCCTTGATGAAGACCCGAATCCGCAAACCGGGCAGCCGCGTCGTGAGGACTTGAATCGTCGGATGGAGGTTTTGAAACGTGAGCTCCTCGTCCCCGCGCAGGAAGCCCGAGAGCTGTTGATCCGCGGGCGCCGCTTGGAAGAAGGACCAATCGAAGTCCTCCGCGAATGCCGGCGCGTGCTGCCGGTGGCCCTTGCCATAAGCCCGCCCGAGCTTGCCCGCGCGCTGCGGCCACGCCGCGCTGATGGGCCCGAAGCCCGCCGGCGCCGGCCGATCGCTCCGCGAACGCACGATGTCGCCCGCGTGCTCCACGTTGGGCAGCTCGGAGGTGCCAACGCCTTTGCCCACCGGGTTCGGTGCATAACCCGGTCCGCCGAAAGCGTGGTCGTAACCGAGAGGCATCTTGGTGAAGGGCAGGGGAGCGCTGAAGGCCGATCCCAAACCACCTTCGGTCCACACCCGCGGTCCGATGACGCGAAGAATCTTCGACCATTCGCCCACCGCGAAGCGCACCGGACACTCCGGGATGGGCTCGCCGCGCGGCACATGGCACGTGCCCCGCAACATCACCTCGGCATGGTGCTTGTCGTTGGCGAAGTCGTTCGGATAGAGGCACTCTCCCATCCGCGCGTCGTCATCCACGTGACCGATCTCTCCGGTCATCGCGCCTTGCACCAGCAGGGGAATCCCCTCAGGCACCGTGACCACCCCACCGGGAACGATGGTGAACGTTCCCCGCACGATGGCCGTCATCTCCACCCGCGGCGGCCGGCGGATGGTGGCGCGATAACCGAACAGGAAGGGCGTCGTGCTCTTGATTTTCACGAGAACACGTTGAGCGTCGACGCCCGGACGGAGGACGTGCTGGTGTCGGTCTGGGTCGCGGACGCCTTGGCCTGCGTCGCGCGCGTCTTGCCGAGCTGAGGGGCGTAACCCCACTTCCGCGTGATGGCGAATTCGAGCTTGGGGCCGATATCGATGCTCACGGTGCCGGCGACGGCCACGTCGATGATCAATCCGATCGTCACATCGAGCGCCATGCCCAGGGTGAACGACTCCTGCGCGCCGATGTTCACCTCCATGCTGTTGCCGAGGATGATCTCGGTCTCCGATCCGATGATCGTCGACACCGATTGACCGATGGTCGTGTCGACCACGTTGCCCGTCGTCGTCGACGCGATCACGGCCGCGGTGGTGGTGTCGGTGATCGCCGCCGCGGTCGTCGTGGAAGTCATCGCGCCTGCGGTGGTCGTGTCGCTGATCGTGCCGGAGACGTTGGTGGTGGAGCTGATCGAGCCCGCGCTGGTCGCATCCGTCATGGCGCCGGTGACGGTCGTCGTGTCGGTGATGCCGTCCGCGTGGGTCGTGCTCACCATCACGCTGGCCCACGTATCGTCGGTGATGCGGGGGACGGGCCAGGCGGCCGATCCCGTGTACGAAGCGAGGCTCTCGGCCCAAGTCCTCTCGTTGACGACGGGATTGGGCCGCTCGGAGGTGGGCGCTTCGGAGCCGGTGACGCTCTCCACCACGTCGCCCGAGTAATAATCGTAGACGCGGCCATGATACGTGGTGCTGACATGGCCTTTGGTCGTGTCCTCGAAGACCATCCACGTGCCGCCGAAGATCTGCGTGGTGTATTCGATGACGCCGCCGCCCTGGAAGGTGATGCCGCCGCGACCACCGTGACCGCCGGAGTATTCGACGCCGGCACGATCGATGTCGGTGAGCTGGCGAGAGAGGATCTCCATGCGGTGATGGCCGCGGATGACGGACGCGTAGTCGCCGCGAACCGTCTTCACCATGTTCCCGTCGGTGTGCAGGCGAATGCCACCTTTGGTGTGGAGCTTTTCCGTCTCGGCCTGCCGCTCCGCAACGGGGATGAAGGCGGGGCAGCCGTCGCGCAGGCGCGTGTCGTCGGTGAAGGGCAGGACCTTGGCCGCGAGATCCTCACCCGTGGCCCGCGCCGCGCTCGGGTTGCCGGCGAGGCTCCGGCTCTCGATGGCGCCGAGGCGCAGATACGATGTCTTGCCCGCGAGGCCGCCTTCACCGTCGTAGTCGGGCACGCAGAGCCGCATGTACTTGCCCGCCGCGTCCTGCCCGCCATCGTGCTGGCCGGCGAAGGCTTCGTCGCGGGCCTCGAGGCCGAGCACGTCGTCTCCGGTGTCGCTCATGCAATCCCTCAGATGAAGTTCGAGAGCGTGGAGAGCTTGTTGTAGAGGCCGTCGGCCTCCACCTCGGTTTCGGTCAGCTTGGTCCCGTTGACGGTGACCTCGCCGTTCTCCGCGGTGATGCCCCACGTGCGCGTGATGGCGAACACGAGCTTGGGCCCGATGTCGACGCTGATGCTCCCCGCGAGGGCGATGTCGATCATCAAGCCCACCGTCAGATCGAGCGTCATTCCCAGGGTGAACGACTCCTGCGCGCCCAGGTTCACCTCCATGCTGTTGCCGATGATGATCTCGGTCTCCGAGCCGATGATCGTCGACATCGATTGACCGATGGTCGTGTCCACCACGTTGCCCGTGGTCGTCGACGCGATGACGCCCGCCGTGGTGGTGTCGGTGATCGCGGCCGCCGTGGTGGTGGAGGAAATGGTGCTCGCGGTGGTCGTGTCGCTGATCGTGCCGGAGACGTTGGTGGTGGAGCTGATCGAGCCCGCGCTGGTCGACTCGGTGATGGCGCCGGTGACGGTCGTCGTGTCGGTGATGCCGTCGGCGTGGGTGGTGCTCGCGATGATGCTGGCCCACGTATCGTCGGTGATGCTGGGGACGGGCCAGGCGGCCGATCCGGTGTACGAAGCGAGGCTCTCGGCCCAAGTCCTCTCGTTGACCACGGGGTTGGGCAGATCGGGAGTCGGCGTCTCGGAGCCGGTCACGCTCTCCACCACGTCGCCTGCGTAATAGTCGTAGACGCGGCCGTGATACGTGGTCGACACGTGGGACTTCACCGTGTCTTCGAAGACCATCCACGTGCCGCCGAAGAGCTTGGTCGTGTATTCGATGATGGTGTCACCTTTGAAGGTGATGCCATTTTCGTAAACGTGACCTCCGGAGATGTCGACGATGGATTGATCGACGTCGGTCGGCTGTCGCGCCTGCACCACCATGCGGTAGTGGCCGCCGACCACGCACACGTAATCGCCGCGTACGGTCTCGACCATGTTCCCGTCGGTGTGCAGGCGAATGCCACCTTTGGTGTGGAGCTTGGCCGTCTCGACCTGCCGCTCGGCAACCGGGATGAAGTCGGGGCAGCCGTCGCGGAGGCGCGTGTCGTCGACGAAGGACGTGATCTTGGAGGCGAGATCTTCGCCGGTGTGGAGCGGGGCGTGCGGGTTGCCGGCGCGATCGAGATCCTCGATGGCGCCGAGGCGCAGATACGATCCCAGCGCGCCGTCACCCGGGGCGCCGTTGTAGTTCGGCACCTTGAGGAGGAAGTACTTGCCGTACGCGTTCTGCCCGCCGTCGTGCGCGGTGACGAAGGCGCGATCGGAGGCTTCTTCCGCGACGCTCTGCGTGTCGGCGCCGCTCGTCGGCGTATCCGGGAGGCTGTTGCTCATGCGCGGTCCGTCCTCGGTCGTCATCCCACAACGAAACCGGCCGCCGGTGTAGTGTTTTTTGCGGCTGACGCGCGGAGGCCGCGACGATCATGACGCTCGCGCCGGCCTTCGGTACGCTCGAGGCCATGCAGACGGGAAAGGGACCCTTGCACAGCCCGACGTCGCACGACACGTCGTCGTCATCGTCGAGCAGCAGCCATGGCGGGAGCGGCGACAATCACGTGCCGTCGACGAATCTCACGCAGCATGGCCCGGGAAGCGGTACCGGCTCCCATGGCGGAGGGAGCTCCACGAGCTCGAGCAGCTCGAGCAGCTCGAGCAGCACGAGCTCGTTCACGTCCTTCCGCCAATCGATCATGCGTCGGTTCCCGCAACACCCGCAGCCCACCCCCGTCGCCGCGTCGTCCTCCTCCTCGACGCCGGACGCGCACGAGACGCAGATGGAATGGCAGTGGCTGACGGAGGGCAAACTCGTCGACCTCAACTGCGGGCGATACTGCGCGACCGCCGCGATTCGCTGGTGGCTCCCGGATCTCAAGAAATTGGGCATCGACTACCAGGGCGACATCTTTCATTCACTGTTGCCGGAGCCGACGCTCAAGTTCGGGCTGCTCCGGTGGGCTTGGACGCCGGCGGTCGAGGGACGCGGGCTCTTCTGGTCGGTGCGCAAGCCGACGTCGCTGGAAGAGTGGGACGCGTGGCTCTCGGCGTATGGACCTCTCGTGGTCGCCGGCAAGCTCGGCCTGGCCGATTGGGGGTCGATCTTCCGCGGCGTCGACCACTTCATCCTGATCGTGGGGGTGGACGTGCAGAAGGGGCTCATCGTCTACAAGGACCCGCTCAGAAAGCACGACGTGGAGAGGGTCTACAAATTCGCCGACTTCCAAGACCGTGTCTCCGACCCTGTGTTTGCCGTCGATTTTCGTGCATTGACGGACAAGGTGCTCGAGGCCATGGCGTCCGCGAGCTGAAGGGAAGCGTCGCGAGCGGTCAGGCGGCGCGGCGGGGCAGCGCCCGCGCGCCGAGCGCAAACCCACCGGCGAGCGCGCCAATCCCAATCATCGACGCGAGCGGTAAGGCGTGTCCGATGAAGACATGCGATAGGTTCGTCAGCGGACACCAGAGGTCGACGAGCACGCCGGCCCACGCGCCTGCGACCGCGCCGAGGGCACATCCCAGCGTGCGCGGGGCGCGGGGATCGACCCCGCGGCGCGCGACGAAGAGCGCCGCGAGCAGCGGTGAGGCGATGAGCAACGTACCGGCGAGGCACCGGAATCCCACACGCCCGCTCGGCTCCGCGTACGTCCCCGAAAATGCATGAAGCCAAGCGAGGCTCACGAGCGGTGTCGCCAGCGCGGCGAGCCGCAGGAGACCGGGCCGCGCGCCGAGCGTGGAGCGCCCGCGCCGGAGCACGAGCCACGAGAGCGCGGCGCTCCAAAACAACCACCCTCCGGCAATGCCCCATGTGAGCCGGAGCGGCCGCCCCGAAGCGTGCTCGAGCCCGCCCGCGGCCTGAAAGAGCACAATCCCCGATAAGGCTGCTGCGAGCACGAGGGTCGCCGTGCGTCGCGCTCCGTCTGGTCGCGTCGGCGAAGGTGTGGCCGCGACCTGAGCCAGCGTGCGTGCTTTGAGATCGAAGGGGTGCATCGTGCGGTGTCCTCCAAGGGCGAAATCCAAAGGGGCCATGGACGACTACGCCGGCGCCGCACGTCGGTAACGTGGTTGGGATGAGCGCTGGTTCGTGGGCCAAGCCAGCGGTCAAGATTCTCGAACAACAGTCTCCTCGTGGACGTAGACGTTTACGTGGACGCTGACGCTGACGTCGACGGCCCGTCGTCAGCGTCAGCGTTCACGTCCACGTCCACGAAGGGTCTTCGTCGTTCGAGAATCACGCTCGCTACGCTCGCTGATTTAGCTCAATCGATCGCTCGAAGGCTCTTGCTGTCGTTCATCCCCAGCGTGTGGCGCAGCGCTTCGTACGCGCGATAGAGGCGCTGTTTCACCGCGGCGGGCGTGATGGCGAGCACCTCCGCGGCCTCGACGACCGAGAGGCCTTCGCCGCGCACGAGCTCGTAGGCGGCGCGCTGCGGCTCGGGGAGGCGCTCGATCTCGGCGCGGGCGCGCGCGATCATCTGATGGGCGGCGGCCATCTCGTCGGGGACGGCGTCGCGGGCCACGCGAAGATCGGTCGCGGCGGCGTCGTCCTCCGCGGACTCGAAGAGGACTTCGCCCCGGCGGCGCCGCCGCGCGTCGATGGCGAGGCGCCGCGCGATGGCGAAGGCCCACGGGATCACGTCGGACCCGCGCACGAAGCTCTGCCGGGCCCGGTGCATGTGCAGGAGGGTTTGCTGCGTCAGATCCTCGGCCGCCGCGCGCTCGCGCGTGATGCGGAGCAGGAAGCCGAGCAGGCGGGGCGCGAGGAGATCATAGAGCGCCTCGAACGCACGCGGATCGCCGTCCGCGTGGCGATCCATCGCCGCCGTCAGCGCCGCGCGGTCGCTCCTCGTGTCGAGCTTCGTCGACGCGCCGTCCACGATCGTGGACACCTCGGCGCGCGGCGTGTGCACGCCGAGGGCCGCCTCGCACGCGAGCGGTGCAGGGGAGAGCAGCATCGAACCGTGAGGCATCGCCATCGAATCGCTCCTGGCTCGACGGCTGCCGGCGAAGGTCGCGACGGCGCGTTTCGAGCTCGTGCGAGCGACGTTTGCGGGATCCGTGCCGGTGCTCGGTGCGTCGTGATCAGGGGGCTCGGGCGAGCTGCTCGGCGAGGCTCTCCGCGGCTTGATCGAGCGCTTCGGCGATGGCGATCTGCTCGTGCTTGTACTGCACCGAGCGCATGATGGGCGGCACCCACAACAAGCCGATGGGGAACGTGAGCACCACGGACGGGATCGCCCAGCCGAGGTGTCCGCGGCTCCACGTGTGCGTGCTCTCGCCCGTCGCGGTGATCGACGGCTTTCCTTCCATCGCGGCCGTGAGCGTCACCCGCGTCGGCAGGAGGAATTTGTCGATGCTCGCCTTCAGCTCTACGGCGCCGGGGCGCGGGCTCGTGTCGACCGTGACCGTGCGAAAGCGCGGTTCGAGGCGCGCTTTCACGATGGTCGCCACGACCGTCCCGAAGTCGTGGAGGACCCAACCGAAGAGCGGTTGTCCGTGCATGACATCGGCTTTCAGCTCATCCACCTCGGCCGACTCGGCGGTGGCTTTGAGCGGCACGCAGGTGGGCTCGGTGGCCGTCGCCTGCAAGAAGCCGCAACCGAGGGACGGCGGAGAAGCGATGGTGACGGCGATCGGCCGATCGGTCTTGCCGGCGGCCGATGAAATGGGAGCGCTGTAATCCGCTCGGTAATCCGCGTGCGCGTCGGGCATGCGATAGACGACGACGCGCGGCATGCACCCCATGAGCAGAGAAGCCGCCGAAACGGCGAGGAGGACGGCGAGCGCACGAAACAGCATGAATGGATGGGCGCCGGTCGTCCGGCGACAACGTCGTTGGTCCATGGTTGTCCCCTCGTGCGCTCAGTTCTTGTCGAACGCGCAGCCGTGCCAGCTGAATTGACCGAGGTTGTCCGACGCGAGCGTGCAACTGCAAACCCCGGTGTCGTCCGACCAGGAGTAACGATCACCGTCGTTCGTGGGATCGACGCCGCAGACGGGATAAATCTGAGTCTGCACGATGAGCCCCTCTTTTTGCAGGCAACGAGACTCCATGTCGCACTCGTTGCATCCAGTGCTCTCGGCGAGCGAGAACAGGCCGACGACGAGGCCGATCACGACGGCCACGGTCCCGTGCTTCACGATCTTCATGTCTCTCCTCCGCACGACGGCGCTCCGTCGCGTCGATCGTGGACACCTCGCCCACGATGGCTCCCGCGCGCGTAGATTCGCGCCACGTAGGCGGCCGCGGGATGGCGAGGGCGTCATGGGCTGCGACGCCTCGACACCACCCCGAGCGGCGTGCCGGGTCTACGTCGCGCGCCGGTGGAGGTAACGGGGGCGCTGAAGAAAGCCGATGCGCGGCGCGTGGCCGCGCCGAATCACCGCGCGAGCAGCAAGGCCGTCACGTGCAGGCCCGCGAGCGATGCAATCGAGATGGCGAGCGCGAGGTGCGTGTGCCGCTTCTTCACCCGATCGCGGAGCTTCACCTGGAGCAGTTGCAGCCCGACCCCGACGTGCGCGAAGAGCAGAAAGAACGCCGCCGCGCCGGGCGCGAACGCCGTCATGCCGGCACCGACGGCCTCGCTCGATCCCAGCGACCCGAGCGCGCTGAGCCCATGGACGAGCGCGCACGCCGACGTCGCCAGCCCGAGCGTCGCGTGCGCCCGCAAGGTCCCCGATCCCGGCACCGCCCGCTTGTGCAGCCGCGCCCTATGCAAGAGCGGAACGAGCGCCGCCGTCACGAGCAAAGTCACGCTGCCCCAACCGGTGATGGCGGCGAGTGAGGTCGGTAGATGCATCGGCGGCACTGTATCGCGGCGCGGGGCAGAGCGTGGAGCGTGTGAGCTAGCGCGCGCGCCGCCTCCGAGGCGAGCCGGCGGGCCGTTCGGAGAGAAGCGCGCAATCGACCGGGCGAGCCGATCGAGCCGAGCGAATCAGATGTCCCTGATCTCGAGGTAAACCCCCGAGGCCGTCTCGATGCGATTCATGATCGAGTTGTTGCGCGTCACCGGCGAAGGCGTGATCGGATTGGGGACCACGCCGGCGATGAGGGGTCGATCGGGATCTCCTTCGACGAAGGCGACGAGCACCTCGATGCCCGGTTTGAGCGGGAAATGGTGGCCGTAGCTCGGGCCGGCGTGCGGTTGCATCATGCGCACGGGAAGCGAGGAGTACTCTCGCGAGCCTTCGGGGGAGAGATCGAAATAGAGGCGGACGGTGTAGCGACCCATGGAGTCGATGCGCGCATAACGACCGATGTCGCCGTCGGGGAGAGGCTCGACGAGGCCGGGGAGGAAGCCGAGGATACGAGGCTTGGGCGTGCGGCGCGGCGGGCGATAAGGCACCTTGGCGTCGATGACGCGGAACTTGTTGGTGTAGGTCCGCGCCGTTTCGGTGCCGCCGTGGGTGAGGACGATTTGCGAGGCGTGGTGCTCGACCTCGACCAAGAGCAGCTCGCCCGAGACCCACGGATTCCCCGAGAGATCGAAGGTGGCGCCGGCGCTGAAGGTGGCGGTGTCGCTCTCGCCGGCATAGACACGCTGCGTGGCTTGGCGCTCTTCGCCACGGATGCGGGCCAGCATCGCGCCCTCTTCCGGCGTGCGGTAATGGGCGCCGTATTCGACCACGCCGCCGGCGTAACCGTCGGTCACGCTGTGGCTCGCGGTGAGGGAGAGGCGGGGAGCTTCGTAGTTGTAGTCTTGTTGGAGATACGTCTTCGGGATCATCTGCGCGGAGAGCGCGATGCGATAGACGTCGGCCTCCTCGCCGCGGGCGCGGAAGGCGACGGCGGGGTTGCCCTCGATGTCGTGGAAGCCGTCGTTGTGATCGGTGAAGACGATGCGATCGACGCCGTCCGCGTGCTCGAAGAAGAAGCTGATGCCGAGGTGCTCGGCGAGGCGCGAGACGAAGGCGAGATCGGTCTCCTTGTATTGGACCACGAACTCGAGCGGTGGATAGGTGCCGAGGAGGCGCATCTCCACGTCCTCGCTGCCGAGGCCGACGCGCGCGAGCTTCTCCCGGAGGATGTCGGGCACGCTCTTGTTCATGAAGATCTCCTGCGTCGTGACCAGCGTGAGCCGGTGGACGCGGGGGACCACGTGGAGCCGATAGACTCGCTGCGGCGCGAGCGGATCGAGCGGGGCAAGGACGGCCGCGATCATGCCGTACATGCGGCGGATCTCGGTCTCGCCGGCCTGCGAGACGAGGAGGAAGACGAGCGCGACGTCCGCGCCGATCACGGCCGAAGGATCGATCTCCGCGCCTTCCACGGCGACGATCTCGACGTCGAACGAGAAGGGCTCCGAGATGGCCTCGCGCCCCACGAGCTCGCGGACTTGCACGCGCTCGGTGGGGATTTCGTCGCACTCGATCCGCACCTCGTGATGTTCGTTCCGGAGGGTGGCCATGGCCTTCGGAGAACACCCGGCGCGCGTACGCGCGTCAAGGTCGGATCAAGCGCGGAGTCGGGCGTGCGCGCGTGTCAGCTCGGCGAGCGCGCTCTCGTCGAGGTAGAGGGTGATGCGCTCGCGGCGATCCCCTTCGCGACAGCGCAGGGTCACCACGGCGACGCGCTCGTCGAGGGAAGCGGCGCGGTTCGAGGCCTCGATGCGTTCGATGCGCCAATCGACGCCTTCGACGACACGACCATGATCGGCGAGCGTGCGCCGGACCTCGCTCGCCCGCACATGCGCCTTGGCCACGTCGAAGCCGGGGAGGAGCCGCGCCTTGACGCGCGCCGCCTGCGCGTCGCCGGCGAGGCGCTCGAGATCCTCGGCGAAACGCGCGCGATCGAGATCGAAGAGGGCCGCCGCGCGGAGGAGGAAGCGGCAGGCTTTGAGCGCCCGCGAGAGCGCGTCGGTCTCCGCGTCGTGCCGGCGGGCGAAGCGCGTCAACAACGCTTCGACCTCGTTGGGAATGGGCTCGTCGAGCGACGGCCCGAGCGCCTCCCAAATATGTTGTTGCGCGCCCTCGGGCAGCTCCAGGAGACGGAGGAGATCGGCCGCGATTTCCGGGGGAGGAGCGCCGCCGCCGAGGCTGTGGAGCGTGAGGGCAGGGGACGTCGTCATTTCTTCTTTTTCGAGGCGAAGTCTCCGTAAAGCGTGTTCGTGACGTCGGGCCGCTCGGGGCGGCGCGCCCGCGGCGGCTGGCGCAGCTTCTCGGCCTCGCGCGGATCGGGCGCGGCCCATGACCAGGCCGGCGTCTCGGCGGCGGGAGGAGAGGCCTTGTCGTCACGTGCGCTGTCGTCGCGCGAAGAGTGGCTGTCGGAGGGAGGTGCCTTGTTGCCGAGGACGAGCTCCGTGGGATCGACGCTGTCGTAAACGCCAATTGCCGGCGGCTCGTCAGCGACTTCGACGATGGCGGACAGGCTCAATGGCTCGGCGTCGTCCTCGGCGAGAGGCATGGAGATCGCGCGCGCAGGCGATGCCGCCGGGCGCGAGAGATCCACCGTGTGCTCGACCGGCGGTTGCAACATGACGGCGACTTCATGGGCCCAGGGCGCGCCGGGGATGGGCAGGGCCGGGCGCGCCGGGGCCGAGCCGGGCGCGGGCATGTTGAAAGGGGCTCTGGGATCGGAGGGCGGATCCTGCGTCAGGTTGAGCGTGTGCTCCCAGCTCGCCGGCGCGCTCGTGGGAGCAGGCGAGGAAGACAGAGGCGCGCTCGCGGGAGCAGGCGCGCTCGCGGGCGCAGGCTCCGCCGTGAGCACGAGCGTCGTTTCGGGCACGCTGGGGCTCTGGGGGAAGGGCAGCGTCTGCGCGGGCGCATCGAGCCGGATGGTCTTCTCCAGATCGAGTGAGGGCGCGGGCGTCGCGATCGGGGGAGCGATCTTCACCGTGGTCGCGGGCGTGATCGCGCGGCTCGGGCGCGGGCCCGAGAGCGCCGCGGCGTCCGTCTCGGCGCCGACCACCACGCGCAGGGCCGAGATCGCGATGCCATCCGGCAACGTGAGGCCGCCGCGCCACGTGAGGGAGGCCGTGCCTCGATCGGTGTCGATGTGCAGGCCGTCGGCGTCGAAGATGAGCGAGCGGCCGCGATCATGGCCCGGCAAGCCATGGATTCGGCCGGCCGCGCGCACCGCGGGGAGGCGCGTGCGCAGCACGGCGTGCCGGGCGTGGAGGTGCTCGAGGACGATCCACTCGTTGCCGTGGAGGAAGTCGCACTGCTGATCCGGGGGCGCCGATTGGAAATGGTTCCAATCGAAATCATCCGGGATCTCGAAGGGCGCTGCCGTCTGCGCCGCGAGCTGCTGGGCGCCCGCGAGCGAGGCGCGCGCCGGCCACGAGGGCGAGATGGGGCCGAGGCCGATGGCGCGCCGCGGGTCCGTGGGATCGACGAGGTTCGGCGGCGCGCGGCCCGCAGAGAGGCCCGTGCCCACGGGGTTGTCGCGGAAGCCGGGGCCGCCGAAGGCGCGCTCGTACGTGAGCGGCATGCGCTGGAACGGGCGCGGCGTGGCGGCGCCGGGGATGCGATCGCCGACGACGCGGATCGATTTGTCGATGAGCGGCACGTCGCGGACGACGGCGAGCCGCGCGGTGATGGCCCACGCATCGTCGCTCGGCGCGAAGGCGGAGCCGGTGACCACGACGTCTGCGCGCGCGCGGTAGGGCGCGAGATCGGAGGCGCTGCGCAGGCTGCGCTTGGGATCGTGATCGTGATGGAGGTCGTGCGCTTGGACGTCCTCCGGCTCGATGCGCGCCATGGGCGCGTCGGGCACGAGCGAGAACGTCGCCTTGACGACCACGGTGAGCTGCTGCCGGCCGCGCCGCCGCCACAGCAGCGAGCCGCTGGAGACGAGCCCCACGGGCTGGACGTCGACGGAAAAGCTCCTGCTCTTCGTCATGCGCGCATCATCGCGAACGGGGGCCCGATGAGACGTCGAAACGAGCGTGACATCAAGGGAGAACGCGCGGATTCGTCAGCGCGCGGGACGCCGCGAGGGCGCGATCGACGACGTCGTTGAGCTCGGCGACCGAGGGGCGATCGGCCACGGACTCACCCACCTTGCGCCAGAAGATGGTGCCGTCGGGGAGCACGACGAAGATCGCCGGGACGGGGATGTCGCGGCCCGCCATGGCCACGCCGTAGGCAAGGGAGACGCGCAGCCCTTCATCGAGGAGGAGCGGGTACTTCGCGCCGATCTGGCGCGCGAAGGTGATCGAGTCCTCGCGCTCGTCGACGCTGATGGCGGCGAGGCCGATGCCCTTCTTGGAGAGCCGATCCTGCATGTCTGCCAGCTGCCCGAGCTGGCTGCGACAGTACATTCACCAATAGCCGCGGTAGAACACGAGCATCGCCGGCCCGCGCGCGGTGAGCTCCGCGAGGGTGACGCGCTTGCCCGTGTGCGCCGCGAGATCGAACGACGGCGCGGGCGCGCGCGCCGCGAGCGCGGGCGTGCGCGTCTTGGGGAAGAGCCCGCAGCCCGAGGCGAGCAACACGGCGAGCGCGCCGAGGACGACGGTGCGACGGTTCGGATGCGCGCGCGGCGGAGAAGGCATCGCCGGCATCGTATGCGGAGCGCACGGCGAGGGGAGAGCAAATGAAGGCGAGTGTGAGTGGTTGAGAGATTTGCATTTCGGAGGGGCGTCGCCTTGTCCAACCGCTGCTTGTTGATACGACTCCGAGGGGAGCGTCGGCGGCGGGAGCTCCCCGGGGATTCTCGTTCCGCCGCAGGAGGCGCATCCATGATCGATCAACCCAGCCGGCAGACCCTCGACGAGATCCCCTCGCGGGTCCTCACCTTTCTTCTTGGTGTCAGCAAGTACCCCACCGCGCGCGCGGCGCTCTCGCAGCGCGGGTACACCCCAGCGGAGCACGATCACGCCTGGAGTCTTTTGACGACCCTCGGCAGCTACCCCGCGGCGCCGTCCGCGGGCGTCGTCGACAAGGCCGTGCGCGACGCCGTGATCGAGATCGACGCTTGGGACGAGCCCAACTTCGCCATCATCGGCACCGCCCTGGCGCGCAAGCACCCGGCCCTCGTCGAGATGATCTTCGCGGGCCTCTCTCCGAAGCAGGGCGTCGAGTCCGTCACCGCGGTCTCCACGCTCCTCGATCGCCTCGACAAGCTGGAGCTGGATCCGAGCGCCGAAGCCAAGGCCGCCTCGAGCACCCTCGCCGACCGCGGCTACCCGAAGGCCGAGCGCACCCGCCTCCGCGATCTGGTGAGCAAGGCCCGCGCGTTCACCGCCGCGTCGCCCGTCGACGAGACGGCGCGCGAGGCCATCCTGCGCGACCTCTACGCCTGGCACAGCGACTGGTCGACCACCGCCAAGGCCATCATCAAACAACGCAGGCTCCTCATCGCCCTCGGCCTCGCCACCCCCCAGCGCCGCAAGGCCGAGAAGCCCGCCCCCACCGGCAACGCCACCTCGACGGGCAGCGCGGGTCAGTAACCCTTCCCGTTCGACCCGAGCACCGGCGTGCCTGACGCCGGTGCTCGCCCTCCCATCGCCCATCGCTCCCGACCACGCGCCATCCCCTTCCGCATGGACGCATCGCGCCCGCGTGACGCCCTGGCGTTTCCGCCGATCGCCGTTGCCAGCTTGGCGCGAATCGAGAGGGGGAGCGTCGCGAGGCGTGCAGATCGCCGAGCGAAGCGGCGTCGCGCGTGAGGTATGGGCGTTGCAGTCGCCGGGCGCGATGACACGACCGAACGAATCGACGACGAACGAGGCCGCGCCGGATCCCGGCGCCAGCTATGCGCGGCGCCTGCTTCATCGCTGGCTCATCGAATACAACCCGCTCTATTTGTTGAGCGCGGGGCTGGTCCTCCTCGGGACGTTCCTCTGCTCCCGCGGCCTCGCGGATCAGCCGAGCGGTCACGGTCCGCTCGGCGTCGCGGCGGTCGCCGAGCTCTACGCCGCGTGCCTGATCGGCGGCGCGGCGCTCCTCGTGCGCATCGATCAGCGGCGGCCCGCCGTGATGTTGGCGCTGCTCACCGTCCTCTATCAGTGGGATCTGACGCTGCACACCGAGCGCGGCCCCTACCTCGGCGCGTGGGCGGCGGCGGCGTGGCTGATCCTCTTCGTGGCCAAGGTCCACGCGCTCGCGTGGGCCATGAAGATCCGCCTCTCGCGCAGCGCGATGGCCGCCGCGATCCTCGCCGGCGCGGGGCTCGCCTTCTTCCCGGTCGGGCTTCAGGAGATCTCGCCGCGCGCCTCGGGATCGCTCGTCGCGGTGTGGGCCTTCGCGCTCGTCTCGCTCGTCCGCTCCGCGAAGGTGACGAGCCGCGTGCGGCTCGAAGGCTGGCCCGCCACCGTCCTCGCGCGCGCCGCGCGTGCGTCGGCGATCCTCTCGGCGGCGCTCGTCGCGGGGCACGTGATGTTCTGGTCGTCGCAGTGGAGCGTCGACCTCTCCGCGCTCGTCGTGGTCGCGCCGCTGCTCCTCGTGCGCAGCGTTCGGAGCGAAGCGCGCGTGTGGGCGCTGGTCCTCGGCGCGCTCGTGCTCGCCGGCGTGACGTCGCCGGCCATCTTCTCGGTCACGGCGCTCCTCGCCGCGGCGGCGCTCGTGCTGCGCGCGCTCTCACCCTTGCTCCCGCCCGTGCGCGTGGTCGCGCCGCCCGCCGCGCGGCCCGAGCCTCCGTACCGATCCTCCACCGCGAGCAGCCCGCCCGAAGCACCCGAGGTCGTCGCCACCATCGTCCCCGAGACGGTGGATGTCTCCATGATCCACCGCCTCCTCACGGGCGCCGCCTTCGTGTCGTATCTCTCGGTGTGGACCGTCGGCTGGTCGAGCGGACCCTGGCCCGCGCACGTGCTCGCGCTCGATCTCGCGCTCACCGCGCTCGTGCTCGTCGCCGCCTGGAAGGCACGCGCGCGCCTCGCCTTCGCGCCGCTCCTCGCGACCTACGCGCACTTCGTCGTGCAAGCCGGCCTCCTGCCCGCGCCTCGCTCCCTCGTCGAGTGGGGCGCCTCCGCCGTCGGCCTCGGCTTCGTGCTGCTCCTCGCCTCCCTCGCCACGAGCTATCGACTGCGCGCGACGGCGCGCTGAGCACCGAGGTCTTCGTTTGCCGAACGGGCCGGCCGGCTCGCCGACTGGATCGGCGGGCTCGCCGGCCCGGGGAAACGGCGCGCCGGATGGAGAGAGAAGCGCGCCGGCTGGGAGGGGCGGCGAATTTCTTAGGAGATTCCAGGGGCTGCGCGAGGGGTGAGCGCGGCCGCGTCGCGGTGACGGTTTGCGACGCGGGCCGGCGGGGGAGGGCGCGCGCCAGCGGGAATGAGGGGGCGGCGTAAAGGGTAGGAATTTCGCTGGATTGGCGAACGGGGGGCGCCCGGCGGCCGCGCCCTTCGCGCGCACGCTCAAGGTTCGTTGAGCCGGCGCAGCAGGTTTGCGAGCGTCATGAGCTCGTCGTCGTCGAAGCGGGCGAGGCGATCGGTCAGCTCTGCGCCCTTGTCGGCGAGGACGCGGGCGAGGCGCTGTTCTCCCGCGTGGGTCAGCGCCACGGCGATCGCGCGGCCGTCGTCGGGGTGCGGGCGCTTGGCGACGAGCCCGGCGTCTTCGAGGTTCGAGATCAGCCGGCTGAGGGCGCCCTTGTCCATGTCGAGCTCGGCGGCGAGCTCGGTCGGGCGCGCGGGGCCGCTCGAACGGAGCGAGCGCGCGACGTGGAACGCCGCCGGTTGAAGCCCGGGCGCGTCCGCGGCGAAGGCCACCGCAGCCCGGTTGGTCACGGCGCGTGCGCCGGCGATGAGCTTGCCGAGCTCGGTGCCCACCTGCATCACGAGCCGCTTGCGCGCGCGGCTCACGAAAAGTCCCCCAGGCGCGCGACCGCGGGCAGGCGCGCGGTCTCCGCCCACAGCCGCTCTTGCAACGCGACGTCGGCGACGAGCGAAGTGTCGGCCTTCACGTCGCCTCCATGGGAGAAGTGCGCCCCGCTCGTGGTGCCGAGATCGGGATCGGCCGCGAGCCGCGTCACGATGCGCGCGCCGGATGCCGGCGAGAATGCGCCCACGGCGCGCAGCACCTTCGCGAGCGCCGCGAACACGCGGCTCTCGCGCCCGAGGCCGGTGACGTTGAGGCCGGGGCAACAACTGTTCGCGACCACGCCCGTGCCGGCGAGGCGCCGCGCGAGCGCCTTCGTGAACAGGACGCCGAGGAGCTTCGATTGGGCATAGAGCAGCGACGACGCGCGCGCGCCGAACGGCGTGGTGCGCACCAAATCGTCGGGCAGCGACAGCGCGCTCACGCGGCGGTGGGCATCGGACGCGACGTGCACGACGCGCCCCCTCGACGCGCGCAGCTTCGGCAGCAGGGCGTGCGTCAGCACGAACGGCGCGACGTGGTTGACCGCGACCATGATCGGCAGGCCATCCGCGGTCACGCGTTGGGAGAACGCGTGGAGCCCGGCGTTGTTGATGAGCACGTCGATGCGCGGCAGCTTCTCCGCGAGCTCCCGCCCCACGCGGGCGACGTCGGCCACGTCGGCGAGATCGGCACGAAACACGGGGCCCACGTCGGGCACGCGGCCCGGATCCCTGACCACGGCGACCACCTCGAACCCCCGCTTTGCGAGGGCTTGGGCCGTGGCCGCGCCGATGCCGCCCGAGGCTCCGGTCAGCACGACGGTCTTCCGCTCGATGGTTGACATAAATCAACCATACGAAGTGGTTGCCCGTTGTCAACGATTGGGCGAGGGCTGCGCGTGGCCGCGCGACCGAGGGGCGGCGAACGGCCATGGGCGGCTGGGAGCGCTCGTGCTCCTCGACGTTCGAGCACGGACCATGACGTCTCCGTCTGGAAGAAGACGTCTCCTCGCGGCGCCGGGCCGACGCACGAGCGCGCCGAGGAGACCGGCTCGGGGGAAAGCGGGCGACGACACGCGGCGGCGGAGAAAAGAGCTTGGCCCATCGACCCTCACCATCGACGGCAATAGGATCATGACGAGGAACGATCTCCGTACCTCACCCATGCACGTGTGCATGCCGGTGGACCATGGATGCGATTGAAAGCGTCCCTCCGCTCGACGTGCTCCTCGAGCTCGCGAGGGCAGAAGAGGCAAGCGATCCCTTCGCATTTCGCTCCGGTGAGCAAACGTATCTCGTGCGCCGCGACGGCGGCGCCGTCGAGACGGCCGCGCTGGTCTGGGGTGAAGATCTGTTTGCCGATCTCGACGCCGCCGGCCGAGGCGATCCGGTCGCGCGCCAGCGTGTCGGCGAGCGCGTGAGATCGTTCATCGCGCAGGCCGACGGCAATGCGCGCGAGCGACAGATCGACGATGCGTTGAGCCACGGGCGCCGCGTGCACGTGACGCTGCGCGCGTCGGCGGCGGAGCTCTATCTCCTGCCTTGGGAGCTCATCACGTTCAAGGCCACCGGGCAGCATCTCGGCGAGCTGCCCAATTGTCTCGTTCGCTACGAGTGGCCGGGCACGCGCACGGCGACGCCCACGCCCGATCCACCGCCCGAAGGCGGCCGCATCCTCCTCGCCTGGTCGGCTGCAGGAGGCGCCGTCGCCGTGGCCGAGCACGTCGACGCCATCCGCCGTGCCTCGATGGGAGGTCATTATCCCTTCGATCCCGATCGCGACATCCTCCCTCACGTGTCGCTCACGGGCCTCCACGAAGCGCTGGATGCGCCGGAACGGCCCGTCTCCGTGCTCCACCTGCTCTGCCACGGAGGCCCCCTGGAGAGCCGAAGCGACGCTTATGGCCTCGTGTGGGACAGCTCGTCGACGGATGACGGACACACGCTCGTCGACGCGGGCGCGCTGCGCCGGCTCCTGGATCGCTACAAGGGGACGCTCCAGCTCGTCGTGCTCTCGGCCTGCTACGGGGCGAACACCGGCGCGCCCGGCAATGCCCTCGGCGCCATCGCGCAGGAGATTCATCGCATCGGGATTCCCACCGTCATCGCCTCGCGCTGGCCGCTCACCGTACCAGGATCGATATCGCTCACCGACATGCTGTATCGACGCCTGCTCGTCGATCTCACCTCGCTCGAGGACACCTTCCTCTCCGCGCGGGCGCGGCTCGTGCTCGACGCGCCGAACCCCGATTGGGCCTCTCTCCAGCTCTACGCCCGCGAGGCGGACGGGGCCGATCACCGCCCTGTCGTCTTCCGCCCGTATCGCGGCCTCGACGCGTTCGGCCCCACGTCCCGCCGGTTCTTCTTCGGGCGCGAGCGCGAGGTCGGCGAGCTCGTGAAGATCCTCGACGAGGGGCCGCGCATGCTCACGCTCGTGGGCGCGTCGGGATCGGGGAAGTCGTCGCTCGCCATGGCGGGGCTCGTCCCTGCCGTCGTGGAGGATCAAAAGCTCCGAAAGCCGTTCCAAGCGGCGATCCTGGTGCCGGGGGCGCACCCGTGCGCGTCGCTGGCGAACGCGCTCGCGTCGCTCGCCGGAGAGGTGGCGCATCCTCTGCCAGAGCAAGACCGATTGCGAGAGCAGCCTCGAGCGCTGCGGCAGGCGGCGGATCGCGTGCTCGGCCATCAGCCCGGCGATCCGCAGCTGCTCTTGGTCGTCGACCAGCTCGAAGAGCTCTTCACCCAAGTCGAGGATCACGCCGACGCCGCGGCCTTCGTGGCCGCCTTGCTCCACGCGGTGACGGAGCCCGGGAGCCGCGTCCATGTGGTGCTCACGCTGCGCGCCGACTTCCTGGGTCGTTGCCTCGACTTCGATCGAAACCTGGCGCAATGGGTCAAGACCTCGGCGGTGATCCTGCTCCCCATGAACGAGAGCGAGATCGTGAAGGCCATCCTGCGGCCTGCCGCGCTCGCTGGTCTGCGCTTCGACGACGGCCTCGTGGATGCGCTGCTCGGCGACGAGCACGAGAGCGGGACCGCGAGCGACCTGCCGTTGCTCGCGTTCGCGCTGGAGGAGCTGTGGGAGCGGCGGCGAGGCGGCCTCATCCCGTGGTCGGCTTGGGAGGCGATCGGTGGTTTGAAAGGATCCATCGCGCAGCGCGCCGACGAGGTGCTGGCCGGGTGTCGCGACGACGAGGCGCGCCAGCTCGTGCGTGATCTGTTCAGCCGCCTGGTGCAGCTCGGGCAGGGCACCGAAGACACACGCTGCCACGCGGAATTGAGCGAGCTCCGGGCGGTGGCGCCGGGCCGCGCCGAGGCCGAGCTCGAGCGCTGGATCAAGGCCCGCTTGCTCACCGCGGACGAGAGCCACGTCTGGATCGCGCACGAGGCGGTGATCCGCCAATGGTCGACGCTGCGTCGTTGGATCGCGGAGGATCGCGAGGCCCTGATGGTGCGGCAGGAGATCGGGCGCGCGAGCAGACAATGGGAGGAGTCCGGGAGGAGCGCAGACGAGCTCTGGAGAGGTGCGCGTCTCGGGCGCGCGGTGGAGCTCTTGGAGGTGCGGCGACTCCGGCTCACGAAGGAAGAGACAGCCTTCCTCGAGGCCGGGAACGCGGCGCGCCGAGCCGAGGTGGATGCGAAGCAGGCGCAGCACAAGAAGGCTTTGCGCCGATCACGGATCCTCGCGGGGGCCGCGGTGGGCGTTTCGCTGCTGACGGTGGGCGAGGTGGAGCACGTGCGGCGGAAAGCGCACGCCGCGGACGACGCGTCGCGGGTGGCCAACGCCGCGGAGCTGGTGAGCGCGAATCAGCCCGGCGCCGCGGCGCAACTGCTGCTCCAGGTCGAGAGCCCCGCGTCGCACGGCTGGGAGCAGGCGGCGTTGGACGTCTTGGGATCGACCGTGTCGGGCGAGACGTTCCGCGGGCACGAAGGCCCGGTCGCCTCCGTCGCCGTGACGCCGGACGAAAAGCACATCGTGACGGCGTCCTGGGACAAGACCGTGAGGGTGTGGAGCGTGGATGACGCCGACAAGCGCCCTCCCATCGTGCTCAAAGGGCACGAGGGGCGGCTCCGATCGGCCATGCTGAGCCCCGACGGGCGCCGCATCGTCACGGCCTCCATGGATAAGACCGCGAGGATCTGGAACACCGATGGATCCAACGCGGAGGATCCCATCGTCCTCAAAGGGCACGAGGCTCCGCTCTCGTCCGCGAAGTTCAGCCCGGATGGCCGGCACGTCGTCACGACGTCCTACGATGGGACGGCGAGGATCTGGAACGCCGATGGATCGAACAAGGATGCTCCGATCGTCCTCGATGGGAAGGGCGGCGGCGTCAATGGGGCCGTCTTCAGCTCCGATGGCAAGCAAGTCGTCACGGTGTCGGACGACGCGCTGGCGAGGGTGTGGAGGGTCGATGGATCCGATAGGCAACATCCCCTCGTGTTGAGAGGGCACAAGGCGCGGATCGATCTCGTCGCGTTCGGCGCGGGCGGGCGCATCGCCACCGCTTCCGCCGACAACACGGCGATCGTTTGGAAGGCCGATGGATCCGACAGGAACAACCCGGTGGTGCTGCGCGGGCACGGCGCGCACATCACCTGGGTCGCGTTCAGCGACGATGGCCGGCGCATCGTGACGACGTCCGTCGACAAGACCGCGCGTGTCTGGAAAGCCGACGGCTCCGACAAGGATCACCCCCTCATCCTGAGCGGGCACGAAGAGCGGGTGATGGGCGCCGTGTTCAGCCCGGATGGGGAGCACGTCGCCACGAGCTCCGAAGACGGCACCGTGCGGGTGTGGAGCATCAACCACACGTACTATGCGCCCATCATCCTCCGAGGACACGAGAGCGCCGTCGCGCCCATCGTCTACAGCCCCGATGGCCGGCGAATCGTCACCGGATCTTGGGACAAGACGATGCGTGTCTGGAGCATCGATGAATCGAAGAGCGCCGGCGGCGCTGCGTTTCAGCTCGTCCTGCCGAGCCCCGATGGTCACCACACCCTGAGGACGAAGGCCTGGGACGAGCAAGAGCCGGAGGTCCTGGAGGTGGACGCCTCCCGCGAGGCCCATCACTGGAACCTCGAGGGGCACCGCGCGCGTGTGGGGAGCGCATCGTTCAGCAGCGATGGCCGGCGGATCGTCACCGGGTCCGACGACAAGACCGCACGTGTCTGGCGCGCGGATGAATCCGGCAAGAAGGAGCCGGTCATCCTCGACGGCCACACGGGAGACATTCGCAACGTCGCCTTCAGCAAGGATGGCCGGTTCGTCGCCACGGGCTCCGAGGACAACACCGCACGTGTCTGGCGCGCCGACGGCTCCGACAAGAAGGATCCCGTCGTGCTCCGCGGCCACAGTCATGCGATCTGGTCCGTGGCGTTCAGCCCAGATGGCGAGTACCTCCTCACGGGCTCCGAGGACAAGACCGCGCGTGTGTGGCGCGCCGACGGATCCAACAAGGATGCTCCTCTCGTTTTGGAGGGACACCAAGGAGAGATCGAGTCGGCCGTGTTCGCCCCGATGGCAAGTCCATCGCCACGGCATCGTGGGACGGGACCGTGCGCTTGTGGCGCGCCGATGGATCCGACAAGGATCATCCCCTCGTTTTGAGAGGCCCCGCAGTGGCCGCCAGGGTGGTCTCCTACAGCCCCGACGGCGGGCAGGTGATCGCCATCTTCGACGACAAGACGGCGCGGCTGTGGAAAACGGATGGATCCGACAAGAATGAGCCGCTGACTTTCCGCATCCGTGACGAGACGATCCTCTATGCCGGGTTCGACGAAGCGGGGAAGCACGTGGTCGTCGCGTCCAACGATGGTGTGTTCCACACCTGGAGCTTGTCGCCCCACGAGCTCCGGGCGGCGCTCGAGCACGTCACTCCCGATTGTCGCGCGACCGATCTGCGCGTGAGCGTGCTTCCCCGGTCCGACACCGATGCTCGCAGGAGCGATTCAGCCTGCGAGGGACGCGCGCACCGATGAGAGGTGTGGAACGCGCATGGATGCGCTCGATCTCTTCCTGGTCCACGCCGACGATCATCGGCCCGTCCTCGTGGACAGCCTGCCTCTCGAATCCCTCGTTCGCGCCCCCGCCCGCTCCCCGAGCCGCCGCCGAGGTATCTCCGCTACGATACCGGCGATGCTCATTCGCTGCGTCAACAGCGTTGGGGGATCATCGCGCCCGAGGGCGCGGAGGGGGATCGGCTCCTCGGCGCGATCGATGCGCTCTCGCGGGCACGCCGCGAGGCGCAGGGGGCGGACGTCCGGATCTATCGCGCGCCGGCGAACCTCGGGCCGGTCGAGGCCGTGCGGTGGAGAGAGCGTGTCTACGAGGACGAATCCATGTTGCCGGAATGTCGGCCTCGTTATCTGCTCATCCTGGGAGACGCGGATGCCATCTCCTGGGATCTGCAACATCGATTGGCCCAGGACAGCTTCGTCGGCCGGATCGCGTTTGCGAGCGCGCGTGGCTACGAGGCCTATGCCGACAAGGTGCTGCGTTCGGAGCGGGCGCCGCCCGCGCCACAGGCGCGCGTGCTGTTCTGCTCGGTGCGCGACGGGACGCTGACGACCGTAGAGGGGTACACCACGCTGATGCTCCCGATGGTGGAGATCATGAAGGAACGCAAAGCCGCGGGCACGCTCGGCACCACGGAGATTGCGGCGTTCGAGTGTTATCCCACGAGCACGCCCGACACGTTTCTCCAAGGGACGATGGGGGCTTCGCCCACGTTCTTGTTTTCCATGAGCCACGGGCTCGGGGCGCCATCGGGGGGATGGGCGTCCGCCGAGCAGCAACGTGCTTTGCAGGGGGCCATGAGCCTCGGGCCGAGTGGGATGCTCGCGGTATCCGATCTCGGGAGCACGCCTTTCCTGCCCGGCGGGGTGTGGTTCTTCTTCGGGTGCTACAGCGCGGGTACACCGGCGGTGAGCGCTTATCATCGCTGGCTCCTCGAGCTCTCGCAGGCCGGCCAGTACGCGGAGCGTGCGGATGCGGTGTTGGCCGGGCTTCCCCGCGCGGGGGATCGGCCTTTCGTGGCGGCGTTGCCGCAGGCGGCGTTGGAGAGCCCGAATGGGCCGCTCGCGGTGATTGGGCACGTGGATCTGGCCTGGGCGTCGAGCTACCTCGACGCCACCACGTTGAGCCGCGGACGCCCGGGGAGGTTCATCGATGTCGCGCGCGCGCTCGCGGACGGTGGTCGGGTAGGCGCGGCCTGCTTCGAGCTGCTCCGCTTCTGGAACGGCGTCGATGCGCACCTCGCCATGCTCTACGGCGACGACGAGCGACCGGAGGACGACGCGAGGCGCGCGCTCAAAGCGAGGCTCTGGATGCTGCGCAACGATCTGCGGGGCTATGTGCTTCTCGGCGATCCAGCGGCGCGACTCCCGATCTCGTCGGCCGCGCGTGCCATGGCGGACGCGATGGGAATGCCGAGCAGCATGGAACGCTCGATGGACACGTGGCGGCCGCCCGCGCTCGATGCGAAGCAGATGGAGAAGGCGGTGCTGGAGGCGCTCCTCGGGCGGGAGCTGCCGAGCGCCATCGCGCGGCGCAACGGCGTCGAAAAGGCCGAGCTGCAACGATGGGTGACGGCCTACGAGGAGGCGGGGCGAGCCGCGCTGGCCAAGCTGCGTTGAGCACGCGCGCGCGTCGAATCAGCCGCTACCGGCGCTTTCTCTCGAGGCGCGCCTTCTCTCCCCACGGGCACGCGAACTTGCCTGCTTTGGTCAGCACCCAGAGCACCGGCACGGACGGCGGCGTGGTGGGGAAGGGGCCTTCTCCATCCGTGAAGTAGACGACGCCTTCCACCTTCTGCGCGCCGAGGAAGGCGGGTGCGAACACGGGGCGCAGGTCGGTGCCGCCGCGGCCGGCGACGTCGCTCAAGGTGCCGGTGAAGGGGTACACGCGCGCGATTTCCGTATCGCATTCGGCGATGGTGAGCCGCGCGTGCTCCGCCATGCGTGAGAGCTGGCGCGCGATTTCGGCGAGCTCGGCTTGGGTCATGCTCAGGGAGGTGTCGATGGCGACGAGCACGTTGGGCCGATCGATGAGGCGCGGGGAGTAGCTGCGGCCGGGGATCTCGCCGACGCGGCCGGGGAAACGGCGGTTGGGGCGCGCGTAGGTGTGCACCGGAGCGCGGGCGCGCGCGACGAACATGCGCAGGGCGACCTTCCAGTCGAGGGCGCTCTCGGCGGGTGCGGTCACGCCGGTGAGCTCTTCGATCAAGCGGCCCGGGGTCTTGCCGCAGAGGAGCTTGCGGGGCGCGTCCTCGTCGTCGCCGCGCAACGTCTCTTCGGCCTCGGCGCCGGCCTTTTGCAGGAGCTGGCGGGTCTGCTCGACGGCGCCGGGATCGCGGGCTTTGCCGCGCAGGAAGCGGTGATCGTCGACGCGCTCCTCGCCGATGCCGGGGACGGGCTTGGCTTTGTAGGCGCCGCCGCGGAGGGCTTCGTAGAGCTTCTCGTAGCGCTCGATGGTGCTCTGGCCCGCGCGGATGCCGGCGGCGGTGTAGGCGCGCCAGACGATGGGGTTCGGCAACGGCTCTTCGACGTGCTCGTTGGCCGACATCTCCATGGCGAGATCCATGAGCTCGGGCTCGGCGGGATCTTCGAACTTGGGATGCGCGAGGTGACCGAGGACGACGTGATGGACCTCGTGCAGGAGGACGCCGCGGAGGAACTGCGGCTCCTTGAGGAAGGCGTCGACGTTGACGTGCAAGTAGAAGCGGCCGCCCTCGAGCGAGACGGCCATGCGCCCGACGGAGGGATCGGCGACGGGGACGAGGCGGGCGAGGACGGCGGCGTAGTACGGGTAGCGATCGAGGAAGGCGGGATCGTGGGTGAAGCCTTCGAGGAAGGTCTGGATCTCGCTCGTCATTGCGGGCGGATCGGGGTGATGCCGAGCTTCTTCAAGGTGTCGACGAGGCCGAGCGCGGTGCGCTCGGGGAGCTGCGGCAGGAGCTGGCCGAGGCAGGTGCGGACGACGTTCGAGCGCTTCACGTCGGCCACGTTGGCCTGCCGCGAGAGGTGCGCGCGGAGCGCGGTGACGGCGAGCGCGATGCGATGGTGGAGCTTGGGATCGGCGCGCCAGGCGAGGATCTTTTTCTCGGTGGAGCTGTTCGGGTAGTTCTGGAGGAGCGCGGCCGGGGGCAGATCGACGAGCGCGGTGGCGGTGGCGTTGCCGCCGAGGGCTTCTTGCAAGCGCTCGCGGTGATCGCCGGGGAGATCGGCGACGAGGGCCTCGAACGACTCGAGCGAGAACTGCTTCTGCGCGATGAGCACGCCGGCCTCGGGCCCGGCGAGGAGCGGCGCGAGGCGGGTGACGAGCTCGTCGAGGCGATCGGTCTGGCCGCGCTGTTTGTAGCCGGCGATCTCGGCGGCGAGCGCGGATCCCGGGCCGTAGTCGACGAGGAAGGCGCGCACGTCGATGGCGATCTTGCTGGCCCAGGTGTCCTTGCCGGCGACGAGCACCTCGACCCATTGCGGCGGGAGATAGCCGCCGAGCGCGTCGCGGAGGAGCGCGCCGTCGGCGAGATCTTCGGGGCGGAGCGAGGAGAGGACGATGGACGCATACGTCCACGTGCGGGGCGGGACGTCGTCGAGGATGCGCTCGTGCTGCTGCGCGAGCGCGACGATCGCGGGGTGGATGCCGTTCGTCTGCGCCCACGCGAGCCAGGCGCTGCGATCGGCGCGGACGCCGAGCGTGAGGAAGCGCGCGCGCAGGGCGCGATCGAGCGGCGTGACTTGGTAGTCCGAGGTCTCGGGGTTGATGGCCGCGAAGCACACCCAGTCGGGCGGGAGCTCGTACTCGTGGAGCCGGCGCGCCGTGAGGAGCTGGAGCGCGGGCTGCTGGATGTAGCGCTCGGCCCGGTTCAGCTCTTCGAGCATGAGGATGCCGGCGCCGCTCTGCGGGAGGACGCGCGGGACGGCGTACGTGGTGCGGCCGTCGTGGATGACGGGGAGGCCGACGAGATCGGGCGGCTCGAGGAGGCTGAGATCGAGGACGACGGTGGTGATGCCGAGCTTGTCGGCGACGCGGCGGACGAGCTCGCTCTTGCCGATGCCGGTCGGGCCTTCGAGGAGCACGGCGCGCCGCGCTCGGTAAGCGAGCTCGAGCACGCGCTCGAGGCGCGGGCCGACGGGAATGGCGGGATAGCGAGGCTCGACGGTCTGCGGGGCGGGGGAAGGGCTCGGTTTGGTCACGATCGATCGACGCTCTCTGGCCTCGCGTTGGAGGGCTCGGATCGCGGAGCCGGTCCCGCGAGCGGAGGAGAGACATGAACGCAAAGCCGCCGGAAGGCAAAGACGAGAAGGGCCGCGCGCCGCGGCACGCTTTCGCTTTTGCACGACGGACGACGGCGCTTCGTCACGGATCGGCCTCGGCCGGATCCTGGCCGGACAGGATCAGCGGCAGGAGGTTGCTCATCGCGAATTGCTCGGCGCAGACGTCGAAGGGATAGAGCGCCGGGCCCAGGCGACAACGGAGGCGGGCGCGGGCTTGGGCCGCGTCGGGGCCGAGGACTTCGAGGTGGCCGCCGGGGCCTTCGACGAGGCCCGCGAGCGCGCCGGCACCGAGGCCGGGGACCGGACGAAGGACGGCGACGGGACCGGGGCCGGGCGAGCGAAAGAGCCGAACGGCGCCGTCGGCGAAGCTCGCGGCGATGATGCCTTGGGGGAGGAACGCGACGGCGCGCACCGCGGCCTCGGGCTCGCGGAAACGGGCGATCGGCTTGCCATCGGGGCCGCGGAGGCTCAGCGCGCGATCGCCCTCGGCGGTGGCGATCATGCCGTTCGCGGCGATCGCGAGGGCGAGCGCTTGGGCGGGGACGACGACGTGCGCGGGGGCGGGCGCGTTGTCGACGAGCTTGCCCGTGAGGAGCTCACCGCGTTTGTCGGCGACGATCAGCGCGGCGCCGTCGGGGGCGACGACGACGTCGCGCGGCTCGGGACCGAAGGCGCCGAGCCGCGTGGTCTTCGGCGCATCGGGATCCCAGCGCACCACGGCGTCATGGGCGGCGACGAAGAGCGTGTGACCATCGGGCGCGAAGCGCACCGCGCGCGCGGGGCCGCCTTCGAGCCGCAGGCTGCGCGTCGCCTTCGGCGCGCCGGCGGCGAAGATCTCGACGGCCGGCGCGTCGGTGGCCGCGGCGAGATCCAAGCCGTCGGCGGAGAACGCGAGCACGTTCACGCGGCCGCCGGCCTCGAGCGCAGGGCCGGGACGATGCGCGACGAGGTCGTGGAGATCGACGCGGTGATCGAGGCCGACGGCGAGCGTGCGCGTGTCCGGCGCGAAGGCGAGCGCGCGCGCGCCGGCCGCGGCGAAGGCGCCGAGGCTCGGGGGCGCGGCGTTCCAGAGGAGGACGCGGCCATCCTCGGAGGCGCTCGCGAAGAGCTTGCCGCTCGCGGCCACCGCGAGGGCGGCGAGGGGCGAGGCGGGGGAGATCTCGCGTCGAGCGGCGCGCTCGCGCGCGGGGAGGACGGCGAGGGTGCGATCGCGGTAGACGGCCGCGAAGGCGCGCGCATCGGGGGCGACGGCGATGGCGGCGAGGCCGCCGTGCGCGTCGTTCGGTACGGCGCCGAGCGCGGCGCCGGAGGCGAGATCGAGGGCGGCGATCTCG
Organism: Minicystis rosea; assembly: GCA_001931535.1. Lineage (GTDB taxonomy): Bacteria > Myxococcota_A > Polyangia > Polyangiales > Polyangiaceae > Minicystis > Minicystis rosea. The sequence goes on from CP016211.1 coordinate 713,786, forward strand.
CCCGTGGTGGCGCTCGCGAGCACGCCGCCGGCGATGGATGCGAGATCGGCGCGGGCGCGCCCGAGCGTGCGCGGGGGTGTGCGCGGCTTGTCGAGGTTCCAAACGAGGCGCTCGCTCGCTGTCACGGCGTGGAGCGCGGCGCCGTCGAACGCGAGGGCGCGCACCGCGCCGCGTGCTTTCGGCAAAGAGACGACGGCGCCGGTGCCCACTTCGGCGAGGCCGACGTTGCCGCCGTCGTCGGCCCACGCGAGGCGCGCGCCGTCGGCGCTCCACGTGCACGCGACGGGCACGCGTTTGGTGGCGAAGATGCGGCCGGCTTCGCCGTTCGCGGCGTTCCACAGACGCACGGCCGTGTCGTCGGCGGCGGTGGCGAGCGTGCGTCCATCGGGCGAAGCAGAGATGACGCGCACCGGACCTTGATGCCCGACGAGATCACCGCGGGCGGTGCCGAGCGCGGCGTCGTAGATCTTGATCTTGCCGGTGCCGGTGCCGGCGGCGATCCACGCGTCACCGGCGAGCGCCACGGCGGTCACGCCCTCGCCCGTGCGAATGCGGAGCGCGGGCGTGAGGTCGCGCTCCAACACCATGAGCTCGTCGTCACCGCCGACGAGGATGCGCGTGCCCCAGGCCGCTACAGCGCCGCTCACGGCGCGCGGCCCACCGGCGGGGACCTCGGGGTGGAGCGCGGTGGACGCGTCGTCGTAGGCGGCGCGATCCCACAGGCGCTGCGCCTCGGCGCGCTCGCCGAGCGCCTGTGCGGCTAGGCCGGCCTCGACGAGCGCCCGCGGGTTCGGATGCCATGCAGTCCATGCATCCATGAAGAGCTTCTTCGCGCTCTTCGCGTCACCGGCTCGTGCGGCGGCGGTGCCCTGTCGAAAGAGGCTCGCCGCGTTCTCGCGCCGCTTCTCGGCCGGATCGAAGAGCTCGGGAGCGTCCTTTCGGCTGCCGGCGGCGGCGATGGATTGCGCGTGCTCCTCGGCGGAGGCGCGGGCGGCCTTCGCGGCGGCGCGATCGGCGTCGGAGGCTCGATCGGATTGCTCGATGCGCCGCGCGAGCTGCATGGTCTCGGCCGATCGACCGAGCGCGGCGAGCGCGGTCACGCGCGGGCCCCACGTCGCGGGCGCCTCGGGAGGACAGAGATCCTCGGCGCGCTGCAGGGCGCGCACGGCGCGATCGAGGCGCCCTTCCTCGAGCAGCTTGGGCGCGCGTGCGCGGAGCTCGCGCGCGTGGACGCAGCCCTCGCGCTCGGGGCCTTGGGCCACCGGCGTGGGCGCCCAGACCGGCGGGCCACGGTCGCCGCAGGCAGCGATCGCGAGGAAGAGAAGCGGGAGGGGGCGCAGGGCAGGGAGGCTCATGGAACCAGCTTCAGCGTCCGATCGATCGAGCGCGCCGCGCCGGCGAAGGGAGGCACGTGCGCATTGCGGAGCTTGCTCGCGAAACACGCACCGGCGGGCGTGCCCGTGAAGGCGTCGCCCTCGACCTCGGCGTAGACCACGTCGCCGCTCGGCGCGAACGTCACCCGCACGCGCGCGTCGCCGCCTCGAGAGCCCGCCGGCAAGCAGCGGCGCGCGCTCTCCGCGGCCGCAGCGAGCGCGGCGTCGGTGGCCTCGGCGAAACCATCGGCGGCCTTCGGCGCGACGGACGCGGGCGGCGCAGGCGCCTTCGGGCAGCGATACACGTCGGCGGTCATCGCCACGCAGTTGGGGCAGCCGCCGCTGGTCGTGGCGCCGCGTGGCGACGAGAGCGAGTCGACCGTCGGCGCGCCGAGCGCGCGCTCGCGGATCACGATCGCGTCTGCGCCCTGCGCCGCCGCGTCGTTGCGCAGCGCGGCCGTGACGCCCGCGAGGTTCGCGTCGGCGCCGCGCCCGTTGTAGCCCGCGGTCGCGCGCAGCGGGCCCAGCGACGTGCAGCCGGCGCGCGGCGCCGCGAGCACCTCGACGCGCGCGCCCGCCACGGACAGCTCGGCCGGCGCGCACCCGAAGGCCAGCGCCAGCGGGAGCAGAGTGAGCCTTCGCGCGATCAGCGGCGACCTCCGCGGGCAACGCGGATCGCGCCTGCGCGCTCGTCGATCACGCTCATGTCATCGACGCGGTCGTGGATGATCTCGATACGGATCAAGGAGCCTCCCGCGCGCCGAGCGCGCCCGGTCGCGACCTTATCGCGAAACCACGCGGAGCGGTGAGCGCATGGGCGAGCGCTCGCGCGAGGGCCGCCGCGCCCCACCGTCGCGGCAGAGGACGGGGCCGCTTCTCCCCATTCGCGACGATGCATGCGGAGCATGCCGCGATCGCCTGGAAATCGAGGCTCGAGTCCGTCTCGATGCGCACGCGGATGCCCGGGTCTTATGCGCGTCCATGGCGGCGTTCGGCAGCGTCGACAGCACCCCGCGCGCGTGCGAAATGCCCGCCGGCGCCACCAGCGTCGCGCCAAGGAGGAGAGACGTGGACGAGCTTTGGAAGAGGGTTCGAGCCGGACGTCACACCGCGGTGCTGGGCGCATCTCCGGGGGAGCCGCCGGCTGCCTCGGGCGTGCGCGTCGTTCGGGTTCGTTGCGATGTGCCGCCGACGACGCTGGGCCCGCTGCACGAGGCGCGCCGCAAGGTGGAGCACCTCCTCGGCGGCTCGGCGCCGCTGTTCGAAGAAGCGCGCGATCGCATGGTCCAAGGCCTCCGCCGGCGCTTGCTCGGCGACGTGCCCGCGCTCGACATCGAGAGCTCCGTGGTCGAGGCGTTGAACCGCCTCGCGGGGGCTTCCGATCGTCCTTCCGCCGTGTTGTTCGACGCGGTCGACGCGGCCGACGACGCGACGCTGTCGATGCTTCGCCGCATCGTCGGCCGGCCCGGTTGGCTCAAGCTCCCCGTGGTGCTCGCGTTCCGGACGACCGATCCGACCGGCGCGGCCGCCGCGCTCCTCGCGACGCTGGAGAGCGCGGCGGGATCGGGCTCGGTGATGCGCGTGGAGGACGCCGCGCACGCGACGGCCGGCCCAGCGTCGACTGCCTTTCGCGGCTTGCCATCCGATGTCCTGCGCGTGCTGCGCGCGGGCGCCATCGTGGGATCGGGCTTCGAGGCCGACCTCGTCGCCGAGCTGCTCGGCCTGGAGCTCCTCGATGTCCTCGACGTCCTCCAGCGCGCCGCCGATGCGGGCGTGCCCGTCGAGGACCTCGGCGAAGGTCGCTTCCACTTGCCCGAGCCCATGCTCGATGCGCTGCGCGCCTCGATGCTGCCTTCGCTGATGATCGCGTGGCATCAGCGCGTCGCCGAGCTGCTCGGCGGCTTCGACGCCTACGGCCCCGGCTTCGAGCCCGAGAGCGGTGACCGCGACAGCATGCCGCCCGCATGGACAGCGGAGCCGGGCGAAGGGCTCGTTCCCACGCGCCGCGCGCAGGAAGGCGGCGAGATCTCGCTGCCTCCTGCGAAGGAGGAGCCGTCTGTCGCGCCGCCGAAGCGCGTCTCCGACGTGCCCGCGACGGAGCGCCGCGGATCGGTGACGTCGCGCGCGTCGAGCGAAGCGCGGCCCACGGTGGTGCACGCGTCGATCGCGCCGCCGTCGCCTGGGCCTTGGCCCTACGCCGACATCTTCCCGCCCGCATCACAGACGCCCGCGCCGCACGCCGCGTCGCCATCACCGAAGGGCGTTTGGGAGGCGCCTTCCGTCTCGATCACCGACGCGGGCGCGCCCTCGATCCGACCACGCGCCGCCGCGCCGTCGCGAAGGAGCGCGCCTCCGCCCGCGAGCGCCGCGCGCGGTGACGACGCGCGCGCCGCTGGGCACTTGGCGGCGGCCGGTGATCTCGACGCCAGCGCCGAGCGCTACCGCGCCGCCGCGCAGAAGGCCGCCGAGCTTGGCGCGCATTCGCAGGCCCTCGGCTTCGCGGACAAGGCCCTCGCCATCCTCGACGCGCTCCCGGCCGCGCCGCGCCGCCGCCGACTTCGCGCGCGCGTGCTCCTCGATCTGGGGAGGCTCAAGTGGCAGGCCATGAGCCCTGCTTCCGCGCCTGGGTTCGAGCCTGCGTTCACGCTCGCCGGCGCGCTCGAAACGTTGGAGGCCGCGCGCGCCACGCTCGCAGAGGACGACCCGCCCGAGCTCGCCGCCGAGATCGCCACGGCGGTGGCCGGTGTTTGCTACGACCTCGGCGAGCCGAGCTCGCTCGCGCGCGCGCTCGACGAGCTCACCGCCGCGAGCCGCCTGCTCCTCGACGCCGGCGATCCCACCGGCGCCGCGCGCCTGCTCAACGATCAGGCCGCCGTTCACGTGCGCCTCGGTGATCCCGTGCGCGCCACGCATCTCCTCACCGAGTCGCGCAAGATCTTCGAGGAGCGCGCGGCCACCGATCCCGTGGCCGCCGTCGAGGTCGCCGAGACCGATCACCTCTTCGCCCGCATCCCGCTACACGTCCCCGCACGACCGGGACGCGAAGCGGACGCGCTCACCATGGGCCTCGATCACGCCCTCGCCGCCGAGCGCGTTTATCAACGCCTCGATGCGCGCCGCGAGCTCGCGCGCGTGTGGGAGACGATGGGGCGCCTCGAGCTGCGCAAAGGGCGTCTCGATCGCGCCCGCGATCGCCTCACGGCCGCGGTCGAGGCCGAAGAGGCCATCGGCGATCTCGTCGGCCTGGCCCGGTCCACCGCGGCGCTGTCCGAGCTCCTCGCCGCGGGCGGTCACCTCGACGACGCGCTCGCCGTCCTGTCCGACTCGGTGACCCTGAACTTCGAGAAGGGCTCCCCGATCGGCCTCGCCTTCAACCGTCGCGCGCTCGATGCGCTCGATCGCGCTCCCGGCGCCGGCCGCTCCTCGACGCGCGCGCTGCTCGACGAGACCCGCGCCCGCCTCGAAGCCGCCGAGAGCGTGCTCGGCCGGCTCTCGCTCCCCGGCGAGAAGGATTGAAGGGGAGACGCCGATCTTCGCGGCCTGATCATCCCGCGCGTTACCTCCGCCTGACCCAGACGTACCTCGCTGTGAACGACGAGCCGCGCATGCCGCGCGGCTCGCCGCGGCGGGGCAGGAGCAGATTCGGATCGCGTCGCTCGAAGCGGAGCGGCGCGCGGCGGCGATGCGCGCGCATTCGCCGAGCACCGCGCGCCGTGCGCCTTCGATCGGCGGCGCTCGCGCCTCGCCTCGCGCCCCAAGAGCCAAGGAGATCGCGCCCATGCCCGTGCCCCCTCTCTCCAAGTTCACGCAGTCGACGGCCCATTCCCTCGATGAGCTCAAGCGGATCGCGCCGCCCAGCAAGAACGTCCTCGATCAACTCGGCCTCCTATCCGAGCTCAGCGGGAGCTGGGTGGGCAGCGGGTTCAACCTCATTGCTCGCCCTGACAAGCACAACGGCAAGCCCTTCTTTCTGCAGCTCAACGCGACGGTCGAGACCCTCGATTTCTCGCCGATCGGCGGCAAGGTCCCGAACCGCGGCTCCGAGCAGGACGACGTCTTTCTCCACGGCCTGCACTACCTCCAGCGTGTCAGTGACGCCGCCACGTTCGCGGCGCTCCACATCGAGCCCGGCTTCTGGCTCCACGTGCCGCCGTCCGCGGTCCCGGACGTTCCGGAGAACTACGTTCGCCAGGCGGTCATCCCCCACGGCGACTCACTCATCGCGCAGAGCATCGCCTTCGCGGACGTGCGCAGCGGGCCCATCCTCGATCCCGTCGACGCGTTCCCCTTCGTCATCAAGCCGGGCGTTCCGATTCCGGGGCTGAACAAAGTCCCCAACCCCGACATCGTGACCGGCAACGATTACCTCGCGCAGTTCACGCCGCCCGCGCTCCCGCCCGGCCTGCCCGAGGGGCTCGATCCTGCGGAAGTCGTCCGCGATCCCGTCGCCATCCTCCGCGAGGCCATCCGCGGTCAGGAGATCACGCGCACGGTCGTCATCAGCGTCTCCAGCGCCGCGGGCCAAGGCGACCAGGGCGGCATCGTGAACATCCCGTTCATCCGCGCGAACGCGAACGCCATTCAGCTCGACGCCATCTTCTGGGTGGAGACGGTGCGCCTCGACGCGGAGAACGAGCTCCAACAGCTCCAGTACGTCCAGCGGGTCGTCCTCGATTTCGGCGGCATTCACTGGCCGCACATCTCGGTCGCGACCCTCGTCAAGCAGTGAGGCCGGGGCCCGCGTGCCGCCTCGCGCTCACTCCTCCGGCTCGACGGTGAGCATGAGCGGCATCTCGTACTCCTTCGCGAGCTCCATCACCTCGGCGACCTTGGTCTCGGCGATGTCGCGCGTGTAGACGCCGGCGACGCCCGTCCCTTGCTCGTGGACGATCATCATGAAGCTCGTCGCAGCGGCCTCGCTCATGTGGAAGAACTTCGTCAGCACCATCACGACGAACCACTTCGTCGTGTAATGGTCGTTGTGGAAGACGACCATGTAGCGACGCGCGCGCTGGGTTTCGGGCTTCGGCTTGGTCACGACGGCGACGTCGCCCTGCGTGTCCGGCTGGCGCTTGGGGGGTGTAGCCATGACGGCCTTCCACGATACCGGCAGCGGGCGCGTGAATCCACGCTGCCGGGCGGGCGCTGCCTGGCCGCCCCGGCCCGCATCGCGTAAGGTCGCCGCCCGTGCACGTTCTCCCCGCGATCGATCTCCTCGACGGCAAGGCCGTCCGCCTGCATCAGGGCCGCTACGACGCCGTCACCGTCTACAGCGACGATCCCGCCGCGCTCGCGGCCTCGCTCCGCGGCAAGGTCCCGATCCTTCACGTCGTCGATCTCGCCGGTGCCCGCGCCGGCCACGTGGTCGAGCGCGATCTCGTGCGCGCCGTCGTGTCGGCGTTCTCCGAAGGCGGCGGTGGTGTGCAGGTCGGCGGCGGTATCCGCTCGATCGAGGCTGCGGAAGGCTACCTCGCGCTCGGCGCCGCGCGCGTCGTTCTCGGCACCGCGGCCGTGCGCGATCCCGATCTCGTGCGCGCCGTCGCCACCCGCTTCCCCGATCGCGTCGTCGTCGCGCTCGACGCGAAGGACGGCAAGGTCGCGCTCGACGGCTGGGAGCAAGTCTCCACGCGCACGGCGCTCGACGTCGCGCGCGACCTCGCCGGCCTGCCCATCGCGGCCATTCTCTACACCGACGTCGCGCGCGACGGCACCCAGGTCGGGCCCAACTTTGCGGCCACCGCCGAGCTCGCCGCGGCCGCGTCGTGCCCCGTGCTCGCCTCCGGCGGCGTGGGCACGCTCGATCACCTGCGCGCCCTCGCGCAGATCCCCAACGTCTCCGGGGCCATCGTCGGCCGCGCGCTCTACGAGAAAGCCTTCACGCTCGACGAGGCCATCGCCGCCGCGCGGTGACCTCATCGACGCACGTCACCGCGGCCCACGGCGCGAGCCTGGAGGAGCTCGTGTCGTCGCGTGCTCCCCTGCAATTCGTGCGCGATCGCGGCGCCGGGAACGCCTGCACCGGCGCGCCGACGCTTGACTTCCCTCGGTGGGTTTGGTCTCAGTCGTGCGCGGAAGGCCGAGCGACGGCGGCGGACGCCGAGCGCCGAGGCGTTCGTCGCCGGTGTCATGGAGGACGTGAAGAATCCGGTGGAGGCCAAGGCCGACACCTCGCTCGCCGAGCGCGCGTTTCGAGCGCTCTTTGCAGTGACGCTCGTGGGTTGCGTCTGCGCGATCCTGCTCAAGGCGCTCGCCCGCTTCGACGTGCGAAGCTTGTGGGACGACGCGTACATCTTCCAGCGGTACGCGCACAACGTGCTTCGCGAGGGCAAGGTCGCGTGGAACCCGGGCGGCGCGCCGACGTACGGCCTGACGTCGCCCGCGTTCCTCGTCGTCGGTGTCCCGCTCCTCGCGGTGACGCGTGGGAACATGAGCCTAGCGGCGCTGCTCTCGAGCGCCTTGCCCGGCCTCGTGCTCATGGGCCTCTTGGCGCGGCTCGCGCAAAAGGCGGCGGGAGGCGGCACACGCGGGCGCGCAGCGATAGCGCTCGTCTTCGTGTGCCTCGCGATCTCGACGTTCGCCGATCACTTCGTGAGCGGCATGGACACGACCTTCGGGCTCGGTTGCACGGCGACGTACCTGCTCGTCGCCCACGAGCTCTCCTCGCGCCTCGCCGACCCGACGCCGCCGCGGCGGCTCGGCGTGATCCTCGGCGTGCTCGGAGGCTTCTCGCTCGCAGTGCGACCGGAGATGGCGACGCTCGCGGTGCTCGTGCCCCTCTCGCTCGTGGCGTTTCCGAAGACGCCGGTCGAGCGGCGCATGGGGCTCACGGTGCTCGGCGTGACGGTGCTCGGCCTCGGCGCGCACCTCCTCTTCTGCCGCCTGTATTTCGGGACGCCGTTGCCGCTGCCCTTCTGGGCGAAGGGCACCGACCTCTACGGGGCCGGCATCGCGCGCGCGTATCGCGGCGGCACGACGCACGACCTCCTCGTGTGGCTCGGCTTCTTCTGGCCGCTCTTCATCGTGACCATCGTGGCCGTGACGGCCTCGCTGCGCTCGTTTCTGCGGGACACGCCGGCGATGGACAAGGGCGTGCTCGTCGGGGCCCTCTTCCTGATCGGCTACTCGTGGATCGTGGTCACGCCGATCATGGGCCACTCGCAGCGGTTCTTCTATCCGCCGCTCCCGCTCCTCGTTTACCTCGCGGCCCGATCCATCGCGCGGTTCTTCGACTTCGTGGCCGCGCGGGATCCGGAGGGCTCCCGTGCTCCGTACGCGGTCGTCGGCGCCGCCGGGCTCGTCTATGGAATCGGCCTCTTCATGCCGGGCTTCGTGCAGGGCGGGCGTGACCTGACGAGCGCCGTGACGGGCGGTGTCTTCGCGCGCGTCGACATGCACAAGCACGCGCTCGAGCAAGGGCCGCAGCGCTACTGGTACGGCCTCGATCGCTTCGCGACCCTCCCGAGCGACGCGGTGTTCGCGACCACGGAGGTCGGCATGCTCTCCGCGCTCAACCTGAAGCGCACCGTCGTCGATCTCGCGGGCCTCAACGAGCCGAAGTTCGCGCTCTCGAAGTTCTCCGCCGAGAAGCTCTTCTCGACGTGGCACCCCGATCTCATCTACATGCCGCACCCGCACTACGCGGCGATGATCGACGACATCCAGAAGCACCCGGCCTTCGCCGACTACGACGTCTACACGAAGCCCCAGCTCAACGCGCTCGAGTTCGGCATCGCCATCCGCAAGAGCAGCAAGTACTACCAGCAGATGGACGCCATCGTGAAAGACAAGCGGCGGAAGTGAGGGCGCGCGTCCCAGCGGACCGAGATCTCGCTCGATCGAGAGGGTGCGCCGCGCTGAGAGCGTAACCGAGAGAGCCGACCTCAGGCCCGAAGCGGCGCGACGTTCAAGCCTGCTCGTGGAGGGAAAGGAGCGGCGCTCCTTTCCCGGGACCTAATAACCCCACACGTACTGCGCCCGCGCGAACGCGCCGAGCATCGGTGTCGCCGATCCATTGAGCAGCAGCATCTGGAAGCGCCCGGCCGCGCCGATCGTGAAGCTGCGCGAGAGCTGATAGTCGACGCCGAACGGGATCGCGATGTCGAGCCGCGCCGCATTGCACGAGCCGAGGCAGCCCGAGGTGACGGCTTGATCCGCCACGCCTGCGAGCACGCCGATGTGCGGCACCACCTGGAGCACGTCGAAGACGAAGCGCACGCCCGCGGTGAACGTGGGGATCACGACCTTCGAGCTCGGGTGGTAGGTGACGTCCGCCGAGGCCACGACGTCGAGAAAATCGCGCACGCCGTACCCGAGATCGAGGCCCCCACCGAGGCCGTGCCCGACCCCGTTCCACCCGCCCAGGTACCCGAAGCTGGCACCCGCGTGCCATTGGTGCTCGTACGCGTGGGCGGCGCGCGGAGCGAAGAGGGAAACGACGAGGGCGGCAGCGGACGCGAGCAGGGGAAGGCGGTGGCGCATGGATCGTGGCGCAGCATACCCGCGGCACGCGCGCCGCACATCGTGTAGGCTTCGCCCCGCATGGCCGAGCGCGATGCTCCCCGACCGCCTTCGTCCCGCGACATCGCGGGAGAGGATTTTCTTTTCCACCTCTACCGTGGCAGCGAGCTCCTTCAGGACAACCGCGTCCACGACGCCAAGGCCGAGCTCGAGCAAGCGCTCTCTCTCCAGCCGAGCGACCCGAAGGGGCAGGACCTCCTCGGCATCGTCTACTTCCGTCTCGGCCTCTATCCGCGCGCCATCTCGATCTACGAGCAGCTCATCAAGCTGCACCCCGACGCCATCGAGCCGCGCATCAACTTGGCGCTCTCGTACTTGAAGACGGGCCAGGCCGCGCCCGCCCGCTTCGAGCTGGAGAAGGTCGTCGAGCAGAGCCCCGGCCACAGCCGCGCGTGGGGCTATCTCGGCCTCGCGTTCCAGCGCCTCGGTGACTACGAGCGCGCGAGCTACGCCTTCCAAGCCGGTGGCCACGACGGCATGGCGCGCCGCCTGATCGAGATGGCCGCTTCGGGCGGCGCGCTCTCCATCCAGCCCGAGCCTCCTGCGCCCACCAAAGCAGAGATGCGCCGCGCCGCGGACGAGGCCCTGGTCGAGATCGATCGCAACGGCGACGCGCCCTTCCGATCCGCAGAGATCGCGGCTCCCGACGCTGAAGAGGCCGTTCGATCGATTCGCTCTCACAGCGGCCCTTGGTCCGCCATCGAGCCCGGGAAAGAGCTGCCCGCGCGCCCGCCGCTCCTGCCCTCGATCCCGCCGGCCGACGGCACGCGCATCGGTGCTCCGGTCTCCATCTCCGATCCAGCGCCCGCCTCGTTGCGCGCGCTCGCGACCCCGCCGCGTCGTCCTGCAGATCTCGCGCGCGACGCGCTCCTCCTGTTCCCGCGCGATCTGCCCATCTCTTTGCACGCGAGCGGCATGGTGCTCGTGCAAGCGCAGAGCGGTTTCTCCACGCGGCTCGAGCTCGTTCGATCGATGGCCGGCGGTGGTCAGACCAGCACCATCCTCCAGCGTCGCGCGCGCGGCCGCCTGCTCGACGAGCCTCTCGGCGGCCCTGCTTCGCCGCTCGTGGAGCTCACCGGCAAGGTCGAGCTCGTGCTCGGTCCGGCCGTCGGCCGTCGCCTCGCGATCGTCGCGCTCGACGAGGACGCGCTCTACCTCCGCGAGGACGCGCTCGCCGGCTTCGAGTCCACCATCGGTTGGGAGAACGGCCGGCTCCCCGTCGGCGACGGCGACGCGCTCCCGATGGTGCAGCTCCGCGGCCCGGGCGCCGTCGTCGCCACGCTCCCGGAGCGCCTCGCATCGGTCGAAGTGATCGAAGGCCGCAGCACCTCGGTGCGTGGCGGCAGTGTCTTGGGCTGGATCGGCCGCGTCGTCCCGCGCGCGCTGGTCGCGAGCGAAGCGCCTGCCGGCGTGCGCGGCTTCGTGGCCTTCGCGGGGGAAGGGATGGTGCTCCTCGATGAGCGCTGATCAAGAGAGCGCGCCGCGCACCGTCGCCGCGCCGATGTCGAAGAAGAGCCTCCGCGCCCACCGCCGCAAGACGCTTTGGGAGGACGCGAAGAACCTCCCCAATTTCCTCACGTTCCTGCGCGTGGTCATGATCCCGGTGGTGCTCGTCCTCCTGGATCGAGGCGCCCCGCGTGACTGCTATTGGGCCGCGTGGGTCTATGCGCTCGCGGCCATCACCGATCTCCTCGATGGTTGGCTCGCGCGGCGTGGGGGCCTCGTCACCGTCATCGGCAAGTTCCTCGATCCCCTCGCCGACAAGCTCATCGTCGTGGCCACCCTGGTGTGGATGGTGCCGATGGGCCGCATCCCCGCGTGGGCGGTCGTGCTCCTCATCTCGCGCGAAATCACCATCACTGCGCTGCGATCCATCGCCGGCGCGGAGGGCCTCGTCATCTCCGCGGCCGACGGCGGCAAGGCCAAGACCGCGCTTCAGATGATCGGCATCATCTGCCTTTTGCTCGGCTACCCGTACCACCTCTCGCTCGGCTTCATCGACTTCGGCCGGGTCGATTTGGTGCATGTCGGCAGGCTCTTGATCTACTGCTCGCTCTTCTTCTCGCTCACGAGCGCGGCCCAGTACATGGGCCTCTTCGCCGACGCCATCGACGCCAAGAACAAGGCCGCACACGAGGGCGACGGCGACGGCGAGCACCGGCGGGGCCAGCCCACCACCGCGCCGTAGGCAGCGCGATGGCTTTCTGCTAGACCGTCGCGCGTGAAGCGCTTCCTCCTGCTCCTCGCTTTGGCGTTGCCCGTGTCGCTCAGCCCCGCCATGGGGTGCAACGGCCAAACCGAAGGCCAGCGTTGCGATCCGAACAACAAGGACACCGACGGCGTCAGCCTCGACTGCGCGACCGGCCTCACCTGCAACACGGATCAGGGCGCGGGCATCGGCTTCTGCTGTTCGCCCAACAGCGCGAACCTCGCCTGCGTCTCCATCGGCAAGACCACCACCACGTCGAGCTCCAGCTCGAGCTCGAGCGCCAGCTCGTCGAGCAGCGGCGGCGGCGCGGGTGGCAACGGCACCGGCGGCAACGGCACCGGCGGCGCCGCTCCGGACGGCGGGACGGATGACGCCGGCGACGCTGGCGACGGCGGCTGATTCGGCGGCTCTCCTCGCATCTCGATCCGCGCCGGCAGGTCCGGCGCGGGGCTCGAAGCCACTCGCAGCCCCATCATGATCTGCGAGGCCTCGCTCATCGCGCGGGGCCTCATGCGGCCCCGTCACGATCGGCGCATCGCGCTGCTCATCCAGGCAAGCGCTTCACCGGCGGCGAGAAGCGCCCCGTGAACCAGCGCGCGAGCCGCGGGAAGCTCAGCGCGATGGCGTACGTCCGCGGGTAGATGACCCGCGCCCTCCGGCGATCGACGGCCTTCAAGATCAGCTTCGCGAGCCCATCGGTCGTGCCTTCGGGAGAGAGGCGCGCGGCCAGCGTCGGCTCGTATTTCTCGTAGCCCGCCCGCGACATGTCCGTGTCGACCGGCCCTGGGTACACCGTCACCACGTGCACGCCCGTGCCGAGCAGCTCGCCGCGCAGCCCCTCCGACGCGTTGCCGATGCCGCCCTTGGCCGCGTTGTAATAGAACATGCCCGGCATCGGCGCGAGCGCAGCCATCGAGGAGATGTCGACGATGGTGCCGCGCCTCCGCGCGAGCATGCCCGGCAACACGGCCCGCGTGAGGCGCATGGGCGTGAAGACGTTGAGGCGCAGCAGCCGCTCGCCGTCCTCGGGCACGCTGAGCTCGGTGGCCTCGATGTGCTGCACGCCCGCGTTGTTGACGAGCACGTCGATCGGCCCGAGCGCCTCTTCGGCCGGTCCAATCCACTCCGTCGCCTGCTCCACGATCGAGAGATCGGCGGCATGCACGAAGGTCTTTCCCCCCACCTCCGCCGCGATCTTGTCGAGCCGATCCTTACGGCGAGCGACGAGCGTCAGCGACGCGCCCCGCGCTGCCCAAGCGCGCGCGAGGGCCTCTCCGATACCGGCGGACGCGCCCGTGATGACGACATGCATGGTGTTCTCCCGACCTCCCGAGGTGTCACGGAGACACGGAGGCTCGGAGAAGAAAAGAACAAAAATCTCCGTCCCTCCACGCCGCCGTGGTGAACTCCGCCCATGTCCGCGCCGCGCCTCTCCCCGAGCGATCTCACCGCCCACCTCGCGGCCGCGCCGGTCGAGCTCGCCGGCCGCGTGATCGCCCTCGACGGCGCGACGGTCACCCTCGCCGACGCGCTCGCGGAAGCGCGCGCCACGCTCGCGACCCCGGCTCCGCTCGCCGTCGGCGATCTCGTGGTCCTCGCGGGATCGCTCGCCGACGGCGCGCTCCACGACGCGCGCCTCGTGACGCACAGCACGCCTCGTCGCCCGCCGGGATCGCGCGCGCCCTCCGCCGATCCGCCGGCCGGCGAGGTCGATCGTCTTCGTCATCGCGGCCTCGCCTCGGGCCTCGTCGCGCGCGCCCGCGCCCTCCGCGCGATCCGCAGCTTCTTCGACGAGCGCGGCTTCCTCGAGGTCGACACGCCGGCCATCGTCCCTTCGCCCGGCCTCGATCTGCACCTCGATGCGTTCGCCGTCCCCGGCGCTGCCGGCCCCGGCTTCACCGACGCCACGGGCTATTTGATCACGAGCCCCGAGTACCAGATGAAGCGCCTCCTCACGGGCGGCATCGCGCGCTGCTTCCAGATCGGGCACTGCTTCCGGCAAGGCGAGATCGGCAGCCGTCACAACCCCGAGTTCACCATGCTCGAGTGGTACCGATCCTTCGCCGCGGTCGACGAAGTCATCGCCGACACCGAAGCGCTCGTGCGCCACGTCGCCCGCGCGCTCGGCAACGGCGACGCGCTCACGGTCGGCGGTGTCCGCGTCGATCTCACGGCGCCCTTCGAGCGCCTCAGCGTCGCCGACGCGTTCGCGCGTCACGCCGGCGTCGATCCGGAGGAGGCCATCGCGCTCGCGACCCGCGACGAGGATCGCTTCTTCCGCCTCCTCGTCGACGCCGTCGAGCCGGCCCTCGCGCACGCGACGCACCCCGTCTTCCTCGTCGATTACCCCGCGCCTTTCGCGTCGCTCGCGCGTCTCCGCGAGGGCGACCCGCGCGTCGCCGAGCGCTTCGAGCTCTACGTCGCCGGCGTCGAGCTGTGCAACGGCTTCGGCGAGCTCACCGATCCCATCGAGCAGCGCACCCGCCTCGAGCGCGATCAGGCCGAGCGCCGCCGCGTCGGCAAGCCCGTGTACCCCATCGACGAGCGCTTCCTTTCCGCGCTCGAAGAAGGCATGCCGCCTTCGGCCGGCAACGCGCTCGGCGTCGATCGCCTCATCGCCGTCTGCCTCGGCACGGATCGCATCGGCGACGTCTCCGCGTTCCCGGTGTCGTGGCTGTGATCGACGCCGCGCGCCTCCGCGCCCTCGCCCGCAAATACGAAGCGCTCGCCGATCTCCGTCGCGCCCATGCCCGCGGCGAGGCCGTGCCCGAAGCCTCCGTCTTCAAAGCCTTGGCCCGGGAGTTCCCCGGTTGCCTCGCCGAGCTCGACACGCTGCCACTCGACACCATCGATGCGCGCGCCGCAGCTCTCGCGCACGCGGCCTCCGGCGGCTCGATCGAGCCGTGGATGGAATGGCTCGCGGACTACCACTCCATCCTGCGCGCTGCTCTCCGCATCAAACCTCGGGTGGCCCGCGGCGCGGCCCTCGACGACGATCGCGCCGAAGCGCTGGCACGTGACGCCGTCGCGCACCTCGGCGTGCACGTGGACGCCGCCTTCGTCCGCGCCGTCGCCGCGCCGCCCGAGGGCCGCCTGGTCACGCTGGTGCTCACCGAGCTCTCCCTTCGGCACGGCCACCCGGCGGCGACGATCAAACGCGCCATCTTTCCCGCAGCGCGCCGCTGAAGACGCGTCGGCCCGCGATCCGGGCCGACGCCTCTCCATCGGTGCCGCAGGTGTTCAGTACGGGGTTCCCCGAGGGCACTCGCCTACATCTGGAATTGACGTCCGCCGGCCATTGGCGACAAGATCGCCGTCACCGCGGAGCCCAAGGACGCGAGCGTAGGCGAGGTGATGTACGCGCCTCGTTCTGCGACGAGAGTGGTTTCCGCGAGGACGAGGATCGTTCGGGTAATGTCGGAGCTGTCGGGAGCCGGGGCGGGTTCGGTGCGGTCGGTAGCGTCGCTGCTGGCGCAGACGCTCGGCTGGGAAAAGAGCGTCGAAGCCGTGGTCGATGCCATGCGTCGCCTCGGCTTCAAAGACGGCACCCTCGGTCCCGATGAGCGCAAGGCCATCCTCGAAGATCTCGCGCTCGAATCCGGCATCGTGGGCATGACCGCCCGCTATGCGATGACCCGCTCGGGCGTGGGTCGCTCCGACGCTCATCCCATCAGCATCATCCCGCCGAGCTCGTCACGCGCGGGCGCCGCAGCGCCGGACTCGAGCGCTGCCGCGCGCCTCGCGGGGACGGTGGGCGTGCACGAGGTCGTCACGCAGCTCGCGGCCCTCATGGGTCAGGACAAAGGCGAAGCGGCCGTGCTCGCGAGCTTGAAGCGGCTCGGCTTCCCGCGCGAGCGCCTCGAGCGCGAGCAGCTGGTGCGCCTCCTCGACGATCTCTGCCGCCAAGAAGGCCATACCGGCACGACCGCGCGCTTCGTGAAGCCGCGCATCCTCGCCAAGCTCGGCCCGTAGCACGCGGCGTCCTTCCCACGTCCATCACACACACGCCCGCGTGCGGTCTCGAGCGGCGCATCGTCATCGGCGCCGCTCCATCGTCTCTTCACGGCAACCAGCGTGATGGAGCGCTGGCCACGCATTTCGTCGCCGCGTGAAGCGCGGCGGGGTTTGGGGCGAAGCCCCGTCGAAACCGACAGTGATGCACGAGCGCGAAGCGCCGCCGCGAAGCGGCGCCGAGGTCTGGTCCATGGTGGCCAGACTTCGGGCGTGCAGAGCTACGCCGCCGCGACGACCGAGAGCCGCGGGCGGCGAAGCTGCGGCAGCGGCTGCCCGACGTACGAGCGCCCGAGCGCGAACCCGGTCAACGTCAGCCGCATGCGCAGCGCATCGAGGTACCCCTCGCGGTGAAGCGCGCTGACCACCGTGCGAATGTCTCCACGCCGCACCCGGAGCTCGCTCGTCAGCGTCTCCAGATCGTGGCGGCGCCCCTCCACCTGAGCGAGGGCCAGCGCGTGCAGAACGTGAGCGGACAGTGCTTGCGTGTTCATGGGAAGGCACCCTAACGAGCAGGTGAACAGCTGTACAGTTTGTGGCGTCGATTTTCGATTCGAGCTTGTTTTCCCGTCGATCTCGCGCGCCCCGGCTCTTGTCCATACTGCGCGGGGGTGGCATCCTCCGCGGTGCGGAGGCGCACGTCGAGATGGACGTGAGAACCGTAGCGTGCGCATCTCTATTCCGGTGCGCAACCTCGCACGGGCACGCCGGCAACGCCGCCGAACAAAATCCCTTCGATCGCGTTTCCATCGAAGATTCTCGGCCCGATTCGACTTCGATGAGCACTTCGATAAGCCCATCCACAGCGGCACGAACCGGGTGAAGCACACCGAGCCTCGCTGTGATCGATCCGCTCGTGAGCGCGGTCCCGGCGCTGGTCATCCACTGCGCCGACGACCACTGAACGACCGCCTCGATCGTCGCGCCGATCCTGCTCATCCTCTCACCCGCACCGCACCTGACCCGATCCATCGCAGGCTTCCGCTCGGCCTCGCCGCGGGCCTCTTCGCGGCCGCCTTCTCGCTCCCGCTCTTCGCCGCCGATCCTCCTCGGCCTCGCGTCTCGCTGCGCTGGTCCGCTCCCGAAGGCTGTCCTGCCGGCGCGCGCGTCGTCGCCGAAGTCGATCGTCTCCTCGGCGAATCCGGCGCGCGTCCACCGACGCCGCTCGAAGTCTCGGCCGTCGTCACCGACGATCCCGCAGGCGGCCTCCGCGTTCGCCTCGACGCCGGCAACGCCCGCGTCCGCGAGCTGCACGCCGCCTCGTGCGAGGCCCTCGCCGATGCGACCGCCGTGATCCTCGCGCTCATGATCGATCCCACGGCCGTCGCCTCCGCGCCTCCCGCCGCGCCTGCACCCGCCGCTCCCTCATCCGCCGCGCCTTCTGCATCTGCTGTCCCTGCCGCGCCGCCTTCGCCTCCATCCGCGCCGCCAGCGCCCGCATCCGCGCCGCCTGCACCTGCATCTGCGGCACCCTCCGTATCGACGGCGCCCGACACGTCGCGAGCTGCCGCGCCTCCATCCACACGCTCGCGTGTGCCTGCTCCACGCTTTCATCTCCTCGCATGGGCCCTGGCCGATGTCGGCTCGCTCCCCGGTGTCTCCTTCGCTGCCGGTGGCACGGCGGCCCTTTCGCTCGGCGCGTTTCGCTTCGAGCTCGGCGCCGGCGTGTGGCCCAGCCGCGCCGCAACCAGCCCGCAGCGAGCGACCGCGGGCGGCGACATCAGCCTCGTCGCCGGTGCCGCGGGCGCTTGCTATTCGCTCCTCGCGCCCGGTGCTTTCGAGCTCGCTCCGTGCCTCGCCTTCGAGCTCGGTCGCATTCACGCCGCCGGCTACGGCGTCACGATGCCGGGGGAGGGGAGCGCGCTCTGGTCGGCCTTGAAGCCCGGCGCACGCTTCGCGTGGTCTCCCGTGTCGCGCGTGGCCCTCGTGCTTCGCCTCGACGCTGCCGTCCCCTTTGCGCGTCCGAGCTTCGTCCTCTCGAACCTCGGCCCCGTCCATCGCTCGGGCCCCCTCGCCGGCCGCGCCGGTTGCGGTGTCGAGCTCACGTTCTGACCCGCCTGAGGCTCACGGACATCGGCGTTTTGACCAAGAAATCGAGCCATTTTCTCGGCTCGTGATCGGCCCCTCGTTTTTCTTCACGGATCCTTCGAGGCTCGGCCACTCTTGTGGACGGTGACCTCTGCCTCCGCTCCATCGGCTGCACCAACGACGCCCGGCGCGCCGACGGTGAGCATGATCCATTCGGAGGCCCCCTCGTTCGAGGCCGTCTACGATGAGTGCTTCGATCTCGTCTTCCGCAACATCCGTCGTCTCGGAGTGCCGGATGCGGCCGTCGACGATGCGGTTCAAGAGGTCTTCCTCGTCGTGCACCGGCGGCTCGGCGAGTTCGAGGGCCGCGCGTCGCTGCGCACTTGGGTCTTCTCAATCGTGGCGCGCGTCGCCAAGGATCATCGTCGCAGCCTGCGCCGCAAGAGCCCGCACACGCGCGCGCCCGATGCGTCCGTCGACGCCGACACGGTCCCGGACGAGCGCGGCGGCGATCCTCACACCAGCACCGAGCGATCCGAGGGCGTGCGCTTGCTTCATCGCGTGCTCGACGCGCTCGACGACGACAAACGCGAAGTCCTGGTGATGGCTGAGCTCGAGCAGCTCACTGCGCCCGAGATCGCCGAGGTCCTGGGAGAGAACGTGAACACCATCTACGCGCGCCTGCGCGCCGCTCGGCGCGACTTCGAGCAAGCCGCGCAACGCGAGCGCGCGCGTGACGCCTGGAGGCTCCGATGAGCGATCTCGATCCCTCCGCCCGCGGAATCCTCGACGCCGGCCGCGACGGCGACGACCCCACCCCGGACGATCGCGCCCGCATCCGCGCCTCGCTGATGCGCGCCATCGCTGCCGGAAGCGCGGCCGCCATCGCCGGCGAAACCGGCGCTGCCGCCGCCGCACCCGCTGCCGCACCGCTCGCGCTTGGATGGAAGCTCGCGGCCGCCGTCACCGCCGTCCTGCTCGCGAGCTCGGGCCTGTATTTCACGCGTGAGCATCACACCGCTCCCGCTGTCATCACCACCGCATCTGCGAGCGCCGCGCCGCCCGCGCCCATCCCCGAGCCCAGCGCATCGGCTGCCGATCCCATCGCGCCTCCCGTCGTGACCGCGCCTTCTGCCGTCGTCATCGCGCCGCGATCCAGCGTCGAGCATTCCCCATCGTTTCCGCGTCCCGTTGCAACAGCCTCGCCCACGGCGCCCGCATCCTCCATCGCCATGCCTCCCATCGTCGCGATCGCGGCGCCCGACGCGCCTCCTCCTCCTGCGACCGCTGCACCCGAGGCGCCCCGACCGCCGCCCGATTCGCTCGCTGCCGAAACTCAGAGCCTGCGTGAAGCGCATGGCGTGCTGCAAGGCGGTGATGCTTCCCGTGCCCTCGCGCTCCTCGACGAGAAGGCCGCGGCGGGCGCGAAGCTCCGTGAAGAGCGCGGCGCGCTCCGCGTGCTCGCCCTCTGCCAGCTCGGCAAAGTCGAAGAGGCCCGCGCCGCCGCGCAGCGCTTCTTTCTCGAAAACCCTCAATCACCGCTCGCCGCCCGGGTCCGCGCTTCTTGCATCGGCCCATGATGATTTCGTCACGGGAGCGCCGGCCCTCGGCCACGAACCCAGCGACATCGACGAGGCCGAGAGGACACCTCGTCGCGCACCGGGCCGCTCGTGGCCCTCGCTTCGCGCCCTCGCGGCGCAGAGGAGACTCCATGCTTCGCCACTCGCTTTGGAAAGCTGCATTCCCGCTCTTCGCGCTGCTCGTTCCCGTCGTCTCGGGCGCTTGCAACAACGGTGAGATCCCCATTGGCCAGGATCAACAACCCGTCTCCTGTACGGCCGACAGCGACTGTCCCAGCGGAAAGCTCTGCGCCTCCGGCTTCTGCGCCAAAGCCTGTACCGCCGACTCCGAGTGTTCGGCGAGCCAGGCCTGTATCGCGGGTGCCTGCCAGACCGCGCCCACCTGTACCCCCGCGGCCGAAGTCTGCGACGGCATCGACAACGACTGCAACGGCACCGTGGACGACGGCGCCCAATGTCCCGGCGGCGGGAGCTGCATCAACGGACAGTGCGTATCCAACGCCTGCACCGTGGACAGCGATTGCACGGTGGCCCAAGCGTGCGTGAACGGCCAATGCACCACCGCCGGCGCCTGCGCCAGCGACGCGGACTGCACGGCGGCGCAAGCATGCATCAACGGCCAATGCACCTCGGCTTCCTGTACCCCCACGGCCGAGGTCTGCGACGGCATCGACAACGATTGCAACGGCACCGTGGACGACGGCGCTCAATGTCCCGGCGGTGGGAGCTGCGTCAACGGACAGTGTGAATCCAACACCTGTGTCGCGGACAGCGACTGCACGGCGACCGAAGCATGCATCAACGGTCAATGCACCTCGGCCACCGCCTGCGCCAGCGACGCGGACTGCACGGCGGCGCAAGCGTGCATCAATGGCCAATGCACCTCGGCTTCCTGCTCGTGCGGTGATGGCTTTTGCGATGCGCAGTGCGGCGAGGCGCCTGCTTCCTGCCCGCAGGACTGCGGTGCGCCGGCCTGCGCGACGGACAGCGAGTGCGGTGCGCACAGTGCCTGTGTGAGCGGCTTCTGCGGCTGCCAGAGCGGTTGGGTCGACGCCGATCAGAACGCCGCCAACGGCTGCGAGCATGCTTGTCCGGGCGGCGGCGCGGAGATCTGCGACGGCATCGACAACGACTGCAATGGCATCGTCGACGATGGAGCGCTCTGCGCCCCCGGGCAGACCTGCCAGAACGGTGTTTGCGTGGTGCTGTGAGACCGCCGCATGGGGTGGCGCGAACCTCCCGCCACCCTGTGGGTGTATCCGATCGTTTTCACTGCGGCGTGCACGCCGGCTCCACCACGACCACCACCGGCGCCGCCTGCGCGCGGCGTCGGGCCGCGGCGCGCTCGGCTTCCTGGCGCGCCCGCTCCTGCGCCATCGCCTCGCGCGCGCTCTCTTCGCGGGTTCGTGCTTCCTCGATCGCGGAGATCTCGCTCGCGACGGTGGCCGTCGCGGCGATGAGCTCCATGCCGGCGGCGAACGCCAGGAAGCCGTTCTTTCCGCAACCGGTGGTGAAGAGGGCGAGGGAGGCGGCGAGGATGAGAAGCTTGGCTCGGGTCATGTCCGCTCCCATGTCCAAGGAGCGTGCCACCGAGCCTCGCGGCGATATCAGGTCTCGACGGCGGCTTCGACGGTGGGCGCCGTGAGCTGCTCTTCGGAGGGACGCGAGTCCCGCACGTGGCGCGGCGGTGCGTGCAGATCCCACACGAGGCCGAGCGCCTGCATGACCTTGAGGATGTAAAAGGTCATGTCGATCTCCCACCAATAAAAACCCTGTCGCACCGAGCGCTGATAATAATGGTGGTTGTTGTGCCAGCCCTCGCCCATCGTCACGAGGGCGAGAATCAGGCTGTTTCGGCTGTTGTCCGTGGTCACGTAGCGCCGCCGCCCGAAGACGTGCGTGAGCGAGTTGATGGTGAAGGTGCCGTGCCAGAGCATCACGGTCGACACGAGCAGGCCCCACACGAGCGCGTGCCACCCGCCGATGAGGAACAGGCTCACGCCGAGCACCGTCGGCGGCACGAGGTGCCATGACTCGAGCCACACGAGCTCGGGGAACTTCTCCAGATCACGGACCTTGTCGCGCTCCGTATTCTCGTACTTGGCCGACATGATCCAACCGACGTGGCTCCACCAGAAGCCGTCCATCAGCACGGAGTGCACGTCACCGGGCTTGTCGGAGAGCTTGTGATGCACGCGGTGGTGACTCGCCCACCAGAGCACGCCCTTTTGGGCGCTCGACGTCGCGAGGAGCGCGAAGAGAAACTGCATCACGCGTCCGGTGCGGAAGCTGCGATGGGAGAAATATCGGTGATATCCGGCAGTCACCCCGAACATGCGCACGTAGTAGAGCGCGACGGCCAGGGCGAACCCCTTCCACGACCAGCCCAGGACGGCCACGCCCACGACGGCGCTCAAGTGGATGAGGATGAATGGGATCGATTTCCCCCACGAGATGCGCTTGTCGGGCCTGCCCGCTGCGAGGCTGCTCATGCCTCTGACGATAGAGTGCCCTCCGTCAGGATTTCGTCAGGGAAGAGCCACGTTTGCTGCCGTTCGGCCTGTTCGCTCGACGTGACGCAAAGCGTGCGCGCCGCTGCGTGACCCGCATCGGCTCTCGGTGATGACGCGACATCGACGGACGCGTTCGCGCATCCCGGAGATCGATCGAAGCAGGAAGACGCCTTTCTCACGGCCTCTCGCGCCCTGTCAGCGCCCATCGATGACTCGTCGCCGTCGGCGAGCGACACGTGGAGATGGCCTTCGAGGTCGGCGTGAAGAAGCGCGCGCAGGCGCCGAAATGAGCATCGGCGCAGCTGGAGCGGCGAGCGAAGGGGAGGGAAGGCGCGCGGCCCGATGGCGAGGTCGCGCGCTGCGCGTCAGATCTCGCCGTAGGCGCGGGCGATCACCCGGCGCGCCACGGTTTGAATGCCGGTGTGCTCGAAGTAGTTGGTCGCGAGGTCGATGCCGGCGGCCACGTAGTCGAGCCGATGGTCGGCGATCTCGAGGTAATCCTTCACGCGCGCGAGCACGCCTTCGCGCTCGATGCCCTTGCTCTCGACGAAGTTGGTGATGGCGCCGGTCGCCGCGCCGAGGTTCTCCTTCAAGAGCTGGCGCTTCTCACCGATGCTGACGCCGGGCAGGTGCTCCATGATGCGCGCGAAGCGCGGGTGATCGCTGAGATCGAAGTCGGAGAGCTCCATCAGGAGATCGGTGATCTGCGTGAGGAAGTCCGGCCCGAGCGGGATCATGCAATCGCAGGCGATCCACGCGGCGAGGCGCATCGACTCCTCCTTTTCGTACGAAGCGAGCGCCGACGCGAAGTCGCCCACGCTGTCGCCGGGGAGGCCGTTGCAGTAACAGAACGCGGCCAGCTCGGCGACGAGCTTCACGCCGGCATCGACCGCCTGGGTGGTGTCGGCCTTGGGCGTGATGTTGGCGAGGAAGCCGAGCCACTCGGACCCTTCGCCGATCTTGCGCGCCATCGCGGCCATGCCGGCGAGGCCGCTGGTGTCGTCGACGAGGCGGAAGATCTGCACCGCGCGCTGGTAGCCCTGATCGGGATCCTTGTAGAGCATGATGGCGCGCTCGCCGACGCGCTGGATCAGCTCTTGATCCTCCTCGCCGGTGACGTGCCGAATCATCCCCTCGAAGCTCGTGATGTTCTGCCACTCGCCGGGCACGATGTAGTCGAGCGCGCCCAGGAGGCGCGTCGTCATGCTCTTCTCCGGCAGCTCTTCCAAGATCTCGTGGATGTTCTCGTCGCTCATGGGGCTCCTCGGGTCGATCAGCGGCTGGCTCGTCCAGCCCGGGATTGCAGGTCGTGATCCAAGGCTGGTGCGTCCAGCCTGGGGCTTGGGGCCGCTCGCGGCCCCATCGTGATCCAAGGGTTTGGGGCCGCTCGCGGCCCCATCATGATCAAAGCCCGCCGAGGCCGGCGAGATCGAAGCGCTCGATCCAGGCTTTGCGCGCGTCGGCGTCGAGCGATTGGCTCGACACCTTCACTTGATAGCGATCCTTCACCAGGAGCGCCGATTGGTTCTTGCCGACGGTGACGAGCGGATAGCCGCGCACCTTCTCGCTCGCGCTCGCGAACTTGCTCTTGGCGTCGGGCTCGTTGAGCGTGTCGGAGATGCTGAGCACGGCCACGTCCTTGCCGTCCTTCTTCAGCTTGGCCTCGGCATAGCCGGGCTTCTCCGCGGTGTAGACGCGGCTGTGGCCGTCGGTGGAATCCGCCGGGAAGAACTTGTTGAACGCGGATCCCGGCTTCGATCCTTCGGCGGTGATGGCAGTGGGTTTGGACGAGGCGGCTTGATCCCACCGCGTCGGCTCTTTGCTGCACGCAGCGAGCGAGAGGGCCAGCGCGAGGAGCCACGGGAGAGGACGCATGGTCATGGCGCTTTCCCACATGGCAGCGCTGCACCGGCGCCGCAAGAGTCACCCGAGGTCGACCGCGTCTCCGGGGCAGGCAGCCTCATGGAAACACCCAGTTGAGCGCGAGCGCGTCACTCGCTCGCGGGATGCCAGCCGGGCCCGCGGAAGATGCGGCCCATGGCCTCACCGAAGCTCTTCGCGCGGGCCACGTCGCGGCCGAGCGCGGCATATTCGTGGAAAGCGATCCGCAACGGATTGTACGTCTCGATGTCCTTCGTCAGCCCGTAGACGACGCGCGCCTTCTCCTCTTCGAACGTGCCCAAGAGGCGGTCCCAGACGATGAAGATCCCGCCGTAGTTCTTGTCGAGATACTCGGTGTTCTTGCCGTGATGAACGCGGTGGTGCGACGGCGTGTTGAAGATGAGCTCGATGGGGCGCGGCAGCTTCCCCACGGCCTCGGTGTGCACCCAGAATTGATAGATGAGGTTGAGGCCGTTCGAGACGAGGATCATCCACGGCCGCACGCCGACGAGCGCGAGCGGCGGATAGAGCACGATGCCGAGCACCGGCGTCCACGGCTGGCGCAGCGCGGTCGAGAAATTGAAGAAGCGGCTCGAGTGGTGGTTCACGTGGCACGCCCAGAAGAGGCGCACCTCGTGCTCGAGCCGATGATGCACGTAGTACATGAAATCCCACCCCACGATCGCGGCCGTCCAGCCGAGCGCGCCGGCGCCGAGATCGAGGAGGCGATGCTCCCACGCCAACTTCGCGAGCAGGTAATACGTCGCGTTGATCGCGGTCACGAAGAGCACGGATCCCATGCCCATCGCGAGGCTCGCGGCCGTGTCCTTCCGATCCGTGTAGCCGAGCACGTCGCTGCCGCGCGCGCGCATGCGACCGAGCACCCACGGCTCGACGAGGAGCGCCGCGATGAAGGCGGGGATCGCATACAGCGTCGGATCCGGAGGCAGCTCGAGCATGGCGCGATTCTACCCGGTTACACCGCGAGGCACCCTCCTATCGTCGCGCCGAGGCGCGAAGGTCAATCGTGCACGTAGACCAGGGTGCCTTCGCGGGCCATCGTCGCGTGCCAGCCGGGCGGCACCCGCGGATCGGTCCAGCGGAACAACCATGCTGCGTCCACGGGCGCGAGGTTCACGCAGCCGTGGCTGTGCGCGTGCCCGAAGTCGTCGTGCCAATAGGCGGCGTGCAGCGCATATCCCTTGTGGAAATACTGCACGAAAGGCACGTCGCGCAGATCGAAGGCGTCACTCGCCTCGTTCCCATCCATCGTCACGGTCACGTGCTTTTCGTAGATCTTGAAGGTGCCTTGGATGGTGGCGTGCGTCTCTTCCGGATCGCCCGTGCCGCCCACGCCGGTGGAGACGAGCGTCACGTAAACGGGCTTCGTCCCCTCATAAGCCACCAGCGTTTGCCGTGGGATGGAGACCTCGATCCATTTGCCACCTTCCTCGGCCCAGCGCGGTGGCCGACGCATGGTCTTGACCACCACCACCTGATCTTCGCGCACCAGCGTGCCGTCACGCGCGACCACGAAGCTCGTGTCGTTCACGCGACGCACTTCCTCGGTGACGGGCACGGCCTCGCGGAAGCCGAGCACGGGGCCCACCGACAGACCGTGCGGACCATCGATGACGCGGAACGCGCCCGTGCGCCGCACGAAGGCCACCGGGAGCGTCAAGCCGTCGCCGAGCACCATCCCGGAGAAGCGGCTCTGCTCCACGATCCGCGTGCGATCGAGCGGGATCAGCTCGAGGCCCGTGGTGACGCCGAAGCGGCGTCCCTCGTGCTCGACGGTGTTGAGGAGCGCGAAGCCCGATCGACCTTTGGGGTGCCCGAGGAACACGCGACGCGGTCCGCGGTGCTCGTTCCCGAGGCCCACCGCCGCGCTGCCCGGCGTGAGCCATGCCGGGATGGGCTCGGCCGGCGGCAGGTTCGACGGCGTCAGGTTCTTGGCCAGATGATCGCGCAGGTCGGGCTCGAATCGCCGTTGATCGGCGCGGGTCGGCAAGCGCGCGTAGAGCGCGGGCGGCACCGATCGCGCGAGCGCATACAGGTACGGGAGGCCGTCTTCGCGCGGCGGGCGCGCGGCCGCCGTGACCACGCGGTGATGCACGTCGAGCGTCGCCATCGCGCCCACGCACACGAACCCGCGCGGCTCGACGCGATACCAACCCTCGGGACAACGCGGGCCCGAAGCCACGGGCTCGGCGCTGCGCCGCACGATCGCGCCCGCGCGCAGATACCCCAGCCGGCGCGCGCCCCAGCGCGGCTCGTCGTAGATCGAAGTCTCGGTCGCGATCGACGCGAGCTCGCCGGAGAACGCCGGATCGCGGATGTCACCGTCGATCGCCGCATCCGCGAGACCACCGTCGCCGCCGTCGATCGCGACCTCGGGGAGGGCCGTCGTGATCTCGGGCGGCGTGAGCTGCGCGGCGCGCGGCGGAGTCGCGGGCGGCTCGGCCGGCGCCTCACAGCCGGCGACGAGCGCGGCGATCCACAGGAGCGATCTCCCAGCGCCTCGGCTCACGGCGGTGGGGGCTATCACGATGCGCGGCCTTCGTGAAGGCGAAGCCGGGACAGACGTACAGGGTCGGGGCTCGCCTTACGTCTTGTTGGTGCTGTCGCAAAACGCCTGGGGCATGAAAGCTTCTATCATGGGGCTGAATGCCTCTTTCGGTCCGAGGGGCCATCCGGTCCCGGGGTCGATTGACGCGAACCCATGAATCCTCGTGTGGACGCGCAATTCCGACCTCGTGGCACCCGCCTTGCTCAAGCCGGCCGCATGGTGAATGCGTCCCCGCTTCCGCGCAGCAACGAGCTCCCTCCCGCCCCGTCGAGCGACACGCACGCGGTCGGCGAGGTCGCTCCCGAGTCCGGACCGATCGCGTCTGCCGCCCCGCCGTCGCTGGACGGCGATTGGCCGACCCTCTCGGTCCTGAGCCGTCGCTACATCGATCGCGCCCTCGAGCACACGCGCGGAAACAAGACCCGCGCCGCCGATCTCCTCGGCATCGATCGCCGCACCTTGAACCGCATCCTCGCCCGCGAGCGCGCCCGCAAGGCCGCTGCGGTCAAGGCCGCCGAGTAGTCCCTCTCACACGGCGCGGGTGAAAGAACCTTTCGCCCCCTTCATAGAAGCGCCGTTTTCGCCTGTGGGCCGCGCCGTTGACGCGCTCGTGCTCCTTCTTCCCCGACGGCGGTGAAAGAATCTTTCGCCCCCTCGGCCGATACGCCTGAAAGAACTTTCGGTGTCCCAGCTCACGCCGGCGCACCGCGCAGCGCCCGTGTCCGACATCGTTTGAGGTCAAACGATTCCGTGCACCCCAGCGCGCGATCGAGATCGTTTGAGGTCAAACGATTCCGCGCGCCGTGCGCCTCGCGAACGAGAGCGTTTGAGGTCAAACGATTCTGCGCGGCGCCTGTTCCACTTCAGCACCGTGCTCGTGGCTCGGGTTTGCCGGGTGGATGCGGCGTGTGATCGTTCGGCGCCGCGGTGAGCGAGGGCGCGCTGGATCCGAACGCGCCCTCGCGAGTGCTCACACGTTGGGGAGCTGCCAGTCGATCGGGGCCTTGCCCTTGCGGGAGAGGGCTTCGTTGATCGACGAGAACGGCTTGCTCCCGAAGAACCCGTTGCGCGCCGAGAGCGGTGAGGGATGCGCCGAGCTCAGCACCGTGTGGCGCGAGGTGTCGATGAGCTTCGCCTTCTTCTGCGCGTAGGCCCCCCACAGCACGAACACCACCGGATCGGATCGCTCGGACACCTTGCGCAGCACGGCGTCCGTGAAGGTCTCCCAGCCTCGATTCTTGTGCGAGTTGGGCGTGTGGGCGCGGACGGTGAGCACCGCGTTGAGCAGGAGCACGCCCTGCTCGGCCCAGCGCACCAGGCTCCCGTGGTTCGGCGTGCGGAAGCCGACGTCGCTTTGCAGCTCTTTGAACATGTTCACGAGCGACGGCGGCGGCGGCACCGGCGGCCGCACGGAGAAGCAGAGGCCGTGGGCCTGCCCGTCGTCGTGATACGGATCCTGGCCGAGGAGCACGACCTTCACGTCCGCGAAGGGCGTGAGCTCCAGCGCATTGAAGATCTCGTCCTGCGGAGGGAAGATGTCGGCGCTCGCCCGCTCCTCGGCGATGAAGCGCTCGAGCTCGGCGAAATAAGGCTTCTTCACCTCGTCCGCGAGCGCTTCGCGCCAGCTCTCGGGGATGGGCGGCAGCCCGCCGCTGCTCGATCCCGAGCTCTTCGCCGGTGTCGTCGTCTTCTCGGTCGTCTTCTTCGTCGCCATCGTTGTCTTCGTCTCCCTCTCCGTCTCCGTCGTCTTTCCCGCCTTCGTCTTCGCGGGCGAGCTCGCGGTCTTCTTCGTGGTCTCGATCGGTGCCTCGTCCGGCGCTGCGTCGGGGCTCGCGCTCGGCGTCACGCCCGGTTCGAGCTTCTTCGCGCAGAGGCCGTCCGCGAAGATGCACCCGCCGCATTGTGGGCCTTTGGCCGTGCACGTGTAGCGGCCGTGCAGCACCATGGCGGGGCCGAAGAAGGTCCACTCGCGCTCGGGCAGGAGGCGCATCAAATCCTGCTCGATGCGATCGGGATCGTCCTCGCGCGAGAGGCCCATGCGGCGTGACACGCGGGCCACGTGCGTGTCGACGATCACGCCGGAGGGGAGGTCGAACGCGGTGTTGAGCACGACGTTCGCCGTCTTCCGCGCCACGCCGGGCAGGGTGATGAGCTCCGCCATCGTCCGAGGCACCTCGCCGCCGAAACGATCCACGAGCGCCCGGCAGGCACCTTGAATGGCTTTGGCCTTGTTGCGGTAGAAGCCCGTCGGGCGAATCGCCTCTTCGAGCGTGGCCGTGTCTCCATCGGCGTAGTCCCGCGCCGTCCGATACGTCTTGAAGAGCGTGGCCGTGACCCGATTGACCCGCTCGTCCGTGCATTGGGCCGCGAGGATCGTCGCGACCAAGAGCTCGAGCGGCGTCTGCCAATCGAGCTCGTATCGCGCGTTCGGATGCTTTCGACGCAGGCGATCGAGGATGACGGGAATGCTCTGGTTCGCGGTAGGCATGCGGCTTCTTTCATCGGATGAGAGCACAGGTTGTCCCACCCTTGGGTGCATTGTAGCGGCCGAATTTCGTGCGATCCGGCGAACGATTTCACTTGTCGAGATATGGAATGTTGCCGTTATCCTCATGAACACCTGCCCGACGCAAGGAGGACCGATGCGTACGACCCTGTTCCTGTCCACGCTCTTCGCCGTCACGCTGGCCGGCGGTGCTGCCCTCGCCGAGAATCCGCACGAGAGCAGCCACGCCAAGGCTCCTCGTGTGATCGAGCGGCTCCGCTCGCGCGGCGACATGGTGGACAAGAGCTATCGCAGCAACGACCGTGGGGCGCGCGCTCCGCAGGAGTCGGGCTCGCAGGTGGCGAAGCAGGGACAGCAGCCCAAGCAGGTCCTCGACAAGACCTCTTCGCGCGTCAACTGCTCCGAGGGCGGCGTCGATTGCGCAGCTCCCCGCGGCGCGGCCAAGGCCAATGGCATGGAGGCTTCGGCCGGCCAGACGACGCAGGCCGCGCGCTCGCCGGCGTTCCTCGACAAGATCCTCGGCAAGGATCGGACGAACTTCAACGAGGCCGGTGAGGATCAGGGCATGTCGAGCCGCGCGGTGAAGCGCGCTTGGGCCAGCGTCGCGGCCCGCAACGGCGGCGGGTCGACGGCCGCCGTCCCGCTCGCGCAGCAGAAGCAGGTCGTCCGCACGCAGCAGCAGGCGTCGGAAGATCGCATGGCCTGCAACGACGCGGGCGAGTGCGCGATGTCGAGCAAGGCCGTCAACAAGGTTTGGGCCTACGATCAGATCAAGAAGGGCATCTGGAAGGGCCCGGATCTCAAGCACGAGCCCACGCCGGCCGAGGTCGCCATCCAGCGGATGAAGGCCGAGAAGAAGTGATCGATTAGCTCCTTCGTCAGGGGCCGCTCAAACCCCCTCTTCCCATCCGGGAGAGGGGGTTTGGCTTTTGTGGCCCTGAGTCGAGCTCTCGCGTCACGATGCGCGAAGCGCACGAGTCGGCGTCGCGGGCGCGCCGGTGGTCACGTGCAGCGAGGGTAGGGGAGGCGATTCGTGCGGTGCGGGAGCGGCACGCGATGCGTGGCTATTTCTGGAGGACGCCGGCGACGACGAGGATCGCGATGACGATGCCCATCAAGCTCTCGCCGGCGATGAGGCCGGAGCTCACGGGGACGACGAGCTCTTCGGCGGCCTCGGGGCGCTTCCTGCGCATGCCCTCGGCGATGGCGGAGCCGATGAACATGGCGATGGCGTTGCTACCGGGGATGACCATGGCGATGCCGAGGCCCGACGCGGAGGGCACGTATTTGAGATGGCGCTTGGGCACGGCTTTCTCGAGCACGGAGAGCGCCACGCCGAGCAGGAAGCCGACGACGATGGCAATGCGCGCAGAGCCTTGCAGGCCGCCGATGCCACCGGCGAACGCCTTCGAGACACCGGCCCAAACCAAGCATGAAGGCGCGGGCCACGCGTCGCTGCCGAGCACCGAAGGGTCGGGGATGATGAGGTTGAAGGCGGGCACCACCACGAGCGCGCCGGCCGCGACGCCGAAGAGCTGGGCATACGTTTGCTGGCGCGGGCTCGCGCCGAGGAGCTTGCCGGACTTCAACGTGGTGAGGAGATCGGCGGCGTGCAGGCCGACGCCGCCGGTGACGTTGGCCGACATGATGTTGCCCGAGAGGTTGCCGGGGGTGAGCGCGCCGAAGACGAGCTGCGTCACCGGGCCGAGGGCCTTGGTCGGGGTCACGTCGGTCTCGCCCGTCACGCGCGCGGCCACGAAGCCCATCAACACCGCGAGCGGCACCGCGATGGCGCCGGCCCAGAGCGGGATGCGGAAGAGCCACGCCATCAGCGCCACGACGACGGGGCCGAGCACCAAAAAGCCCGCGGGGAACCACCAATCGGGGCACTCGTCGCTGGTGGGAACAGGCGTCGGAGCAGGCTTCTTTTTCCGGCCGAGGAGCGCGCCGAGGCCCGAGAAGGCGCGGAGCACGCTCTTGTAATCGAAGAGGAAGGAGGTGAGCCCCGAGCCCACGAGGATGGCCGCGCCGGGCCACAGCGTCCACGCGACGATGGCCTTGTAACCCGTGTCCTTGATCATGCCGTGCGCGAGCAGCCAGGGCGCGAGCGAAGCATAGGTGAGCATGCCGCCGAGCAGCAGGGACCAGCCGGTGCGGAAGCTCATGAGCGCGCCGGCGGCGACCAACACGAGCTCGGTTTTGAGCGTGATCGTCCACTCCTTGAGGGCGCGGCCCGCGAGGGTGAGCGGGAGGTTGATGGCGCCGGGGACGTTGAACGGCATCCATGCGGCTTTGGCGTCGCGCAGGAAGGTGAGCACCGCGCCGACGCCCGCGGCGATGGCCAAGGAGCGTGCTTTGGAGGAGCCGCCGCCTTGGCCGTCGACGGCGTGGATCGATCGAATCGTCTCGGCGGTGGCTTTGCCGGTGGGGAAGGCGAGCTCTTCTTCGTCGATGAGCTGGCGCTTGATGGGGATGGCCGCGAAGACGCCGAGCGCGGCGATGACCGCGAACCACAGGATCATCAGGACGGAGTCGGGGCGCGTGGTGGTGACCATCAAGAGCGCGCCGAACGCGGCCATGTTGCCGCCGCCCGTCATGTAGCCCGCGCCCGAGGCCACCGTGGTGAGCGCGTTGTTCTCCAGCGCGCCGAGCGGCTGCTTGGCGACGCGCAGCGCATGGAGGATCTGGAAGAGCGCGAAGGCGAGGATGCAGGCGGTGAGGGTGACGCCGAGACTCCACCCCGTCTTGAAGAAGACGTAGATGTTCGAGAGGCACATCACCGCGCCGATGCCCATGCCGGCGATGACGGAACGCACGGTGAGCTGCGCGGTGGAGGCGCCGGGCGAAGCGGGAGCCGGCGCGGTGGAGACGGCGGGGGAGCATCCATGTGCGCCGCACGGTAGCCAAGTGCGACGGCGATCACCACCGGCCTCGCGTGCTCGGCGCGGGGTCATGGGATGGAGCCCCGCGTCGAGGTCGGCGAGGTGATCGCTCAATACAGAAACGGGATCATCCGGAAGCGTGCGCGCCGGCAATAGGCTTCCCAGAGATCACCATACTTGGCGCGGCAGCGCTGATCGTCGCGGAAGGCGCGGTGAGGAAACAGGATGGAGAGCCAGAGCGGGAGGAGATAAGGCACGAGCGATTGCGTGCCCGTGGTCGCGCTCCAAGCGATGTACATGAGGAGCTCGCCCGTGTAATTGAGCTTGCGGCCGATGCCCCAGAAGCCCGAAACGAGCAGCTTGCCGCCCAGGGCCTCGGGGCGCTTTCCCCAGATCGGGCGGTTGGGATCGGCCTTGAATTGATGCTTTTGCTCGTTCGAGCCACGGAAGAGGACGAAACCAATCACGTAGAGCACGCCGAGGGCCACCACCTGCCAAACGGGCATGGGATCGGTGTCGTGGAGCAGGTACCAGCCGGGGATGCTGTAGAAGAACGGCACCAACACGTAATCTCCCCAGACCAACATCCAGCCGAAGCGCTCGGCGATGATGTCCCAGGTGTAGATCATGCCGTATTCGAACTGGAAGTAGTTGCAGAGGTAGATGAAGTAGAAGGTTTGATAAACCCACATCCGCGTCGTGATGTAGCCGAGCTCGTGATACTGCGCGGCGGCGAACGAGATGTTGAGCAGACCGAGGCCCATGAGCGAGGGCCGGTAGGAGAACATCTTGAGATCGACGCCGGCGATGGTGGGGTTGAGCTCGACTCCATAGAAGGTGTCGACGACGAAGCCGATGACGCCGGGGCGCGATCGGCCTTCGCGCTTGCGGCCGCGGAGCGTGAGGTAGATCGAGAACGAGAAGGCCGTCACGTTGGCCACGGCGAAGATCGGCCAGAAATGCGTGTGCACCGCGGCGAGCGCGGCGGGGCGCAGCAAGGCGATGGCGGCCGTGACGGCGGTGACGACGAGGAAGAGACGGAAGCCGTTCAACGTGTACGTGACGCGGCTCCCGTCCTCGAGCGGGACCCCCGGCTCCCGCTTGCCAGGCACGATGCGCGACGCGATGAAGAGCGCGCCCACGAAGCCGAAGAAGATGGCCGCGCCGGCGGCGAGGCCGGCGGGATCCAGAGCAGAGATGTTGGTGCTCATGCGATGTCCGCTGCCCGGATAACATGGATGAATCTCGGGCGGCGGCGCCGATTCCGCTCGACGGGCGTCAGTCGAAGCGAGGATATCGATGTCGGTTGGATGAGCGTCAGTGACGCTTTGCCAGTCGATGTTCGGCGAGGGCGAATATCGAATCGACTGTCGTCAGTGACGGTTTGCCAAGCGAGGCTCGGAGGCGGATATCGAAAAGGCCAGCGGTGCTTCGTGGATCGATGTTCGAGAAGGCCGATATCGAGTCGACGAAGGTCAGTGACGTGATGCGAGGCGGGGATCAGCCGGGTTGGGAGAGGAAGGCTGCGAGGAGGCGGAGGCCTGCTTCCTGGCTCTTTTCGGGGTGGAATTGGGTGGCGGTCACGTTGTCGCGTTGGATGGCGGCGGTGACGCGCTGCGAGCCGTGCTCGGTGACGGCGGCGACGAGCGAAGGGTCGTCGGGCACGGCGTGGTAGCTGTGGACGAAATAGAAGTGGGCGTCGTCCGTGGGGATGGCAGCGAGGGCGCCGGCGCTCGGACGGAGCACGGTGACGTGGTTCCAACCCATGTGGGGGATCTTCACGCCTTGGCCGGCGGAGAGCCGCGCGACCTTGCCGGGGAAGACGCCGAGGCCGGCGGCGCCGGGCGCTTCCTCGCTCTCGGCGAAGAGGGCTTGGAGGCCGAGGCAGATGCCGAAGTACGGTTTGCCGGCGGCGATGGCGGAGCGGAGCGCATCGCCGAGGCCGCTCGTGAGCGCAGCCGCGCAGTCGCGAAAAGCACCTTGGCCCGGCACCACGATTTTGTTGGCGCGGAGGATGGCTTCGGGATCCGACGTGCGATGCACGGTGCACGCGAGGCCGGCGTCGGAGCCGGCGCGCGCGAGGGCGCGCTCCACCGAATGGAGGTTGCCCATGCCCAGATCGACGAGCGCGATCGTCAGCATTCAGAGGCTCCCTTTGGTGGAGGGGAGGACGCCGGCGGCGCGGGGATCGATGCGGGTCGCGCGCATGAGCGCCTTGGCGAAGGCCTTGAAGCAGATCTCCACGATGTGGTGCAGGTTCTCGCCTTCGAGGAGGCGAAGGTGGAGGTTCGCCTGCGCGCCGCGGGCGAAGCCCTCGAAGAAGACGGGGGCGAGCTCGGCGTCGAAGTCACCGATCTTCGCTTTGGGCAAGGGGACGCGCGAGACGAAGAACGGGCGGCCGGACAGGTCGAGCGCGCAGGTCGCGAGCGCCTCATCCATGGGGAGCGTGGCTTCGCCGTAACGGGCGATGCCCTTCTTGTCGCCGAGCGCTTGCACGACGGCCATGCCGAGGGTGATGCCGAGATCCTCCGTGGTGTGGTGGCCGTCGATCTCGACGTCGCCGCGGGCCTCGACGGTGAGATCGAAGAGGCCGTGACGCGCGATCTGCTCGACCATGTGCGAGAGGAAGGGCAGGGGCGTCGCGATCGACGCGCGGCCGGTGCCATCGAGATCGATGGTCACGGCGATCTGGGTCTCGGAGGTGTTGCGCTCCACGCGGGCGTGCCGTTCGGGCATGGG
Organism: Minicystis rosea; assembly: GCA_001931535.1. Lineage (GTDB taxonomy): Bacteria > Myxococcota_A > Polyangia > Polyangiales > Polyangiaceae > Minicystis > Minicystis rosea. Next base: position 748,594 of record CP016211.1, read on the forward strand.
GCGCTACCCTAGCGCTGCCCGCGCGCGCTGGGTATGGGCGCGACGCGAAGCCGCCGGGCGGGCTGGTGAAAGGCGGCGATTCATGCGAGGAGCATGGGGCTCCCAGGGCGGGAACGAGGAGAGCGGGCATGATCGCAGTGGTGACCGGGGATGTCCTCGCGGTGGAGGCCGATGCGCTGGTGGTGCCGATCGATGGCACCATGCAGCTCGTGGGCGCCGGCCTCGAGCGCATCCTCGGCAACGTGGGCCGGCAGTTTCAGCGGCGGTGGCCGGAGGCCGATTTGATCGAGGCGCTCGAAGCGCAGATCGATCTGCCGATGGCGCTCGGAAAGGCGGCGCCGGTCGAGATGGAGAATGCGCCCTTTCGGGTCGTCGTGGTGGTGTCGACGCTTCATCACGCCCAGCCGCTCGACGAGAGGGCGAAGGTGGCGGTGGCTCGGACCGCGTTTGCGAACACGCTCGATCAAGCGGTGCGCGCCGGCGTGAAGCGGCTCGCGACCACCGTGCTCCAAGGGGGATGGCGGCTCACGCCTCAGGCTGCTTTCGGGGCGATGCTGCAAGCCATTTTGCAGGCGCAGTCAGGAGAGCTCGACGTGACGGTTGCTTGTCTCGACGAGGCGCTCACCGCGTCGCTCGAAGGGCAGGCTCGATCCGTCGGGCTCTTGAAGAGCGATCGATAGGCACGATTAGGGCCGATTGGCTCGGCTCGACGCTTTGCGTGAAGGGATGATGACATGGCCTCTCACATTGCGCTTCTCGGAGATTCGGTGTTCGACAATCGGGTGTACACCGGCGGCGATCCCGAGGTGGCGGCGCACCTTCGTGATATCGTGTCTCCGGGATGGAAGGTGACGCTGGTCGCCGTCGACGGGAGCACGACCACGGACGTCGGGCCTCAGATCGATCGTGTCCCGAAGGACGCGACGCACGTCGTGCTGTCGCTCGGTGGGAACGATGCTTTGCTGAATGCGGACCTCCTCGATTTGCCGGTGGGATCCACCGGAGAGGCGCTGGAGCTGTTCGAGGAGCGGGTCGATGCTTTCGAGACGTCGTATGGATACGTCATCGAGGCGCTCGTCGCGCTCGGGCGCAAGGTGACGGTGTGCACCATCTACAATGGCAATCTCGGCGGCGTGCAGGCGCGTCGGGCGCGGATTGCGCTGATGACCTTCAATGACGCCATCTTCCGGACGGCGATTCGTGCCGGCGTCGATGTCATCGATCTCCGGCTCGTGTGCACGGAGCCTGCGGACTTCGCCAATCCGATCGAGCCGTCGGGGAGCGGTGGGCGGAAGATTGCGACCGCCGTGGCGCGGGCGATCGGCGCGGCGGGGGAGCCTGCGCGGATCAGTCGTTTGACGGCCGGTTGAGCTGCGCGGGAGCGTCGCGCAAGGGATCCATCAGAGCAGCGATGCGGAGCGGCGTGCCCAGCGTCGGTCCGCGTCGGTGGCGAGATTCGCGGGGACGGCGGCGCGACGGAGCACCGGGAGGACGGCGCTCGGATCGCAGCCGCAAAGCCCGGAGGCCCAAGCGGGGTTGGCTTCGACGACACCCCAGCCGCGGCCGGCCATACGGCCGACATCGATGACGACGGCGGGCGGAAGGTCGGCTTCGGGATCGGCGAGGATGGCTTCGAAACAGGCGCGTGCCTCCGCGACTTCGGTGGGATCGGCCTCCCAATCACCATCTTCCGTGCGCGCAATGGCACCTCCACGGATGTAGGGAGAGAGCGTGGCGAGGCGGCGATCGACGATGAAGCCGCGATATTCGATCTCGAAGACGACAGGCTCGCTCACGAGGACGGGGAGATCGTGAGGGAGGATGGGGTCGGGTTGGATGGCGGATCCATTCTCGTAGACTTTGGCCGGAAAGCACTTCTCGTCGGTGGGCTTCACGAACATGCGATCGCGGCGCGCGCACGCTTCGCCGAGCGTCGAGAGGCGCACGTCGCGGAGGCGATGGCGCTCCGGCAAGGCGGGGAGAAAGGTGTCGGCGGGATCGAGGAGGAGAATGCCGAGCTCGTCGCGGATGGCGTCGGCGAGGAGCGTTTCGCCGTAGAAGACCGGATCGCGGGCGGCGAGGCCCTCCGGGCAGCGGAAGCCGTGGAGGCGCTCGACGTCCCATCCGGCGGCGAGCGCCGCGGCGAAGAGGGCATTGGAGTCGGGGCTGTAACGGTGCGAGAGGACCAGGGTCGGCACCGGCGCAGGATAGCGCCGCGACGAGCTGGGCCGCATCGCCGAGCGGGGCGCGTTCCGTGGGCGCGCGGCCGATCTCGGCTCGTTTGCGCGCTTTTCGGGGCGAAGAGAGCGGGAACGGGCCACCTGCCTGCTCTCCGCCGCGCCCGCCTGTGCTACCACCGTCGACGTGAAGGCTCGCCTCGCCCTCGTGCCCGCCTTGTTCGCGCTCGCTGCCTGCTCCTCGAATGCCATCGTGCAACAGGGGCCGAGCGACACCCTGCGCGCGTACGCCGCAGCCTTGCAGGACGCGCGCGTCGACGATGCGTATCGGCTCTTGTCCGAAGAGGCGAAGCGCAACATGTCGATCGAGGCGTTCCGCCGGGCCGTGAAGGAGAACCCGCAGGACGCGACCGAGATCGCGCGCGCCCTCTCGCGGCCGGCCTCCGATCCGGTGGTCTCGGCAACCGTGACCCTGCCGAGCGGCGACGAGCTCCTGCTCGTGTACGAAGGCGGGCGCTGGCGCATCGACGCGAGCGCGGTCGAGCTGTACGGGCAGGCCACGCCGCGGCAGGCGATCGTCGGGTTTCTCCGTGCATTCGAGCGCAAGCGGTACGACGTGATCCTTCGGTACGTGCCCGATGCGGATCGGGAAGGGCTGGCCCCGCCGGGCGAAGAGATCCCTGCGGCAGAGCCTGCCGCCGCGAAGGGAGCGGCCGCCAAGGACGCGGCGAAGGACGCTCCCGCCAAGGATGCTGCGGCGAGGCCCGACGCGAAGGGCGGCGAAAAGCCCGCCGCGCCGCGCGCCACGGGCGGCGAGCTCACCGCGGAGGACATCCGCGCGGCGTGGGAAGGGCCGCAGAAGGAGCACATCGATCGCATCGTGCAGGCGATCAAGACCGCGCTGCCGACCGCGCAGATCGAGGAGACCGGCGACAGCGCGGCCATGTCCTACGGCGCGGGGGGCACGGTGGCCTTCGTGCGCGAGCACGGGGCGTGGAAGATTCGCGACCTCAAATGAGGCGGTGACCGACCGAGCTGCGATGCGGCCCGCGGTGTCGGTCGGGGAGGCTCGAATACGCGCGCATTTCGAGCTCCGGGCGCCTTGGCAGCGGGCCGCTCGCGGCGCTTCGTCGGTCACGTCGTGAGGGCCCGATGCCCGCGTGAGGCCTTCGCGGCTCGCCCCGGCCGTGCGTAAAGAAGCGTTTCGCTCGCGCGGCGGGTGATGGCCCCTCGCGAACGGCTGTATTAGGGTGAGCCCATGCCTACCGGCAACCCCCCCTCCAGACCGCCCGCTCCGAACGAAACCGACAGCGTTCCCATTCTTCCGCTCCGGAATTCGGTGCTGTTTCCGATGTCGGTCGTTCCCATCAACGTGGGTCGGCCGCGGAGCGTGAGGCTGGTCGAAGAGCTGCTCGGGCGCGAGCGCGCGCTCGTGGGCGTGCTCAGCCAGAGGTCGCCCGACGTCGACGAGCCGACGTTCAAGGAACTCTACACGATCGGCACCGTCGCCCGCGTGGTGAAGGTGATCCGGCTCGGGCCCAACAACTACTCGGTCGTGCTCAACGGGCTCGGTCGCTTCCGCGTGAAGGGCCTCGTCAGCCTCGAGCCTTACATGCGCGCGAAGATCGAGCGCATCCCCGAGTCGCTGGTGCGCGACGTCGAGCTCGACGCGCTCGGCGCGGGCCTGCGCGAGTCGACGCGCGAGGTGCTCGGCCTGATGCCGAACCTCCCGCGCGACACGGCCGGCATCCTCGACAACGTGCGCGAGCCGGGGGCGCTCGCGGATCTCATCGCCTCGAACTTCCCGCAGGCGCAGGCGAGCGTGGGCGACAAGCAGGAGATCCTCGAGGCCTTCGACGTGAAGGCGCGCGTGCGGCTCGTGCTGGCGATGGTGGGGCGCCAGCTCGAGGTCCTGCGCGTGAAGAAAGAGATCTCCTCGATGGTCCAGGAGGAGATGGGCAAGAGCCAGCGCGAGTACATCCTCCGCCAGCAGATGAAGTCCATCAAGGAGGAGCTCGGCGAGGGCGGCGACGACGACGAGATCGAGGAGCTGCGCGAGCGCATCCGCCGCGCGAAGGTGCCCGCCGACGTCGAGAAGGTCGCGAAGAAGCAGCTCTCCCGCCTGCGCTCGATGGCGCAGCAGTCGGCCGAGTTCAACGTGACCAAGACGTACTTGGAGTGGATCGCCGACCTGCCGTGGTCGAAGACCACCGTCGACAAGCTCAGCGTCGCCGACGTGCGCCGCTGCCTCGACGAGGATCACCTCGGGCTCAACAAGGTGAAGAAGCGGATCGTGGAGTACGCCGCCATCCGGCAGCTCCGCACCGACAAGAAGGGACCGATCCTCCTCTTCATCGGGCCGCCCGGTGTGGGCAAGACGTCGCTCGGCAAGTCGATCGCGCGCGCCATGGGCCGTCGCTACGAGCGCATCGCGCTCGGCGGCGTGCGCGACGAGGCCGAGATCCGCGGGCACCGGCGCACCTACGTGGGCGCGCTCCCGGGCCGCATCCTCCAGGCCTTGAAGAAGGTCGGGACGAAGAACCCGGTGCTGGTGCTCGACGAGGTCGACAAGATGGGCGTCGACCTGCGCGGCGATCCCGCGGCCGCGCTGCTCGAGGTGCTCGATCCCGAGCAGAACTCGACGTTCCAGGATCACTACCTGGACCTCCCGTTCGACCTCTCGCAGATCATGTTCCTCGCGACGGCGAACAACCGCGACGGCATCCCGCCCGCGCTCTACGACCGCATGGAGGTCATCGACGTGCCGGGCTACACGCGCACGGACAAGCTCGGGATCGCGCGCGAGTTCCTCGTGCCCAAGCAGCTTTCGGCGCATGGGCTCACCGACGAGCGCCTCGAGTTCACGAGCGAGGGCATCGCCACGCTCGTCGATCACTACACGTCGGAGGCCGGCGTGCGCAGCCTCGAGCGCGAGATCGCGGCGGTGTGTCGCGCCTCCGCGGTGAAGCTCGCCGAAGGCAAGGACATCCACGAGGTGGCTTCGCCCGAGCACATCGAGCAGGTGCTCGGCCCGCACAAGCACCGTCCGGAGAACGCGGAGCGCGAGCTCGCGCCGGGCGTGGCCACGGGCCTCGCGTGGACGCCGGGCGGCGGCGCCATCCTCTTCATCGAGGCCTCGAAGATGCCGGGCAAGGGCAACGTCGTCCTGACCGGCAACATGCGCAACGTGATGCAGGAGTCGGCGACGACGGCGGTGTCGTTCGTGCGCAGCAAGGCCGCGCTCCTGCACCTCGATCCGGAGTGGCTCAAGGCCATCGATCTGCACCTCCACATTCCGCAGCACGGGACGCCGAAGGACGGGCCGAGCGCGGGCGTGACCATGTTCACGGCCGTGGCCTCGTTGCTCCTCGGTTGCCCGGTGAAGGCCGACGTGGCCATGACGGGCGAGATCTCGCTGCGCGGCCGGGTGATGCCGGTGGGCGGGATCAAGGAGAAGCTGCTCGCGGCGCATCGCGCGGGGATCAAGCACGTGCTCATCCCCGACAAGAACCGGCGCGATCTCGACGACGTCCCCGAGGACGTGAAGAACGAGATGAAGATCACCCTCGTGAAGACGATGGATGAGATCCTCCCGCTCGTGCTCGAGCCGCCGCGCGCGCAGCCGCCGTCGATCCCGCCGCCCGAGCCCTCCGAGGACGCGGCCTCCGCGCCCTGATGCATGATGCGGTGGGGACGTGCTTCCCCGCCGCTCGGCGCCCACACGTTTCCAGTCCAAGGCGATGTCCGGCGCGACGTGCTCGATGCATGTCGCGCCGGAGCACGTGCGTGAGCCGCGTGTTCCTCGCGCGCCGATCGCCAACCCCTTCGAAGCCAACACTGCGTCGAAAAACTGCTCTCGAGCAGAAAATCGAGCGCGTGCGGCGTCGAGAGACGTCTTTGACGGCAGCGTACGAAGCGGTGGCCTCGTGTGGTGGCAGCTTGTCGGCCGCGAAGCGTGTCTTGCGGTGTAAGGCACCGAACGATAGGTTGGTTCACAGCGTCGTGACGAGCTCCATGTCGCTTCTACCAGGAGGCCTTTTCCACGGGCGCTACCGGGTGATCCGCTGCATCAAGCGGGGCGGCATGGGTGCCGTCTTCGAGGTCCTCGACGAGAGGACGGAGAGCCGGCGCGCCTTGAAGGTGATGCACCCCGACGTGATCGACGACGCCGATCTGCGTGGGCGCTTCGAGCAGGAGGCGCGCGTCACCAGCGCCGTCGAGAGCGATCACGTGGTGCGCGTCTCCGATGCGGCGGTGGACGCTGCGACCAACACGCCGTTCCTCGTGATGGAGCTGCTGCGCGGTTCCGATCTGGGGGCCGTGATTCGCGAGGCCGGGCGGGTCGCGCCGGGGGACGTGGTTCGCTACCTCGGGCAGGTCGCGCTCGGGCTCGAGCGGGCGCACGCCGCGGGGATCGTGCATCGTGATCTCAAGCCGGAGAACTTGTTCCTGACCCGCCGCGACGACGGCTCGCCGTGCGTGAAGGTGCTCGACTTCGGCATCGCCAAGATCATCGCGCGCCGATCGCAGGCCAAGGACACGCGCACGATGGGCACGCCCGTGTACATGGCCCCGGAGCAGATCCGCGGCGAGGGCACGATTGGGCCGGCGGCCGATGTCTATGCGCTCGGCCACATCGCGTACGCGCTCCTCGTCGGGGAGGACTACTGGAACGAGGAGGCGAGCCGCGCGGGATCGATGTTCTCCTTCTTCTCCCGCGTCGTGCAGGGCATGCCCGAGGCGCCTTCGGCGCGCGCCGGGCGGACGCGCGGCGTGACGCTCGGCGCGGCCTTCGATGCGTGGCTGCGCCGCGCCACCGCGCCGCGCCCCGAGGATCGCTTCGCCGGTGCGGCGGCCGCCGTCGTGACGCTCGCGGGCGCGCTCGGTGTCGAGGCGCCGCCGGGGCTCGCGATCGAGGCGGATCCTACGCGCGGCGATCTCGCGCCCGGGTTTGCAGGGGCGACGACGCTCACGACGGATGTCGACACGCGTGCGCCGACGAGCGCGGTGCGCGCAGAGGACGGGCTCGACACCGTGCCCATGTCGGTCTGGAGCCAGTCGGCGACGATGGTCTCCACGACGGGATCGCGCTCCGATGCCATGCCGATGGCGACGGCGAGATCCTCACCGATCGCACCTTCGCGCCCGCCTTCACGGCGGATCGTCGGCGTCTTCGGTGCCGTCGTTGCGGCGGGGGCGCTCGCGTGGGTCGCGTTTGGGCTGGGGGCGGCGCGCGCGCCGCTGCCTTCTGGGATCGCGTCGGGGGCGCGTGTGCCAGCCGACGCGCCGAGCGCGATGGAGGTGCCGAGCGCGGCAACGACGCCGAGCGCATCGCCGCCGTCCGCGTCGCCCGTGGTTCCTTCGAGCGCGCCGGTCGTTCCGACCGTCGCTGCCGCGTCACCTTCTGCAGTGGTCCCGATGAATGTCACGAAGCCGCGCGCGAGGAGCACACCCGTGAGGCCCAAGCCCAGCAGTGATCCGGTCGTTCCCGCGCCGGAGGGGCCCCTGTGAGGGCAGCCGCGCGTTGCTCCGTGTCGGCCGCGCTCCTGGTCCTCGCGCTCGCCGGCAATGCGAAGGGTGCTGATCCGAGCGCCGTTCAGACCGCGAAAGTGCTCTTCGACGCGGCCGTGACGGACATGGCCGCCAAGAACTTCGCCGCTGCCTGCCCGAAGCTCGAAGAGGCTTCGCGGCTCGTGCCCGAAGGCATCGGCATTTGGCTGAAGCTCGGGGAGTGCTACGAAGGACAGGGACGGTTGGCGAGCGCCCATGCGGCGTACGAGCTCGCGGAGTCCGCGGCTGCGAGACAAGAGCCGGCCAGCGAACGACAGCGTCTCGCGCACAGGAAAGCAGCAGCGCTCGCGCCTCGGCTGGCCAAGCTGCGCATCGTCGTGACCGATGAAGTGCGCGCGCTCCCGGGCCTCGAAATCAAGCGAGGTGGAACCATGGTCGGCCCCGTGCAGTGGGGCCTGCTTCTCCCCGCCGACAAGGGGAAGCACATCGTCGTGGTGACGGCCGCCAATGGACGCAAATGGGAAGCGAGCGCGGTCATCGCGGAGGACGGCACGCAGGTCGATCTGCGCGTCGAGCTTCCACCGCCGGTGGAGCCACCGCGTGCGACGCCACTGGTGCTGCCGAAGCAGGCCGAGCCCGAGCCTACGCCCGTCGCCGCGCGGCAGCACCCGCGGCGCATTGCCGGCATCGCGGTTGGTGCGACGGGCCTCGCGACCGTCGTGGCCGGCGGGGTGCTCGGGATCGTGGCCATCGTCGACAAGAATCGGAGCAACGCGAACGGGGCGTGCGACGCGATGAACCGATGCCCGCCGGACGCCGCGGATCTCCGGCGGTCGAGCCTTCGTGCCGGCGACTGGTCGACGGCGCTGTTCATCGGTGGAGGCGTCGCGCTCGCCGGCGGCGTCGTGCTCTTCGCGACGGCACCCTCCACGGAGAAGGCGCCTGCGACGGCGAAGCTGTTGCTCGGGCCGACGGGTCTCTCGGTCGCCGGTGCGTGGTGAGGTCTCAGCGCACGCAGCGCACGTAGTTCTCGTTCGTATTCAGGACCGACACGGTCACGAAGGTGGTCATGTCGACGCCCCATGCGTGATTGGTGTTCCCCACTTGCGCCGTCGCGGTCCAGTAGTAGTCGCCCGGCTCCGGCTGGTCGTTGCCGAAGAATTGCGGATCGAGCCCTGAAGGGTTGTTGGTGGCGGTGATGGCGAGCAGCGTGACCAGCTCGGAGACCTTCGGCAGTCGCCACGTTCGGCCCGCGAGCGTCAGGGCCGCGCACGCGTCCTTGGCCTCGTACTGGGCCTGTTCATTCTTCCACATCTTCGTTCCGATCGACTGCTCGCGCTGCCAGATGAGCCCTGTCTCTTGATCCTGCACCGCCTCGTCGCCGTCGACGAGGGTGTAGCGAACGCAGCTCGTGTCGGCGGCCGGCTTGAGATCACGCACGCACTGCACGCTGGCCGTAACCATATTCTCCGCCTTCCTCGAGTCGATGTGTCCGTCGTCTTGGCTGACGATGTACACACTGTTGGAGAAGTAGTCGGAGTCGGTGCCCGTCCAGAAGTCGCCTCCCTTCGCGTCGGGGAAGGCGGTCGTGTCCAGCGATGGTGAGGCCTGTTCGTAAAGCGTGAGCGAGGCCAGCTCCACCAGCGTCGGCAAGCGCCAGCCTTGGAACCCGCCCCACGTGAGCCCTTTGCAGTACGCGTCGGCGTCGGCCCAAGTGACTGCGCTCTTGTCCGGGGGCGCCGGCGTCTGCCAAGCGAGCCGCGTGAGCGCGTCGATCACGTAGGTCGTGCCATCGCAGCCTTGTTTTGTGGTGTAGTCGTGCGGCGCAGTGGGATTCCAATGGGTCCACTCGGCATCACCGCATGGGGGCGGTCCCATCGTGGGAGCTCCGCCGATGGAACAACCACCGCTGGTGCCGGTGCTCGCGGCAGAGCCCCCCGTGCCGAGGGGCAGCGGCGGCTCCGTCCCGAGGATCAAGTTGCAGCCCACGGTCGCGCCGAGCAGCAGCGCGAGCGCCGCGAGATGGAGCCGAGTCGTCACGATCACCTCACCGGCGGCTCGCCGGCGAGCGAGTGTAGGCGTCTCCTCCGCGCTTCGGCAAAGGGATTGAGGCACGAGCCCACCTCAACAAGAGCCGTGCCACCGGCGCACGAATGGACGCATGTAGGAGCGATGTCGGCTGACATGTCAGTGTCGCCTTTGACATGTCAACCTTGCGAGGCGCGCTCGGCTGCCCGTACGCTCCAGCGCCGTTTCGATGACCCGTACGCGCGACGTGACGACCACCTTCGATCGATTCGCGGCCGACGCTTCGCCCGCGGCCGGTGCGCCCGTGATCGGCTTGACGATCGCGCTCCATCCTGATCTTCGCCGCATCGGTGAGCACGCGACGCTCGCGGATTTGCTCGAGGGGAAGTCGGTGGAGCTGTCGCGCGCCGCGCCGCCGTTCGCGCCGCCGGGCACGTTTCGGCTGCGCGCGCTCGAGGATCCTTCCGTCAGCCGCCAGCCGATCGTATTCGCGCCGGTGGAGGGCGGCGGCGTGCGCATCGTCGGCTCGGGCAGCCGCACCAAGGTCGTGTGCGGAGGCACGCCGGTGACGGGCGAGCTCGTCATCTCCGCGGAGCAGATCCGGCGCGGCGCGGTGTTGCAGGTCGGGGGCGGTGTGGTGCTCGTCCTCCACCTGTTCGGCGCGGTGCCCGCCGTGCGCGATCGCGATCATGGCCTCGTCGGCGAGAGTGACGGCATCCACCGCGTCCGCGGCGACATCCGGCGCGTCGCCGATCTCGCGTTTCCGGTGCTCATTCGCGGCGAGACGGGCACGGGCAAGGAGCTCGTCGCCCGCGGCATCCACGAGGCCAGCCAGCGGCAGGCCGCGCCCTTCGTGGCGGTCAACCTCGCCGCCGTTCCCCCGGCGCTGGCCGCGTCCGAGCTCTTCGGCGCGGAGCGCGGCGCATACACGGGGGCCGTCGCGCAGCGGGGCGGCTACTTCGAAGCGGCGCGCGGCGGGACGCTGTTTCTCGACGAGATCGGCGAAGCGCCGCCCGACGTCCAGGTGATGTTGCTGCGCGTGCTCGAGACGGGCGAGACGCAGCGAATCGGCGCGCAGAAGGGCAAGAAGGCCGACGTGCGCGTGCTCGCGGCGACCGATGCGGATCTCGAGGCCGGCATCCAGGGAGGGACGTTCCGCGCGCCGCTCCTGCATCGGCTCGCGGCCTACGAGATCGGCCTGCCTCCGCTGCGCGAGCGCCGCGAGGACGTCGCGCTCCTCGTGCTCCGGTTCCTCGAAGAAGAGCTGCGCGCGATCGGCGAGCCCAACCGGCTGATCACGGCGCCGGGCGATGCTCCCTGGCTGCCCGCGCCCGTCATGGCGCAGCTCGTCGATCACGACTGGCCCGGTAACGTCAGGCAGCTTCGCAACGTGGTCCGACAGCTCGTGGTCAGCAGCCGCGGGAATGATCGGCTCACGGCGACGCCGGTGCTCGGCCGCCTCCTCGCCACGCCTGCTGGAGCGCCTACGGTGGCAGGCGCGCCGGCCTCGCCCGTTGCGGCGGCTCCGCCCGCGCGTTCAGCGCGCGCTGCGACGGAGCGCCGCCGGCCCGCGGACGTGAGCGAGGCCGAGATCCGCGATGCGCTCCGCGCTTGTCGATGGGACCTCGTCGCGGTCGCCGATCGCCTCGGGATCTCGCGCCCATCGCTGTACGCGATCCTCGATCGGACTCCATCGCTGCGCTCCTCCAGGAACCTGACCGCCGAGGACATCGCGCGGGCGCACGTCGAGTGCGGCGGTGACGTCGATCGGATGGTGGACCGGCTCGAGATCTCCGAGCACGCGCTCCGCCGGCGGCTGCGCGAGCTCGGGCTCCGGTAAGAGGCGCGGGCAGAGGCCCCGAGGCGACGGCACGCCTACTGCAATTGGGGTCGTCCGAGACCTCGCAGCGCTCCCACACGGCGTCGCGGATTCGACGCCCGAGCGCCAGCGCGCCTCCGGAGGATACCCATGTTCTGCTCGATCTCGATTGGATCCGCTCGCCGTTCGCTCGTCGCCGTCCTCACCCTCAGCGGCGTGCTGCTCGCTGGTTGCTCGAAGCCGCTGCCGCCGCTTCCTCCCGAGCCTCCGCCGCCGGTGAAGGAGGAGCCGCCTCCGCCGCCGCCGGCGAAGGCGGAAGAGCCGCCGCCTCCTCCGCCTCCCGAGCCGCTCAAGCTGCCTGCGCCCGTGATGTTTGCGAGCGGCACCGCCAAGCTCGCGGACGAGTCGGATGCCGCGCTCAAGTACGTCGTCGAGTATCTCTCGAAGAGCCCTGAAGTGCGCGCGATGCGCATCGAGGGACATACCGACAGCCGCGGCAACCCGCTGGCGAACCAGAAGCTCTCGGAGGAGCGTGCCTCCGCCGTCGCGCGCTGGCTCGTCGATCACGGCGTCGACTGCAAGCGCGTCGTCCCCCTCGGCTTCGGCGACTCCGATCCCGTCGCCGACAACGGCACCGAAGACGGCCGCGCCCAGAACCGCCGCACCGTGTTCGTCGATCAGCGCAGCAACCGATCGGGCGGACGTCCGGCCACGGATCCTTGCGCCAAGTAGGCGCGATGATCGCGGCGCTCCACCAGCGCCCGCCCCCGAGCTCCTCGATCGACGGTTGCTGCCGCATGGACGGTGGCTCGGGCAGCAGCTCACGAAAGCAGTACAGGCGGCCATCGACGGCCGCCCGCCGGCCGCGACCGAGCAGGCTGACGACACGATCGACCTGCTCGGTCACGCGGCGGAACATCACGCAAGCCGCGTCGCATACCTCCTCGCGTACCGCGGCGAGATCCTCTCGAAGACACACGACCGGTCGAGCGCTCGACAGCGACGGATACGCGTCGATGCGCTCTCTTCCTCGATGCTCGGAGCATGCTCGAGCATCGGATGCCAGCGATCGGCAACGAAGCTCCGCTCCGGAAGTGCCGTGTCACGCGCGGCTCCCTCCCACATATGTCGTATTGCCTCGATGGTTTGGAGGCTCGGCGCGACGCCGTACCAGCGTGCTTTGCGCATCGGTGCTCGGATCGTCGTGATGGCTGCGAGCACGAGCCGCGCGTCGCCGTCGGCGACGCGAGCACGCCGCGCCGCCGACACGGTCGCTTCCCGTCACGGCGTTGCGCGCCGCGCTCGTTTCATACGGGGGACGGTGACGGCCAACGCCGATGCGCCAGCCTTCGCCTTCGCCACGCACACCTTCGACGCCGCACCCGCAATCGCCATGTCCGAACGCGCTGACATGTCAGGCTGACACGTCAGCCCCATCCGCTGACGTGCTTGCAGACTCTCCGTGCCGCGCTCGTTGAACGAGGGCCGTGTCCCTGACCGACGGAAGTCCTCGCGGACGGACATCGCGCCGCGCTTCGAGGACCCATCGCGTCGTCCGGCCTCATGAGGACGCGCTCGCCCTGCGCCTCGTTCGAGCCCGAACGCGCTCCGATCCGCGCGAGCCTCGAAATCCTCTTCATTCCCCGTGCGATCTCGTTCAGCGGAAGCGACCTCCGCGCGTGCGCGTTGCCGGCGCCACCATGTTTCCCTGCCCTGGACCGCGCGTGATCGCCCTGTGCGTGATCGTCCTCGTGCTCCCGGGCGAGCCTTCCATGCGCGGTGCGACGGTCAGCGACGCGCCGGCGATCGTCGCCGCGCCCGAGGCCGAGTACGCGCCCTCGCCGCTCCCCGCGCCGACGGTACCAGGGCGGCGCACGCAAATCGGGGTACCGGAGAACAACCCGATCGAGCTCTATCCGCCGCGAGCGGCGATGTCCGCGGCCCCGCTCACGGTGGCGCTGCACGGGCGGGACATGGATCCGATCGATCTGTGCGAAGGATGGAACGACGTCGGGCGCGAGAAGAGCTGGCTCGCGTGCCCGGCAGGCAATGCACCGAGCGAGGAGGCGTTCGACTGGCGCGGGCCGACGGAGGAGCGCATCGCCGCGCTCGACGAGCAAATGGCCGCCATCGACACCGTCTATGGACCGCTCGTGAGCCACGAGCGCGGCGACGTGCTCGTCGGCTTCTCCCGTGGCGCCTTTCTCGCGCGCGATCTCGTGTATGCGCGGCCGGGCCGCTTCCGAGGCATGGTGCTCCTGGGCGCCGCGGTGAAGCTCGATGCCGATCGGCTGCGCGCCGCCGGCATCCGGCGCGTCGTGCTCGCGGCGGGCGATCACGACGACGCGCGCGCGACGATGATCCATACGGCCAATCGGCTCTCGGCGCGAGGGATCAAGGCACGCTTCATGGGGCTCGGGCCCATCCACCACGCGCTCCCGCCGGACCTCGCGCGCGTGATGCGCGACGCGCTCGCGTGGGTTCGTGAAGAGCCATGAAGGGCTCACGGTCCTTGTCACTGCGATCGGCGTGACCTCGGCGCGTCGAGAGCATTGCTGGCTCGGGCCGAGGCCATCGAGGCAAGCGAAGGCTCTCGTGCCGATGTCGACGATGCCCTGGCCGATCGCAGAAACCCACGCACTCCGAATCCACGCTCGGATACATCGATATCGTCTCTCATGATGTCTTCCGTCGAGCCATCATGAGAATCAACATCATTATCTGCGTCCCGTGACTCCCATCCTCCGCGGCCAGGCTCGAAGCTCGATTCCGACCATCATCGTTTGAGCGCCAACACCATCACCCCGCTGGCCACGAGCCCGATGCCCAACCACTCTCGACCCGAAGGCCGCTCTCCGAGAAACACGAAGGCGAACAGCGCCACCAGCACCAAGCTGAATTTGTCCACGGGCGCCACCTTGGACGCTTCACCGATCTGGAGCGCGCGGAAGTAGCACACCCACGAAGCGCCCGTGGCCAAGGCGGAGAGCGCCAGAAAGCCCAGCGTCCGCGGCGACAGCGATCGCGGATCGCTCCACTTGCCCGCGTATCCGACGAAGGCACCCAAGACGACGACGATGATCACCGTGCGGACGAGCGTCGCGAAATCCGGATCGACGCCTTGGATACCCACCTTGGCGAAGATCGCCGTGAGCGCGGCGAAGCACGCCGAGAGCGCTGCCCAAAAGAACCAACCATGCGGCATCGTCGTCATGAGCGTAGGGCTCGATGGTACGGCGTGCCGCGGCGCTGCGCAGCCTTTGCACTGAGCGCCGGCTCGCCGGCTCGGCCATCGCGCCGTCACGTGGATTGTCGGAGCAGAGTCATCGAAAGCGCGCTCGCGCGTGCGGGCGCGCTCGACCGATGAGGAGGCAGGCTCAGCGGCTACGGCGCTTTTCGCGCCCGGCGTCTTCCGCGATCTCGGCGGAATCGACGTCGCTCCCGCTCCGATCGCGCCGCCCCGCGCGGAGCGCTTCGCGCAGGCCGTGCTTGAGGTTGCGCAGCATGGTCAGCTTTCCGAAGTCCATGCCGATGTCGACCAGCGTCTCGGCCACGGCGGGGCGGATGCCGGTGAGCACGCAGCGCGCGCCGACGATCTCGACCTTGCGCATCAGCTTCATCAAGTGATCGGCCGTCTTGGTGTCGACGATCTCGACGCCCGTGAGATCGATGATCACGAAGCTCGCCTGCGTGCGCGCGACCTCGCCGAGGAGGCGCTGCACCATGTCGGCCGTGCGGCGCGAGTCGACGACGCCGATGATGGGCATGGCCAAGACGTCGTCCCAGACCTCGAGGATCGGATTCGACAGCTCGTCGATCGAGTAGCGGAGCCGCTCGATCAGCTCCTGCTTGCCGCTCTCGCTTTCGGCGAGCTTCTTGTGTGACTCGATGAGCGCGAGCTCGGTGTTGCGCCGATCGGTGATGTCGAGCGAGATGGCGAGCAGCGAGACCGGCTCGCCGTTCTCGTCGAGGAGCGGCACCTTGCTGGTGTAGAGCCAGCGCTCGCCACGCGGCGTGGAGATGGGCTCCTCCGCGCCGACGGGCACCTTGTTGGCGAGCACCTCGCGATCGACCTTGTTGTAGAGGTCGGCCTGCTCGGGGAAGAGATCGCGATCGGTCTTGCCCATCACGGCCGCCTCCGGCACCCCGGTGAGCTCCTGCGCGGTCTTGTTCCACAGCTCGATCTGGAGCGTGCTGGCCTCCTTGGAGAACAGCATCACCGGCACGTGATCGATGATGTCCTCGAGCCGCCTGACGCGCGTCGCGAGCGTCTCCGCCGCGCGGGCCCGCTCGGCGCCAGCGGCCTCCCGCTCGATCACCGCGGCGAGGTGCGCCTCGTCGGCGGCGGGCACCGCGTCGCGCGCACCGGCACGCATCAATGCGGCCACGGGCGGCGCGCCGCCGGTGAAGGCGACGACGATGCGGGCGAAGGGATCGTGGGCGCGCGCGCGATCGGCGAGCGCGCGGACCGCCGCCGCGTCGCCGAGATAGGCGAGGACGACGTCACCCGCGCGCGCATCGAGCAGCGCCGCGAGCGCATCCGCGGAATCGGCGGCCTGGATCTCGGCGCGCAGCCCGACCTCGGCCAGGTCGCGCTGCAACGACGACGGGTCTTTGGGGGCGTGACCACACAAGAGCACGCGGCGAGCAGCGGAGCGGGGATCGTGCGAGGGAGCAAGCGTAGCGTTCATCGGTCCTCTTCATCCTTCCACGTGGCCGGATTGCTCCTGCGCCCCCCGAATGACATGGGCGCGGACGCGTCGCGATGATGGCACGGGAATCACGCGCGCTCATCCATGTCAATCGATTGCGTCAAAGAGTCCCTCGGTTCGACACCTTAGGTGTCGGCGTTCCCACGTCCGAGGAGCGCCG